>NZ_LMAK01000075.1 GCF_001439665.1 Formosa algae
GTATTGGCGGGACAGCTTTTGCTCAAGAAAGCTATTCCTTTTTAGGCGGATTAACAATTGGTCATTATATAGAAAACGAAGTGCTTATCATCCTTTTAATAAGTTTCGCTTTTTGGAGCTCAATATCTTACATATATATGGCGGTATTAAAACTGAACATATATAAGCTTATTATCTTAATAGGAACTTTTGCTTTAGCACTAGCCTTTGCTGGTAACGACTTAGTAAACTTTATAGGAGTACCTATAGCTGCTTGGCAATCGTACCAAGAATGGTCTGTTTCTGGAATTCCAGCAGATCAGTTTAATATGGCTATACTTGGTCAGGCTGTAAGAACACCAACACTAATGTTATTTATTGCTGGTATGGTAATGGTTGTTACACTTTGGTTTTCTAGCAAAGCCAAGGCAGTTGTTAAAACATCTATAGATTTAGCATCTAGCCAGAATGAAACTAAAGAACGTTTTCAGCCAAACTTTCTATCTCGTGGTTTTGTAAGAACAGCAGTTGGGATATCTGACTTACTAAGAATGGTTGTTCCAGATAAAACACAAGAGAAAATAGACAGACGTTTTGAGAAACCAACAATTGCTCTTGAACGCGATAAAAAATATGAACTTCCAGCTTTTGATATGGTGCGTGCTGCAGTAAACCTTATGGTGGCCAGTGTACTAATATCTATTGCAACTTCAATGAAATTACCACTCTCTACTACATATGTAACGTTTATGGTTGCAATGGGGACTTCTCTTGCCGATAAAGCTTGGGGAGCAGAAAGTGCAGTATATCGAGTTGCTGGTGTATTAAATGTAATTGGAGGTTGGTTCTTTACTGCTTTAATCGCTTTTGTGTCTGCAGCAATAATCGCTTATTTAATTAATTTACACGTTCCATCTATGGTAGGTATTTTATTATTAATAGCCTTTCTATTATTATCGAGAAACTACTTAATGCACAATAAAAGGCAAAAAGAACTAAAAGCAGAAGGACAATTAATACGTGCAGAAAGCAGCTCTATACAGGGCGTTGTTCACGAAAGTGCGCACAATATTGCAAACGCTATTAAACGTGTTAACAAAATTTACACAGGTGCCATAAACGGCTTATCTAAACAAGATCTTATTGCTTTAAAACAAAATAAAAAACAAGTAGAAAAATTAGCAAACGAGATAGATGAATTAAGAGATAATATTTTCTATTTTATTAAAAACTTAGACGAATCTAGTGTTGCTGCGAGTAACTTCTACATTAATATTTTAGGCTATTTACAAGACATGTCTCAATCTTTAGAATACATTTCTAAAGTAAGTTACAAGCACGTAAATAACAATCATAAAAAATTAAAATTCAATCAGATTAAAGAACTGAAACAAATCGATACGATATTAGAAAAATTATTCTCTAATACACAAAAGACATTTGAAAACCGTTCGTTTGAAGATATAGGAGACATCTTAAAGAACAAAAAAGTAATCTTTACTGAAATTACTGATAAAATTCAGAAACAGGTTGAACGTACTAGAACAGAAGAAGTGAGCCCTAAAAACACAACATTGTACTTTAGCTTACTTTTAGAAACTAAAGACCTGTTAACAGCAACCATGAATTTACTTGAAGAGTTTTACCATGCTAACGATGGGACAACTCAAATTCATAAAATTATAAAAGACGAAGAGTTAGAAGAATAACAATCTCCTAACCCATCACAATTATTAAAACCGAGCCGTTACAACTTTAACCGCTCGGTTTTTTTGTTTCTAAAAAAAGACTTACAAAAAAAGGGAGCAAATCTAAATTTACTCCCTTTTAACCTTAAAAATTAAACTATATATAATCGATTACGATCCACACATTAAACAATCATCACCTTCAGCTTCTTTAGCCTGCGCGATTAAAGCTTTCATCTCTTCCGGAGACAGAGGCTCTACCTGAACCTCACTATTCTTAGCCTCGGTTTCTTTTATTAATTTAGCTGCTGTTTGTTCTGCCTTAACCTTTTTATACGATGCTACAGGCTCTTCAACTGTATCCGTAATAGGTTCTGCCTTCTTAGTATTATCTAAAGTAAATTTAATAGCATCTACAGCGCTCTTTGTTCTTAAATAGTACATACCTGTTTTTAAACCACTTTTCCAGGCATAAAAATGCATAGATGTTAATTTAGACATGGTTGCGCCTTCCATAAATAAGTTTAGGGATTGCGACTGATCTATAAAATACCCACGCTGGCGCGACATATCTATAATATCTTTCATACTTAATTCCCATACTGTTTTATACAAATCTTTAATATCCTGAGGAATGCAATCTATATGTTGGACAGAACCATTAGCACGCATAATATCTTGCTTTAGTCCTTCGTTCCAGAGTCCAAGTTCTACAAGATCTTCTAGTAAATGTTTATTCACAATAATAAACTCACCAGATAATACACGTCGGGTATAAATATTAGAGGTATACGGTTCAAAACACTCGTTATTTCCTAGTATTTGCGATGTTGATGCTGTTGGCATAGGCGCTACTAATAAGGAGTTACGTACACCATATTGTAAAACCTCTTTACGTAAGGCATCCCAATCCCAAAGTCCGCTTAAATCAGATTCCGTTAAACCCCATAAATTGTATTGAAACTCGCCCCTACTTATCGGTGAACCTTTATAGGTTTGGTAAGCGCCATCTGCCTTAGCTTCTTCCATACTCGCAGTTACTGCACCAAAGTAAAGCGTTTCAAAAATATCTTGATTCAGTTTTTTAGCTTCATCACTTGTAAACGGTAGGCGTAATTTAATAAACGTATCGGCCAAACCTTGCACACCTAAACCTATAGGTCTGTGACGCATGTTAGAATTTTTAGCTTCAATAACCGGGTAATAATTTCTATCTATAACTCGGTTTAGGTTTTTGGTAACTTGTTTTGTGATTTTAAATAATTCTTTATGATCAAACTGACCATTTTTAACAAACATAGGTAATGCTATAGATGCTAAATTACATACAGCAACTTCATCTGGAGATGTGTATTCCAAAATCTCTGTACATAAATTAGAAGACCTAATGGTTCCTAAATTCTGTTGATTAGATTTTCGGTTTGCTGCATCTTTATACAACATATAAGGTGTTCCCGTTTCTATTTGAGATTCTAATATTTTCTCCCAAAGCTCTCTTGCTTTTATTGTTTTTCGACCTTTCCCTTCAGCCTCATACTTTAAATATAATGCTTCAAAAGCTTCACTATGCACCTCGTCCATGCCAGGACATTCATCTGGACACATTAAGGTCCAAGGCCCATCTTCTTGAACACGTTTCATAAATAAATCTGAAATCCACATCGCATAAAACAAATCGCGAGCACGCATTTCTTCTTTCCCATGATTCTTTTTTAAATCTAAGAAATCAAAAATATCGGCATGCCAAGTTTCTAAGTACATGGCAAAACTCCCTTTTCTTTTTCCTCCACCCTGATCTACATAACGGGCCGTATCATTAAACACTCTAAGCATTGGCACAATACCATTACTGGTTCCGTTAGTACCAGAAATATAACTTCCAGTGGCACGAACATTATGAATTGCCAACCCAATACCTCCCGCAGATTGCGAAATTTTAGCCGTTTGTTTTAAAGTATCGTAAATCCCATCTATACTATCGTCTTTCATAGTCAGTAAAAAACAAGACGACATTTGTGGTTTAGGTGTTCCTGAATTAAATAGTGTTGGTGTAGCGTGTGTAAAATACTTTTTAGACATCAGCTCATAAGTCTGTATCGCCGATTCTAAGTCGTTTAAATGAATCCCTATAGCAACGCGCATTAACATATGTTGCGGACGCTCGGCTATCTTGCCATTTAATTTTAAAAGATAAGAGCGTTCTAAGGTTTTAAAACCAAAATAGTCGTAGCTAAAATCTCGATTATATATTATTGTAGAGTCTAAACGCTCTTTATGTTCCATGATGACCTTATACACATCATCTGCCAAAAGCGGAGCGGCCTGACCGGTTCTTGGATTAACATACGTATATAAATCGTGCATAACCTCACTAAACGTTTTCTTAGTGTTTTTATGTAAATTTGACACGGAAATTCTAGCTGCTAAACGCGCGTAATCTGGATGTGCTGTAGTTAAGGTTGCTGCAATTTCTGCTGCTAGATTATCTAATTCGCTAGTGGTAACGCCATCATACAACCCTTCAATAACACGCATGGCTACTTTAACAGGATCGACAAGTTTATTTAAACCATAACAGAGCTTTCTTACTCTTGCGGTAATCTTATCGAACATGATAGGTTCTTTTCTTCCGTCTCTTTTTAATACATACATATGTTTTGAACAGTTTTTAATATCTCTGATACAGCAAAATCAGAAATGAGGTGGTTAGTATTGGTTTTTTTATACGTGTTGAAATGTTAAGTGGTTAAAAATCGGCATCAAAATTAAATTTATCTTCCTCTTCTTCTTTATTCATAACGCCTGCCTTTTGATATTCCGACACCCGTTTTTCAAAGAAATTTGTTTTTCCTTGTAGTGAAATCATATCCATAAAATCAAATGGATTGGCGGTATTATAAACTTTATCGCAATCCAACTCACTTAATAATCTATCGGTTACGAATTCCAAATATTGTGTCATTAAATTCGCATTCATACCTATTAAACTCGCAGGTAGAGATTCTGTAATAAATTCGCGTTCTATATTTAAAGCATCTACTAAAATATCTGTAATTCTGGATTTTGGCACTTTATTTATTAAATGATGATTGTGTAAATGCACAGCAAAATCGCAATGCACACCTTCGTCTCTTGAAATTAATTCGTTAGAAAAAGTAAGTCCAGGCATTAAACCACGTTTTTTTAACCAGAATAACGAACAGAAAGCTCCAGAAAAGAAAATACCTTCTACAGCTGCAAAAGCAATAAGTCGCTCTGCAAAACTTGGCGATTCTATCCATTTTAATGCCCAATCTGCTTTTTTCTTAATTGCAGGAAAGTTTTCAATAGCGTTAAACAGTAAATCTTTTTCCTTTTCATCTTTCACATAGGTATCGATAAGCAGAGAATAGGTTTCGCTATGTATATTTTCCATCATGATTTGAAAGCCATAGAAAAACTTAGCTTCGCTGTATTGTACTTCACTTACAAAATTTTCTGCTAAATTTTCATTCACAATACCATCACTAGCGGCAAAAAATGCTAAAATGTGCTTTATAAAATAACGCTCGTCATTATTTAACTTGTCTTTCCAGTCTACAATATCCTGATGCAAATCGATTTCTTCTGCAGTCCAAAAACTGGCTTCAGATTTTTTATACCATTCCCAAATGTCATGGTGTTGAATAGGAAAAATTACAAATCGGTCTTTGTTTTCTTGAAGAATGGGTTCGGTAGCTAGAGGCATTAACTTTGTTTTAAGTAAAGGGTTAGTATAGAGGCACCAATTAAGGTGAATAACAAATATTAAAAATACACCTCTAAAAAGAAAGCACATCTTATAAACATTGTTAACAAGTTTTTAACAACAACTTAAAAACACAAATAAGCAATGTTGACTAAAATATTTTATATTTTACTTAAATACAATTATTTACAAAACACACGTTAAGTTAAAGTTTCAATTAATTTACATTTAAGAAACACAATAACAAATTAAATTATTCGAAACTCTAAACGATTTAAAATAAAAAAGAGAGCTTTTAAAGCTCTCTTTTTTCCCCTATAACTAACTAAACTAAATATTTTTTGACCTTTATTTTGGTCTTATTATATTATTAAAACGTTTTCAAAAAACAACAAAGAAGTGAAATAAACACCTCCTTTTGTATAGTTGGTATTCAATACTGTATATTTAGCAAAAATACATAGCCAAAAACAAATTAATCAGAATTATTTTTGTGTAAATTTATTAATACGATACAGTTATCCTAAATTTTTCAAAATTATGATAGAAGCCGTTATTGTTGATGACGAACCAAAAGCGATACAAAGTCTAACTTGGGAGTTAAACAACTTTAAAGATGATATAGAGATTATAAAAACATTTACCTCGCCAGAAGAGGCTATTACATACCTAAACAACACACCTCCAGACTGTTTGTTTTTGGATATACAAATGCCAACTATGGACGGATTTCAGTTTTTAGATAAATTAAAAAGCCGAGATTTTTCTGTTGTAATTACAACGGCATATAACGAATATGGTATACAAGCATTAAAACAAGAAGCCATAGATTATTTATTAAAACCCATAGATTCAGACGACTTAGAACACACCATTTATAAAATAAAAAAACACTATTCTAAATCTAATAATTCTGCCCAAATTGAAGAAATATTAATTAAATTTAATGCTAAGCAAAACAACCATCGCATATCTATAAACACCGATGGTAAACTAATATTTGTTGAAATTGATGATATACTGTTTGTAGAGTCTGACGGAAACTACAGCACAATTTTCTTAAAAGACAACCAAAAAATAGTATTGACAAAAAAACTAAAAGAAGTCAACACCATTTTACCCGAACATGTTTTTTTTAGGATTCACAATTCCTATATTGTAAACTTAAATAAGATTAAAGAATATATTAAAAATGAAGGCTACGTCGTTATGCAATCTAACCACAAAATCCCTGTGGCTAGACAACGGAAATCTGATTTTTTAGAAAAAATATAATATGCTAAAACGACAATCCCTCATAGAAAATACTTACATCAAACTTCCTATTGTTTTCTTTTGGATTGTCCTATTATCATGCTTTCAACTTAGTACAGCACAAAATAATACTTTAGACACGCTTTTTATTGAACGTGTAAAAACTGCATTTAAAAACAAACCTAAAGATTATCGCGCTTTAGAAACCATTTTTTATAACGACAAGGGAGATGTTTTAAAAATGGAATACATAATAAACCAAGCAACATTAAAGCAATATCCTGAAGCAGAATGTTACGCTTTAAACGCACTTGGAACGACAAATCGCAACAAATCGCTTTACGAACCCGCAATTCAGCTTCATAAAAAAGCTTTAGAAATAGCTATTGAAGCCGATAATGATGTGTTTCACATCATGTCTTTGAATTTAATTGGAGTCGTTTATCGTAGAATGGATCTTGTAAAACCTGCTTTAGACTATCATAAAGAAGCATACGATTTAGCTTCTAAAATGTACAAAATAAACCCAGATACAGAACTTAAACGCAGTATGGCGGTCTCTAGAAACAGTATGGGAAACATTTATTTAGTACTCAAACAATACGATCTAGCCCTAAAACAGTTTGAAAAATCTTTATTTATTGAAACGGAAGGCAACAACAAACTTGGACTTGCCATTAATTATCAAAATATTGGGATTGCCCTTGAGCATAAAGGCCAACTGGATGAAGCTTTAAAGAATTACAAAATCTCTCTTGATTTTAATAACCAAATAGATTCTAAAGTGGGACGCGTTATTTGCCATAATGCCATTACCAAAATCTATATTAAACAAGGAAAGTTTGAAGAAGCTCTAGAATTAAACACTAAAGCTCTAGCTGAAGCTCAAGAACTGGGAGACCAATACTATCTTGCAGAAACCTATGTAAATCTTGGGCGTATCCAAGAAAAACTAGGCCAGAATGAAGCTGCTGAAAACAATTTAAAAACGGCACTTCAAATTTCTAGAACTTACGATTTAAAAACATTTACCTCAGAATCGCTTCTTTACTTATCCGAGGTTTACTTTAAGTCTGAAAATTATAAAGACGCTCATTTATTTTATAAAGAAAGCAAAGAGATAGAAAATAGCATAACTAACGACAGAAATTTAAATTATGTAAATGATTTAATTATTCAGTACGAACACGAATCTAAGAATAACCAAATACAAGAATTAGCAGACGAGAATGAAATTGTACGTAATAAACTAGAGCGAAACAAAAAGTTATTTTGGTATACAGCCATCTTAATTTCCCTGTTTACCACTATGATTATTATTATTATTAGACACCGACAGTTAAAACAGGAAAAGCAAATTATTACGCTGGAACAAGACATGTTACGAAGTCAAATGAATCCACATTTCATCTTCAATTCATTAAACTCGATTAAGCTTTACATCATAAATAACGATAAAGAAAAAGCCGTTTATTACCTGAATAAGTTTTCAAAATTAATTAGAAAAATTCTGATTGCGTCCACAGAAAAAGAAATGACTTTAGAAGACGAGCTAGACACCATGCAACTCTATTTAAACATTGAAAACATAAGGTTTGAAAACGAAATTGAATTTAGAATGCATGTTCCAGAAGATATCGATACAAAATCCGTTAAAGTACCTTCGTTAATTTTGCAACCGTTTTTAGAAAATGCATTATGGCACGGGCTATCTTCTAAAAAACATGACAGAAAAATAGATTTATATGTATCTAAGGACTCCGAAGACTACATAAATATTAGTATTATAGATAATGGTATAGGTAGAATTGAAGCCGAAAAAATTAATAGCTTAAAGGTGTTAAAGCGAAAATCTGTAGGGATTGCCATTACAAAAGCACGCTTAGCGAACTTCTCTAAACGCTATACTAAAGATTATAAATTTGACATTGAAGATCTATATACTGAAAAAGACAGACCAAAAGGCACTAAAGTGATTTTGCAAATACCTATACTTAAAAACAAAAAAACATAGCTTATTTGTAAGTTGCAGCTACTTTTTCGAGTTCCATATACCAGTCTTCTCCAAACTTTCTAATTAAAGCTTCTTTTACAAACTTATAAATTGGCACTTGCAGTTCTTTCCCTAAAGTACAGGCATCGTCACAGATTTCCCAACGGTCGTAATTTACAGCTGAAAACTCTGTAAAATCTTTAATTCTGATGGGATACAAATGGCAAGATACTGGCTTTTTCCATGTCACTTCACCTTGATTATACGCTTCCTCTATAGCACAAAGTGCGGTTCCTTTTTTATCAAAAATAACGTAAGCACAATCTGCTCCGTTAATTAAAGGTGTTTCATAATCGCCAAAATCTGTTGTGATATATGTGCCTTGAGCCTCGATAGCCTCAATACCTTTTTGTCTTAAAAACGGTTTAACTTTCGGATAAATATCTTCAAGTATCTTTATTTCTTCACTATCTAAAGGCGCTCCAGCATCACCATCAATACAACACTGTCCTTTACACGCCGACAAATTACAGAGAAAATCCTTCTCTATAATTTCTTCTGAAACTATGGTTTTTCCTATTTGAAACATGCCGCAAAAATAGGTAAACTTTATATTTATTTATTATAGATAGTATATTTTAATCCACTACTTTTGCGCAAAAATTTAAACCCTAATGTAATGCAATTTAATATTAAAGAAATATTCACCGCTTTTATGATTCTATTTGCCGTAATAGATATTATAGGAAACATTCCTATCGTAATCGACTTACGTAAAAAAATGGGACACATTCAAAGTGAGAAAGCATCCATTATAGCAGGTACAATATTAATTGTGTTTTTGTTTTTAGGAAATAGTATTTTAAAGTTAATTGGTATAGATGTCAATTCTTTTGCTGTAGCAGGGTCTTTTATCCTATTCTTTATTGCTTTAGAAATGATTTTAGGTATTACATTATACAAACAAGAAGAGCAATCTGCGGTGACAGCAACAGTATTCCCTTTAGCGTTTCCTTTAATCGCAGGACCTGGTAGCTTAACAACTTTACTATCACTAAGAGCGGAATTTAGAACCGAAAATATAATTATAGCCGTACTTTTAAACGTTGTACTTATATATATAGTACTTAAAACATCGTCTGCGATTGAACGTATAATAGGACAAACAGGAATAAATATAATTCGTAAAGTTTTTGGTGTTATCTTGCTTGCAATTGCAGTAAAACTATTTGCTCACAACATTAAAGCCTTATTTATTTAACATGAAAATATTCTCAATCATTCTATCGGTTATAGCTATAGCGTTGATTATTTTTAACGCTACACAAATAAATTTTGAAGATCCTTTTGGAAACGAAGGCATTGTAGCATTAATTACCATTATGGCATTATTGTGCGCCATAGTGTTATTACTTATTTTAAACACCTCGAAGAGTATCGAGAAAAAGTTTAAACAGCAAAAGTAAACCGCTTTGATAGTCGGGTGAACAACATCAATTTTCTTGAAGTTGTTCACTCAATTTAATAACTTCTTTAATCATATTATTGTCGTTATTAAACACTTCGGTATACACCCCTTTTCCGAATAATTGATCGGCTATAGTTGCTTTTAAATACAGCTTCACTTCATCTTGATAAGCTTGAAAAGAAATATTTGCTATGGTACGTAAGTTTAAGTAATCTTCGAACTTTAAAACCAGATCGTCGCTTACTTCAAATTCATTTACAAAAGACTCTCGCGTATAATCGTCAAACATATGTCTGTCTTTTTCTAACTCTTCAAAAATAAAGTAACTCACTAAACCACGTTGCTCTAAAAACAGCAAAGTTTCGTTCTGAGTTCTAGTATCTAAAGGCACAAACACATCTGGAATAATTCCGCCACCGCCATATACGACCTTACCTTTTGGTGTGGTAAATTTTAAGGAGTCGGACACTTTTATTTTATCCGGATCTAAAAGCTCTCCACTTTCTAAACGCTCAAAATACTCGTCGTAATAATCTTTATTACCGTTACTGTAAGAGCGTTGTATTGAGCGCCCCGTAGGCGTATAATATCGAGATACTGTTAAGCGTACTGCACTACCATCTCCCAATTCCATTTCGCGTTGTACTAAACCTTTTCCATAAGAACGACGCCCCAGAATAGTACCTTTATCGTTATCCTGTAAAGCTCCAGCGACAATTTCGCTTGCAGATGCCGAGTTTTCATTTATCAATACATAAACCTCTCCGTTTTCAAAATCGCCTTTTTCGGTTGCGAAGCTTTTATCGATGTTACCTCTTTTATTTTTTGTAAACAGAATTAGCTTTTCATCTTCCAAAAATTCATCTGCAATTTGTTCTGCAACGGTTAAAAATCCGCCAGGATTATCTCTTAAATCTAACGTAATCTTTGTGGCACCTTGCGATTTTAAATCTAACAAGACTTTTTTAAATTCTTTAAAAGTTGTTTCGGCAAAACGGTTTACCTTAATATAACCCAATGTTTCTGTAAGCATATAGCTAGCATCGACACTTTTAATGGGGATAACACCTCTAGACACATCAAAATCTAAAATCTGATCGGTATCTTTTCTATAAACTTGCAAATGTAATTTAGAACCAACAGGACCCTTTAAGCGATGTACAATATCTACATCGTTAATATACTTTCCGAATAATGAATCGCCATCAGCAAAAATAATGCGATCTCCACCACGTATTCCTACTTTATCACTTGGACCATCGTCTACGGCACGTATTACAGTTACCGTATCTTTATATGTATAAAAATGAATTCCAATACCTACAAAATCACCTTTCATATTCTCAGACACTCGCTCCATGTCTTCTTTAGGAATATACACAGAATGCGGATCTAAATTTTCAAGAATTCCATTTACAGTAACATCTACAATACTATCTGTATTTACATCGTCTACATACTCGTAGTCTATATAATCGATTAATCTATTTAGCTTTTCTTTTTTACTATTCGATGTAAACAACCGATCTGATTTGTCTGAAAAATTTAATTTACCGCCAATAAAAATCCCAGCCGCCACAGCAGCTCCAACAATAAGAGGTAAATATATTTTTTTTAGAGTCATTATGCAGATAAGTCTTCGATGTATTCAATGTGTATTCCAGCTTTTTCTAAAAAATCTAAGCCAGAATTATCTTTATATTTTTGGCAATACACGACTCTTACTATTCCCGCTTGGTGAATTAATTTACTACATTCTTTACAAGGAGATAGCGTAATATACAAGGTCGCCCCTTTACAAGACTGAGTAGAAGCTGCAACTTTAAGAATCGCATTTGCTTCGGCATGCAATACATACCATTTGGTATAGCCTTCCTCATCTTCACAAAAATTATCAAATCCAGTTGGTGTACCATTAAAACCGTCTGATATAATCATTCGGTCTTTTACAATAACTGCTCCAACTTGTTTGCGTTCACAAAACGATAATTTCCCCCACTCTCTTGCTATTCGTAAATAAGCTTTGTCGTACTTAAGTTGCTTTTTTTTTGACATTAAAATGTTTAAATTTTGGTGGACTCAATTAGATTAAAAAGATAATCCAAACGTCTTTATACTTCTTTAGGCGGGTAATTCTTATAGTATTATACACCTGAGTTAACGAAGATAGCTTGTTAGGGTTTTAATTACAATGGCAGTTCGTTAAAATTTTGAGAAAACGCTTTATTTTTAAGCAATTAATTCATTTTCCATAATCATTGGAATGACTAAACCAATAACTATAGATGACATTACTAAAATCCAGTCGCGTTTAGAGAAGTTAAAAACGGTTTGCATAAGAAAACTAAAAAACAATACAACAAATACAATTATAAGTTGTGCGGCTTCTATACCCAATGCAAATTCTAGTAAAGGCAATAGCTTATCACTAGATCCGCCAATTAATAAATGAAACTCTCTAGCAAACCCTAAGCCATGAATAATTCCGAAAAACAAGGCAGAAAAAAATAATAATCCTACACCTTTCTGTATGGTTTTCCCTGCTGTAAAAACATTATATAAAGCCATAACACAAATGGTAATTGGAATTAAGAGCTCGACTAAAGCGCCATTTATTTTAACAATATCGTATGCTGCCAATATTAATGAAATGGTATGTCCGAGTGTAAATAAAGAAACTAATATTAACACACGCTTCCAATCTTTAAAAACATATGCAACGGTCAGAACTAATAAAAAAAGAACATGATCGTAACCATTTATATCTAATACATGATTAATACCGTATTGAACATAAAAAAGAAAATCATCTAGCATAGTAATTAGGGATTGCGAGGTTATTATAAGACTTAAATCAGTAAAAATTTGCCGATAAAATTAAGAAAAAGAAATGACCCATGACCGCTATATCTCATTATTTGCGTGGTAAATTGTTATTTTAACTACGCAATAAGCATCAAAGAAAAATAATGAAAGGCATGCGTGTTACAATAGCATTTATTTTTCACATTCTTAAAAATCTAATTATTTGTATTCCACTTCAATTAAAACGCCACATATATATTTACTAGTCACAAGGATACCAGAATCATGCGCAAGCTTTTACATCAAAGTTGTTGTTAAATTTCTGTAAATAAAATACCTTGCAAAAAATGAGTTTAATTTCGACATTAAATTCAAATTTGGATATAAATTAGATATAAGATGAATAAAAAAGTATTTGTTTCGGGATGTTTTGATATGCTACACAGTGGCCATATTGCGTTTTTTAAGGAAGCCTCTATGTATGGTGACTTATATGTTGGGATAGGTTCTGACGCTACTATTGCAGAATTAAAAGGCCGACAAACCATTAATTCGGAACAAGAAAGACTTTACATGATAAATGCCATTAGGTATGTAAAAAAAGCATTTGTAAATACGGGTTCTGGTATTTTAGATTTTAAAGAAGATTTAGAAACATTAAGACCTGATTTTTTTGTGGTAAACGAAGATGGTTTTTCTCCAAAAAAAGAAGAATTATGTAATGCGTTAAACATAGAGCTTAAAAATCTAAAACGAATTCCAGACGAAGGACTTCCAGAGCGCTCTACCACAGCCATACGCTCTGCAGGTAACTGTACATTACCATATAGAATTGATTTGGCAGGAACTTGGATAGATCAACCGTATGTGTCTAAATTTCATCCAGGATGGGCTATAACCTTATCTTTAGAACCTGTTATTGAATACAACGAGCGTTGCGGTATGTCTACTTCTACTAGAAATGCAGCAAAACAAATTTGGCCTTATTATTTGCCTTTAGAGAAGCCAGAAAAATTAGCAGAAATTCTTTTTAAATTTGAAAACACACCAGGATCTACAATGATTTCTGGAGCCCAAGATGCCATTGGTATTTGTATGCCAGGACTTACCAGACACTATTACGATAATGCGTATTGGCCTACAAAATTTGAATCTATTGATGATGAATCTACATTAACTTGGCTAGAAGAACACCTGTATATGGTTATGTTATGGCCAAGAGAACCTGGTTTAGATCTTTTAGGAGAAACCTATATCACAGAAGAAAATGTAAAAGCATTATCTGAAGCCTCAGAAATAGTTTGGGATGCTATAAAAGCGAAAGATTTAAACACTTTTGCTACAGGATTTTTAGATTCATTTAAAGCGCAAGTAAAGATGTTCCCTGCAATGGTTAACGATAGAATTAATAAAGAAATAGATAAACATAAAGAACACGCTATGGCTTGGAAATTAGCTGGTGCTGGCGGCGGTGGCTATTTAATTATGGTGTCCGAACAACCTATTGAAGGCGCTATGCGTATTAACATAAGAAGAAAAGAAGTTCTTTAAGACCTTCTAATTCACAGTATATATAATTAAGTATCTCTATCAGTACATTTACAACCAAAGTCTAGTAACTGATAGAGATATATAATTAAAAATCTTAGCAAATTTATAACGTTAAAAATCGTACCATAAATGTATTCCCATTCACAAACTAACGTTAAAACTTTAATAATCATGTTTTTAAACATGTATTCTTCTTAAAAAAGAATATTTAACTTACAGTATAAATACAGTTAAGCATCAACAAAGCTTTCCAAAACAGTTTGATATTATAATTTTTGTTCTAATTTTGTTTATGCACGGCAATGAGGTTTGCCTTAAACCGCTCTTATAACACTAAAAATTTCTACTAATACCGACTGTAAACCTAGTAGAAGTATTAATATTAGGTAATTATGACCTTAGAAGATTTTAAAAACAAACTAACCTCATTCGAACAAATTCCATCATTATACTATCTCATTAAATGGCTTGTAATCTGCACCTTTTTAGGTCTGGTAGCCGGAAGTATCTCTGCATTTTTCTTGAAGAGTTTAGAATGGGCAACAGCCTATAGAGAATCTAATTTTTGGATTATTGCATTATTACCTATCGGTGGATTTATTATAGGTATTACGTACCACCTTTTCGGAAACAGTGTAGTAAAAGGAAACAATTTATTACTTGAAGAATTTCATTCGCCTAAAAAAGTCATTCCTTTCAAAATGGCTCCTTTAGTTTTATTTGGAACGGTTGTCACGCATTTATTTGGAGGTTCTGCAGGTCGTGAAGGAACCGCCGTACAAATTGGTGGTGCAGTAGCAGATCAATTCACTAAAATATTTAAACTTTCTAATGGAGATCGTAAAATTGTTTTAATAGCAGGTATTAGTGCTGGTTTTGCATCTGTATTCGGAACACCTTTGGCTGGTGGTATTTTTGCTTTAGAAGTGCTCATTCTTGGACGTATTCGTTTAGATGCTATTGTGCCTAGTTTTTTAGCAGCAGTACTTGCGAATTATTTTTGTGAAATCTGGAACATTCATCATACACATTATCACATAGACGCCGTTGCAGAGATGAATCCCATAAATTTACTTTGGGCCATGTTAGCAGGAATAATCTTTGGACTGGTAGCCATGTTATTTTCAAAATCGACTCACTTTTGGTCGAATTTATTTAAAAAATACATAAAATATCCGCCGTTACGCCCAACCATTGGTGGCATAATTTTAGCCATTATAATCTATAGTATTGGGACCACTAAATATATTGGTTTAGGTGTGCCAACAATTGTAGAATCGTTTAGCTCTAATATGAATTCTTACGATTTTTTAGCCAAACTCTTATTCACATCTTTTACTCTTGGTGCAGGTTTTAAAGGTGGAGAAGTCACTCCTTTATTTTATATCGGAGCCACTTTAGGTAATGTGTTAATTTGGTTTATTCCGCTTCCTATGGGCTTACTTGCTGGCATGGGATTTGTAGCTGTATTTGCAGGCGCAACCAATACACCAATTGCATGTACAGTTATGGGTATCGAATTATTCGGAATTGAAGCAGGCGTATTTATTGCCATTGCTTGTAGTGTTTCGTATTTATTTTCTGGGCACACTGGCGTATATACCTCTCAAATTATTGGAAGCCCAAAAAACACGAGTGTTTTTAAAGAAAAAGGACTTACCTTATCTGAAATTGACGATAAAAGACATCACAAATGAAAACGGTAACCACCATTAGGATTTATTTTGAATACGGTAAAAAACGTAAAGATGTTCCGTTTTGGAAAACCCTTCACGAATCAGATTTTGGGACTATCGTTATAAAAAAAGCAAAAGCCGCCAATTTAAATCAGGTGTTACAATTTAACGTCTCTAAAGGCTATTTTGATAGTAAAAAAATAAACTGGGGGCTAAGTGATGTTCAGCATTTTAAACACCCACAAATTATTGAAATTACCGATACGTTAGAACGTATAGAACACTTCTTAGAAGTCGAAAAACTATTTTTAGCAGACACTTCAATTTATATTATTAAAAACGAAATGGTTTTGAAATCTTAAACAATTTAAATGCACAGTAACTCGAAATCTGTTTTATTAATATTTCATTAACCCAGAAAAAGTTCTTTTTTACGTACTTTTGAATCTTATAATTATAATGCTTTTATGAGTAAAGAATTAAAATATGCTGTATTTGGTGCTGGTAGTTGGGCTACCGCCATTGTAAAAATGCTTTGTGAAAATCTTGACGAAGTGGGTTGGTACATGCGTAGTGTTTACACTAAAGAACATTTATTAAAAGAACAGCATAATCCTAATTATTTAAGTTCTGTAGAGTTCAATACCGATGAACTTATTCTTAGTAACGACATTAATGAAATTGCTAATTATGCAGATATCTTAATTTTCGCCATCCCTTCTGCATTCATGCAAAGTGAATTAGAAAAAATAACCATAGACATCTCTAACAAAACAGTAGTTTCTGCCGTAAAAGGTATTATTCCAGAATCTGGATTATTAGTTGGCGAGCACTTTCACCATGATTACAATGTATCTTACAACAACATTGTTGTGATTGCTGGACCATGCCATGCCGAAGAAGTTGCTCTAGAACGTTTATCTTACTTAACAATTTCTTGTGCCGACTCTAAAAAAGCAAAAGCCATTGCTAAAAACTTTTCTAGTAATTATATAAAAACCAAAATTAGCGACGATGTAATCGGGACCGAATATGCCGTTATGCTAAAGAACATTTATGCTATTGCCGCAGGAATTGCTCACGGTTTAGGTTACGGAGACAACTTTCAAAGTGTATTAATGAGTAATGCGATTCGAGAAATGAAACGCTTTATTAAAAAAATGCACAAGATGAAACGTAACATTAACAACTCAGCCTACTTGGGCGATTTATTAGTTACAGGATATTCTGTGTTTTCTAGAAATAGAATGTTCGGTAATATGATTGGAAAAGGCTACACCGTAAAATCAGCACAAATGGAAATGAGTATGGTAGCAGAAGGCTATTACGCCTCTAAAAGTGCACAACTATTGAATGAAAAGAATGCTCGTAAAACCAAACTTCCTATAATTAATGCGGTTTACGAAATTTTATATGAAGGCAAAGATCCTAAAAAGACTTTTGAAAAACTTACAGACAAGTTAGATTAAAAAGTAAGGGTGTTTATTTTACTAAAACGCCCTGAATACCACCCATAGTTGGTATAACTTGATAGGCTTTCTCGTTAATAGTGTTCGCTTTAAACACAAAGGACTTGTCAAACATTTTATTACCTTCAAAGAAAGAGACTTCAAAGGTATTTACTAAGGCTAAAACTTCCTCTTGAAGATATTCAATTTTAGCAAAACTCTTAGCCGGAAGCGTCTCTAATTTATGACGCATTACAGCCGTTTTTTTATCTTTAGACAGTCCTTTAGAGACGATTAATACCATCTCTAAATCGACGTCTTTATCATTTATAATATAGGCATTCCACTCGTCTACATTAAGGTCTTTATTAAACACTTTTACAGCAGCGACATAAACACCATCAACTTTGGGAATTTCAATATCTTTTTTCATACAATTAAATTGTAGACTTAAATTGTTCTAAGAAACGCACATCGTTTTCACTTAATAAACGGATGTCGTTTATTTGGTGTAATAACATGGCAATACGATCTATTCCTACGCCAAAAGCAAAACCAGAATACACTTTAGAATCTATATTACAGTTTTCTAAAACGTTTGGATCTACCATACCACAACCACCAATTTCTAACCAACCTGTACCTTTAGTTATACGGTAATCAGATTCGGTTTCTAAGCCCCAATACACATCAATCTCTGCGCTTGGTTCTGTAAATGGAAAATATGACGGACGTAAACGAATTTTCGATTTCCCGAACATTTCTGTAGTAAAATATTGCAACGTTTGCTTTAAGTCTGCAAAGCTTACATCTTTATCAATATATAATCCTTCAACTTGATGAAAGAAACAGTGAGAACGAGCCGAAATAGCTTCATTTCTGTACACACGTCCTGGAGAAATGGTACGAATTGGAGGCGCATTGTTTTCCATATAACGCACTTGTACAGAACTGGTGTGTGTACGTAATAATACATCTGGATCTGTTTGAATAAAAAACGTATCCTGCATATCTCTCGCCGGGTGATATTCTGGTAAGTTTAATGCTGTAAAATTATGCCAATCGTCTTCAATTTCTGGACCTTCACTAACGTTGAAACCAATGGTTGAAAAAATATCTATAATTTGATTTTTTACAATAGAAATAGGGTGACGAGATCCAATAGAAATAGGTTCGCCTGGTCTAGATAAATCGCCATAAATCCCTTTTGCTTCTTCATTGCTTTCTAATTCAGCTTTTAAAGCATCAACACGTTCTTGAGCTGTATTTTTAAGCTGATTAATAACTTGACCAAATTCTTTCTTTTGATCGTTAGCCACGTTTTTAAATTCAGCAAAATAATCGTTTAACAATCCTTTTTTACCTAAGTATTTAATACGGAATGCTTCAACTTCGTCTTTAGACTGTGCTTTAAATGCTTCTGCTTCAGCAATAAGTTCTTTTATTTTATCAATCATGATCTTCCTTCAAAAATGAATGCAAATTTAACAATTCTTAATTTATATATTCGGTTTCAATGAAATAGTTTACAATGGCTTCTTTCATTAAAATACTTTGTTCGCCAGCTTTTAATGTTGGCAATTGTTCTTTTACGGTATAATGTGGCCACCCATCATCGTCTACAAAATCAAACTCATAATACCCATAAGGCACTAATAGCTTGCAAATTGCAATATGCATTAAATCTAATTTTTGGTCTTTTTTAAAAGTACGGTCCAACTGTCCTAACTCTTGTAAACCAATTAAATAAATAATGGCATCTAGATCTAAAGTATCACCATCTGCAAATTGATTCGACAATTTAGTCACGACATCTTTCCATCTCGATTTTAATTCTTCGTCTCTTGACATATAATTTTTATTACGCTTAAACTGCGTGCTGCAAAGTTAAAAAATAGCACCTCATTTCTCCTAAACATCTCATAAAATATGACAGATTCATATTTAATATTATATTTGAGAAATCAACCAATTCATTATGACTTTATTAGACATCATTCTTGCTGTTATTCTTCTATTCGGTTTAGTTCGAGGATTTATTAATGGTCTTTTTGTAGAAATAGCCTCGTTACTGGCTTTAATTATTGGTGTTTTTGGCGCCATTCATTTTAGTGCTTATACAGGTTCTCTGTTTGAAGATAAAGTAGATTGGGATGATAATTACATTAAAATAGTGGCTTTTGCTGTTACATTTATAGCGATAGTGTTAGTTATTGGATTGGCTGGAAGAGCACTCACAAAACTTGCAGATTTTGCATTTTTAGGTATTGTAAATAAGATTTTAGGCGGTGTGTTTGGCCTTCTTAAAATAGGTTTAATTGCTAGTGTAGCTTTAAATATTTTTGTAACCTTAAATGATACGGTTCCATTTGTAGATGAAACTGATATTGATGACTCTGTACTTTACGAACCTGTAATGGCTATTTCAACAAAACTTTACCCTGCCATTAAAGAAAAAGTTGAAGAGAAAAAGAAAGACCTTTTAACAAAAGATGAAGAAGAAAACTAATAACAGTCTAGCTTAAGCTGACCTTTATTTTTATACACACTTAATGGCTGTTCTAAATGGCGCTCACAAATGGCTTCTAAGACCAGAAGTACATCTTTTTGCATAGCAATAGATCCGCAAATCATAATCACACCCTTTTGTTTTAAAACCTGTGCCACGTGTTCTGCATCTCGCTCTAGTAAATGTTGCACGTAGACTTTATGTTCATCTTCTTGTGAATACGCGATTTCAAGTTTTTGAAGCTTATTGTGTTGTAAACCATCTTGTATAATGTCTTTATACATTTTGAAAGAAGCTTTACGACGTCCGCCCCAATATAACTGCATTTTTTGAGCTGAAGTATTCTGATCTATCATCCCTAAAAACGGAGCAATCCCTGTTCCATTAGCAATCATAAGTACGTGTTTTGTTCGCTTAGAGAGACGAAATTCTTTATTCTTAATTAGTCGTGCTTTAAGGCTATCACCAACTTTTAAATCGTTTAAAAAATTAGAACACAAGCCCAATTCTTGGCGTTTTACACTTAAAAAA
Source organism: Formosa algae (assembly GCF_001439665.1). Taxonomy (GTDB): domain Bacteria; phylum Bacteroidota; class Bacteroidia; order Flavobacteriales; family Flavobacteriaceae; genus Formosa; species Formosa algae. Next base: position 20,630 of record NZ_LMAK01000075.1, read on the forward strand.
ACACTCGCATTTACTTTCCCTATAGAATACAAGCGCTCTGCACTATTGGCTTGTGGTTTAATCGCTAATAAATCGCCAGATTTAAATCGGCTAAAACCTAATTTGGGTTTAAAAGTAATAGTAAACGTATCGTCTGGATTATCGCTCGTTATTGTTTTTTGAACCACATTAAATGTACGCTTACGCTTGTTGCTTTCAACTAAAGCATCTCCAGGCAACTGAATTTGCAACCCGACTTTCTTAGACCATGAATTAATCCATTTCGTATAGGCTTCAAAAGATTTATTATGAATGGTAAACGGCTTTAAAAGCTGAACTGCATTAGGATCTGTTTGAAGTAACGCATCTACAGTAAACGCATATTTACAAAAATCGGGATACGCTAAAGATCCAAATCCGACAACAGAAAAACTATAAGCCTTCTCTGTTTTTATAGTTTTAAAAATATTTTCAAAATTAGAGGCATTTTCTGGCGCATCTCCTTGCCCATAAGTAGCTGTAATAACTACTAAATGCTCGCAAGATCTGTAGGTTGAATATGCATTTAATTCAGCAATAAAAGACATCTCACCTAGCTTCAATAATTGCTTATGCAGCATATTGGCATATTGCAAACTGCTCCCATTTTCCGAACCAACTAAAATCACATATTTACAAGCATCCTTTTTAAATGTGTTTTTAAGTTTAGCTTTTCGGCGCTTTAATGTCATGACAAATCCAGAATACACAAAAAACAAAATATTCACACAAGCTATGGCTAAAATTAATGCCCATAATATACTGCCTTGCCCTGTATGCAAATTAATGCTTAATCGAGAAGCCACAGCTATAAGCGGATACTTAGCTTCGCTTAAAACTTCGCCTGTATACTGATTGACTAAAACTTCACGATCTTGTAATTGAAGGGTGTAATAATCTTCGACATCATCAGAAAACGGAAATTCTACACTTCGAACTTCAGATAACTTGGTATCACTGAAAATAGCTTGATCTTTTAACTCGCGTTTTGGAGTTTCAGAAATTTCATCATAATTCACATTCTGAATAAGCGTTTCTTTCGGCAATAAATCGAATCGATATAAAGATAAATATACTCCAGTAAGCGTGACAATAATAATAGGAATTAATGATAAACGTCCTAACACAACATGGTAATATTGCGAGAAGTTTTCATTGACAATCTTACCAAAAAAACGTTTAAAACTACGTTGTCTTTTTACGATTAAAACCGTTCCGGATACAGCGATTAAGAAAAGAAGAAAAGAGGTGATTCCAACAAATATTCGCCCCGTAGATTTTAAAAACAAGGACCTATGAAAGCTTGTCGCCCAATTAAAAAGTGGAGCTTTTTCAATAAGTTCTCCTAATTTTTCACCAGTTTTAGGATTGATGTAAAACGTTTCTGCATCACCTTCCTCTGTAATTACAGAAGCAGATACAAAATCGTTAACATCAACATTCATATCGATGACTTCAAGATAATTTGTTTTTAAATGCTGCACGGTTTCGGCCAAAGTCACCTCATCAAACCCACTTACTTTATAAAGTTGAATTTGATTAGAGATAGGCTCGAATGCCAAAATAATACCAGTAAATGCCGCTAATATTATAAAAACAAAAGAAGATACAGCCAGCGCAAGGTGGCTATATCTCCATATTGAAATCGTCATAAGTTATTTCTTTTAGTTAGGAATCATACGGATGTAACGTATAAATCCTTTACCTTCAACTTTACTTTTTACACTTGCAGATGTCAATTCAAATTCAACATCTTTTTCATAATATTCTTGATCTTCAACAGCCGATTCAAAACGAATACGATATCCAGTATCAATTTTAGAATCATCTATTTCAATCACATTTATACTACGTTGTCCGCCAGCAACTGTTGCTCCAGTTATGGCATCTATATTATTACGTTTTTTTCCATAGAAGTCAAACCAAGACGTTAAATCGTTGTACCATTCATCATCATCACCTTGCATATACAAGGTTTTTTCGTATTCACCTTTTGGGTTTATTAGTGAAATAACGACATAAGCGCCTTCGCCTGTGTAATTCGTCATTTGCACCATACACTTATATTTAGACGCTGCTTCAGCCGGTTTAAAGGAATAGAAACTAAACGCCATAAGTGCTAAAACAGAAAGTATTTTTATAATTGAAAATTTACGCATATCTGCTTATTTTAAAAAATTAATATTAACGTTATTCGACTTTAAAAGCTCATTCTCACTAGCTAAATCAAAAGCTGTTTCTTCAAAATCTGTTGTAATCGTTTTGTCTGCTCCGTTATCTAATAAATACTTTAAAACAGTATCATTTTTAGCAGACATAGCCGATTTTAATAAAGGGGTAAGACCATCTTTGTTTTTAGCATTTACATCTACTTTATATTGCTTTGCAAGTTTAAGTAATTCAAATCCTTTATGATCTAAAGCTAAGTGATATAATGTATCTCCATCTGCTTGAGCTTTAGACACGTCTAATCCTTTTGATGTTAAAAGGGCTAATTTTTTATTAAACTCTTCTTTATTTTTAGGAGAAAAAGAGTTTATCAGGTAAGCTGTTAAGTTATTTCCGTTAGCATCTACAACATTAAGGTCTGCGCCTTTGTCTATTAAATACGAAACCACTTCAGTTGAATTATGTTCTACAGCCAAAGCTAAAGCAGATTCTCCTTTTTTATTCGTTGCATTAATATTTTTTAAGCTAGGCTCTAATAAAGAGATTATAGATACATCGTTTCTTGCTGCTGCATTTAAGAAAGGTGTATTTCCATTTTGGTCGGCTTGATTAACATCTACTCCTTTATTCATAAAATAAATAATAGTTGCTTCATCTTTACTTTTTGCTGCTAAACCATGTAAAGGTGTTAGTCCATCTTTAGTAGTAACATTTGCTTCAATCCCTTTACTTTCTAAATATTTAAAAAATTCTAAACTATTAGAAGGACCTCGACCGCCTGCACTAGCAAAAATCATGGCATTTCCACCGTCCTTATTTAAAGACTTATAATCTACACCTTTTGCTATAAGTTGCTCTAACATATCTCTATTTCCAGATTTAGCAACATAATTAAAAATACCATTTCCAGCAGTATCTTTACTATTTAAATCTAAACCTTTTGCTATAAAATAGTCTATTGTAGAAAAATCTTTAGCACTTTGCGACACTAACAATAATGCATTTGCACCATCATGATTTACATCTGTTAATTTTAATCCGTTTGCCAAACAAATGTCATAAACCTTCGTGTTTTTTTGTCCTGTTGTCGCAGCAAAATTTAGTAAACTATAACCGTGATCGTCTGATATATCTGTTCGAGCACCTTGCTTTAATAGATATTCCATAAGCTCTACATTACCCTTATTAGCTGCCCAAAAGATATATGTACGACCATCGTGTGTTAACTTATTAACGTCGTTACCGTCTTGAGAAAGTAAATATTTTATAGTTGCTATTGGCGCATCTCCTAAAATAGCAGTCGCAACAGCATCGAAACTTCTGTCGTTACGTTTAACAGGATCATTTCCTTCTTTAATTTTTAAATCGATAGTTTCGATTGAAGGATTTGTTTTCCAAAAATCACGTTCTAAGAACACGTTAGATTGTTGTGCTTGAGCAAATGCTCCTAAAGCTAAAAATGCTCCTAAAATTCCCTTTTTAAGTACTGATTTTTTCATGACTATTTTTTTACAAAAGATTCTATTACTTCACTAATTTCTGCTTCATTCTGATATTCTGTATCAGAAAACAAATATTTATACAATTGTTTATTATCTACTTTTTCTTCCAAAGATAAATTTTTATTTCTAGCAAACACTTCATCCCATTTGGTGCGTACTAAAGCCCATTTGGCACTCGTTTTTTTCCAATAGTCCTGAGCCGCAACACATTTACTATCGTCTACTTTAGTATACGTATTGTAACCTTTTTCTTGAGCGATAATAACATCTTCCTTACCGGCTTCACGCAATACTTTATCGTTGTCTTGATCGTGAATCCATCCATCTTTAGTGATTTCTTGACGGTTTCTTCTTAAGGTAATGTTGTAATCGCTTCGTTTTGTATATTCTCTACGTGGTAATGGTGCTGTAGTAGTATTTTCCCAATAACTTTTCCCATCTACATGTACCCAAGACGAAGAGCCTTCGTAACGCGGACTATCATCTACCTGAAATACTTTCTGAGTCCATTGTCCTTTTACATCGTCTTTAGTCAACCCCTCATAGTTCCAAACATTGTCACCATTATATAAGTATAAATCTGTGTTCTCATATTCCCAATCTTGTCTCCAATGTTTTACAATATGCGGATGTGCAGGATCACCAACAATTAACAAATGTTGTAATGCGATTTTATCTTTAGAATCTTCGACTAACTCTACCCATTCTAAACCTTTATCGTGCTTTGTTTCTGAAGGCATATAAGTAGAATCGTTTACATAATTAAATGTTTCAGCGAAATTAAAAGTCACTTCGTGGCAACCGCACATGCTTTTAATTGCTTCTTGGTCTTGTGACTTACTCTTTTGAGCTACAGCCGAATTAAATGTAAAAGCCGATGCTAACATCGTTAATAGTAGTACTCTTTTCATAATATTTCTATAGGTTGAAAATTTAGATTAAAAATATTTGTTCTTATTTAGACTGAATTAAAATAAGATTATATATTTGTCACAAATCTAAAAAAGAATGAGTCTAAATAAAAATTATATTTTACTTTTTTTTATGCCCTTAATGGCTGTTGTTGCCAAAGCACAAACGGCAAGACAGGACTCTTTAGACATTCAAACTTTAAACGAAGTTGTTGTTACAGGACAATATAATCCGCAATCGATTCAAAAATCTGTACATAATGTAATTGTTATTAAACGCGAGCAAATAGATAATCAGGCTGCCAACACCTTAGCCGATTTATTAAACTTCAATTTAAATTTAAACATTATTCCCAACGCACAAACCGGAAAATCTACCATATCTTATTTCGGTTTAGATGCACAATACTTTAATATTCTAGTAGATAACATTCCTTTAGTTAGCGATAGTGGATTAGGAAACAACATCGATTTAACTCAAATTAACTTAGACACCGTAGAGCGTATTGAAATTGTTGAAGGCGCTATGGGTGTAGAGTATGGCGCCAATGCAGTCTCTGGCGTTATAAATATAATTACAAAAAAAACAGTTTCAAACTCTTGGGACATACAAGCCTTTGTACAAGAAGAAACCGTTAACGATGAATACAGCTGGTTTGATGAAGGCCGACATATACAAGCCGTGAATATAGCGCATAACATTAACGATAAATGGATGGCGCGTATAGGTTTTAATCGCAATGATTTTACTGGATTTAAAAACGATAACGAAGGTGAAAATTATTACACAAACGATGGTTTAAGAGGATACGAATGGCTTCCAAAAACGCAAATAACCACTAACGCATTACTACATTATAACACCAATAACTTAAAAGTCTTATATAAGTTCGATTATTTTAATGAAGAATTATATTACTATGATGCTGCTGTACGTGCCAATATAGATGTAGCATCACAAACTAGCAATCCATCTGCTACAGATAAAATTTATACAACAAACCGATTTGTAAATAATCTAAACTTTTCTGGTGGCTTAAATTCTGGTGCCAATTATTCTGCAGATTTTTCTTATCAGCAACAAAAACGCGATTTAAACACCTTTAACTATTACATTTTAACGGAAGAGAAAACAGACGAAACCGATGAAACGTATCAGTCTAGTAAAGTCTTTTTCTCTAAAGGAACCATAAATAATTTGGTGGAGAGTGATTTTTATAATTTTCAGTTGGGTTACGAAGGAAAATATATTGAAGGTTACGATACTCAGGCCTCAGGATCCGAAACACAACAAGCCAAAACACAAAATCAGAGTAATATCGCAGTGTTTGGCTCAACAGAATTAAACATTGCAGATAAATTTTCAATACGCCCTGGATTGCGATACGAATACAATTCTAAATTCGATTCTAAACTACTAGGCGCAGTAAGTGCACGTTATCTTTTAAATCACGGATTTGAACTTCGCGCAAATGTAGGATCGTCTTACAGAACGCCTAATTTTGAAGAACTCTATTATTATTTCGTAGATTCTAATCATGATGTACAAGGAAATGCAGACTTAACACCCGAAAATGGTTACACTGCTTTTGTTAATTTAAAAAAGAATAGTCGTTTTAATGACATAGCGTTAACAAATGCATTAAAGCTAAGTTATATAGATGTAAATGACAAAATTGATTTGGCTATTGTAAACGAATCGCCATTGCAATATCAATATATTAATATAGACGGTTATAGACTTTGGGGATTAACATCAGAAAACCGTTTTCAAGCAGAACGTTGGAATTTTAATTTGGGTGCCACTTTACAAGGGATTTCTCGAATTTTAAATAACGAAGAAAATGCCAATGATGAATTTCTGTATGCTTTTCAACTAAATACGAGCGCGACCTACTCCATTTCAAAATGGCAAACAGCTGTTAGTGTATTATTTAAATACAATGGCGAACAGCAAACATACGTCGCCTCTGGCGTAGACACTAATGGAGATTCTGTGTATTCAAAATCGACCACAGATGGCTATGGCTGGATGGATGCTTCAATAAAAAAATCTTTTTTCAACAATACACTAGAAACCACTTTAGGTGGTCGGAATTTACTGAACGTTATTAACGTAAACACTTCTAATACCACAAGTGGCGGTACGCATGCCACAGATAGTAGTACGCTTCTACTTGGCTACGGACGTTCTTTTTACCTAAAACTGTTATACAAATTAAACATTTAATCCAATCATGAAAAACCACACCGTTTTAACTCTATTTACTTGTTTAGCCATTTTTGGTTTCACGAGTTGCACAAGCAGTGACGATACACCAAATGCACCTATTACTGTTATTATTGAAGGAGCAACAATAGCGCCTAATGTTGGCGGTGCTAACGAACCTAACCAAGTATATATAGACTTAAGTACCAATACTACCACAGAAGTTACACGCGATTCTTGGGACTTAGGCTTTTATTCTGGCTCAGATTTTAGAGTCTCTATTAACGGTTCTATTTATATGGCCACAGCAGCCCTTTCTGCAACAGACATAGATGCTGTAACCGAAGATGATGAAGAAATTTCTTCTTTAAAAACAAAAGTTGCTGTAGGAACTTTTGATGCCGAGAATACAGCTTATGTAGATTCGCCAGAGGGAGATATCACCGAAACTGCTATTGCTGAAGTTTCTAGTACAGATTCAGAAAATGCTGTGTATCTGGTTAATTTAGGTTATGAACTTTCAACAGAAGAACCTGCTTTAGGAAGTGTATCTGTGGGTGGTGAATCCAGAGGTTGGAAAAAAATTAAAATCAGTAGAGACGGTGACGATTACGTTTTACAATATGCCGACTTAAATGCGACTACACACGAGGAAGTTACAATATCTAAAGATAGCGATTACAACTTTACCTTCTTTAGCTTCAATACAGAATCTATAGTAAATGTAGAGCCTACAAAATCGGAATGGGATTTAAATTTCACCGTATTTACAAATGAAATTACGGGTTATGGATCTTATGGATACACAGATTTTGTTGTTAACAATTTAAAAGCAAATGCTAATGCTTACATCATAGACACGGCAGATGAAGATAACCCAACAACATTAACTTACGACACGTTTACTCTAGCAGATTTAAACACTACTTTATTTACAAGCGACCAACGAAATATTGGTAGCAGTTGGAGAAATGGCGGCGGACCAGACAGTTTGCCAACACTTAAAGATGATGTCTTTTACATTGTACAAGACGCAAACGGAAATTACTATAAACTAAAATTCTTAGCACTAACTAACGCCTCTGGAGTTCGTGGTTATCCTGAGTTTATTTATAGCCTTTTACAGTAAAAACTAATCCATTATACAACCATTTAAAACATTCACACTATGAAAAGAACTTTACAATTTTTATGCTTAATATGCTCCTGCACAACCATTTTTGCTCAAGAGACTGAAGTATCTTTAACTATGGCGCCAAGTTACGCCAATACCATATATTACGATTTAGACACTAAAACCGTAACAAGTTTTACTGCAGATGCCTGGGATGTTGGATTTTTAAGAACCAGCGCAATGAGTATGAGTATTCGAACAAATTCGTTAATTGAAGTCTTTGAAGCTTCAAACGACACAGACGATTGGGCAACTATAGACATCACTAATGAAGAAAATTGGACACCCTTATATAATGGTGATACAGATTGGACTTCTGGATCTATAGATAGAGGTTCTGCTACTTACGGCTGGGGAGAATACAACATTACAAATCATCATGTTACAGGGAGCATCATCTTCATTTTAAAATTTACAGATGGTACCTATGCAAAATTTATTAACGAAGATTTTTACGGAGGTTATACCTTTAGATATGCAACATGGGATGGTTCTGCTTGGTCTGAAGACACTACTGAAACCATATTAAATACAGAAAATGAGAATAATCGATTTAATTATTATTCCATAAAAGAAGGCTCGAAAGTAGTTGCAGAACCTAATATGGATGCTTGGCATTTAGTATTTACTAAATATTACACAGATGTTGAGGATAATGAAGGAAATACTGTAAAATATCTTGTTACCGGTACCTTAATAAACGAAGGTCTAACTGTAGCCGTCAATGAAGAAGAAGAGGATACAGCAGACACCACAAATTTAACCTATTCTGAAGCCACAAACTCTATTGGGTACGGCTGGAAATCTTTTAGTATGGATACGTTTTCTTATATCGTAGATGAAAACAAAGCCTATTATATTAAAAGTGAAGAAGGGTCTATTTACAGATTAGTATTTACAAGCTTTGAAGGATCCGCTACAGGAAACTTAGCTTTTAAGTTTGATGATATTACAAATAGTTTAAGTATTGATGATGTGAATGAAAGCATCAGTTTCGGAATATACCCTAATCCGTCTAGCGATAAAAAAATCAATTTAGTGTATGATGTAAACACACTAACGACAGATATTAACGAAGTAGAAATTTATGCCATTACTGGGGCAAAAGTATTTAGTAGCACCTTAAAAAGCAATACAGGCTTTTACAATAAAGAGTTGCATTTAGAAAATCTACAAAGTGGTGTTTATGTATTAAAGTTTACGTCTGGAACAACGTCTATTACTAGAAAACTTATCCTTAATTAAGGAGTTTTATTTTTTTGTTTGAGTTAAAAGCCACTCTTAAAGAGTGGCTTTTTTATGTAATTAAAGACGTTAATCTAAATGATATATTTCCATAATATTGTGAAGGATAGCTTCAAAATCAATTTTTAAATCGATTAATTTTCCGGTATGCATATCGAATATCCATCCATGAACTTTAACTCCTCTAGAACGAATGGCTTTTTGAACGGCAGATGTTTTAATTAAGTTAACACATTGTTCCTGCACGTTTAACTCAATTAATCGATTATACCTTTTCTCTTCGTCTTCAATTTTATTTAATTCATCTGCATGAATACGGTAAACATCTCTAATATTTCTTAGCCATGGGTTTAACAACCCTAAATCTGCAGATTGCATAGCAGCTTTAACACCTCCACATCCATAATGTCCGCAAACTACAACATGACTTACTTTTAAATGATCTACAGCATAATCTACAACAGACATCACATTCAAGTCGGTATTAGGTACCATATTTGCAATATTTCTATGTACAAATGCTTGTCCTAGCTCTAAACCCATAAACCCTTCTGCATCTACTCGACTATCTGAACAGCCTATGTATAAAAATTCGGGTTTTTGTCCGTGGCGTAAATCTTCAAAATAATTTTCATTAGTTGCTAATTTATTTTTAATCCACTTCTCATTATTTTTAAAAACATTTTTTAATATCATATCTTTTATCTTTAGTCTATTAGGTTATATATGTGAATACAATCTGATTGAATTGTATTTATAAGTATTGAAATTTAAGCTTCTGTTTTTAATTTAACAACTCTATAACTGCCGAATTATAACTGTTAACTACCACTTTTAAATCGTAAAAATTACATTAAAATTTGATAGATGATTTTTGTATTAGACCAAGATAAATATAATTTTAAAACTTTTGAAGTCTAAAAATCTTATGATTTATTAAGGAAATAACTTAAAAATTTTGTAGAGTGTAAAACTAATGGCCGAAGACAACCAAACAATAGCATTACTAGATGTGTCGTTCTGGAGGTGGAGACACAAGATCTAAATGTAATTCGGAGTATGTGTTTAAGTAAAAATTAAATGTATTGTCTTGATCAAGACAACTAAACAGACCATGTAAGTCTTTAGATGTGTTTATGCCTAAGCTTATCAATTTAACCGTTTCCTTACTATTTTCTTCTTCTGCTATATTATAAAACATAGACATATCGATATTATTTTCTAGTAAACTAACAATTGTTGGTGCCGTTATAAAAAGCACAAAAATTGCAGAAAATAATATGGATATAAAAGTTTTAGGCATGGATTATTAAGTAATAACTAAACTTAATGTAAAAGTAGTTATAAAACTTTAATATCCGTGCTAGAAACCCAACCTGTTTTACCGTCAGATAACTTAATTTTTTTCCAATTGTTTACGGTATCAAGAACCTGAACCTTGGTCCCTTCGTGTAAGATAAATGCTTCTTGACTGCTTAAGTTCGGTTCGCTTTTAACCTGACTTTCTTGTACGAAAATAATTGCAGGATTATCTTTTTGAGTTAAATTATAATCATGGAACGCAAAAAATAACGTCAAGCATCCTATAAAAAAAACAATTATACTTGTAGTGAACGCGAATCGTTTTTTTGCAGTGTATTCAGCAAAGTAATAGCTAATAAATAATACCACAAATATAACAAACAACATTACTGTTGTTATGGCCCAACCATCAAAACTAAGAAAGCCAGTTACGTTCTTTAAGAGCTTAGTAAGCCCAACCTCCGGCACAACATCTATAGCATCAATAGTCATGTTTCGCGCATATGCAATATTGTTTTTTATATCGGTATCGTTTGGAGCTAGTTGCAATGCTTTTTCAAAATAATATACACTAGGCCCAACATGATTTAACTTGTAATGTGCATTTCCTAAATTAAAAAACAACTCACTAGACTGCAAACCACTATCTAGAATAGTTTGATATTTATCTATAGCCTCTGCATATTTCCCTTGATTATAAAGTGTATTGGCTTGCTCGAAAACGGCCTCTTGATCTTGTGCAAAAGTTAGACTGCTTAACAACATCATTAGTATGTATAAAACTGTTTTCATCTTAACGAATTTGTTTATCAATTAACGAAATAGTACTTGCCGCCTTATCAAAATCATGCTGCATTGTCTCCCGAGTAGATGGCGTATAACGTGCCAATTCACAACTTTCTAACAGAGATGTAAAATCTGAAACCACACTTGCATCGACTTGCTTATGTGTTAGTAATTCTTGTATTCTATCTTTACTAAACTCACTAGTTTCAATATTTAGTTTCGCCTTTAAATAATTATGTAATGCCTTTTCTAAAGCGATATAGAACGCTTCTTTATTATTTAATGCTTTTTTAGCCTCACTTAAATATTTCTTAGCAAGCTTATCGGCTTTACGTATTTTATTTCCAGTAACATCTGCATCTCTTACTGCTTTTTGTTTTCTAAAAACCATCGCTAACGGAATCATTAAAAACGGAACAATTAAAGATCCCCAAAACAATTTTGTTTTAAAGAAATGTGATGAAGCAACCGGTTCTAAATTTGTTTTTGTTTTAATAAACGCAAAATGATCTTTATTTAACACTACAGCTTGCTTATTCTCTCCTGTTGTTGCACTTGGCGTAGTAGCCGCAACATTATTAGGTCCTTGAGTAACATCAACAATAATCTCGTCTGAACTGATACGTTTATAAGATTCTGTTTTTACATCAAAGTAAGAGAATGAAATACTAGGTATAGGATACTTCCCTTTAAACTGAGGCACAACCGTATAACTATCGGAAATATCGCCTTGCATACCACTTAAATTGGTTCTTACATTTTCGTTATGTTCTGGCTCGTAAACCTCTAGAGAACTTGGTAAAACCACTTGAGGTAATTCGAATAATTTTAAGTTACCGTTTCCTGATACTTGAACATTTAAATCTAAAGATTCTGAAGCTTTTAATTCGGTTTTAGAAGTGGTCACTTTAAAGTCAAAATCTCCTACAGCTCCAGTGAAATCATCTGGTCGTCCATTTTCAGGAAGTTGTCTCACATTTATAATACGTTCTCCTGCAGACACTGTTTTGTGAACCTGAGTCATTAATCGGCCTCCAAAAATGTCTCGTCTATTTGTTGCCACATCTACTGTAAGATCTAAACTTAAAGGCTCTATTTTAAGTTTTCCAGTTTTCTGAGGGTACAATACCGTTTTGCGTAATACGACATAACGATATGGCTCTCCTTCGTATGTTCCATTCTGAATTTTCAATCCTTTTATATCGATATTCTGACTCCAGAAATCGCTATACTTCGGACTATTAATTTCTCGCCAATTACTAACTCCTGTTTCTGTAGAAACATACAGCTTATAGATTACAGTAATCGCCTCGTTTAAATATGGATTGGCTTTTGAAACCTCAGCAACCAAATGAATGTTTTCTGATGCAATATAATCTGCATTATTACCGTCTTTTGGTTTAGACACTGCAGAAGTTACAGTAATTTTTGTAGGCGTAGTTTTATAAAGTTCGCCATCTATTTCTATAGTAGCTTGGTTTAAAGTGAAGCTTCCTTGACTTTTTGGGGATAAGAAATAAGAATATGTTTTCTTAAATTGAGACACACCATTAACCCACGATTTACTAACCGATTGATTAGGACCACCCACGACTGTGAAATTAGAGAAGCTTGGCGGATTAAAATTATCGCCATCCTTATTCATTTCAAAATCTACTCGTAATCGCTCATTAATACCCAGTTTAGTTTTACTCACTTTAGCTTCAAACTTAACCTGTGCAAAGGTTACGCTTGAGACCAGTAAAACTAAAACTATACCTATGTGTTTAATACTTTTCATTTTAAATTCATTCTAAAAACAAACTACCAATCTTTATCGGTTTTAATACGTTCACCTTTTTGTTTCTCAGCATTTATCTTTTCTTGAACTTTCTGTTCCTGATTATTCATCGCTTCTAACAAGTTTTTAATTTGTTGTGGCGACATTTGTCCTTGCTGTGGCTTAGGTTGTTGCGGCTGCTCTTTTTTATTTTGATCACCTTCTCCTGGATCTTGCTTATCGTCTTTAGGCTTACCATCTTCATTTTCTTCTTGGTCACCTTCATCTTTATCTTGATCGCCTTCGTCTTTTTTATCCTGATCCTGATCTTCGCCTTCGTCCTTTTTGTCTTGATCGTCCTGATCTTTGTTATCCTTATTCTGGTCTTGGTTTTGATCTTGGTTATCTTGATTCTGATCTTTATTGTCTTCTTGATCATCCTCATTATTCTGGTTTTGATCTTCTTGCTCTTTTGCGCATTCTTTAGCTAAACCAAAATTATAACGCGTTTCCTCGTCTGATGGATCGTTTCTTAAGGCATTCTTATAAGCTTCTACCGCTTCTTTACATTTTTTATTCTGCATTAAAATATTACCAATGTTGTGAAAGGCTTTATGCTTTTCTGCACGATCGGTAGCTTTAGTTGCAGCCTCTTGTAAACGGTATAAAGACTCTTCAAAATTACCTTTTTTATAATATGAAGTTCCTAAGTTGTAAATTCCAAAGATATTGGCTTGCTCCTCAGAAATTGCTTTTCTATATTCCATTTCTGCAGCGACATAATCTTCACCTTGAATTTTCTCATTTCCTTCAAAAACAAAATTATTAGCTTGTCTTTTAGCCTCAATAAGTGCTTCATTATCATCTTGTGCAAAAGACGAAAATGTACATAATGTAATATAAATTAATACTAAACTTCTCATAACATACTTATCAAAGTATCCGAATATTACTGATTTTTTAGCGTTTTCTATCATAAGTTTTCGTTAAATAAGTTTAACTTCTTTAACCAGCCTGTCTTACGATCTAGTAAGAAAATATCTATAAATAAAAGCAAAATTGCTAAACCAACAAACCACTGAAATTGATCTTTAAAGTCGGCAAACTGCTTAGATTCAAATTCTGTTTTATCCATCCCGTTAAGAATGTCACGAATCTGATCTACAACCTCGCTTGTTTGTCTACCGTTTATATATACTCCATTCGCTTCTTCTGCAATATTTTGAAGCGTTTCTTCATTTAATCGAGTAATTACAGTTTCGCCATTGCTATCCTTTTTATAATTCATCACAATCCCATTTCGTTTTTCAGGAATTGGACCACCTTTTACATCTCCTACACCAATGGTAAAAATTCGTATACCTTCTTCTGCCGCTTCTTCTGCAACTTGTGCAGCAACATCGCTATGGTCTTCTCCGTCTGAGATAATGATAAGCACACGATTAGTTTGCTCGGCATCATCGTAATAGGTTTTGGCTAAGTTAATAGCTTCGTTTATGGCGGTTCCTTGAGAAGACATCATGTCTGTATTCATATTCTGAAGGAACATTTTTGCCGAAGCGTAATCTGTTGTAATTGGCAATTGCGGAAATGCTTTTCCTGCATAAGCAATAATCCCAACACGATCACTCGCTAAATTATTAATAATTTGGGTGACAAGTTGCTTAGCTTTTTCTAATCTGTTTGGCGCAATATCTTCGGCCAACATACTTTTAGAAACATCGACAGCAAACACAATATCTACACCTTCTCATTTAACGGTTTCTAGCTTAGTTCCTACTTTAGGATTCACTAAGGCAATAGCTAATGCAGCAAATGCTAAACAGATAATAACAAGTTTTAAAACAGATTTAAATACCGAACGGTTCGGACTTAAACGCTTTAAAAGGGCTTTATCTGCAAACTTTTTTTGAGTATGGCGTTTCCAAAGCTGAAGCACCAAATAGATGATGATAATCGCCGGAATGACACACAATGCCCAAAACCATATTTTTTCTTCTAATTGAAACATCTATTATATAAAACTTTTGAATATTGTAGATCTCAGTAAAATTTCAAGCAATAATAACATTCCCGCTAATAAAAGTAACGGACGGAATTTTTCTTGATAATTGTAATACTTAAACTCTTCAATATCTGTTTTTTCCAGTTTATTAATTTCTTCGTAAATCTCTTCTAACTTTTGGTTGTCTGTCGCTCTAAAGTATTTACCTCCTGTAACGTTAGCAATATCTTCTAAAAGCGCTTCGTCTATCTCGACTTGTACACGTCCGTATTGAAAACTTCCGTTAGGCAAAATACCAATAGGCGATAATGCCATTCCGTTAGATCCTAATCCGATAGTGTAGGTTTTAATACCAAACTCTACAGCCATTTCACTAGCAATTTTTGGATCTATAAAACCCGAATTGTTAACACCATCTGTAAGCAAAATAATCACTTTACTTTTGGCTTTACTATCTTTTAATCGATTTACAGAGGTTGCTAATCCCATCCCTATAGCTGTTCCGCCTTCAATAATATTATTGTATTTAATATCGTCTAAAGAACGAAGCACAATACCTTTATCACTTGTAATAGGTGTTCTGGTATAACTTTCTCCAGCATATTCTACTAACCCAATTCTGTCGCTAGGACGTTCTTTAATAAAGTCTGATGCGACATCTTTTAAGGCTTCTAACCGGTTTGGTTTTAAATCTTTCGCCAACATACTTGCCGAAACATCTATAGCCATTACAATATCTATACCTTTTGTAGTATTTGTTCTAGACGACACATCTACCGTTCTTGGTCTTGCCAAAGCAGTAATTAACAAGGCTAAGGCTAATAAACGTAGTGCAAATAAAAGATGTTTTAATTTTGGTAACCATGAATTAGTTACCTTAAACCCTTTAATACTCGACATTTTTAGCTCAGCATTCTGCTTGTTCTGCATAAAAACATACCATACTATTGCTAGTGGAAGCAATAATAGCAACCAGAATACCTCTTTGTTTAAAAATTCTATACCCTCAAACATTATTCTGCTTTATTTAGTTCTACGGAATTTACAATGCGTTCTGCCATTTGTTCGGCATAAACATCATCATTTTTCCAAGTAATTATAATTTCTTGTAACACATTTTGTGCGGTAAAATGAAGCATAATATAATGGCCAGACACATAATTATCTGAACCTTCTACAGGAATATGCCCATTACCAAAAGTTTTTAAACCTTCTGCACCATTAGGTGTAGAGAACTTCTCTTGTTTTACCGTTATGTCTGTTACTTTATTAAGTTCGAATTGTTTTATAGCGCGTTCTGACGCTTCAGTTAAATCGATAGCTTTATCTTGTTGTGGTTGTTGTCCACCTTGTTGCCCTTGCTGACTTTGATTTTGAGGCGCCGTTTTTAAGGTAGACACAGAAACACTAAAATCGTCTAACATGGTACCAAAACCAAACTTAGTAGATTGAATTTTGTCTTTCAACTCTTCTGGCACAGGTGTTTCTAAACGTTTTAACACTTCTGGTGTTGTAATTGTTATTGGCGGAAACCCGTAAGCACTCGTTACCCATTGCCCTTCTAACAATTGTTTTGTATTGTGACCTAAAAGTGTGTCCTTTGTATAATTAAAGCCATATTTCATGGAGAAACCAGTGAATATTAAAGCGATTATTCCAAAACCTGCCACAACAGAAATTAAAATTTTCTTACGTTTCTTTTTACGCGCTTGCTCTTCTTTATATTGCTGATTCAATAATTTTTCTTCTTCATCTGGCTCAGGAAGTACTTCTTTTACATGATCTATTTCTGATGAAATAGTCTGCTTATCCATTTCGGCTAAAGCGATATCTGGTGCAGACTTAGCGAATTTTACTAAATCGGCACGTTTTAAAATACTTTCAATATTTTTGATCGTTTCTTTACTAAAATCGATCTGATTTCCTTCTCTTAATAATTGCAATCGGCTTACTAACTCGTCTGTAGTACTTTCTAAAGCTCTATCGTAAACTTTTTCATCTAAATATTTACGAAGTACTAACGTTAATTCTGAGTAGTATTCTTTAATTTCTTCTTGCACCAAAAACTGACTATCGTCTAACTTCTTAAGCGCTAGTTTTGCACGCTCGTATGGAGGTAACAATGCAATTTCTTCTTCTTCTGTTAGTGGCTTTTTTCTCCAAATAAACCAATACAATAAGGCTCCTATAATTAGTAAACCTAAAAGAATATACAATGGTAATCTCCACCAATTATTGTTAATCTTATCGACTTCTATAAGCGGTTTAATATCGTAAAGCCCTTGCTTAGTCGAGTCTACGACAATATCTCTGATTTCAACTTGTAAAGAATCTGTTTGAAACGTTTTATCTCCAACAACAATTTTCTGTACAGGAATAGTGTAGTGTCCAGAATCGAATTGTGTTAAGCCATATTTCTTTATTAAATTATAAGTATTGTCTAACTTAGTAGTATCTACAGGATACGAATGTATCATTTCTAAAGGCGCAAATGTTTGCCCTTCGGGAAATACCACAAGGTTAATGGTATCTGTTTCAACTTCTATTTTATATGTAATTTGAGCACCAACTTTTACAGAAGTAGAATCTATTCCTGAGGTTATATTTTGCGCATATGAAAAACCTGAGAATAGACTGCATACAAAGAGTAAATACAGGCCTTTCTTAAAATGATTCAGTTTTGGGAATTTAAATATTTTCATAATTATTCAAGATTATCATCTGCGTTTAAAATAGCCTAGTAATTTTTTTACATAGCTCTCGTCTACACGACAATCTATAGTTCCTGCTCCAGATTTTGCGAAGCTGTCTTTATAATAGTTTACTTTGTCTTGATAATATTTACTGTAATTTGCTCTTACGGCTTTAGACGATGTATTAACCAACATTAATTCGCCTGTTTCTTCATCCTGCATGTGTACCATTCCTAAATTAGGGATGCTTTCCTCACTCTTATCATACACACGAATTCCAGTAACATCGTGACGTTTAGCAGCAATTTTTAATGTCTGCTTATAATCGTCTGAAATAAAATCGGATAACACAAAAACAATTGCACGCTTTTTCGTGACGCTAGATAAGAATTTAAAAGCTTCGGCTACATTTGTTTCCTTACTTTTTGGCTTAAACTCTATAAGTTCACGAATAATTCGCAAAACGTGTGAGCGGCTTTTCTTTGGAGGAATATACAACTCGATGGTATCGGAAAATAAAACTAACCCGATTTTATCGTTGTTTTGAGTCGCAGAGAACGCCAATGTTGCAGCGATTTCTGTAACCACCTCATTTTTAAATTGCTGCTCTGTTCCGAACCATTCTGAACCAGAAACGTCTACCATAAGCATCATGGTTAACTCACGCTCTTCTTCGAACACCTTAATATAAGGCTCGTTGTAACGTGCGGTAACATTCCAATCTATATTTCGGACATCGTCTCCAATTTGATACTGACGCACCTCACTAAATGTCATACCACGACCTTTGAAGGTAGAGTGATATTCTCCTCCAAAAATATGATTAGACAAACGGCGTGTCTTAATCTCAATTTTTCGTACTTTTTTTAGTAATTCTTTAGTGTCCATGCTTCAATTTACGATAGTGGATTTTTGATTTATGATAGGCACCATAAATCGTCTTTCATTAGTCTTAAATTAAAATTTTATGGCACTTCAATTTCATTAACAATCTTGCTAATAATATCTTCTGAGGTAATATCTTCTGCTTCAGCTTCGTAAGTAATTCCAATTCTATGGCGTAACACATCGTAAACTACGGCACGTACATCCTCTGGAATCACATAACCACGACGCTTAATAAAAGCATAACATTTTGCTGCTGTAGCTAAGTTAATACTACCACGAGGCGACGCTCCAAAAGAGATTAAAGGTTTTAAATCTGCTAATCTGTATTTTTCTGGGTAACGTGTTGCGAATATAATATCAAGAATATACTTCTCAATTTTCTCATCCATATATACTTCACGAACCGCTTCTTGTGCTTTTAAAATTTGGGCTACAGATACTACAGGGTTTACTTTTTCGTAAGTTCCTCTTAAGTTTGCACGAACAATAAGTTGTTCTTCATCTAACTTCGGGTAATCTATAACGGTTTTCAACATAAAACGGTCGACTTGCGCTTCTGGTAACGGGTATGTTCCTTCTTGCTCTACCGGGTTTTGTGTTGCCATTACTAAGAATGGTTTATCTAAAATAAATGTTTCGTCTCCAATAGTCACTTGCTTTTCCTGCATCGCTTCTAATAAAGCAGATTGAACTTTTGCAGGCGCTCTATTAATCTCATCTGCAAGCACAAAGTTTGCAAAAATAGGTCCCTTTTTAATAGAGAAATCATTCTCTTTAATATTGTATATTAAAGTTCCTACAACATCTGCAGGTAATAAATCTGGTGTAAATTGAATACGACTAAAACTACCATCTATAGCTTTAGACAAGGTGTTAATTGCAAGTGTTTTTGCTAGTCCAGGAACCCCTTCTAAAAGGATGTGGCCTTGACCTAATAATCCAATAAGTAAACGTTCAACCATGTGTTTTTGCCCAACGATTACTTTGTTCATTTCTAAGGTAAGTAAATCGACAAAAGCACTTTCTCTTTCTATCTTTTCGTTGATTGATTTAATATCAACTGTACTGGTATCCTCCATATTCTATTTTTTAAAAACTCGAATTTAGTAAGCAATTTTAATGTCTTGCAAATTGTTAAAATTTTCCGTGTTTAGCTGTTAATAATTGGTTAAAAATTAAACATTATGCCTTAATTAAGATTTTCGATGATAAAAATAGAATTTCCTAACAATAAAGTTTTAGAATTAGGCAATTAATAACGCACACACTAGTATTTTTTAAAGTCTATTAAGTATTTTTATAGAAGAATTTTATTAAAAACTAAATTTATTATGAACACTAAAATAGCACTAATTACAGGTGCCACAAGCGGTATTGGGAAATCGACTGCTTTTGAATTTGCCAAACACAACATAAAATTAATATTATGTGGCCGAAGACAAGAACGCCTAGACGACATACAAAAAGAACTAGAAAACCAAACCGAAGTATACACGCTTAGTTTTGATGTTAGAGACAAAAAAGCAACGCAAGACGCTATAAATTCGCTTCCAGACACATTTAGCAATATAGACATCTTAATAAATAATGCAGGAAACGCCCACGGACTAGACACTATTCAAGATGGAGACACCGATGATTGGGATGCTATGATGGATATAAACGTAAAAGGAGTACTATATGTTAGTAAAGCAATTATGCCAAAAATGGTGGCTCGCAAATCTGGACACATTATTAATATTGGCTCGTCTGCGGGGAAAGAAGTTTACCCTAAAGGAAATGTATATTGCGCCACTAAACATGCCGTTTTAGCTATTACCGAAGGCATGCGTATAGATCTGAATCCTTACGGTATAAAAGTTGGAGCTGTCAATCCTGGCCTTGTTGAAACAGAATTTTCTAAAGTACGCTTTAAAGGCGATCCAAAAGCAGACTCAGTTTATAAAGGCTTTGAAGCCTTACAACCTCAAGATATTGCCGAAATTATTTACTTTGTTGTAAGCAGACCTTATCATGTTAATATCGCAGATTTACTTGTATTTCCTACAGCACAAGCCAACTCAACCACAGTAAAGAAGAATTAATATGATTAATAAGCGACTTCTTATTAAAAATCTATTAGCGCATAATGACGAAAATAGTTTCTATGATAAGAAACGCAAAATTAATATAAGTGAAAAGGAAGGCAAGGCCAAGTTTTTAAAACACGTTTGCGCCTTATCTAACAGCAATCCTAAAAACAATTCCTACATTGTTATTGGGGTTGAAGATGACGACAATGAAATTATAGGTGTTGACTTTTTCGACGATAGTAAAATTCAGAATTTAATAAACGCCTATCTTACCAATCCACCAATCGTACAATACGAAAACATTCCGTTTCCGAATCTACCCAATCATAAAGTTGTGGGATTGGTAACCATACGCGCAAATAATAAGATAACGTCGTTAAGAAAAAACATTTGGAAATATTACGGCGGTGCTGTTTTTTTTAGAGACGGTAGCATAAGTATGCCGAAAGCTTTTGACATTACAATTGAAGATGTAAATTCTAAAATTGTAGAATCGATTGAAAATCATGCACAAAATAACATCGAGTACACTTTAAACGGTGTTTTCGACTTTTTAAATTCTAGAAAAGATTATCACCCAGAATATCGTGTGTTTAAGGAATATTTCGTGGTGTGCTGGGCAGGACAACGCAAAGTGGTAAAACACAATATGTATTATTCTAGAGTAGATATAGAATTAATAAATGAACAGGTCCGTTTGTTTTACTCCACTTTAGACGAGGTCTCCATAACCATTTCAGAAGATTCTTTTAATATTATAGAATATGTCCATTTAGGACTTCAAGATTCTTATAACTATTATCCTTTAGAAGAAACTGTTATTAGCTTTAAAGATAATGCAAGTTACCAGATAAACACAACCTTACTGTTTGAGCCTCCGCAATACGATAAAAAAATTCTGCATCATATTTACAACGCCAACAATGCCATATTAGACAAATTAAGAAAAGGATTATCGCTTAGTGCATCGCAACAAAAGGACATAAAAAACTTACCCGCGACATATTTAATATGCTATCTAAATAATTTCCCTGATGCTCTAAACAAACTGTACAGAGCAAAACTTCTCCTTAAAGCCTATAGTTTAGAAGTTTACCTTTTATATAAAGAGACCATGCGAATTCTGCGTAAGGTGAAATATAGCTAAATTATAATTATACACTAAATATTACCAATTACATACATTTTTATACCAACTATATAATTTGAGATAAACCAACCTGATTAGACAATATATTTGTAATGCTATTAATCAACACTATATAAAAACCTTATTACTCCCAATATAATTGGCATTGAAATAAGGTTTTTTTAAAAGACAAAAAACCGCTTAACCAACTAAGCGGTTTTTTAATTTTTGAATCTTATTATTTCCCTCCATCTAATTTATCCTGCCAATCCAGTAATTTTTTCCATTGGCCTTCATATGCCAATTTAGCTTGTTCTGGCCACGTGCCTGGGTTATGGATTTTATAAGCTTCTCCGCCACCTTTCAGTATAGTTTTACAATCTTCTACAGAGGTTTCAGATAAAGCTTTCCAAGTAGAAATACCAGCACTAAAAAACAGTTGTTCTATTTTTGGTCCGATACCTTCTACTATTTTTAAATCATTTTCCTTAACCAACTTCCCAAAAACGGTTTTAGCTTCCGATGCATTAAAAACAACAACTGGCGCAGACATTGAAGCTGCCATTCTGCGGTCTTGCATTTCTAAAGCTCCTAATTTAGAATGGCATGTTTGTAAATCGCCTTCTAATTTTGCGATTGTATTGGTATACACTTCGGTATCAACTTTCTTACAACTGGCTTTTCCTAAAAGGTAGCCAAACAATGCACAAAGCAGTCCTACTATTATCGGGATTAAAATACATATGCTCATAATTTATTTTTTTAAGTTTTAAACGAATTCTTTTTATTTAAATATCACTGTTATTCTTCTGTTATTAGCACGTCCTTCTTCGGTAGCATTATTAGCAATAGGTTCTGTTTGACCTTTAGAAACAGTTATAATTTTACCTTCAGGAATATGGTTTCTAATAAAATAAGATTTGGCAAAATCTGCTCGTTCTTGACCTAACACCAAGTTTGCTTCTGCATTACCCGTATTATCTGTATGTCCAACAATTGTGATGGAAGCTCCTTCTACTTTATCTAAATATCTCGAAATCTTAGCTACTTTTTCCCGCTGTTCGCCAGACAGATCAATAGTTGCCTTAGCGGTATCGAAATTCATAACTAAAGGATGTTCGGAAATTTCGGCATGTATTAATTCCAATGCTTCAAAATGCGATTTGTCATCTACTTCGCGAGTAGAGACCATATACTGTTCTGGTCCATACAACACACCTGCCTGATCGGGGACCATGTCATTATCTAAAGCTCCAAACGTGTCTATTTGCCGTGAAGAAATTCCTTTTGAAACAAAATAATTCTTTACTGCATTAGCTCTAGCCAAACCTAAATTTGGAAATGCAGAATTATTAATTTCATCGCTAGTATAAAGACCGGTAATGCCTATTATTTTAAGAGGATCGCCATCTAAATAAACCTTTAAACTATCTACACCATCTGTTACATCTTTAGAAATGGGTTTAAGGATAGTGATACCCGACACATTAAAATTAAGGTTATCGCTAGCATTGAGATCTAAACTTCCATTAAAGTCTTTTAATAAAAACGGATTTTTTGTAGTCTCCTTAGGTGCTACAACCACGGGTTTTGGAACAGCTTCCTCTGTGACGCAACATGTGTTACAGAGTTTACAATACAAAATTGTTCCAAGAATAATGGTTAACAAAACACCTAATAGGTAAACTGCTTTTTTGCTCATTGGTTTTGGTTTTAAATTAGTGACTATTAAGGTATTAAAAATTTGTAAGTTTTTTCAAAAAAAAAAAGTACCGCTTAAAAAACAAAAACACTAATTAATCAAATTACTGCATAAAAAAAGCGTTTTCAGTTCTTGAAAACGCTTTCTATACATATATTATATTCTTTAATTTTGGAAACCTGATTAAAAGAAAATATCACAAGACATGTTTCTATAAACATTTTAAAAGTTTAACGCAAACTAATCCCTTTTGCTGCCCACCAAGGATGAACTTCAATTTCTAATCGGCCAGCTTTAACCATCGGGTCTGCATTAGCCAAACTATCTGCCATTTTAAGAGTTGGCACATTATATATTGTAATCCCTCTCATGTTACTATCATCTCCAAAAGGACCTGAAATATCTGCATATCCCAACTTGTACATTTTAGTTAAGTGCGCTAAATGCTGATCTTGCAGCTCTTGTGCTTCTTCCTCGTTTTGCGTTCTAATCGTTCCATTTTTTAAAAACGCAATAAAATATTGTTGCATTAAAATGGTGTCTTTGGTTTCTTCATCTACATAATCGTAAGTCTGATATCCTTTTGCTGTCAACTCAGCTTTAATTTCTTTATAGCTTTTTACAGGCACAATTTTCTCTGTGTTTATAGAAATAGTATCTGTAGCAAGATCGATTTCTAAACTATCTTGTACAGCTGTAGATATTGGTGTTGCGTGTTCTGCCTTTTTACAATTAAAAAGCATTAAGACTACTATTATAAGTATTGAATGTTTCATATGTTCCAAGTTTTATAGGGTTGCTTACTAAGCTGCGAATTATAATATTTAACATCTCCGGTAACTTCTTCTCCCAGCCAAAGTGGTTTTGAAATGACCTCTGTAGGGTAACTTAATTCTACTTCTGCAATGACTAATCCTGCATTGGCTCCAAAAAACTCATCAACTTCAAAAATATGTTGATTCATTTTTATTTCATAACGTATTTTATCAATTACACCTTCTTCACACAACTTTAAAAGGGCCTGTGCATCTGTCTTTTCAATAGGCTTTTCCCATTCAAAACGTTCTAAACCGTTTTGGGTAGATTGTCCTTTTACTGTTAAAAAACCTTCATCTCCTTTTAACCGTACACGCACTGTTCGTTCTTTATCGGTATTTAAAAAGCCTTGCACAATTTTAGTGTGTTTAAAAGCCTCGGCTTTATACGCATTAGATTTTACTAAAAATTTACGCTCTATTTCTATCATATTCTTTTGCAATCTCTTTTATATTTTCAGACGGTATGCATTGCAACGCATAAGAATGATCTGCCAACCATAACATAGCTGATACTATTGTTTTAGATGGAATGGGTTTATATTTTTTAAATTTACCTATAAACAATGGCGACAATACATCCATTAACACTTTTCCTATGGCTTCTCCAAATCTAAACTCGTTTCTAGAACCAGTAATTAATGATGGCTGAAGCAAATATGTGTATTTAAGGTTTAAAGATAATACAACAGCTTCCATTTCGCCTTTAGTTCTGTTATAAAAAACCTTACTTTTTGAATTTGCTCCTAATGCAGAGATACATATAAAACGATTTATATTATTTTTTGCACATAAATTGGCGGCTGCCACAGGAATACCATAGTCTATTTTATGATATATTGTTTTATCCGGCGTTTTAGATTGGGTAGTACCAATACAACAAAACACAACATCTGCCCGAAACAATGATTTATATTGATCTAGTTCAAATACATCTATTAAATATTCTGTGATTTTGGAATCTACTATACCACAAGTAGACCTGCTAAACAGTACAATTCTACTGTAATCGCTATCATTTAAAAGTTTCTCCAATAAGTTTCTACCCGTTAAACCTGTTGCTCCTAATACAATAGCTGTTTTACCCATAAGTTTATATTTGCTTTAATAAAGTTATTATAAATTTGTCTAATAGTATACAAAACACAGCGCAATAAACCATAGTATTGCCATACAAATTTATGGAGTCAGATTTTCCTTTAAGAAAAATTATTCATGTTGATATGGATGCGTTTTACGCCTCTGTAGAACAGATGGATGCTCCTGAACTAAAAGGTAAAGCCATTGCTGTAGGCGGAAGTGAAAAACGAGGTGTTGTTAGCGCTGCCAGCTATGAGGCAAGAAAATTTGGAGTTAAAAGTGCCATGAGTGGCATTCAGGCCAAACGTAATTGCCCAGAATTAATTTTTGTAAAACCTCGGTTTGAGCGCTATCGAGAAATCTCCCAGCAGATTAGAAAAATATTTTTTGATTATACAGATCTTGTAGAACCCTTGTCTTTAGACGAAGCGTACTTAGATGTTACGGTTAACAAAAAAGGAAATCCTAGTGCATCGCTTATTGCTGAAGACATAAGAGCACGCATTTTAAAGGAAGTGGGTTTAACAGCTTCTGCAGGTATATCTATTAATAAATTTATTGCAAAAGTAGCTAGCGATTATAACAAACCTAACGGACAAAAAACAGTAAATCCAGAAGATGTATTAACATTTTTAGAAGAATTAGACATCCGGAAGTTTTATGGCGTTGGAAAAGTAACTGCCGAAAAAATGTATCAGTTAGGCATTTATACGGGTAAAGATTTAAAGTCTAAATCTATAGAATACCTAGAATCTCATTTCGGAAAATCAGGACAGTATTACTATCATGTGGTACGTGGCGTCCATAATAGTGAAGTCAAACCAAATCGGATAAGAAAATCCCTTGCGGCCGAACGTACGTTTAGTGAAAACTTGTCGAGTGAACTTTTTATGCTTGAAAAGCTTGAGCTTATTGCCAAAGAAGTCTCTAAACGATTAAAAAAAAGTAAAGTCGCAGGAAAAACCATTACGCTTAAAATTAAGTACAGCGATTTTACTTTACAGACACGCAGTAAAACACTACACTACTTTATTAGCGATGCCGATTTAATTATGGATACCGTAAAGACATTACTAATTCAGGAAGAATTAACTAATTCTGTACGTTTACTCGGTATATCTATCTCAAATCTAAATACCGAAAAACCTAACAAACCCTCAGACTCAAAACATGTGAGCGTACAGTTAAAGTTTAAATTCTAATCGGCAAACAGCGATTTACCTTCTAATACCACAATTCTTATTCAATTCTTTAAAGACAATTAACAATTCCTATTTATTTGTCTAAATAATTAGTAAATCATCAATTTAGAATGATTCTTATCATTTAAAATCTATCAAATTAGTGTAGTTATAAAAAATTCCTCAATTCTGTTATTTTTATTTGTACTTAGTCTAAATAAGCTTAGTTTTGTTAAAAATTTTAAGATAATGCTCTTAACAAAAAGCCATTTCACTGTATTCTTTTTTTTCCTGAGTTGTGTAGCTATAGCACAACAAGGAAACTTAAAAGGTAATGTTGTATTTGATACTAAAGAACCTGTACTTGGAGCTCATATTATTTTAACAGGTAATAACATTACTAAAGAAACAGCCACAGATTTTAATGGCGATTACAGTTTTAAGAATGTCCCTTTTGGATCGTATAACATTCAAATTCATTCTTTAAATGCCAATTCTAAAAACATAACTATAACTCATACTTCGGCTACCGTAAATCATAAAACGGTATTAAAGTTTGCAGAATATCAGGACTTAGAAGAAGTCTTGGTGAAATCGCAAACTACAAAGCAAAAAATAGAAGACAAAGGATTCTCTGTTAACGTCATAGAAACTGAAGAAGCTGGTATACGAAATATTCAAACCAATGAATTATTAAAAACTAGTGTTGGTGTAAATATCAGACAAAATGGGGGTTTAGGGTCTGATGTACAATACAGCTTAAACGGATTATCCGGAAGTGCTGTGCGTATTTTTATTGATGGTATTCCAATTTCAATTTACGGGTCTTCTTTTAGCTTAAATAGCATACCACCTGCTATGATTGAACGTATTGAGGTATATAAAGGTGTAGTGCCAGGTTATTTGGCAGACGATGCTTTAGGTGGTGCCATAAATATCATCCTGAAACAAGACGCAAAAAATAATTTAAACGCATCTATATCTTACGGTTCTTTTAACACCTTACAAACAAGCCTTAATGGGTTATATCGTTTTGATGAATCTGGATTTACAGTAAAAGCTTCAGGGTTTTATAACTATTCTGATAACGATTATAAAGTTTCCGGAAGAAGCGTAGTGGTAACTGGATTAGGTGGCGTACAAACTCCCATTACAGCAAGACGATTTAATGATGCCTATAAATCTTTAGGTGGTATGGTGCAAGTTGGTTTTACAGATGTAAAATGGGCCGATCAATTCTTTGTCGGATTAACCGGTTCTGATGATTATAAAGAAGTACAACATGGTGCTTTTATGACTATTACGCCTTATAAAGATCGTTTTTTAGAATCTGATGCCTTACTTGGAAGTTTAACTTACCAAAAGAAAAATCTTTTTATAGAAGGTTTAGATGTAAATGTTCATGGATTATATGGTACAAGAAATCGTGTTGTAAACGACACTGTGGCTTGGGCCTATAGCTGGGCAGGCATTAGAGCGATTGATTATAAAGGAGACGAATACCAATACACTTGGGGCTCACAACAAGAAGGCGGACCAACCTTAGCTACAATTAAAAGAAATGTAGCCTCTATTAGGTCGGGAGTATCTTATGAAATGAATAAACAACATAAAGTATTACTAAACCATGTGTATACAGGCATAGACAGAGAAGATAGTGATGTTTTATTATCGGTGTTAGAAAACACCTTTATTGGAACTAGAGATTTACATAAAAACATATATTCTTTAACCTACGAGTTTAGTGCTTTCGAAAACAAATTAAAAGCCAATGTGTTTGGTAAACACTATCAACAAAAAACTATAAATATAGATCCAGATATTGCTGAAGATGCTAATGGAGAGGATCAGATTGTAGATGAAATCACGGAAAGTGATAATAAAGATAATGGCTATGGTTTTGCCGTGTCTTACGACATTCTATCAAACTTATCCTTATTAACCTCTGCAGAAAAAGCGGTACGTTTACCTGATGAAACTGAAGTATTTGGAAACGATGGAGACAATGTGGTTGCCAACCCAAGTATTAGACCAGAAACGAGTAAAAACTACAATTTAGGTTTTAGATTTGGAACCTTTAAAATTCAACATCATCATTTTTCGATATCTACAAACCTATTTGTTAGAGATATCACAGATCGTATTGGTTTACCTATAGAAACCTCTTTAAATATAGACGACGAAACTATAGTGTACGTCAATCAAGGGAATGCAAAATCTAAAGGTTTTGATGCGCAATTAAATTATACGTATAATAATAATTTTGGTTTCAACTTTAATGTTTCCCGTTTCGATTTAACAACAGAGACCGCACTTGGTACAGAAATAGACATCCCAAATACACCATTTTTTACCATGAACGGGAGTTTACGTTATTCCTTTAAAGATCTTATCCATAAGGATTCTCAGTTAAATCTTTTCTATACCATGTACTTTACAGACGAATTTTCGTACTTAACAGCACAAGGTTCTAACACCGTTGGTGACGAATTTTTTTTAGTACCTCAACAATTATCTCAAGATTTTGGTGCGAGTTACTCTTTTCCTAACAACAACCTTGTTGTGAGTTTTGACATCAAAAACATTTTTGATGAAGCGGTATACGATAATCTATCTGTCCAAAAACCAGGAAGAGCTTTTTATCTCAAATTAAATTACACGATCAACAAATTTTAATATAACAACAAACAATTTTTTAATATGAAACGCAATTTTTCAAATTACAAATTACTAAGTGCATTAGCACTAACCATAGGACTTTTCGCTTCTTGTAGTAGTGATGATACTGAAACCATAGTAAACCCAAATCCAACAACCGATACAAGATGGATAACCGTAGCTGCAGCAAGAATGGGAGACGATCCAGGAGATGGTAATGGAGGTACATTAATTTATTCTATTACTAGTGACGATGCTAAAGATCCTACTGTATCTATAGAGCCTTTTGATAACGGATTTATTGTACCGTCTAACAGAACTGCCAGATTACAATCTTCTGAAGACGGAAATACTATGTTTAACATTAGCTATGCTGGAGATACAGGAGGAAACTATACTAAATATACTGTAGAAGGTGGACAAACATTCACACAAACAGGTTCAGAAATTAGTATTGCTCCTTATGTAGGAACAGCTCCAAGATGGATTAAATTATTCGACGGAGACCAAACTGGAGCAGCAGTATATGTATCTACAGAAAATGAATTTGACGACAATGGAGATTACACACGTACAGATGCTACAATTGGTGTTGTAACTTTAGATTTAGAAAACTCATTAATCAATAACTTCCAAGAGCATAGTGTAGCTTTAAGTGATGAAGAAGAAGCTGCTGGATACTATATTTCTAGAATTGATATGCCTACATTAAACGAAGCTGGAGATAAATTATATATTGGCGCACGTTTAAGTAAAATTGATCCAGCAACTACAGAAAGTGAAAGTGAATATGAAATCTTAGGCTCTAAAACAATCATTTTAGACTACCCATCTTTATTAAACCCATCAGTAATCACATCTACTGTAGGTCATGGTAATACAAACGGATACCGTAGTATTAACGCATTCGAATATAATGGAAGCGTATACCAAGCAAATCAAAGTGATCCAGAAGGATCTTATATCTTAAAAATAGATGCTGATAATGAATATGACGATTCTTACGACTTCAATTTAGATGAAGCTTTAGGAATAGAAGGTGCATACATTTTAGCATGGAGACCAGCTGCAAATGGTAAAGCTGTAATTGCATATCGTCATGACGGATCTGCAGAAGGTGTGGCAGGAGCTCAAGGTTTCTTTGCTCTTGCAGACTTAAACGCTAAAACGGCACAAAAAATAGACGATATTCCTTACGATCCTGATTTCTACTTATTCCAATACCAAGGTTTTGTTGTAGATGGTACAGAAATATACCTTACACAAGCACCAGTTGGTGAAAATGGAAACATTTACGTTGTAGAGACTGAAACTGGAGAAGTAACCAAAGGAGCAGAATTAGTTAACGTTGAAGGTAGCCACTTTATTGGTGTATTCTAGAGTCCAAAATATCTTAATATAAAAAAAGACTATCTGAGAGGATAGTCTTTTTTTATACGCATTTGAATGTATTAGAAACACAAAATTCAGACACAAAAAAAGGTGTTCAACTGTAAGTAGTTAAACACCTTTTCAAATATGATATATGGTTTTAATTATATACTACAACTTGTAATTTCAGTTACACGTAAAGTATTAACCATTCCTTTTTCATGAATAGGCATGGCTGCTAAACTAATTAGCATGTCACCTTCTTCTAAGTAACCTTTATCGCAGGCTAATTTATTTACGTCTTCTATGGTTTCATCGGTACTTACAAATTTATCATAGTACAATGCCTTAACACCCCACAATAAGTTTAATTGTGTTAAGATACGTTTGTTAGAAGTAAATACTAAAATATGAGCAGATGGTCTCCAAGCTGAAATTTGGAAAGCTGTATATCCACTATTTGTTAAAGTAGAAATCGCTTGCGCATTAATCTCGTTAGCCATGTTAGCTGCGTGGAAACAGATTGCTTTTGTAATGTAACGTTTCGTACGGATGTGTGGCGGAGATTGTGGCACTTTAATAAGTGGTGAATCTTCTACACTTTTAATAATATCCGACATTTGTTTAATAACTTGAATTGGATATTTACCCACAGACGTTTCTCCTGAAAGCATAACCGCATCTGCACCATCCATTACAGAGTTTGCAACATCGTTTACTTCTGCACGCGTAGGTGTTAAACTATCAATCATAGTTTCCATCATTTGCGTTGCAATAATTACAGGAATCCTAGCTTTCTTAGCACATAATACTAATTGCTTCTGAATTAACGGAACTTCTTCAGCAGGAATTTCAACACCTAAATCACCACGAGCAACCATTAAACCGTCGCAATACGCTACAATTTTATCGATATTTTCTACCGCTTCTGGTTTTTCTATTTTGGCAATAATTGGAATTTTATTTTCACTGTGTTCGCTTATAAGATCTTGTAATTGCATTAAATCTTCAGCATGACGTACAAATGACAGAGCCATCCAGTCTACCTTCATCTTAATTGCAAAAATCGCATCTTCAATATCTTTTTCTGTAAGTGCAGGCTGAGAGATGTTTGTATTAGGAAGGTTTACTCCTTTTTTAGATTTTAAAGGACCTCCTTGTATAACTTTTGCGGTTACTTCATCTACATTGTTACTTGAAACAACTTCAAAAATCAATTTACCATCGTCTAGAAGAATACGTTCTCCTGGTCTAGCATCTTGAGGAAATTGCTTGTAAGTCATGTAAACACGTTCCTTTGTACCTTCAAATCTTTCGCCAGTAGCGAAGATTATTTCGTCTCCAGGATTAACAAACACTTCTTCCTTCATGACACCTACACGAAGTTTAGGACCTTGTAGATCTCCTAGTATTGCAGCATTATAACCGAATTCTTCGTTTAACTCACGAATCATTTTAATACGTTCTGCAACGTCTTCATAATCTGCATGAGAAAAATTAATTCTAAACACGTCAGCGCCTTCGTCTAACATACCTTTTAAAACTTCTTTCGTACTCGTCGCTGGCCCTAATGTAGCCACTATTTTGGTCTTCTTTCTTTTCAACATTAATTAAAAATTAAATTGTCTTTAGATTTTATCTGATCCACATTTACCGTATAAGTTGTGATAACTTGGGGTATCTCTTGGATTTTATTCACTATTAATTGTTCACTTATTTGCAAGTCTTCTTTCGTAATCTTCATTAAATAATCTACATTTTTTAATTCAGGAATTAAGTTGTAAGACTTTATAATTTTTTCTTGATTTGTAAACAGCGATCCAGAACTTTGTAAGCTATCTTCCTCGCGTTTACAAATATTAGACACCAAGTTATATGTAATTAAATTGGCTTCGTCCTTCCATTCAAAAATAGAATAAGCAGCTGAAAAATATTTGTAATCAATATCTTGAGCTCTTCTGATTAGGCTTAAATTTAAATTTTTATTTAAATAATACGCTAATCTATAATCTTCTAAACGACTATGTATGGCAATTAAAATATAATCGACGTCTTCTAGAAAGTCTTCAAGATTAAGTTTATGAATCGCCATAATCGTTACTTTAACTGTAAAGATAACATTTAAAAGCATTCAAAAATGACCTTTTCAACTTATCTTATTGTTATATTTCTACGAAAACGTTTTAGTTTATGCGAATTTTTAAAAAAAATGTATGTATTGTAGTTTTGGCTATGTATTTTTTGTTATCTCCTTCTGGAAAACAAAAAAAGCACGCTTAGAGGCTTTCTCTTCGGCCTTCTTTTTAGAGGTGGCTCGCGCTTTAGCTACTACTTTTTTATCGATAGCAAGTTTTACGGCAAAATGTCTCACATCGTCGTTTCCTGTATCGTCATACACATTAAAATCGAAGGTTTTCTTTTCTTTTTGACACCATTCTATAAGCAAACTTTTATAACTAATTACCTTACCTTCTAATTGTTCAATATCAACAAAAGGCACAATAATGCGTTTATAAATAAACTTCTCACAGTATTTAAAGCCACGATCTAAATAAATTGCACCAACGAGTGCTTCAAATAAATTCCCGTGTATGTTATCTCCAAATTGGCCTTTAGGAATTTTACTGTCTATTAATTCAATAAGTTTTAAATCGCGTCCAAGTTCATTTAAATGCTCTCTACTCACAATTTTAGAACGCATTTTGGTAAGATAACCTTCATCTCCAGCCGGAGCTTCTGTATATAAATAAGAGGCAATTACAGAACCTAACATGGCATCGCCTAAAAACTCCAGACGTTCGTAGTTAATTGCGTTTCCCTTACCGTCTCTAATATTCATAGAGCGATGGGTAAAAGCTGTTTTGTAAAAACTCTCGTTTTTAGGCTTGAAACCTAAAATTTTTGAGACTGAAACAAAAAAATTCCCGTTATTTTTAAAACGGGAATTTAATATGTAACGAATGCTTTTCATTCGTGTTTAATCTAGTTTTCTAAATAATACACAAGCGTTGTGACCGCCGAATCCAAAGGTATTACTCATAACCACTTTAACATCTCTTTTTTGAGGTTTGTTAAGTGTTAAATTTAATTCTGAATCAATGTTCTCATCAAAAACCTCGTGGTTAATTGTTGGAGGGACAATGCCATATTCCATTGCTAAAATTGCAGCAATAGATTCTATAGCACCGGCAGCACCTAACAAGTGACCAGTCATAGATTTTGTTGAGTTAATATTGATGTTTTTAGCATGCTCGCCAAAAACTTCAGTAATTGCTTTTAATTCTGCGACATCGCCTAAAGGCGTAGATGTACCATGTGTATTAATATGGTCTACATCTTCTGGTTTCAATCCGGAATTTTCAAGACAATTTCTCATTACAGCCATAACGCCTATACCTTCTGGATGTGGTGCCGTCATATGGTGTGCATCTGATGACATTCCTCCACCCATAACTTCTGCATAAATTTTGGCTCCTCTTGCTTTAGCATGTTCATACTCTTCAAGAATAATGGCTCCTGCACCCTCTCCTAACACAAAACCATCTCTGGTCGCATCAAAAGGTCTAGATGCTGTTTCCGGACTTTCATTTCTTGTTGATAACGCATGCATAGCATTGAAACCTCCCATTCCTGCAATAGTTACGGCAGCTTCACTACCTCCTGTTACAATAACATCGCATTGACCTAAACGAATATAGTTTAGAGCATCTATCATTGCATTTGCAGAAGAAGCACAAGCCGAAACAGTAGTATAGTTAGGCCCCATAAATCCATGTTTAATGGATATGTTACCTGGAGCTATATCTGCAATCATTTTAGGTATAAAAAACGGATTGAATCGTGGTGAACCATCGCCTGCTGCAAAGTTTAAAACTTCATTTTGGAATGTTTCTAGACCACCAATTCCTGCGCCCCAAATTACACCTACTCGTAATTTATTAATGGTATCTAAATCTAGCTTAGAATCTAAGATTGCTTCGTCTGAAGCTACCATAGCATACTGAGTAAATCGATCCATTTTACGAGCCTCTTTTCTATCAAGAAAATCGGTAGGATTAAAGTTTTTTAATTCGCAAGCGAATTTAGTCTTGAACTTCTCAGTATCAAAATATGTTATAGGAGCAGCCCCACTTTTACCACTAATTAGACCTTCCCAAAATTCATCTTTGGTATTTCCTATTGGTGTTAGAGCCCCTAAACCTGTAACTACTACTCGCTTTAGTTCCATAAAAATCTTTCCCTTATTTTGCAGCTTCTATATATGATATAGCTTGACCAACTGTTGCAATGTTTTCTGCTTGATCATCTGGAATTTGGATATCGAATTCTTTTTCGAATTCCATAATTAATTCTACAGTATCTAATGAATCTGCTCCTAAGTCGTTTGTGAAGCTAGCTTCAGTTACAACTTCGTTTTCATCAACACCTAATTTGTCTACGATAATCGCTTTTACTCTTGATGCAATGTCTGACATAATCTTTAATTTTAAGTTTAAATAAGGTGCAAAAATAAAAAACTTTATTTTAAAACACGCTTTTAGTTTGAAAATAGTGAATGTAATTTAATTATTTTAAACATAAGTCCTTTAATTTTGCACAAATAAATTTAAAAATTTATCTATTTTTCACAACAAGTTATAAGTTGTTTTACCCTCTGTTTTCACAGTGTTTATCACGATTTTACACTTATTATTATAACCAAAATATAACTCATGAAACGTATTGTAATTTTTGCTTCTGGATCTGGATCGAATGCCGAAAACTTAATTAAATACTTTAAAAGTAAATCTAACGCAACAGTGACACTTGTACTCACAAATAACCCACATGCCAAGGTTCTTGACCGATGTAAAAAACTAGACATTAGCGCCTTATCTTTTAACAAAGTCGCTTTTACTAAGACAAACGACGTTTTAAACCTCTTAAAGAGTGCACAACCTGATTTAATTATTTTAGCCGGTTTTTTATGGAAATTTCCAGAACAGATACTAAAAGCCTACCCTAATAAGGTTATAAATGTACATCCGGCGCTCTTACCTAAATTTGGAGGAAAAGGGATGTACGGCATACGCGTACACGATGCGGTAGTGGCTAATAAGGAAACAGAAACTGGGATTACAATTCATTATGTAAATGAGAATTATGATGAGGGCGCAACCATTTTTCAAGCCACTTGTCCTGTTTTAAGCACAGACAGTTCTGAAGATGTTGCGGCTAAAATTCATGAACTAGAGATGGAACATTTCCCTATAATTGTAGAAAAACTTTTAAGCTAAAGCTGATTTAAACTCGTTTTTAAAGATAATCAATGTCAAAAAAAAAGAAATACTATACCGTTTGGAAAGGACATAAAGTAGGTGTTTACGACACCTGGAATGCTTGTAAAGCACAAACCAAGGATTATCAGGGTGCAGTTTACAAATCTTTCCCCACCCTTGAGGCTGCAAAACATGCTTTAAACAGTAACCCCAAAGACTTTATTGGCAACAAAACTTTTAAAAGCGGCTTAACCTCTGAACAATTGAAACGCATCGGGCAACCTAATTATAATTCTATCGCTGTGGATGCGGCTTCTAGCGGAAATCCAGGGGTTATGGAGTATAGAGGTGTAGAGACAAAAAGTAAAAGACAGCTTTTTATACAAGGCCCTTTTAAACAAGGCACAAATAATATAGGCGAATTTTTAGCTATTGTTCACGGTCTCGCTTTGCTAAAAAAAAACAATAGCAGTTTACTTATTTACACCGATTCTAGAACCGCTATAAGTTGGGTCAAGAAAAAAAAATGCAACACAAAATTAGAAAGAACCGAAAAAAACAAAGATGTATTCGATTTAATTGATCGTGCTGAAAGTTGGCTAAAAAACAACGATTATATCACAACTATTGTAAAATGGGAAACTAAAGCTTGGGGTGAAATTCCTGCCGATTTTGGAAGAAAGTAATCAAATTTAGAATCTATTATTTTTTAGAGTGCCACACATTATTACTTCTATCAATATCGGGTAATTGATGCTCAGAATCTATCACAACATGAGTGATTTCTGAAGTGGTATCGACATGAAACTGTGCAGTTTCACCAAGCTTCCAGATCTCTACAGGAACTTTAAAATCGTGAACTTTACCGTTTACTTCCTCAACACTTACCAAAATAGGCATTACCATTTGTTGGTTATTACTAACCGTGATATTAGCGCCATTATCAGCGTAATCTTTAACATAACTAACAGCTGTGACGGCCTGATCTAGTTGCCAA
Source organism: Formosa algae (assembly GCF_001439665.1). Taxonomy (GTDB): domain Bacteria; phylum Bacteroidota; class Bacteroidia; order Flavobacteriales; family Flavobacteriaceae; genus Formosa; species Formosa algae. Next base: position 57,554 of record NZ_LMAK01000075.1, read on the forward strand.
TTATTATGGTACCAACCTAACCAAAACCACGATAAATCTTCGCCAGAGCCATTATCCATACTTTTAAAAAAATCTTCAGGCTTTGGGTGTTTATAAGCCCAATTATTAATGTATTGTTTAAACGCATAATCAAATTTATCATGCCCAAGCACAACTTCTCTAAGGAGTACTAAACCAAAAGCCGACTTAAAATATGCTAAAGGATGCACAAATTCACGTGCCATGTTATCTGCAGGAGTCATTAAAGTTGGACCGTTTTTACAATCTTCCAAAACTTTAATTATTTCATCTGCTGGATTCCCACCTTGTTCGGCATATTCACCATCTCTTTTAGGTGCAAATTCTCCATTATTAAAATTCTCGTGCGCATAAATATCAATAAAAGTATTAAAACCTTCATCCATAAAAGGATGCCTTCTTTCGTCGGAGCCAACAATCATAGGAAACCACGTATGCCCTATTTCATGAGACGCTAATAAAAACATTTTATAGGGCTCGGCTTTCCAGCTATTAAAAGCCAATCCTGGATACTCCATTCCGCCAACACGGCCAGCAACACTGGTCGCCACAGCATAAGGATATTCGAACCATTTTTGAGAAAATTCTTCAACTGAAAACTTCATAAACTCTGTAGATCTCGCCCACGCTATTTTATCTTGAGTAGATGCTACCGGATACACAGATTGCGCTAAAGCTTTTCGTCCGCTAGGTAAATTAATTTTAGCGGCATCCCAGATATAAGATGTAGACATGGCCCAAGCAACATCTCTAGTATGCTCCATTTTAAAATGCCATGTGGTTGTTCCTGTTTTAGATTTAGTTACTGATTTTTTTAACTCTTTAGCAGTTCTTATAAAAACCGTTTTATCAGATTCCTTGGCTTCTGCTAATCGTTTTAGTGTTTTCTCATTTAAAATATCATCTCCGTTAAGTAACATTCCTGCTCCCACAACAACTTGATCTGAAGGCACAGTAATTTCATAATCTATAGTTCCGTAGTCTAAATACATTTCGCCACTACCAACAAAAGGCAAGGTATTCCAACCGTAATAATCGTCGTAAACACATAACCTTGGATACCAATAAGAAAACTGAAAAATTTGACCATCTTCTGTATCCATATAACCAGATCGCCCACCGCTACTTCTAGTTTGTAAGACATAAGAATAAACTATACTAAACGAAATATTTGATTTAGAACGCAACGCATCCTTTAACCGCAATTGCATTCGCGTACCATCAATAATATATGGAATATCTTCCCATGTTTTACCTTTTAAAACACGTATGCTTTTAATTGTATACCCTTGTGATGGATCTGATTTTTCTGTAGGATTCTTAAGCTTATGCGCTTTAGAATTCGAGCTAGAAATATTCTGATCGAGTTGCATCCATAAAGATTCTAAATCATCTGGACTATTATTAATATAGTCTACTAAAACCTCACCTTCAAGCAAAAAAGTATCGACATTAAAAGTTGCTTTTACGGTATAATCTGCCTCATTCTGCCAATATCCAGAACCCGGTTTTCCTGAAGCACTTCTTACAGAAGTTTCGTGATGCTTATAAAAATCTGTAATGAAAATTTTTGAAGGATCATATTGTGCATTTGCCGTAGATATAGCAATACACATTAATAAAGTTAAGTAATTAGGGAATTTCATAACAGTTAATGGGTTGTATTTATATATCTAAGGTAGTTAATCTATATAAAAAAGTCTTTCACTGCTATAATTTTTACACAACACGCAAAAGCAACTGTTTTTATTAAATAATTCAAACTAAAACCTACAATACATTACAAAATGAATAACAAACATCTGAAAAAAAACAATTTTATTCTAAATAAATTTTGTTTATGCATTAGCAGTTAAAAGACCTATATTTGCAAAAAAAAACATTAGACCTCTTTTATGAGTAAATTAGTTATTGTAGGTACTGTAGCGTTTGATGCTATTGAAACACCTTTCGGAAAAACCGATAAAATTCTTGGTGGCGCTGCTACTTATATAGGATTATCTGCATCACAATTTAATTTAGATAGTGCTGTAGTTTCTGTAGTAGGAAACGATTTCCCTCAAGACTACCTAGATTTATTATCGAATAAAAACATAGACATTTCTGGTTTAGAAATTGTAAAAGACGGAAAAACATTCTTTTGGAGTGGCCGTTACCATTACGATATGAATACTAGAGATACTTTAGCAACAGAACTAAATGTATTAGCAGATTTTAATCCTATAGTACCTGAAGCTTATAAAGATGCCGAAGTGGTTATGCTAGGAAATCTTCATCCTTTAGTACAACTTGGGGTTTTAGACCAAATGACGACTAAGCCAAAATTAGCCATTCTAGATACTATGAATTTCTGGATGGACAATGCTTTAGAAGATTTACATAAAGTAATTGCTAGAGTAGATGTACTTACTATTAACGACGAAGAAGCAAGACAGTTAACTGGAGAATATTCTTTAGTAAATGCCGCTCAAAAAATCTTCGAATTAGGACCTCAATTTGTAGTCATTAAAAAAGGAGAACATGGCGCTTTATTATTTCATAAAGATGAAATCTTCTCTGCACCAGCATTACCTTTAAAAAGTGTATTTGATCCAACAGGAGCAGGAGATACTTTTGCTGGAGGATTTGCAGGATTTTTAGCAAACTCTGGAGAATATACATTTGATAATATGAAGACAGCCATAATTTATGGTTCTGCTTTAGCCTCCTTTTGCGTAGAAGAGTTCGGTACAGAACGCTTGCAGAAAGTCACCACAGAAGAATTAAACATTCGACTGCAGCAGTTTAAGGAGTTAACAACATTTAATATAGATTTATCATAAAAAAACGCGCGCTTGTAAAAAAGCGCGTTTTTTAATTAATTTTATTATATAGACAATGAGCGATGCTTTAAAACATGAATGCGGTATAGCACTCATAAGACTTTTAAAACCATTAGAATACTATAAAGAAAAATATGGTACTGCATTTTATGGTGTAAATAAAATGTATTTAATGATGGAAAAACAACACAATCGTGGTCAAGATGGTGCTGGTTTTGCAAGTATTAAATTAGACACTCACCCTGGTGAACGTTATATAAGCCGAGTACGCTCTAACGCTCAACAACCTATTCAAGATATATTCGCTCAAATTAATGCTAGAATTAATCAAGAATTAGTAGAGCATCCTGAATATGCAGACGATGTAGAATTACAAAAAAGACACATTCCTTATGTAGGTGAAGTGCTTTTAGGTCATGTCCGTTATGGTACTTTTGGTAAAAACAGTGTAGAAAGTGTACACCCGTTTTTAAGACAAAATAACTGGATGCACAGAAACTTAATTCTTGCCGGTAACTTTAACATGACCAATGTAAATGAATTATTCGATAATTTAATTCGCATTGGACAACATCCAAAAGAAAAAGCCGACACCATAACTATTATGGAAAAAATTGGTCATTTCTTAGACGATTCTGTTGCAAAAAAATACAAACAATTAAAAGCAGAAGGGTATTCTAAAACAGAATGTTCGCCTTTAATTGCAGAACGTTTAAACGTTGGTAAAATTTTAAAACGAGCTGCCAAGAATTTTGATGGTGGTTATGCTATGGCCGGAATGTTAGGGCATGGAGATTCTTTTGTCTTACGTGATCCTGCCGGAATTAGACCAGCATATTATTACCAAGACGACGAGGTGGTTGTGGTTGCTTCAGAACGTCCAGTAATACAAACCGTTTTTAATGTAGATTTTGATAAGGTTAAGGAATTAGATCCTGGTCATGCCATCATCACAAAAAAATCTGGTAAAGTTAAAATTGAAAAGATATTAGAACCTACAGAACGTAAAGCCTGTTCTTTTGAGCGCATTTACTTCTCTAGAGGTAGTGATGCAGAAATCTATCAGGAACGTAAAACATTAGGAAAATTATTAATGCCTAAAGTGCTTGAGACGATTGATTTTGATACCAAAAATTCTGTATTTTCTTATATTCCTAACACGGCAGAATCATCGTTTTTCGGAATGATAGAATCTGTTGAAGATTTCTTAAATAAAAGAAAAACAAAAGCGATTATTGAAGGTAAAGATTTATCTGAAGAACAAGTTACAGACATTTTAAAAGAACGTCCAAGAATTGAAAAAATCGCTATTAAAGATGCTAAACTACGTACGTTTATTACTGAAGACAGTAGTAGAGACGATTTAGTAGAGCATGTATATGATGTAACCTATGGTGTAATTAAAAACACGGACAATATTGTTATTATAGACGACAGTATTGTTAGAGGAACAACACTTAAGAAAAGTATTATTAGAATGCTAGATCGTTTACATCCTAAACGCATAGTTGTTGTATCATCTGCACCACAAATTCGTTATCCAGACTGTTACGGTATAGATATGGCAAATTTAGGAAGCTTAGTTGCATTTAGAGCCATGTTAAGTTTATTAGAAGACCACAATAAATACCATTTGGTAGAAGAGGTATATAATAAGTGTAAAGCTCAAGTAGATTTTAAAGATACTAAAGTTCAGAACTTTGTTAAAGAACTATACGATCAGTTTACAGACGATGAAATATCTAATAAAATTGCTGTTCTTATTTCTGACGACACTATAAATGCAGAAGTGCACACTATTTTTCAAAGTGTAGAGAATTTAAACAAAGCATGCCCTAAGAATTTAGGCGACTGGTATTTTACAGGAAATTATCCTACTCCTGGAGGAAATCGTGTAGTAAACAGAGCCTTTATTAATTTTTATGAAGGGAACAATCAACGTGCTTATTAATAATCATTTACAACGTGAATTTGTTACTTAATCGACACAAACACACGTTTTATCTAATAATAATGCATTTAATCTAAAAGATTAAGTGAAAATATAAAAATACTCTAATTTGGCAGAACCATAACATAAGTAGGTTAAGTTCATGGTAGATTTGGGGCAAAAAAGGTGAACTAACGTTCACCTTTTTTATTTTACAAGCTTTAGTAAGCAACGCCTTTTTATTCATAACGTATTAAAATAATGAGATTTACACAGAAAAGTTTAATCGCTACATTTATTATTTTAGTCCTCTTCACACTACAACATCATAAATAAATTTTACTCCTATTATATATTAAGGATACACACTGGAGCTAATATTTCTAAAATAGCATAGTAACCAAATTAAAATAACACATATTCTACAGTATTATAACATCTATTTTCACCCTAAATACTGAAAACTACACGAGATTACCCCAAACCTATGCTATATTAACCCGACGGTATGACAACATTAATTTAACAGTTAAAATAGTATACATTGTTGCCAATATCGATGTTTTCTAACCTAAAGATCACACATATATTTGCAGTGTTAATCGTTAAGAAAAACACACATGAAAAATTTAATTACACTTAGTATATGTTTATTAGTAATGACTACTAGTATAGCATCGACTTACACAAACATCTCTTTTTCTAAAAAAGACGATGGAACGAAGATGGAGATTACATTAACTTTAAATGATGTAAAAGCAGGACAAAAATTATCTATTAAAGACGAAAACGGAGTTACACTATATAATCAAACCATTCAGAAGACAGGAATCTATAATAGTAGATTTGATTTATCTGCTTTACCTAATGGAGATTATTATTTTGAACACAATAAAGATTACTACACAAAATTAATCCCTTTCACAGTTGCTCAAGGAGAAGTTAACTTCGACAAGGCTAACGAAAAGGTAATTTACAAGCCTGTAGTTCGTATAAAAAACGACTTCATCTATGTCTCTAAATTAGATTTAGAGCAAAACGATGTAACCATAGATATTTATTATTCAGCTAAAGATAAAAGCGAATTCAAATTAGTACAGTCTGATGAAATTTCAAACACAATGAAAATCGAACGTGCTTACCGCATATCTGATCAACATAAAGGAAATTACAAAGTGGTCATTAAAAGTAATGGACATACTTATAATGAAAACTTCAAAATTTAGTTTTAAATAGATAGTGTTTCATTATACTATCGAATTTAGTTAGTTTGTTTGTAAGAGTGGAACTGGTTATTCCACTCTTTTTTTATGCCCAAAAGTCACGGTTTATTATAGCATAATAATTTCAAAGTGCCACACCTTTTCCACGTCAAAAATTACATGTTTACTCTTATAGTGTATCAGTATAGAAAAAACAGGTAAGCGGCAAACCATTCAAATTATATTATACTTCACAAATGGGTTATTCTCTAGCTTTAACCCCAAAACAAATCTATAGAGCAACTAAATCACTCTGCCTAAATTCTTCCGCTTTATTATAGAAAAGGGTAAAAAATACCATCAAATAACAAATTTTAAATTTTACCCCCTGTTTTCTGATAAAATCGACCGAAACACACACAAAAAAAAGTAAATAGCAAATACACCTCATTTAGAATACTTATATCTTTAGGAAAGAGAACTTATAAATTATTTTTAAAAACAGCTCACGTATTAAGGCATACCTTCATACTATAAACTATGCCGTTTTTTCATTTTAACTACACTATGTTCTTCATAAAAAAAGCATAATAATTAATCCTAAAAAAAAGATTGCTAAATGAAACAAAGATTACTAATTATAATACTTTTTATGGCTAGTAGCAGCCTCTTAAAAGCACAAGATTACTTCCCCGAAAGCAAAGGTGTAAAATCTAACAACCACAATTACACCGCTTTTACAAATGCAAAAATTTATGTAACGCCAACTACAGTTATTGAGTCTGGTACGCTTTTAATTAAAGAAGGAAAAGTAGTATCTGCTGGAGCTCAAGTTACACTACCAAAAAACACTGTAGTAATTAATGCAGAAAACAAAACCATTTATCCATCGTTTATAGATGTGTATTCGGATTTTGGAGTAAAAAAACCAAAACGTGAAGGCGGACGTGGCCGATCTGCACAGTATGATGCCACTAGAGATGGGTTTTATTGGAACGATCATATCATGCCAGAAACAGATGCTGTAGATGTTTTTGAATACGACAGCAAAAAAGCAAAAGAATTACTAGAAGCTGGTTTTGGTGTAGTAAATACTCATTTACAAGATGGTATTGCCCGCGGAACAGGAGTTTTGGTTACTTTAAACGAAAACGGGACTAATGCAGACCGTATTTTAAACGATCGTTCTGCACAATATTTTTCCTTCACCAAGAGTATTGTTAAATCGCAATCATATCCATCGTCTTTAATGGGTGCCACTGCCCTATTGCGTCAATTTTACCACGATGCAGATTGGTATGCGAAAGGTAATGTAGATGGTATAGACCGTTCTTTAGAAGCATTAAATAAGAATAAAGGACTTATTCAGATATTTGAAGCAGAATCTAAAAGTAATGTTTTAAGAGCAGATAAAATTGGAGATGCTTTTGGTATTCAATACACCATTTTAGGAGGTGGTTATGAATACGAAATGGTTTCTGCTATAAAAGCAACAAACGCAAAATTAATTTTACCGTTAAATTTCCCTGATGCTTACGATGTGTCTGATCCTTTTAGTGAAACTTTTGTATCGCTATCAGATATGCGCCATTGGAACCAAGCCCCTGCTAACCCTAAAATTTTGGCAGAAAACGGAGTCACTTTTTCTTTTACCTTAAAGGATTTAAAGAAAACTAAAGATTTTAAAGAAAAACTAATGGAAGCCATTGCATACGGACTTCCAAAAGCAAAAGCATTAGAGGCTTTAACTACAATTCCTGCTCAGATTCTTGGACAATCAAGTAAAATAGGAAGCTTACAAAAAAACATGGAAGCTAATTTTATTATTACTTCTGGCGACTTTTTTGATAAAGAAACCATTGTGTACGAAAACTGGGTACAAGGAAAAAAGAACTTAATTACTGCTGCGAATACAAACGACATTAGAGGTGAATACAACATTACAACAAACTCTAAAGTATTTACGCTTTCTATAAAAGGAAGTATAGACGATCCAAAAGCAAGTATTAAACAAGATTCTACAACTTTAACTTCTAAATTTAAGTTTGAAAATAATTGGTTAAACCTGTCTTTTACAGACAATGGTTCTGAAACCTATAGGTTTTCATCTTTAATCTCTCCGAACACAGATGCTTTTAGCGGAAAAGTGATGACATCAAACGGAGCTGAAGATTTTAAGGCTAAACTAACAGAAGCTTTTGAAACAAAACCTGAAAAGGACCATACTCATGAGCCTACAGACATTGTTCCGATCACGTATCCTAACATTGGGTATGGAAATTTAGAACGTCCTAAACAAGAAACCATTTTATTTAAAAATGCTACAGTTTGGACCGGTGAAGACGAAGGTATTCTAACAAATACAGATGTTTTAGTTAAAGATGGTAAAATATCTAAAATTGGTAAAGACCTTTCTGCCGGAAAAGCTAAAGTCATTGATGCCACAGGAAAACATTTAACTGCTGGTATTATTGATGAACACAGTCATATTGCGGCATTATCAATTAATGAATCCGGTCATAACTCATCTGCAGAAGTCACAATGGAAGACGTTGTAGATCCAGACGATATTAGTATTTATTACGCTCTTGGAGGTGGTGTAACGTCACTACAACTTTTACATGGTTCTGCAAACCCAATTGGGGGGCGTTCTGCAATCTTAAAATTAAAATGGGGAGAAACAGCAGAAAATATGATTTACGACAATTCTCCTAAATTTATAAAATTCGCTTTAGGTGAAAACGTTAAACAAAGTAACTGGGGAAGCACAAACAGATTCCCTCAAACAAGAATGGGTGTAGAACAAGTGTTTATTAACTACTTTCAACGCGCCAAAGAATACGGTGAAAAGAAGGCTAGCGGAACACCTTACCGTTACGACGAAGAGATGGAAACGCTTTTAGAAATTCTTAATGGAGAACGTTTTATTAGTTGTCACTCTTATGTGCAAAGTGAGATTAATATGCTGATGAAGGTGGCTGAAAAATTCGATTTTAGAGTGAACACTTTTACACATATTTTAGAAGGTTATAAAGTAGCAGATAAAATGGCTGAACACGGAGTTGGTGCAGCAACATTTAGCGACTGGTGGGCATATAAGTTTGAAGTAAACGATGCCATTCCCTACAATGCAGCAATCATGCAACAGCAAGGTATAACTGTAGCTATAAATAGTGACGATCAAGAAATGATTAGAAGACTAAATCAAGAAGCTGGAAAAACTGTAAAATACGGTGGCATGACGGAATTAGAAGCTTGGAAAATGGTAACTATTAACCCTGCTAAATTATTGCATCTAGATGATAGAGTAGGAAGTATTAAAAAAGGAAAAGACGCCGATCTTGTTCTTTGGAACGACCACCCAATGTCTATTTATGCTAAAGCAGAAAAAACACTTATTGAAGGTGTAGTCTATTTTGATATTGAAAAAGACAAACAACAACGCGAAAGCATAAAAAAGGAACGTGCTCAATTAATTGATTTGATGCTTCAAGATAAATCTAAGGGTAAAAAGACACAAAAACCATCTGGCAAGAGAAGAGAAGAAATGACTTGCGAATCACTATAAAAATAAAGAACTATAATGAAAACATATAACAACATATTAGTGCTCGTGATTTTGCTTTGTGTATCCCTATCTTGGGCACAACAGACACCAGCACCAGCACAAAAAGAAGCCATTGTAATAGAAGGTGCCACTGCGCATTTGGGTAATGGAAGCATCATAGAAAATTCTTTAATCATGTTCGAAGGCGGTAAATTAACCTTTGTTGGTGATGCAAAAATGAAAATAGCTAGAAAAGGAAAGAAAATTAATGGCACAGGAAAACATCTTTACCCGGGATTTATCGCTCCAACAAAAGCGTTAGGTTTAATAGAAATTAATGCAGTTAGAGCCAGTATAGATGTAGATGAGATTGGAGAATTTATTCCACATGTGCGTAGTTTAATTGCGTATAATGCCGAATCTAAAGTTGTAGAAAGTATGCGACCAAATGGTGTATTACTTGCTCAAATTACACCTCAAGGAGGAGATATTTCTGGAACATCATCTATTGTACAATTAGATGCTTGGAATTGGGAAGATGCTGCTATAAAAGTAGACGATGGTATTCACTTACATTGGCCAAGCAGTTATAGATTTAACCGCAGAGGAGAAAACAGAGGTTATATGCCTAACGATTCTTACCAAAAAACAATAGCTGAGATTACTAGTTTTTTACAAGATTCTAAAGCATACGGAGAAACAACTCCAAAAGAAGAGAATGCTCCTTTTAAAGCCATGCAAGGCTTATATAGCGGATCTCAAAAACTATACATATATGCTGATGGTGAAAAAGAAATAATAGATGCCATTACCTTAGCTAAAAGTGAAGGAGTAAAAAGTATTGTATTGGTTGGTGGCTATGAAGCTTATAAGGTGACTGACTTCTTAAAACAGCAAAACATTCCTGTTTTAGTACAAGCAACGCATAACAGACCAAAATTTGAAGACGAAGACTATGACTTACCATATAAACTTCCTAAACTATTAACAGACGCTGGATTATTAGTGGGCATACAAAATGGAGAAGGTCGTAACTTCCAAACTAGAAATTTACCTTTTTATGCAGGTCAAGCTGCAGGTCAAGGATTAGACAAAGAAGTTGCCTTGTCTTTAATTACAGGTAATAATGCAAAGATATTAGGAATAGACAATGCTTATGGGACTTTAGAAGTTGGTAAAAGCGCTACATTATTCTTATCTGAAGGAGATGCTTTAGACATGAGAACTAATCAGTTATTAAATGCTTTTATAGATGGTCGTGAAATTTCTCTAGAAACACACCAAACAGAACTTTGGAAACGCTATATGAATAAATACGAAAACGAATAAACACTTCGGTTTATAAAACGTGTAGTACATGAAACATACTATATTAAAGAGTGAGATAAGAATCTCACTCTTTTTTTTATGCAAAAAAGATAAAATTGCACACGTCTTATAAACACATAATAGTCTAATCTATTACAAATTACCTTTAACCTGTGCTAAATTAACCCAACAATCTCTACATACCAAAAAGTTGGTTAAAATAGGATATAAAGTAGCCAATATCGATGTTTTGTGACGCCTAGTATTCCCATACCTTTGACTCAGTTAAATAATCTAAAATATTTGAATTATGAAAAAAATAATGACACTTAGTATTTGCTTGTTGGTAGTAGCTACCAGCTTTGCATCAGATTTCGCTAGAAACACGTCATCTAATTTTGATGGAAAAGACAAAGAGATTACGTTAACATTAGATAATGTAGAAATTGGACAACAATTATATATAAAAGACAATAAAGGATATATTCTATACAATAAGACCTTTAAATCGTCTGGAAGTGTTAATAGTACTTTCGACTTTTCAACTTTACCTAATGGAACGTATTTTTTCGAACACGAAAAATCAAATCAAATTAAAGTCATTCCTTTTAATGTTAAAACTGGAGAAGTAACTTATTCGCCAGACGTAAAAGTTATCTTTAAGCCAGTTGTAAAAATAAAAGATCACCGTGTGTACTTATCTAAATTAGAATTAGATAAAACAGATGTAACTGTAAGTCTTTCTTTTGAAAACGAAATTAACGATTACAAAGTAATCCATACAGAAAACTTTAAAAACACAGCAAATATACAACGTGTATACAGCTTAGCTGAAAACGTATCTGGAAACTACAAAGTAGTTATTAAAGCTGATGGTAAAGAATTTGTAGAATACTTTAGTATCTAAGCGTAATTAGCTTCAATAATATATTAAAGAGTGAACTT
>NZ_LMAK01000076.1 GCF_001439665.1 Formosa algae
ACTGCTTATTAAAATTAAAATCGTACTAATTAAAAATGCATTTGGCAGTTGGTAATCTTCTAACCAATCTGGTCTATTACTACTTACAATAAATGCACTGGTCCACCCAGCAAATGTCATGATTAAGGAAATTAACCCGAACCAAAGCATAACTTTCTTTGCTCTGTATGTTTTTTCTTCTAAAGTACCTTCTGTTAAATCCATATTATCTTAAAAATTTATCTAGTACATATATAATTTGAATTAGCGTAATGTAAGATACACTGGCTAACATTAATTGTTTTGCAGCTAAAGCAGTCATCTTTTTAAATAAAAGAATAGCGTAATATAACATTACTAATCCAAAAAGAAATACAATTACGGCTGCTAATGGTGTTAAAAATAATTTCCCTGTAAAACCAAAAGCGGGTACTATAGATACTATAATGGTCCAAACAGTATACATTATAATTTGTACAGCAGTACCTTTATCGCGTTTTCCAGTTGGTAACATAAAGAAACCACCCTTCTTATAATCCTCAAACAAAAACCAACCAATAGCCCAAAAGTGAGGAAATTGCCAGAAAAACTGCCACATAAACAATACACCTGGTTCTATTCCAAAACTATTTGTTGCTGCAACCCAACCTAACATAAACGGAATAGCCCCTGGAATGGCTCCGACAAAAACAGACAATGGCGTTTTTGTTTTTAACGGCGTGTACACACACGTATAAATAAATATAGATATAGCGCCAAACATTGCTGTTTTAGGATTAATAGTGTACAATACTATAATACCTAATAATGTAAATACAGATGCAATTATAAATGCCATATTTACAGACATCCTGCCGGCAGGAATAGGCCTGTTCTTGGTGCGATCCATTAAAATATCCAAATCTTTTTCAATAATTTGATTGAATGAATTAGACGCCCCAACCATAAAATAGCCACCAATACCTAATAAGATTAGTGTTTTTAGATCAACCGTATCCACACCCAACAAATATCCAGTTAAAGAAGAGAACACCACACTTATAGATAAGCGCATTTTAGTGATTTCTTTAAAATCTGAAATTAGAGAATGGGTCTTAATAGACGATTGTGTACTACTCAAGGTGTCGATTACTTATCGCTTTAATTAATTTAAAGTGCGCAAATATACTTTGAAAAGTTAATTCTACAAATCAAAATACCAATTAAATAGGTCGCTGCGTAAACCTACATTAAACCATACGGTATTACTTTGAAAAGTTGTTGAGGTTATGGCATCTGGGTCGAAATTACGGTAACTAATGTTTGTAAACAGCTTTAAATTGGTCGCCGGATTAATTAAATAGCCTGCTTGCAGTTCTGCATTTACCGTTTTTGTTTTAATACCTTGCCCTATTTTAACATTAGTATCGTAAGGTCTATCGTTATAATCTTTATAAATATCGCCTCCATAACTATAGCTATCCTCATCGGTATCGTAATCTAATCCTCTTACACCTACTATTAATTTAGCATCTGCAAACCAACGCTTATAATTGTAACGTCCTATTAAAATAAACTCTCTAAAATTGGCTCCCCACAAATGTGCCATAGATTGATTGTAGTTACCGTAGTTTAGTGTAATGGTATTGTGTGAATAGGTATAAGGACGCACTTGATTATATTCTGCTTGTAGCATTAAATTATCAACCTTAAACGCATTGTAGTATTTATATCCTATTTGGAAACCGTATTTATTTTTCCAACTTTTATCTCCGCCAGTAACATCATCCAAAGAAAATTCATCTAAAATAAATTGTCCGTATAGATTCATATTATCGTTTAGCTTATACTTCGAGGTTAGTCCTAAAAGGGCATTTCCTGCACCTTGACCCGTTTCAAATTCTATAGCACGTAAAAAGATAATTGGGTTTAAATAATTAACATCAAAACCTCTATCGTTGGTATTTCGCCACACTACAGATTCAAACAATCCAATATTTAAGCGTTTTGTAACATTTAAGCTTAAATAATGATTAGACATGTATTTGGTTAAATAGGTTTTATCTTCTACAACTTCATCTCTAACATCTTTTAACCATAACCATGTACTGGTATATTTTAATTTCCAAAACGAGACATTCAACTTTAAGAACGGAGAAGGAATAGACACATCGCTTAACAATAACGAGCGATACCCATCTCCTATAAAGTTTTTACCATGACCAAATTGTACGTTTAAAAACTTTGCTGGCGAATAGGACATATAAGCTTCTGCTACTGGATAATCATAAGCATCTGTTTTATATGCTTTGGCAATACCACGACCAGGAATTATGGCTGGATCTGGTCCCCAAGCTTGTAAACTTTCAGCATATTCGTTGTAATACTGCGCAAATCGTCCTTGACTTTCATAAAACGAGGTTGAGAAACTAAAGTTTTTTCCTAAGCCTCCCTGAAAATTTACACCTCGAGTATTGTTATAAGTATAATTAAAATCGGCTTCTGTATCTTTTCCGACTTGTAAATCGAAAATAGGATCTGCAGTAAACCAATAATTTTCACCTTCTACCTCTACCAAATGATCGTTCCAGAATTTACGTCCTAACCACGTTGATACGTCTTTCTTTGTCAGTGCTTCTTCGGCTTCAAAATCGTAGTAATTACTAACATCTGAATACAATAATGGTTTAGATCCGGTATGACTATTTGTACCCACAAGATTGATATTTCTATCAAACTTCGCATAATAACTGTGACTAAATGGAATATTTAGCGTGCTTTTAAACTGCCTTTTTGTATTAAATTTAACCGACTTATTAATACTATCTAATTCGTTCTTTACACGGTCTTCTATAGGATTAATTGCAGCTACAGTAGCAATTGGTTCTGTCTGTTGCTGATAAGCAACTAAAGGAATCTGGATTTTAACCGAATATTGCTTAAATACAGGATTGCCATTATAAAGTGCTGGCTTTATATTTGGTAGAAGATTAAATACACGTCTCGCTTCATCTTGAAGAGACTGATACATCGCGTCTGTATATAATACTTTAAAAGCACCAGATTTATCTACTTCGAAAAGCACTATAAGTTCCCCTTTATATTGATCTTGAACAACCTCTTCTGGCATTTGAAATGCATGATAAACAAAATTATAAACAGTTTCATCGAAACACGATTGCAGATTGTCAAGCGTTGAAGCTTCGCAATCTTTAAATACAGGCGGTTTCTCGGAAAAGTGTTGTTGTATTTGTTGGTTTTGTGCATACTGCAAGATAGGGCATGCAAGCAGTAGTATTACAAGTAATGATTTCATAAAAAATGATAGCAATTAGTTTAACGCCGAAAGATACTATTTTTTAAGAAGACAGAAATTAAAAAAGCCGATACGATTACACATCATATCGACTTTTAATAGGTTTTCTAAGCGTTTTAATTCTGAACCTTAAATAAAATAGGCATAGTATACATTACACTTACATTTTTATTACGTTGCTTTCCCGGAATCATAGTTGGCACTTGGCCGATAACACGTTTTGCTTCGTTCTCTAATGTTTTATTTGGCGCACGTGCTTTTACATCAGTAACCTCTCCTTTATTATTTATTTTAAACTGAACATGTATTTTTTGAATACCAGTAAGTCCTTCTTCTGAAGCTAAATTGACATTAAATTTTTTTTGAATTAATTTAGAAAGCTTTTCAGACATACACGTTTTACGGGCTTCGTTAGATTTTGAAGATTCACAACCTGGAAACACTGGAACAACCTCAACACCCATCATATTAAAAATTTCATCTTCATCTTCTGGAACCTCTACAATATCAAGGTCGGATGCATCTTTTAAAACTGGTGCATCATCGGACTGAGTAAACACATCTTTAAAATCTGTTTCAACTGTAGCATCATCATCTACAATAATAGGTGTATCGCTTAAAATGGTTTTTTTAACAGTTTTTTGCTCAATGGACGGCGCATCTTTAGGTGCTTCATAAATTATAAAATCGTCCATCATGTATTCTGAAGATTCTTCAATATTTGCAGCATAATCTACCTTAGGTAAGGCATCCTGCTTAAAGGACGTTTCCAGCAAACCGTAGACTAAGAGTAAACACACAATTAATCCAATTTGGAAATAAATCATCGTGTTGTTTTTAAGCTGCACATCCTTACTGCGAATTACATCGCTTTTATCGTTGTTTTTAGACAACAACAATTCTTTTTGCTTTAAATCTGTCATAATATTTAAATTTAAATGTTAATATTATGATAAATTAACAATAAGCGTGCCGCAAAAAAAAAAAAAAAATCCCGATACGAAATGTATCGGGATTTTTATATAAACAATATTGTTGTATTTAATCCTGTACTTGGAATACAATTGGAAGTGAGTAAGGCACAATTACAGCTTTACCACGTTGCATTCCTGGCTTCATTTTTGGTAATTTATTAATTACACGAGCAGCCTCTTGTTCTAATTTAGGGTGTGGTGCTCTTGCACGTACACCTGTAATGTTACCATCTTTACCAATTTTAAAGATTACGTTAATACGTTGTCTTCCTGATAATCCTAATTCTCCAGCTAAATCTGTATCGAAATTTTTCCCAACAAATTTTGAAATTTTATCTGACATACATTTTTTCTTATCAGCATTACTTCCTTTTTCACATCCTGGAAAGACTGGTACGTTTTCAATAATTGAGAACGGAACCTCTACATCTTCGTCTACTTCTTCAATCTCTATATCCTCTACTTCTGCAATTTCTTCTTCCTGACTTGTCTCAGTAGATTCAATTACAGTTTCTTCAACCTCAACCTCATCTTCTACAACCTCAATAACTTCTGGTGCTGCTGGTGGCGGTGGTGGCGGTGGCGGTGTGTTTAACTGCTCAGTAATTGGAATTTCTTCTTCCAATTCTTCATCCATATTAATCATACCGATATCGATAGCTTCTTTATCGTAAGTTTTGTAATTGATAGCAAAATTGGTTAAGGCTAACATTATTGCTAAACCAATCGCAAAGTATAAAGCACTGTTACGAGAAACATTTGCTTGAGGATTTTTCTTAGGTTCCATAATATATTGTTTTCAGGATTGCTAAAATAACCATTTATTTGGCAAAAAAGCAAACGTTTATATTTATTTATGTTCAGTTTTCTTCTTAATCGCTAAAATTAAGAGCATTATAATTACTCCGGCACTGTTTGCTGCAATATCTAAAACATCAAATTGGCGTGTTTCTGTAAAATTCCCTTGAAGATATTCTATTAATACACCAAAACTTATTGAAAATAGACCTGCACTACATAGTGCTTTTATTTGTGACCACTTGTAACCGTATTTAAATACGATATACCAAACTAATGCAAGCAAACAATATGCCAAGAAATGAAATGCTTTGTCACTATTTTTAGGACTGCCCTCTGTGATATTGTTTAAATTAACCAAACTCAGCGTTGCTAATGCAAACGTATAGAGTAAAGCTGCTGGAATTAGAACGGATTTTTTAAGCACCTATTAAGGCTTTATAATCTGCATCTGACAATAATGTTTCAAGCTCTTCTGGATTACTAAATTTAATTTTAATCATCCATCCGCCTTCATAAGGATCAGAATTTACAACTTCAGGCTCATCTTCTAAACCTTCATTAAATTCTATAATCTCACCAGATAAAGGTAAAAACAAATCAGAAACGGTCTTTACAGCTTCCACTGTTCCAAAAACGTCTTCAATGTTTAAAGTTTCATCTACAGTTTCTACTTCAACATATACAATATCACCTAATTCGCTTTGTGCGAAATCTGTAATACCTACTGTAGCTACATCACCTTCTATTTTAACCCACTCGTGGTCTTTAGTGTACTTTAATTCTGATGGAATATTCATTTATATAAAATTTAAATTAGGTTTAACAAATGTATTTATTCAAGTTAGAATATCAAACTTAAATGCTTTAATTCCCAAAATTATAACGTAAAGTTAAACCAGTACTTAAAGTGGTCTGCGGATACGAGGTTGATATCGCATATTCTGAGAAACTATAATCGAAATAAAAGATCGCAGATAAGTTTTTACTGAACGTATAATCTGCAGTGTATTTTAACGCCCAAATGGTTTGTCCTGATGTAATTTGGGTATTATCTAAATCTAAATATCTAATGATGGTTTGATTATCTCTGAAAGACACATCTGCTTTCATGTTAATATCACTCACTATGGTTTGATTTGGACCGGCTAGTTTCGATTTCATTCGAACATCTTTAATTCTGTACCCTAATCCTAAAATGTACTCGTTACCGACAATCTCTGTCATTAAATTGTTGTCGAAACTTAAGGATAGTAATCTATCTTTTTGAAGCTCGGCTAAAACCTTTATAGAATTATTCATTTCGAAATCTATACGGACTAACGGACTAAACATTTCTGTTAGGTTAATATTACTGTATAAATTCTTGTTTTTATAATCGCCAGATTCATTAAAAACATCGTCAGACTGTTCTAAATAATCTACAGAATAATCTACATTACTATAATTTAAATTACTTGTAAATTGATTAATAGTATAGGTTGATCTATAACCGTGACTTATAGAAAATCTTTTAAAACGTTTTTTAAACCAAGCCATTTTCATGAAACCTGTATATTTTAAATCCCAGTTTGGTAACGGTACATTTCTAAATGCTCCTAAACTTACACCACCTGGATCTTCGCCTAAATAAGCTGATAAAAATGATGGTAATAATACAGCTTGATTGGTTTTTCCGAAACCTAAAGCATAGCTATTAATATCTCCATCCTCGAAGTTATCTGGGTTGGTCATATCTACACCTGCACGTTCTGCTAAACGTCTAGATATGGTTAATCTATTGGCTTTAAAATCGTCGAAGGCTTTAGACTCTGATGCCGTACTTTTTCCGAAACTCTTAATCATGATGGTAGACACATTAAAATTACCATATGTATAAGGTGTTAAAGATTCGTATTCGTAATTATTATCGACCTCATTAATCACATAATTTTCGGTTAGACTTTCTGAATACAAACGATTAAATAATAAATCAATTTTTAAATCGCTTACAGGTTCTAAATTTGCCGAGATATCTAACTGTCTGTTATGTGTTTCTATATATTGCTCGTTATAATCTTCATATAAGGTTAACCAACCATTACTAGCTGCTATTTGCCTAACATCGTCTTGACTACCTAAGGTATATCCAAATGTAGGCTCTACAGTTCCAAAAAATCCTGGTGTTTGTAAATATCCTGGTATGTAGGTACCATTATTTTCTTGATAATTTAGTTGCACACGTTTTACCATGGTCACCAAATCGATTCCTGCATTTAGCAAAGTGTTACTTTTCTTTTTAGCAGATGCTTGCTCTGCAACAGGACCGCCATCTTGAGGTAAATCTCGAGGCGATGGTCTTGACGTAGTTACACGAGCCGTTTTCTTTTTAACCAAACCTACATATTTATACAGCTTAGTTAAGTCCATAGACGTATTTATGTTATGCACATTTGCATTCTGTATGCTGTTACCCAGATCGTAAGTTTCTCCATCTATCTCTAGGTCTCCATACAAGTCTGATCCTTTTTCCCATTGAAAATCTCCGGTATATGAATAAGTTGCCTGTAAAAAACTTAAAAACGGTAGTTTATACAATGGTAATTCATAATTTATACCAAGTTGTTGGTAGAGAGTATTAGGTTCTCCCATATCGAACATGCCATCCCAAACATCTAAGCTGGCATCTTGCAATTCGTTAGTATCATCTGTATAATAATTCTTTACAATATTACTTCTAGAAGTGGTATAATTAAGCTGTAACGCACGTGTAAGATTGAAACTAAACGCATACTGAAAATCGAAGGTATAATTACGTCTATATAAATCTTCTACTCCAATATTTCCTTCTACAAGCTCTACTTCTCTATAGGTTTGTTTGTTATAATCTCTTAAGAAACTAGAACTCACCGTAAAGGTTGTTGGTAAATAATTAAAGTTGAAATCTTTTAATATTTTCCAATATTTCCCTGTAAACAAAGAGTCGTTATTTTTGAAAGGTTCGATGGTTTTTGGAGTAAAATTATAACCGTAGTTAGCACCTAAATTAATAGTTTCTTCTACAGAACTCTCGATATCAAAATCGTGATGATTTACTTTATTATACGAGTAGTTTAAAGTAAAGTTTTCTACATCGTAAAAATGAGGTTTAGTCTCTTTGGTTCTAATCTTCCTTACTCCAATAAAGTTGATACTTTTTCGCTTAGTATAATCTTGATTAACGTTTAATACAGAATCTTTATTCGTGGTACTTTCTAAAATAGCATCTAGTTCAATATCCTGATAATATTCGTCATATTTAGGAGTCGATGTTTCTTCACTTACACCATAAGTAAACGGAATTTGCACGCCCCATTTTTCTGGTAATAATTGCCCTAAATTTACATTAGCAACTAAATCATACTGCACCACATCTTCCAAACTACGTTCTGTAGAACTTTGCTCTATTGTACCAAAACCAGCCGTACTCTGACTTCCTGTTACACTTAAACTTGCAAAATCTGCAATATTGGTATCCATGCTTACAACAGCTGCCCAACCTCCTTCACTATCCATATCGGATAAGCGCAATTCGTTAAACCAAAACGTACCACATTGCTCACTAGTAGACCCGTTTTTTATTCCTAGCATTAAAGTTCTAACATCACCTGAACTCGGATTTCCTTTAATACCAATACGATGTTGCCCTAGCACATATCCAGAATACGGATCTTCTACCAAACTTAATTCATCTTCAATCACATCGTAAAACGTAGGATCTTCACTAGATAATGTACCTGCTGCTAGTCCTAAAGATTTCGCTTCTTGTAGCAAATCTAAAGACAGATTAATTTCGTTATTTTCTGGCCAAAGTGCTTCACTAGAAGAGCCTGTACTTACCTCTAACGGAATTTCTATTTGATAATAATTCTCTGTTAAATCACTACCCATTCTAATAAATGCCACAGGGTAATCACTTAGTCCAAGAGCGCCGTCATCTTCAGCATGGACAAACATTTGTAAATTGTTATACTGGCGCATATCTAAAGTGATGCTTTTATAAACACCTCTAGAATCTTCAACCTCTAAACCACAAACATCTAACACTAAAGACTGCTCGTCTTGCTCAATCACCGTGTTATTACTATATAATTCTTCTGGTTCTACATCTGGTGGAGACTCATAAATTCCGTCATTTTCTAACGTACTAATTACACCTACAGAAAACTCAGTATTTTGGTCGTCTGGAGAAATATCATTATCGTCTAATGCTAATGTATAACGAATCCAATCACTTCTAACTAAGTCTAAAGTTCCAAATCGGAATACGGTTGTATCTGTAAAATCTTTTAAATAAATACGAGCAAAACGCACCGATCTCAAATCTGAAATACCACCAATAGCTGTAGCGTTATCATCTTCTACTGGAATTCTAAATTGATACCATCTTACGTTTGTACTTTGTCCGTTTGGTAAGGTTCTAGACTCTACTTTAATATCTTTTATATATTCACTTAACGGGTTTGAATCTGGAATATTCCCTACGTCGCTCGCATTATCTGGTAAATTTTGTGGTGTTAATTCTAGTTCGTATTCGTAATAACTGTTTATGGTATTCATTGTGTTATCACGGTTAATATCTTCTACATCTGGTAGAGTTGTAGATCCTCTATTGGTATCTGTAAACACATCTGGAGAGTTCCCATCTAATCCATTATAATACTTATAACGATTAAAAATATCTCCCGTTGTATTTAAATAATACACATAATTATCATTAGAAGGATCGGCCCCGAAGTCTGTTCCAAAAACGGCTCCTTCATCTGTATCGTCATAACCATCATACCCAACATCTTGGTTTGTACGTTCTGTACCTTCTGTATCGAAAGCATAAACTAACGATTGGTTTTGAGGGACAACAGTTCCCCATGCGGTTGTTGGAAGTATGGAGATATCGCCATCGTCAGGCAATCCGTTTTCGTATTGTTTTTTTCCGTCTTTTATAACATCTTCAGAAACATTCCCTAAGTTAAATACTAATTTCCCTCCTGGATTAGATTCATTTTCCTGAAAAGGATCTTGTAACCAAAACTCGATATACTCTACATTAGATTGTTCAAAATCTGTAGTACTTAGCTCCCTAGTAATTCCTGCCCAACTGTATTGCGGGTCTTGAATTACACCACTTTTAGTATTCGGATCGAAATTATAAGGCCCACGTTCTTGAGGATAATACGCTAAATCTAAAGTACTTATTACTGTAGATTGGCCTGAGGCAACATCTTGTTCTGGAAACAGTTCGTCTATGTAAACACGACTAGTATATAAACTAGACATATCATCATCAGTCATATCCGACGGACGTTCACTAGTGTAGAAAAGCGGATCAATAGTATACCAGTTTAACATGGCACGTTGATATCCGTTTTGGATTCCGTTAGAATCTTCATTAGTATTTCCTGGTACACCTAGGTCTAAAGGCCTACTAGCTAAAGTCCATGAATCTTGAGTTAATAAAGAAATATCACTTTGTGTACCTTCAAAATCATCGACATACACGGTTGATTCTCCATCAAAATCCGAACCTGAAGACGTTCCCGGAATTAAATAGGCAAACTCACCTTGTACAGAAACATTAGATGGCACATCTGTATCTATATTTGGTAATTTATTAACTAAACGAGTTAAAAACGGTAACTCTGTCGAGTAATTTCCGTTAATACCAAAAATGGTATTATTTATAGATTCTGAACTATAACTTGATTTTTGAGTAATGGGTTTTTCATTTAAATTTAAAATGGTAGCGCCTAAAACAAATTTATCATTAAACTGGTGCTGAACATTTAACCCCATAAAAGTTTTGGTTTGCTGACCAAAAAGCGAATTATTTTCTGTAGAGACTTGTATTGGTGTATCTGAAGCTTTTAAAGCTTCATCTAAAATCTCTACGGTTCCCATTTGATAATCGACAGTATAATCTATCCCCTCTATCAATTGGCGTCCTCCTGCGGTAACCGTTACCGAACCTCTTGCTACATTGTAAGCTCCAATAGAAATACCATCACTTCCTGAAGAAGTATATTTACCAACTAACTGGAACTTGTTCTTCTCGGCATAATCTAAAGCATTAGTTTTTGTGACTTGATATAACTCATTATAGACGTATTTTTTCTGATTCTCGTTATAAGTACTAGGAAAATCGTAATCTTCAGATCCTGTCGCTACATCTAAAACATCGAATAAATACTCTCCAAAAGGCTCTACTTTAGTGAATATAATTTTTCCTTCAGAAGACATAATAGTGATATCTTCTTCATAATCGAAAAATCCGTCTCCTTTGGTTTGAGGGTCTCCATTATAATCTAGCTTATCAAAATTAAATAATCGTAATAAGGCTACTTCTTCAATAACATCACCGTTAAAAGTTGTCCCAAAATCACCATTAACCGGCGTTATAAAGTTTAGTGCAGATGCATCTTTATAATATATATTTAATTTAAAATCTTCTTCTGATAATTGATATCCGCCAGTATCATAAATGTTCTTCATCATCAGTTTCCAAACAGGCTGAGCGACACTGGTTGTAGAACTTTTAAGTAATTTTAAAACTAAATTGTTATTGGTTACTACAGTTTGGTCTCCACTATCATCTATACCTGTTGCATCTACTCCATCACTAGCAAATTCCCCAACCTGATAGACTTTTCCGCCTACAGTAAATTGGAAAGCTACCGCAAGGATATCGTCACTACTTAATCGCTGACTTAATGAAATATACCCCAATTGGGTGTTAACGGTATAATCTGTATTCTTAACTAATTTATCTGCATTTTCAAGCTTACCATAATCGTATCCTTCGCTCGTTCCTGATACTAAAATCCCAGATTGCACTGTAGATACTTCTCTTACTGCCGAAGTTAATTGAGAGTTGGCATTCCCAATCGCGGTAGGGTCAAAACCATTATTTCCGTTATCTGGATATGCGCCAGAGCTGGCATACACATTAACGGCAGAGTTTATAAATTCGGGATTAGATTCTCCTAAATCTTGAAACGCTACAATATTTCTAACATTATCGGTTTCGTTAGTTCTATTAGTTTTCCAAACTTCAATATTTGTAATTTGAATGTTTGAATTAATAAACGGATAGTTTGATAAAGCAGCATCATACTTTTCTCTAAAATACTGAGCTAAGAAAAAGTGCCTGTTCTCGTCGTAGTCTCTTGCATATAGTTCAAATTCTTCTGAAGTCCCACCACCTTCTGAGATGACAGTGGTCGTTTCTGAATTCTGTTGAGAAAATACACCTGTAACTGTAGTTTTACCAAACTTTAATTGTGTTTTAACTCCAAATAAACTTTGTGCTCCCGTAATTAACGAGCTATTTAAAGGCATACTAATATTACCGACTTCAATTTTCTGAACAATATCGTCTTCGGTAGGTGTATATTCTAATTTTACTAAATTCTGAAAATCGAAAGTCGATTCTGTATCGTAGTTTGCTGTAACTTGTAAACGTGTTCCTACTTTACCAAGCAAACTTAAACTTATACGCTGATCGAAATCGAAACTAAAATTACTTTGGTTTTGAGGAGAAAACGACGGATTATCTTGTTTAGAAAATAATACACCTAAATCCATTTCTACAGAACCTTGTGGAATCACTTCAATAGTACTTCCTCCAAAAACAGATTCAAAGAAGCTTGAATTTACATAAAATTCTGGGAGCAAATTTTTCTTAGCATCTTCTGATCCTTCTTTTTTACCATCGAAAGCATCAATTTTTTGCTTGTAATACGATTTTAAATTCTCTGCTTGTACCAATCTTTCGTACTCTGCAGGTGTTAGTATTATGGGATAATTTATATTGAATTCGCCAACCGTTTCGGTATAGATATAACGATCTGTAAACGCATCGTAAGTATATTTAGACTCTATACTTGATGGATTATTCATATGTATACGCCCTAAAGCATGACCAGTTTTAATGCTATCTTGTTCTGTCGCAGGAGCAACCTGAGCAAAAGCACTGGCACTTACTAAAAACAGAACAAAACAAAGAAGATATATTTTTGTTGTGAAATTAATAGCGTTAAAGTGAGTTGTATTCAAAATGTATTATAAATTTTTTAAAGCTTGTTTTATGATGGATTCTACGGAAGCATCTGGCTCTGTCTTTAAAATTTTCTCGACAGCACGTTCTGCTTGTTTCTTAACAAAACCAAGAACTTCTAAAGCAGATAACGCTTCATCCTTGTTGGTATTGTTTGCAGACACAGAAACTTCATCAATATCGTATATCTTTAAAACTTTATCCTTTAAATCTATAATTACACGTTGTGCTGTTTTTACTCCAATTCCTTTAATAGATTGAATTAAGGCTACGTCTTCTTTAGCAATACCTTCGCGAACTTGCTTAGGTGTTAAAGACGATAGCATGGTACGTGCTGTTCCGGCCCCAATACCACTTACAGAAATTAATAGTTTAAACATATCACGTTCAGCAATAGAAGAAAACCCATACAATGTATGGGAATCTTCTTTTACTAAAAGTTGAGTATATAATTTTATATTTTCCTGATCAGGAATCTGAGAATATGTGTGTAGAGAAATGTTTAGAAAATAGCCCACACCATGACAATCTATTACGACATCGGTTGGGTTTTTTTCTACCAATTTCCCATGAATATGTGAAATCATTTGTTAGTTTTCTTATAACTTCAAATGTAACATTTTTTTTCACATATTAAATCACTGTACGTTAATCATTACGACTTAACGTTTACGCTTTTGTTGTGCGTCTACCACAGCAATTGCCGTCATGTTTACAATTTCATCTACACTAGATCCTAATTGTAAAATATGAACGGGTTTACGCATACCTAACATTATTGGTCCAATAGACTCTGCATTGTTTAAAGATTTCAACATTTTATAAGTAATATTTGCTGAATCTAGATTTGGAAAAATTAAAGTATTTACTTTTTTACCTGCTAATTTAGAGAACGGAAATTTCTCTTGAAGCAACTCATTATTTAAAGCAAAATCTGTTTGTACTTCTCCATCTACAATCAAGTTTGGATACTGTCTGTGTAAAAACGAAACCGCTTCGCGTATTTTTGCAGCTCCAGGATTGTTTGATGACCCGAAGTTAGAATACGAGGTCATGGCAATTACAGGATCTAAACCAAACATTTTTATGGCTTGCGCAGTCATAGTAGTAATGGTTGCCAAATCTTTTGCAGAAGGATCTACATTTATGGCCGTATCACTTAAAAACATCGGGCCACGTTGTGTCATCATCAAGTTTGTAGTTGCCACACGTGTTGCACCTTTAGCCATTCCAATAACTTCCAACATAGGTTTTAATACTCTTGGATATGCTCTAGAAAACCCTGAAATTAATGCATCTGCATCGCCTTCACTCACCATCATTGCAGCAAAGTAGTTACGCTCGCGCATTAAACTCTCTGCAGAATAATACGTTACACCACGACGCTTACGTTGCTCCCAGTAAACATTTGCATAACGCGATTTACGTTCTTGTTCTTCATCAGATTTTGGATCGATAATCTCTAAATCGGCATCAAATTCAATCTCTTCCATTAAAGCTATAATAGTATCGCGACGTCCTAATAAAATTGGAATAGCAATACCTTCTTCTAAAACGATTTGAGCTGCTTTTAAGACTTCTATTTTATCTGCTTCAGCAAATACCACTCGTTTCGGATTCATTTTAGCACGATTAAATAATAATTTAATCAACTTATTATCTGTTCCTAATCGTCCTTCTAATTCAGATTCGTAATGATCCCAATTTAAAATTGGTTCTTTTGCAACACCACTTTCCATAGCTGCTTTCGCAACCGCTGGTGGAATTTTTACAATTAATCTTGGATCGAATGGTTTTGGAATAATATAATCCTTACCAAACGTTAAACGGGTTTCGCCATAAGCGATATTTACTTGTTCTGGAACGGGTTCTTTAGCTAATTCGGCAATAGCAACTACGGCTGCCATTTTCATAGCTTCGTTAATTTTAGTTGCACGAACATCTAAAGCGCCTCTAAAAATGAAAGGAAAACCAAGCACATTATTCACTTGATTAGGATGATCGCTTCGGCCAGTTGCCATAATAATATCATCTCTTGTATCTATAGCCAATTGATATTCAATTTCTGGATCTGGGTTAGCCATGGCAAATACGATTGGATTATCGGCCATGATTAATAACATGTCTGGAGTAACAACATCGGCCATAGATAGTCCGATAAACACATCGGCATCTTTCATGGCATCTGTTAGCGTATTTATATCACGATCTGTCGCAAATTCTGCCTTCTCTGCAGTTAAATTATCACGGTCTTGACGGATTACACCTTTACTGTCGCACATCACAATGTTTTCTCGACGTGCACCAAAAGCTTGGTATAATCGTGTACAAGAAATAGCTGCTGCTCCAGCACCACTAATTACAATTTTAGCATCTTCAATCTTCTTTTCTGTAATCTCTAAAGCATTAATTAACGCCGCTGCAGAAATTATAGCAGTTCCATGTTGGTCGTCGTGCATAACAGGAATATCTAATTCTGCTTTTAAACGTCGCTCAATTTCAAATGCTTCAGGTGCTTTTATATCTTCTAAATTAATTCCACCAAAGGTTGGTGCAATCATTTTAACCGTCTGAATAAATTCTTCAACATTTTCTGTTCCTACTTCAATATCAAACACATCAATATCTGCGAAAATTTTAAATAACAATCCTTTTCCTTCCATTACTGGTTTAGAAGCTTCCGGACCAATATTTCCTAGCCCTAAAACTGCAGTACCGTTAGATATTACAGCGACTAAGTTACCTTTAGTGGTGTACTTGTATACATTTTCTTTGTCTTTTGCTATTTCTAAGCAAGGCTCTGCAACTCCTGGCGAATACGCTAGTGCTAAGTCTCTTTGGGTAGCATATTTTTTAGTTGGAACGACTTCTATTTTACCTGGCTTAGGTTTTGCGTGGTAAATTAGTGCTTCTCTTCTCTTGCTTTGTTTACTCATAGTTACTGGTATTATAGACTAACAAATGTATGAATCATTACGGTTAAACTCTAATCTAATTTTCACGAAAACGATATTGTTTTATTAATTTAACAATAAGCAAGTCTCAATTTAAGAATAACATTGTTTATTTAACAATAAATATAAAATACTTAAATATTCAAAGATAGATTTAAACAGCTAGCTGTACTTTAGTAGGTTTTTATTTTTAGAAGGTTTAAATCAAACACCTAGCATAAATGCTATTGGGTGTAAAATCAATTCCGTTTCGGTTAAACAGATCATTAAAAAGCAACTATTTTTACATGCTTTATTTAAGTTAATTACTATCTTAAATAACTTGGGTGTTAAAATTTAATATAATCAATGCGAATAAAATACTTGTTTTTAATAGTGTTTGTGGTCTTGGCGAGTTTACCTACTCAAGCACAAGTTGTTAAAAAAGATAGTACTCAGATTTATCAGAAAATTCAGAATTATTCTAAAGGAAAAAAATTTACCAAAGCCATACATAAACTAATTTTTAAATCTACTGATGGTAAAAAGTCTAAAAAAAATAAGGTAGAATCGAAACCAAATCTAATTTCGTTTCAGGGAAATCCCATAAGACGCATAACAATTGAAACCTTAGATCCTTTTGGGTATTCTATAAAAGACTCTACTCAGGAACCCACCAAATGGATAGATAAATTCGGGAATAAGATTCATATTAAATCCAAGCAATTTGCCATTAAGAACTTATTGCTTTTTAAAGAAAAAACACCTTTAGACACTTTGTTGTTAAATGAATCTGAACGACTTATACGTTCTCAAAGTTACATTAGAAGTGTAAAAATTGAGGCTACTAAATCCAATCAAGATTCAGATTCTATTGATGTTAAAATTCGAGTTTTAGACTCTTGGAGCTTTATTGTAAAAGGTTCTATCTCTACATCTAAAACTAAAATAGACCTTGAGGAACGAAATTTTCTGGGGTTTGGACATGAATTTAATAATTCCATAGAAAAACGGTATGATAAAAATAATACAGGCTATCAATTTAACTACATAGTTCCCAATATAAAGAACTCTTATATTAGAACAGAAATTGACTACGATATTGATCTTGATGGCTTTTATGAAAAAAGTTTAAATATTGAAAGAACGTTTTATTCACCTTTAACCAAATGGGCTGGTGGCGTATATATAGATGAACAATTCCGTAGAGATTCATTACCTAATGCTCAAAACAATCTTGGTTATGAAAATTTTAAATACAGAACTAATGATTTTTGGGCGGGATACGCTTTTAAAATTTTTAAAGGAAAATCTATTGAAGAACGCACCACCAACCTGATAACCTCATTGCGCTATATTAATGTTGATTATAAAGAGTCTCCAACAGTGGCTTACGATTCTATTCATTATTTTTCGAACGAGAATTTCTATTTAAGTAGTGTAGCAATAGCTTCTCAACAGTTCGTACAAGACAATTATATTTTTAGAGATGGTATTATTGAAGATGTGCCAATTGGTTTAATCGCTTCAGTAACCTCAGGATATCAGAGAAAAAACAAAGAAAACCGATATTATGTTGGTACTAGTTTTACAGTTGCAGAGTACTTTAAATGGGGATATTTAAGTGGTTCTATTGGTCTAGAAACATTTTTTAATCATTCCAAGTCAGAACAATCAACCATAAATATCGGAGCAACTTATTTTACCAACTTAATTTCTATAGGTACCAAATGGAAAATGAGGCAGTTTATAAAGCCACAGCTTAATTTGGGATTTGATAGATTAAACACGCTTGCAGATCGTGTTTCTCTTAACGAAAACACAGAGCCACTAGGTTACGACCGGAATTATACCTTACGTAATAAGTACAATGCAGGAATTCCTGGTTTTGATGCTAATATTTACGGTACAAAAAAATTACTTATTGCCTCTCAAACTCAATTTTATTCGCCTTGGGATGTCTTAGGTTTTAGGTTAAATCCTTATGTAAATTTTACTGCGGGCACCATTGGAGATGACTATAATTCGCTTCATAATGGTAAAATTTATTCCTCTTTTGGAATTGGTGTTATTGTACGAAATGATTATTTAGTATTTAGCTCTTTCCAATTATCTCTTTCTTATTATCCTGAAATTCCTGGACAAGGGAAAAACATTTTTAAAACCAATTCTTTTGAAACTGACGATTTTGGATTTCAAGATATTTCTATTGGGAAACCTAGCACGCTTTTATATCCTTAATAGGATTAATTATACAAAAGCACGCCTGAAAATTTACATTCTCAGGCGTGCTTAATATTCTTGTATTATGTAAACTGACAATTATTTGTTCAGTATTTCTGCGCCTTCAGGAGCAGAAAAGAAATTATCCTCTACCGTTGGGGCAAAACTAATGTCGTCTACAGTGATTTTAGTTATATATTCTCCCATTCCATCTTTTTCTTTTGGAGCAGACCAATAGGTTTTAAACCCTGTAGCCAAAACAATACCGTCTACAGTGGTACGCCCTTGAGTAACTGTTAATTTTTCTGGAGCATGTCCGCCATTTGGAAAATACTCTGGATACGAAACTATGTATTTAAAAGCATCTACTAAATTAGTCTTAGCATTAATATATAAAATATAGTAATCGTCTGGGGCAGATCCTACGCCAGCATCATAAGTCGCTTTAATTACGTTCTGCATTTCACCATTAAATTCTTGTTCAGGTAACAATTCTAAATTAACACCTTGACCATCTAACACAAAAGGTTGTCCAGAAAAATATAAAGGTGTTAAGGCCCAAAACTGAGTATCATAAGTAAAAGATGTACTATCTTTTGCTACCACCCAAGCTTCTTCGCCATCCCAACCGTAACTGTTTGAAGGATCTGTCATACTATGATGTCTCGCTTTATTACTCCATGTATCTATGGTTTGATAAGAATCTCTTACCCCTTTTCCACTTAGTGGTTCGTAATTAAAATGAAAAGAAAAGTACCCGTTAGCAAACCATTGTTCTAATCCACCATGCGCTTCCATAGCACTCCATAAGACCTTACCTGCTTCTGTACTATCTAATTTTATATGAGCTTTTTCTACTCTTTTTTCTATCCATGAATTTGGAATATTATATTCTGATGCCACAGTTTCTGTTTCAGTATTAACTGATGGAATTTCTTTTTTTGGAGCCTCTTTACAAGCCACGAAACTTAGTACTAAAAATAAGCCTAGAAGTGTAGATGTTGTCTTCATTTATATCGTTGTTTAATTTATTATAGTCGATTAAAAATACTTTCCTTTCAAAATACAAAAATTATTTTTTTTATGGACTGCATTGCAGTTAAAGCTACAGCTCGAGTACATCTTTCTATCCAGTTCTACTTTAAAAAACTAATATTCCGTTTTAATCCAGCAAGCTTAGTCCGCTTGACAGCAGATTTCTGAAATATGGTTTTAAAGGTATCTTCAGTAATATCTTCCCAATCGCTTTTAGTCATACTTAATACGTCAGGATGTGGATTAAAAAGTGGTTCGTTATGTGGTTTAGAAAACCGATTCCAAGGGCACACATCTTGGCAGATATCACAACCAAACATCCAGTCTTCGAATTTACCTTTTTCAGATTCTGGAAGTTGATCTTTTAATTCTATTGTAAAATACGAAATACATTTACTGCCATCTACCACATAGGGTTCTGTAATTGCATCTGTAGGACAAGCATCTATACATTTTGTGCAACTCCCACAATGGTCTGTAGTTATACCATCGTAATTCAATTCTAAATCGATAATCAGTTCAGCAATAAAATAGAACGACCCCACTTGTTGTGTTAGTAAATTACTATGTTTTCCAATCCATCCTAAACCAGATTTTGCAGCCCATGCTTTATCCAAAACAGGTGCAGAGTCTACAAAAGCTCTTCCATCTACCTCTCCTATTTCTGTTTGAATAGTGTGAAGTAATTCCTTTAATTTCTCTTTTATAACAAAGTGATAATCCTTACCATAAGCATATTTTGAAAGCTTGTAAGTGTCTTTTGTTTGACATTCATGCGGATAATAATTCAGCAATAAAGACACTACCGATTTTGAACCTTCTACCAATTTAGTCGGATCTAAACGCTTATCGAAATGATGTTCCATGTACTGCATTTGTCCATGGAAATTTTTATTTAAGTATGCTTCTAAACGTGGAGCTTCCTCTTCAAGAAATTGTGCTTTACTAATCCCACAAGACAAAAAACCGAGGCGTTTGGCTTCTGCTTTAATAATATGGGTATGTTCAGATTTTAAAGACATGTAGTTTTAATCTTGTTATTTATGTCTCTTTTACTGCTACAATTACAGTCTCCGAAGGGTTAAAACCATTAAAATGATTATCGTCTTCAGTAAAAGACCTGACTTCTACCTTAAAGCCAGCTTTGCGTAATCGCAAAGTTAAACCTTCAACCGAATAAATTCTTAGATGATCTTCTTGTCCAAAATATTTTAAGCGTGCTGCAGGTGTTAAAATAGTATCGTCTTCATAAATTTCGCCCATTTTAAACGGAGTTTGTATATAACACATCCCTTCTGGCTTTAAAACACGATAAAGCTCTTCCATAGCTTTAACATCTTGTTGGATATGCTCTAAAATATGATAACAGATAATAACATCATAGCTATTATCTCCTATATTTATGGCTTCAATATTATAATTTTTATCTGCCACAAACTCTCCCATATAATCAGATGACTCATAAGTAACGGAGCTTATTTTAGACAATCTATTGCTTAAACTTTTAGAAGGCGAAAAATGTAAAATTTTTTTATCGGTAACTTGATTTTCTAGCATAGAGAATAAACGTCGTGTTCTTGGAAGACTTCCACAATTTGGACAAAGCTTATCCCCTGTTTTAAGTATTACAAAATTTGTCAATTTAAATTGGCAAATATTACATTGAAAATTATTTCCTCGATAAAATATAGAAATCAAAGCACGAAATGCCTCTTGATTGTTTCTTAACCAAGTCTTAGGAAATAGTATTTTTATAACACTTTTGAATTGGTTATACATTAGAAAAATCTAATTATTAATACACGATTAAAACAAGCCACCTTGAACAGCCCCTTTAATGCGCCCTAAGTGAGAATATGCAGCTTCGGTAACCTCTCGACCGCGTGGTGTACGCATGATAAAGCCTTGCTGAATTAAGAATGGTTCATACACTTCTTCAATGGTTTCGGCACTTTCACTAACCGCAGTAGCTAAAGTGGTAATCCCAACTGGGCCACCCTTGAATTTATCGATTATAGTCGTTAAAATTTTATTGTCCATTTCGTCTAAACCGTGAGCATCTACATTTAACGCTTTTAATCCGAATCTAGCGATGGCTAAATCTATAGTCCCATTACCTTTAATCTCGGCAAAATCTCGAACACGACGTAATAAGGCATTTGCAATACGTGGTGTACCACGGCTTCTGCCAGCAATTTCTATAGCGGCATCGACATCCATGGGAACCTCTAGGATTTCGGAACTACGTTGTACAATCGTAGATAGTAATTCAGTTGAATAATATTGAAGTCTGCTACTAATTCCGAAACGGGCACGCATAGGCGCAGTAAGCAATCCAGAACGTGTTGTAGCACCAATAAGTGTAAATGGATTTAAATGAATTTGAACCGTACGTGCATTTGGTCCAGATTCTATCATGATATCTATCTTATAATCTTCCATTGCAGAATACAGATATTCTTCAACAATAGGACTTAAACGATGAATTTCATCTATAAATAATACATCGCGTTCATCTAAATTGGTAAGTAAGCCTGCCAAGTCCCCTGGTTTATCTAAAACAGGACCTGAGGTCACTTTTATACCAACACCAAGTTCGTTGGCTAAAATATGTGCTAAAGTGGTTTTACCAAGGCCTGGAGGACCATGGAACAATGTATGATCTAGAGCATCTCCACGACGGTTAGCTGCCTCTACAAAAATACTTAGATTTTCCAAAACCTGATCTTGACCAGCAAAATCGTCGAACGATAAGGGTCTTAATGCTTTTTCAACATCGACTTCTTCTGGAGAGAAGTTGTCTTTTTCTGGATTCAAGTTTTCATTCATAAGTCGTATAAAAAAACAAAGTAAATCATTATTTAAGTCGATTGAAAGAAATTGATCAATTATCTAAATCGCCAATCACTAGTATTTGCTTTTGCTTCGAGTTCAATCTCTAAAGCATCTTCTAATTTAGGAAAAAAATCGATACCTGTTTCCGCTTCAATCCGATCTACAGATACCACATAACTTTTAATAGGTTTCTTCTCATTCGCTCTATTTGGCATTAAAAAAGCAATCATTTTAGAGTGTGCCCCATCGGCTTTAAAGATAATTTTATAAAAATAATTAGGGACAGAAACCTGATCTTTACCTATAGTTTTAAGATCACCTTTTAAAACACCACCAGTAACTACATACACATCCTGATATGATTTTGCCCAAGAACGAACCGTTTGTTCTAATTCGTTCCAAATTCCTGCATTAAAATCATGATTTTGAGGAGAAATATTACTAGTTAAAAACGTTTCATTATAAGTTTCTACCGTTTTTCTGCGGTCTGCGGCTGGACATAAATGTCCCTTATCATAACCCGATTTTTTATAACTTCTCCAATCTGCAGATTTGGTTTTTACGGCTTTGTCTTCATAAAAATACGGACGTTTTCTATCGACATAAACAATATCAGATTTCTTTAACTCATAAGCCACCCACTCTGCTTGTTCGTGGGCTTCGTTGTAAGATAAAGTATAATTATTATGATATACGATCTGACCAGTTGTAGACGTGGGTAAATAGTATGCATTATCTTTTTTATTACGAAGATCTGGTTGTTCATTATACTCTTCGTCAACATCTGTATCTGCCGTCTTGAGATATTGTTCGTACACATACACACCAATAATAATGATGACACCGATAATAGATAAAAATTTCTTCATAATATATTTAGGCAATTAAAGTACAAAGAAAAAGCCTTTTCAAACAAAATGAAAAGGCTTTTTAATATGTTAAGTAATAGAGTTCTTAGTGTTGTAACTCTTCTTCTCCTTCTTTTAAAGGAATATTTTGAGGTACAAAATCTACATCGTGACCTGGTTTACTATAATCGTAAGCCCAACGATATACTACTGGAAGTTCTCCTGGCCAGTTTCCGTGAATGTGCTCTACTGGAGTAGTCCATTCTAAAGTAGTCGATCTCCATGGATTTGCAGTGGCTTTTTTACCATAGAATATACTGATAAAGAAATTGTATAAGAATACTATTTGGAAAATTCCACCTACAATAGCAAATATGGTAATTACTTTATTTACATCGGCTAAATCGTCGAATAAAGGAAAATTAGAGTTTGTATAATAACGTCTTGGTAAACCAGCCATACCTATAAAGTGCATTGGAAAGAATACACCGTAAGCACATACTGCAGTTACCCAAAAGTGAATATAACCTAAGTTTTTGTTCATCATACGTCCGAACATTTTAGGATAC
Organism: Formosa algae; assembly: GCF_001439665.1. Classification (GTDB taxonomy): domain Bacteria; phylum Bacteroidota; class Bacteroidia; order Flavobacteriales; family Flavobacteriaceae; genus Formosa; species Formosa algae. The sequence continues at coordinate 23,561 of NZ_LMAK01000076.1, forward strand.
CAGTGGTACACTCCTGCAAACATTCCGTAAAGAGCAGATATCCCCATTACCAAGTGAAAGTGAGCAATTACAAAGTAAGTATCGTGAACATTAATATCTAAAGCACTATCTCCTAAAATAATCCCTGTTAATCCACCAGTAATAAAAGTAGATACAAAACCAATAGAAAATAACATTGCAGTGTTCATTTGTATATTACCTTTCCAAATGGTTGTAATCCAGTTGAAAGCTTTTACAGCAGAAGGAATTGCAATTAATAATGTTGTAAATGTAAATACAGATCCTAAGAACGGATTCATACCTGAAACGAACATATGGTGACCCCAAACAATTGTTGAAAGGAAAGCAATAGCTAAAATAGAAGCAATCATGGCACGGTAACCAAAGATAGGTTTACGTGAATTTGCAGCCATAATTTCTGATACTAATCCCATTGCAGGTAAAATAACAATATATACTTCAGGGTGTCCTAAGAACCAAAATAAGTGTTCGAATAATACTGGAGAACCACCTTGATAATGTAATACTTCACCTTGAATAAAAATATCTGATAAGAAGAATGATGTTCCAAAACTTCTATCCATTATTAATAATAATGCTGCAGATAATAATACAGGGAAAGATACTAAACCAATAATAGCTGTAACGAAAAATGCCCAAATTGTAAGAGGTAATCTTGTCATAGACATCCCTTTTGTACGTAAATTAAGTACAGTTACAACATAGTTTAAACCTCCAATTAATTGAGAAGCAATAAATATAGCCATAGAAACTAACCAAAGTGTCATTCCCATCCCAGAACCACTAGATGCCATTGGCAATGCAGATAAAGGCGGATAAATAGTCCATCCTGCTGCTGCAGGTCCAGCTTCAACAAATAATGAAAAAATCATGATGATACATGATACAAAGAATAACCAATAAGATACCATGTTAAGGAATCCTGAAGCCATATCTCGTGCACCAATTTGCAACGGAATTAAAAGGTTACTAAACGTACCACTTAATCCAGCTGTAAGCACAAAGAATACCATTATAGTACCATGTATAGTTACTAATGCCAAATAAATATCTGCATCCATTACACCGTCTGGAGCCCATTTACCTAATAAAGCTTCAAATAACACATTAGGCTCTTCTGGCCATGCTATTTGCATACGGAACATAATAGACATAAGAATTCCAATAATCCCCATGAAGACTCCTGTAATCAAATATTGTTTAGAGATCATTTTATGATCTGTACTAAATATATATTTGGTTATAAAAGTTGGTTCATGATGATGTCCGTGATCGTCGTCGTGAACGTGAGTATCTGCGTGTGCTGACATAATCTATTTTCGGTTTTTTAAATCTTGTTGATTGAACTAGTTTTTTACTAAGGAATTTTTGAAAATCTTTTGCTCTTTAATCCAAGCATCGTATTCTTCTTGAGTTTCCACGATTATTTTCATTTGCATATTGTAGTGAGATTTACCACAAATTTTGTTACATAATAATAAATAATCAAACTCATATGCATCTAAAGCGTCTTCACCCTTAGCAACTAAGTCTTTACTATTTTCTACTCTAATTTCATTAATATGTTTTACTTTATCAATCATATCTGGATTCTGACGCATTTCTGCGGTCGTGATTGTTGGTGTAAAACCAAATTGAGTTACCATACCCGGAACACAGTTCATTTGTGCTCTAAAGTGAGGCATGTATGCAGAGTGTAAAACATCTTGAGAACGCATTTTAAATAATACTGGTTTTCCTACCGGTAAATGCAATTCAGAGGTAATGATATCATCTTGTGCATTCGGATCAGATTCATCTAAACCTAAGATATTTGCTTTATCAATATCAATTAATCTTACGTTAGCTTTTCCTAAAGTATTATCGGCACCACTATATCTGGCTTTCCAGTTAAATTGTTGTGCATATAATTCTACTACAATTGGATCGTCGTCTTCACTCACATTCATGATGCTTGTCCAAGTGAATAAACCGTAAATAATTAAACCTGCTAAAGTAATTACAGGAATAATAGTCCAGATCGCTTCTAAGGTATTATTGTCTGCAAAGAATAATGCTTTACGACCTTTTTGTCCTTTATATTTAAATGCAAAATAATGTAATAAGAATTGAGTAATAGTTTGTACTACAAAAATTAACACTAAAGAGATAATCATTAAATTATCAACTTCAGGTCCGTGAGCAGACGCAGAATTAGATAATAAAGGTAAGTCTCCCCATTTTACAATACATACAATAGTAATGATATAAATGAACGCCAAAAACCCCATCATAAGATAGGCGTTTATGGTATTATCTTTTTCTGTAGCAACTTGATCATTTTCAGGAAGGCCCGCTTGAGCCAAATCGAAAATCTTTACCATTTGCCAGATGGCTATTAATATAAATACTAAAACTAAAATTATAAATAAAGCAGTCATACTGTTTGTTATTGGTCTTTATATGTTATAAATAATGGACAGTGAATTAATAATGAAAATGTTCACTTTCCTTCATCAAAGGATTACGTTTTGCATGTAATGGTGCTTTTGTTAAAGCTGTAAACACGACAAATATAAACAATCCTGCAAATAATAATATTGAACTTATCTCAGGAATACCTATAGACCATCTATCTCCAACGGTAGCAGGCATAATCATGTTGAAAATATCAATATAGTGTCCGAATAAAATTACAACACCAGCCATTACAATAAACCAAGGAATACGTTTGTAATCACTGTTCATTAAAATTAATAATGGGAATAAGAAGTTTAAGACAACCATACCAAAGAAAGGTAAGTTATAATCTTCTATACGTGTAATAAAATAAGTAACCTCTTCTGGAATGTTAGAATACCAAATAAGCATAAATTGAGAGAACCATAAGTATGTCCAAAACACGCTAATACCGAACATAAATTTAGCTAAATCATGAATATGACTATCGTTAACTAATTCTAAATATCCTTTAGACTTTAAGTAGATTGTTATTAAAGCGATAACTGTAATACCACTTACAAACATACTTGCGAATACATACCATCCAAATAATGTAGAGAACCAGTGTGGATCTACACTCATAATCCAGTCCCAAGACATGATAGATTCTGTATAGATAAAGAATACTAGGAACCCTGCAGAAATACGAAAGTTTTTCTTGAAGTTAGAGTTATCATCTGCATTATCTTGAGCCAAACTAAATTTACGTGAAAAATATCTGTAAGCGCTCCATCCAGCGATAAAGACTAATCCTCTTACAGCAAACCATCCAATGTTTAACCATCCTGCTTTACCTTGAATTAATTTATCGTGAGCAACTACTTCAGGATCCATCCATACAAAAATATTGTAATGACCAATTGTTCCGGAAGCAACAGCAATTAAAAGTACAATTACAGCACCTGGTAATAAGTAAGCAGTAATCCCTTCCATCACTCTAAAAAGTACTGGAGACCAACCTGCTTGTGCAGCTATTTGTATTGCATAAAAGGCTAATACACCTAAAGCAATCATCATAAAAAAGAAAGCAGCTACATATAATGCAGACCACGGTCTATTTGCTATTTGATGTTGAACATGCTCTGCGTGAGCATCACCATGAGCGTCATGAGCATCTGCTTCTGCATGTGCATGTGCATTTTCTCCATGTGCTGGGGCTTCTCCGTGTACTTCATGAGTATCATCAGCATGTGTAGCTTGTGCTACTTCGTGACCTCCTCCTTCATGATGTGCAGCCTCAGTGGCCAACATTGTTTTTACTTCGTCTAAAGATTTATGAGAAGACATAAAACCATATACTACCCCTATAAATCCTAAGATTATTAGAGCGAAAGAAAATGTTCTTAATTTATTTGAAAGTGTGTACATATCTATATATAATCTTTATCTAATCGACTTACTTTTCTAAATCTGCTTTAAGTTGCATAACATAAGCAGCTACTTGCCAACGTTCTTCGTCTAACAATTGGTTCTTGTAAGATCCCATTGCATTCTTTCCATAATAAATAGTATGGTATACACTACCAACAGTAATATTACGTCCAGCATCATCGTATTGAGGAACCCCTAATATTTTTTCTCTTTTTACTAAGTTTCCTTGTCCATCTCCTTTTGTTCCGTGGCAAATTCCACAGTAGATGTCGTACAATTCTTTACCTCTTTTAGCGTCAATTAACGTTGAATCTAAAGGATTCATTAAGTTTAATTTTGCATCGTCGTATCCTTCTAATGTATTAGGGATAGTAAAAGGCATGTGTCCTCTTGCTATAGCACCATCTGCTGGTAACTGCGCTTCAACACCATTTCTAAATGCTGCTGTTTCACTGTACGTCTCATATCCTACAGATTCGTACATGTTAGGCATAAACTGATAGTTTGGTCTGCCGTTCTCCTGACAAGATACTGCAGATATTAAAACTACGGCTATGGCAAATATTTTTATTAAGCTTTTCATAAGTCTATTAATGGGCTTTATCTACTAAGTTAATTTCTACTGCACCTGTAGTTTTTAACAACTCGGTGATAGCGTATTCATTGTTATTATCTACTGATATCTCCATTAAAAAGTGATCATCTGTAGTTCTTGGATCTGGATTTTCTGCATCTTTAAAAGGCCAAATTCTACTTCTTAAGTAAAAAGTAATAACCATTAAGTGAGCCGCAAAAAACACAGTAAGTTCAAACATAATTGGTACAAAGGCAGGCAAGTTTTCTAAGTAACTAAAACTTGGTTTACCACCAATATCTTGTGGCCAGTCTTCAATCATGATAAAATTCATCATAAGTGTTGCCACTGTTAAACCAATACATCCATATATAAAAGCGGTGATTGCCAAACGAGTTGGCGCTAATCCCATCGCTTTATCTAGTCCGTGAACCGGAAAAGGTGTATAGACCTCGTCTATGTGATATTTTGCTACGCGAACATCTTTAACGGCAGCCATTAAAATATCGTCGTCTGTATAAATAGCGTGAATAACTTTTGAAGATTCCATATGCTACTCTTAGTTTTTTGAATTATTAACTGAGGCTCCAGAAGTTCTAGGATCTGCACCTGTTCCAACTAAACTATCTCCTCGTTCTCTGATGTTTTTATAACTCTGTCCAGAAGACTTTAAAATAGTCTTAACCTCTGCTTGAGCGATTACAGGGAATGTTCTAGAGTACAATAAGAATAATACAAAGAAGAATCCTATTGTTCCAATAAATATTCCAATATCTACAAATGTAGGTGAGAACATGGTCCATGATGATGGTAAGTAATCTCTGTGTAACGAGGTTACAATAATTACAAAACGTTCAAACCACATCCCAATGTTTACTACTATAGAGATAAAGAATGAGAACATAATACTTGTTCTTAATTTTTTAAACCACATAAATTGTGGAGAGAATACGTTACAAGACATCATCATCCAGTATGCCCAAGCATAAGGACCTGTTGCTCTGTTTAAGAAAGCGTATTGTTCGTACTCTACACCAGAATACCAAGCAATAAACAATTCTGTAATATAAGCCACACCAACTATAGAACCTGTAATCATGATTACAATGTTCATTAATTCGATATGTTGTACTGTAATATAATCTTCAAGGTTACACACTTTTCTCATAATAATAAGAAGTGTATTTACCATAGCGAATCCAGAGAATACTGCTCCTGCAACGAAATATGGAGGGAAAATGGTAGTATGCCATCCTGGTATTACTGAAGTAGCAAAGTCAAAAGATACAATGGTGTGTACAGAAAGTACTAATGGTGTTGCTAAACCTGCAAGCACTAAAGATACTTCTTCAAAACGTTGCCAGTCTTTTGCTCTACCTGACCAACCAAAACTTAATAAAGCATAAATTTTCTTTTGGAAAGGCTTTACTGCACGGTCTCTTAACATAGCGAAATCTGGTAATAAACCTGTCCACCAGAATACTAATGATACAGATAGATACGTTGAAATCGCAAATACATCCCAAAGTAAAGGTGAGTTAAAGTTCACCCATAACGAACCAAATTGGTTTGGAATTGGTAAAACCCAGTAACCTAACCATGGACGCCCCATGTGAATAATTGGGAATAAACCTGCTTGGAATACCGCAAAGATGGTCATGGCTTCTGCAGATCTGTTAATTGCCATTCTCCATTTCTGGCGGAATAATAATAGTACTGCAGAAATTAACGTTCCTGCGTGACCGATACCTACCCACCAAACAAAGTTGGTAATATCCCAGGCCCAACCTACGGTTTTATTCAAACCCCAAGTTCCAATACCAGTTGATACTGTGTATAATATACATCCTATTCCCCAAAGGAAAGCTGCTAATGAAATAGAGAAAACTATCCACCATAACTTATTTGCTTTTCCTTCTACAGGTCTTGCTACATCGACAGTAACGTCGTGGTAAGACTTTTCTCCTGTAACTAAGGGTCTTCTTATAGGTGCTTCGTAATGAGACGCCATATCCTTATCTAATTATTTCTTAATTCGTTATTATGCTTCTGTTGTATTTCTCACTTTTGTCTGGTAAATCACATTAGGTTTTGTCCCAACATGCTCTAACAAGTGATACATACGATTATCTTCTTTAAGGTGTGCTACCTTACTTTCTTTATCGTTAACATCTCCAAATACCATAGCTCCACTACTACAAGCGGCAGAACAAGCTGTTTGGAATTCGCCGTCTTTAATTACACGTCCGTCACGTTTAGCGTCAAGAATTGTTTTCTGTGTCATTTGAATACACATAGAACATTTTTCCATTACACCACGAGATCGTACTACTACGTCTGGGTTTAAAACCATACGTCCTAAGTCATCATTCATATGGTAATCAAACTCATCATTACCATTGTATAAGAACCAGTTAAAACGACGTACTTTATACGGACAGTTGTTAGCACAATATCTTGTACCTACACAACGGTTATATGCCATTTGGTTTTGTCCTTGACGACCGTGAGATGTTGCCGCTACTGGACAAACTGTTTCACAAGGTGCGTGATTACAATGTTGACACATTACCGGTTGGAAAGCGACTTGTGGATTCTCTGAAGGATGCTCCATTTCTCCAAATCCACCAAGAGAACCTTTATCTCCAAATAGACCTGAAAACTCGTCTTTCTTAGTATTATCTTCATCAAATGTTTCATCAGAAGAATAATATCTATCAATACGTAACCAGTGCATATCACGGCTACGACGTATTTCACTCTTACCTACTACTGGTACATTGTTTTCTGCGTGACATGCAATAACACATGCTCCACATCCTGTACAAGCGTTTAAGTCGATAGATAAATTGAAATGATGTCCAACACTACGGTCAAACTCATCCCATAAATCTACATCTGGAGACGTTACAGGCGTTTCAACATGGTTTAAAGATACCATTGCCATAGGATTCCATACAGATTTATCTTTAGTATTAAAGATTTCTAAAGTAGTTTCCTTAATAATATCTCCACGTCCCATTAACGTATTATGCAGTTGTACACAAGCAAATTCATGCTCACCATCAACAGCAGCAACTGTTACGTTTTGAACCGTATTAAAATTTTGATATAAACCAAAAGCGTTTACACCAGTTTTCATTTCATCTTTTAATCCAGCGTATCTACCATATCCAAACGATAAACCTACAGAACCTTTAGCTTGCCCTGGTTGTATTAAAACAGGAACACGTTCTAAAGTTACTCCGTTTACAGTTACACTAGCATAACTTCCATTTAAACCACCATTAGCAACATTCTTGTTCATTAATCCTAACGCTTCTGCATCAGATTTTGAAACTGTTAAGTAGTTATCCCAAGAGGTTCTTGTAATTGGATCTGGAAATTCTTGTAACCATGGGTTATTGGCTTGTTGACCGTCTCCCATACCTACTTTAGTATACAATACTAACTCTAGACCTTCAGACTTAGCTGAAGCTACCAGTGCAGATGCTGCAGCAGTTCCAGAGATTTCAGACACTGTAAATCCTTCACCAGAAACACCATTTTCTGCATTAACAGTTTTAGATGTAGATGAAGTTTCAAACTCGTCTTGATCTTCTTTAGCAAGACCTATACCTACAGCTGCATCGTGAATAACGTTACCAGCCCAAGTTCTATCTTTGTTGTCTTTTAAAGTTGTTTTAGTCTCTTCAATTGTTTCTTTAGACATGCCATTTACTAAAGCTCCTATTGAACCTGCAATAAAAGAACCATCGTGAATCGCTTGATTAAATGAAGCGCCACCTAAAACACTATCATTCCAAGTTTCTTTAATATAATCGTGGTAAGAAGATGTATTTCCTGTCCACGCTAATAAAGCCTCTTGAAATTGTTTGGTATCAAACAACGGACGAATAGTTGGTTGCGTAAGCGCAAAATGTCCGCGTTTTAATTCTACATCTCCCCAAGCTTCTAAATAATGAGGTGCTGCAGCTAAATATTCTGTTTGAGAAGCTGTCTCATCTGATTTCATCGAGAATGTTACAGCTAATTCTGTTTTCTTTAAACCTTCAGCAAAATCTACTGTGTTTGGTAAACTATATAATGGATTTACTCCACTCATAATAATTCCGCCAATACGACCAGCTTTCATGTCTGCTACTAATTGTGAAACAGCTTTATCGTTACCTTGTCTTGTTAAAATTGGCACTCTAGGTCTAAATGCTTTACTACGTAAGGCTGCATTAATTTCTAATACTAACGCTTGAGCATTTACATCTTGTAAACCTGTAACAACAACTCCAGCACGACCAGCTTTTTTAAGTTTTGCAGCAGCATTCTTAACAGCGGCATCTATATATTCTGGTAAAGTTCCAGAAACCGAACCACCTACTACATGACCATACAATTTAGCTAATGCTATTTTTTGTTGACTTGGAGTAGAAGGGTAACGTTTATCTGCATTCGCTCCTGTAAGAGACATATTAGCCTCGAACTGAAGGTGAAGTGACATTTTACCATCTTTAGGTATACGTCCTGCAGAATATCCAGCATCGAAACCACCACCTTGCCAATCACCAATAAAATCTGCTCCAAAAGAAACGATTGTTTCTGCATCGGCAAAATTATAATCGGCTAATGCACGGTGACCGTATTTAGCTTGGTATGCATCTAAAGCAGCAGATTCTGAAACGGCATCATATACAACATGACGTACCTTTCCGTACTTCTCTTTAAATGTATTTATTAATCGTTCTGTAGAAGGACTAGCAAAAGTTTGAGTTAACAACACGATTTCTTTTCCTGCACTACTTAAACCAGATAATTTAGAAGATATTTCAGCATTAAAATCGCTCCAAGAAACAGGGTTACCAGATTTTAATGGCCCTTGCACTCTTAAACTATCATACAATCCTAATACCGAAGCATTAACTCTTGCATTGGCACTTCCGTTAGTTTTAGCTAAGGAATTGTTCTCAATTTTAATAGGACGACCTTCTCGTGTTTTAACTAAAACACTTGTAAAATCGAAACCATCTGCGATAGTTGTAGCATAATAATTTGCAACACCAGGAATAATTTGTTCCGGCTGAACTACATAAGGAATCGATTTAATAACTGGTCCTTCACAAGCTGCAAGCGATGCGGCTGCTGTACTAAAACCAACATATTTTAAGAAATCTCTTCGAGTTGTAGAAGATGACTCAAGCGTTGCTTTATCACCTAAAAACTCGTCTGTAGGAATTTCTTCAACAAATTCGTTTTGTTTTAGCGCCTCAACAATAGAGCTATTTTCGTTTAGCTCCTCAACACTTTTCCAGTATTTCTTGTTTGATGACATATTGTATAATTGAATTACTTCTTAAATAAATTAATAATGACACTTACCACATTCTAAAGCACCCATTTGCGCAGCTGTAAGCTCCTCAACACCGTACTTTTTAGATAATTCTTCGTGGATTTTTGTATAGTAATCGTTGTCTTTAACTTTTACATTTGTTTCTCTGTGACAGTTAATACACCATCCCATTGTTAATGGAGCGTGTTGGTACATAACTTCCATTTCCTCTACAGGTCCGTGACAAGTCTGACACTCTACTCCTGCAACAGTTACGTGTTGTGAGTGATTAAAGTAAACGAAGTCTGGTAAATTATGAATTCTAACCCATTTAACTGGTTGTGTTTCTCCTGTGTATTTTTGCTCTGTATCATCCCAACCAACAGCTTTGTATAACTTCTGGATTTCGCCATCGTAAAACTCTTTACTGTGTTCTGGAGTTGCTGTAGATTCTGCTACTTCATAAATAGATTTATGACAGTTCATACACACATTTAAAGATGGTATACCTGAAGTTTTACTCACTCTTGCAGACGAGTGACAGTACTTACAATCGATACCGTTATCCCCAGCGTGAATTTTATGAGAATAATGAATTGGTTGTACTGGTTGATACCCTTGATCTACCCCAACTTGCATCATAAAGCCATAAGCGTAATACGCACCAACTAATAATAAAATCACAACGGTTACTAAAACCAAGAATTGATTTTGAATAAATGCTTTCCATAAAGGTAAGCCTGAAGTTTTTTCAACCTCTACACCTTTAGCTTCAGCAAAACGATTTAAAGTTTGACGCACTAAGATTAAAGCCATCGCTAACAAACCAAATAAAAGCACTAAAGCCCCTAAAATAATTTGATTAGAAATACCATCACCATCACCACTTGCAGGAGCAGCACCAACAGCACCCGCTGCGGCAGGAGCCGGAGCAGCTTTTTCTTGCGCTGTATACGCTAAAATATTATCTAGATCCTCGTCTGACAACTGAGGAAAAGCCGTCATTGGAACATTATTGTATTCATTAAAAATCTTGTTCGCATATGCGTCTCCAGACTTAATCAATCCAGAACTATTACGTACCCATGAATGAATCCATTCTTTATCAAGACCCTCTTCACTTAACCTTGCTTCGATATTACGCAACGCAGGACCTGTCATTTTTTTATCTAATTGGTGACATGCGGCACAATTAGAATTAAACAATGCTTTTCCTTTTGCCGGGTCGCCCTGAGCCGATACAGAGGTTGTAAACGCAAGTAAAATAACTATAGCTAAACGAAAGATGTTTTTGCTGAATTTACGGTGAATCACCTGTTTCATATTATTGGTTGAATTAACTTCTTAACTTTGGTAAAATTTCTCCATCTAGAAGAGACGAAAAAACAGTCATAAAATATGCAACAAAAATAACATTTAAAGTGGATTGAGAAAACGTTATAGTATTGTTAATGGTAATTTAGAAAAGGTCTAAATAAAAAAACATAATCCCCGATATAGGTGGATTATATCAGTATTTTCAGTAATACTAGCTAATTATATTCACAGCATGAACACCTCAATTCATGTATTAATGAAGTGAATACACTGCTTTAAGATTCTAATTTTAAACACGTTCAAAATCTATCATTATAGCAAATTATTAATGTGTGCAAACGTTTTCATATCGCTAAATTTAAGCGAAGTTAACTTTAGTAGTAGACGTAAAAAATCTAGAAAAAACTCTTATTACTATACCATATTATAGTGCAGAATAAGCTTAGACCTTAAGCGTGAAAAAAGAATGTATAGACAGTTTATTATATCTTTATCTGAATTACTTTACATTTGTAAATGCAAATAATAACTAGAACATGAAATTATTTAAAATAAAGACTATTGCCTTAACTGGTTTTTGTGCTATAGCACTTTCAGCAACAAGCTATGCACAACAAGGAAGTGTTGTACTGAATCAAGATGATAAGATTGATAAGTTACTCGAGGTAAAAAAAGAAATGAATAAGGATGAAAATGCGACAAATCGTTTTAAGATTCAAATTTATTCTGGTAGTCGTGTAGGTGCAGAAAAAGAATTATCAAACTACAGAAACGGATTTGATCAATGGAAAGCGACTTTAGTTTATGAAACACCAAACTATAAGATTTGGATTGGAAGTTACCGTACCCGATTAGAAGCAGATCGTGCACTAACAGAAATTAAGGAGAAATATCCTAATGGTTTTATTTTTCAACCCAAACCAAAGAATTAAAAAAGTAAACGCATAAAAAAAGGCAACCAAATGGTTGCCTTTTTTGTTACTATATATAAAACTCTTATTTAAGTTTCTTTTTCACTTCTACTTCGTGGAAAGATTCGATAACATCGCCTTCTTTAATATCATTGTAGTTTTTAATTTGCATACCACAATCATAACCTTTAGACACTTCTTTAACATCATCTTTAAATCGTTTCAATGAAGCTAATTCTCCAGTGTAAACTACCACACCGTCTCTAATTAAACGGACACCAGAAGTTCTGATAATTTTACCGTTTGTAACCATACAACCAGCAATACTTCCGATTTTAGATACTTTAAAGATTTCTCTAATTTCTGCTGTTCCAGTAATCTCTTCTTTAAGTTCTGGAGATAACATCCCTTCCATAGCATCTTTAAGATCGTTAATAGCATCGTAGATAATTGAATATGTACGGATATCTATTTCTTCTTTATCTGCCATGGCTCTTGCATTACCCATTGGTCTTACATTAAATCCGATAATAATCGCATCTGATGCAGACGCTAATAACACATCACTTTCTGTGATGGCACCAACACCTTTATGAATAATATTTACTTGAATCTCTTCAGTAGATAATTTCTGGAATGAGTCTGTTAATGCTTCTACAGAACCATCCACATCACCCTTAAGGATAATATTTAATTCTTGGAAGTCTCCTAAAGCAATACGACGTCCGATTTCATCTAGAGTAATATGACGTTGTGTTCGTACAGATTGTTCACGTTGTAATTGCGTACGTTTAGTCGCAATACGTTTCGCTTCACGTTCGTCTTCGAATACATTGAATTTATCTCCGGCTTGTGGCGCACCATCTAAACCTAAAATAGATACTGGTGTACTTGGTCCCGCTTGCTTAACTTCGTTTCCACGTTCATCATGCATGGCTTTAATCTTACCACTGTTTTTACCAGCTAAAACGTAATCACCAATTTTTAATGTCCCTGCTTGTACTAATATCGTTGATATATAACCACGACCTTTATCTAAATATGCTTCTACAACTGTTCCTGAAGCAGACTTATTTGGATTGGCTTTAAGCTCTAATAATTCAGCTTCAAGTAATACCTTTTCTAATAATTCTTTTACACCTGTCCCTACTTTTGCAGAAATATCGTGAGATTGTATTTTACCTCCCCAGTCTTCTACTAATAAGTTCATTTGTGCTAAACGTTCTTTAATACGTTCTGGATTAGCGGCTGGTCTATCTATTTTGTTAATCGCAAATATAATTGGCACACTCGCTGCTTGAGCATGAGCAATGGCTTCTTTAGTTTGCGGCATAATATCATCATCGGCAGCAACTACAATAATTGCTAAATCGGTAACCTGAGCACCACGAGCACGCATAGCTGTAAAGGCTTCGTGACCTGGAGTATCTAAGAATGCGATTTTTTGTCCGCCATCTAATTGCACTCCATAAGCACCAATATGCTGTGTAATTCCTCCAGATTCTCCTGCAATAACGTTTTCCTTACGGATATAATCCAGTAAAGACGTTTTACCGTGATCTACGTGACCCATTACTGTAACAATCGGTGCACGCTCTATTAAATCTTCTGGTTTATCTTCAATAACCTCTAAGTTATCTTCAAGATCTGATGTTACAAACTCTACTTGGTAACCAAATTCGTCTGCAACAATAGAAAGTGTTTCAGCATCTAGACGTTGGTTCATGGTAACCATCATACCTAACGACATACAAGCCGAGATAATTTGTGTTACAGACACATCCATCATCGTTGCTACTTCACTAGCCGTAACAAATTCAGTTACTTTTAAGATTTTGCTTTCTACTTCTTGTTGATCAAGGTCTTTCTGACTTTGTTCTCTATGTGAATCTCTTTTATCTCTACGATATTTAGCTCCTTTACCTTTACTAGATTTTCCTTGAAGTTTTTCTAAGGTCTCTCTAACTTGTTTTTGAACATCTGCTTCACTAGGTTCTTCCTTAACGATCGGACGTCTTGCTTGTCCTGGACCGCCAGCTCTTTTACCTTTATAAGTACTTGGTTTTACAGTTCTACCAGGTCCGCTAGTGTTTCCACCAGGTTTATTGGTATTGTTATCACCAGGTTTACTTATACGTCTACGCTTTCTTTTATTTGCAGCAGCATTATCGCCAGATTTAGCAACAGGCTTCTTTTTAGGCTTATTAAACTGAGATAAATCTATCTTTTCTCCAGCAATTTTTGGCCCTGAAAGTTTAGTATACTTTGTTTCTATACGTTCATCTACAACCGGTTTTTCCTCTTCAGCTTTTGGCTCTGATTTTTTAACAGGTTCTGATTTTTTTGGAAGTTCTGTTTTCTTAACCTCTTGAACAGGTTTAGACGGAGATGGTTTAGCAGGAGTTGAAGGTGGCGTTACTGGTTTTGGCTTATGCTCTACTTTTGGGGTTTGTGGAACTTTGGGCTCTACCTTTTTAACTGGCACTTCTTCTTTTTTCTCTGCTTTTGGTTCTACTTTTTCAACAGGCTTTTCTTCCTGCTTTACTTCTGTTTTCACCTTTTCTGCTTCTGGAACAACGTCCTTAGGTTTCTCTACTTCTGCTTTAGGCTGAATAGGTTCTTCCTTTTTTGCTACAGGCTTCGCAACATCTTTCGGTTTGGGATCTAAGTCGATCTTACCTACTTGTTTTGGGCCCGAAAGCTGTGATTTGGCTTTTACTATCTGCTCCTTCTTAGCTTCTTCTTTTTGTTTAGCTTCAAGTTCACGCTCGCGCTGTTCACGCAAGGCTTCTTTTTCTTTTAGCTTCGCTTCACTTACTTCTTGAGAGGCCACCTTCTTACTTGCGTCTGTTTGAAATTCGCCTGAAAGTACATTATATACTTCCTGAGAAATTTTTGTAGTAGGACGCTTATCGATGTCGATGCCTTTAGACTCTAAAAAATCTACTGCACGGTCGATAGAGATGTTTAACTCACGTAAAACTTTATTTAATCTTATTGTTTCAGCCATAAATTGCCTTTAATATACCCCAAATATAAGTTATTCTTCAAACTCTTCTCTAAGAATTCTAATAACTTCGTTAATTGTTTCTTCTTCTAAATCGGTTCTTTTCACCAAGTCTTCTACATCTTGTTCAAGAACACTTTTTGCTGTATCAAGCCCAGCTTTGCTTAACTCATCAATAATCCACTTATCAATTTCATCAGAAAATTCAGATAATTCAACATCTTCTTCTGCACCTTCTCTAAACACATCAATCTCATAACCTGTTAATTGACCGGCTAATCTAATGTTGTGACCACCACGTCCAATGGCTTTACTTACTTCTTCAGGCTTTAAAATAACCTCTGCACGTTTGTTTTCCTCATCAATTTTAATCGATGTCACTTTTGCTGGACTTAACGCTCTAGTGATGTACAATTGTAGGTTACTTGTATAATTGATAACGTCTATATTTTCGTTACCTAATTCACGAACTATGCCGTGTATTCTAGACCCTTTCATACCTACACAGGCACCAACTGGATCTATACGATCATCGTAAGAATCTACAGCTACTTTTGCTTTTTCACCTGGAATTCTTACTACGTTTTTAACAGAGATTAATCCGTCAAAAACTTCTGGTATTTCTTGCTCGAATAATTTTTCTAAGAATAAAGGCGATGTACGCGACATAATAATAGCCGGTTTACTTCCTTTTAATTCTACATTTTCGATAACTCCTCTTACATTATCTCCTTTACGGAAGAAATCTGAAGGAATTTGTTTTTCTTTTGGTAAAATGATTTCGTTACCTTCATCATCTAACAAAATTACAGCTCTGTGACGAATATGATGTACTTCTGCTGTATAAATATCTCCAATTAAATCTTTAAATTGCTTGTAGATATTTGTATTATCATGTTCATGAATTTTAGAAATTAAATTCTGACGTAATGCTAAAATAGCACGACGACCTAAATCTATTAATTTCACTTCTTCAGATACATCTTCACCAACTTCAAAATCAGGCTCAATTTTACGAGCAGCTGTTAAAGAAATCTCTTGATTAGGTTCTTCTACTTCACCATCTGCAACGACAACACGGTTTCTCCATATTTCTAAATCACCTTTATCTGGGTTAATAATAATATCAAAATTATCATCGTCTCCAAATTTTTTCTTTAAGGCGTTTCTAAAAACATCTTCTAAAATCGCCATTAACGTTACACGATCTATTAATTTATCGTCCTTAAATTCTGAAAAAGAATCAATTAACGCAAGATTTTCCATAACTCTTTTGAATTAAAATTTAATCATCACTTTAGCTTCTACAATATCGTTATAAGAAATATTTGCTTTTTTCTGAACAGTCACTTTACCTTTCCCTACCGGTTTAGGCTCTCTAGCTTTCCATTCTAAAACTATTTCATCTTCATTAGCATCAACCAAAACAGCTTCAATAGTCTCTGTTTCCGTTTTAACTTCTAAGGTTCTTCCTATATTTTTAACATACTGCCTACTTTGCAACAAAGGCGATGCAGCTCCTGCCGACATAACTTCTAGCGAAAAATCTATTTCTTCTCTATCTATATTATGTTCTATAGCTCTACTTATAAACATACAATCCTCAACACTCACACCCTCATCTCCGTCAATAATAACTTTAACAGCATTATCTCCAGAAATAGTTAAACTTATCAAAAACAAGTCATCTCGTTCTTGTAAGGCGCTTTCTAATAAATCTTCAACAGTTGTTCTAAACATTTTTTAGTATAAAAAGAGGGGACTCTGTCCCCTCGCATATTCTTTTTTCTTACAACGGGGCAAATATACAATTTTTTTATTGATTCACACAAGCTTTCAAATATCAATTTTTATCCGTAATTTTATATAGCCGTTTAACAAAAAACAAATATACTTATGAAAAGAATAATGGTCCCAACAGATTTTTCGGATGAAGCAAAATACGCTACTAAAGTTGCCGCAAAATTTGCCAAAAAATTTGATTGTGAAATACATTTACTTCACATGATAGATCTACCAGTAGGAGAATTAGACAAAATGACTCCAACCTACAGCGAAATACCTGAAGCACTATTTTTTATGAAGCTTGCTGCTAAAAATTTCGCAGAACTTTTAGAAGAAGATTTCTTACAAGATGTAACCGTACACCACTCTATTAAAACAAACACGACTTTTGAAGGTATTAATGAAACCGCAAAAGAATTAGACATAGACCTAATTATTATGGGCTCTCATGGCGCCACTGGTTTTAAAGAAATATTTATTGGATCGAACACAGAAAAAGTCGTTCGTACATCGCATATTCCTGTTTTAGTGATAAAAAGCACTGAAAACGAATTTGAAGCCAATGATATGGTATTCGCATCAGATTTTAACTTAGACAATAAACACACATACACACAAGCTGTAAAATTTGCTAAAAAATTCGATTCTAAAATTCATTTATTGTTAGTGAATACACCAAACAATTTCTCTACAACTAAAGAATCTTCAGACCGTATTGAAAAATTTATTGCTGGTTCAGATTACACAAACTACACAATAAATATTCACAATGATGATACTGTTGAAAAAGGAATTCTAAACTTTGCCGAAAAAATAGGTGCCGATCTTATTGGTATTAGCACACATGGCAGACAAGGTATTGCACATTTCTTTAATGGCAGTATTAGTGAAGACATAGTAAACCACGCAGTACGTCCTGTAATTACTTTTAAAATATAAACAAATTAAAACGGAAAAATTAAAGCCCCTATAATGTTAATTCATTTTAGGAGCTTTTTTTTATGTTATAAATAAGCGCTACATCTTTTTAATAAAACACGTATAATTAAACATTAAAAGACCACCTAAATGCAGATGGTTTATTCATCATTATATTTACTCTCCTATTAAAGGTAAAGATTCCTGCAACACTTCGTCTATCGACGTTTGCACATACCGTTCAAACTGCACAAATTGAGAAGCCGTTTTAGCACCCAATTCTTTTTTCACCTTTTTATAATATTTTTTCTGAAGTTTTTCACTCTTTGCTCGTATAGAAAATGTCTCTTTAACAATTACATCTGCTTGCTCGTCTGTTAACGCATCATACTGCTCTACATATTTTTCCAACAGCGACATACGTCTATTACTTATTTCTTTGCGTTCTAAAATATAGGCATCATAAATACCATTAAAAATCATTGCAGCTGTTGCATCTAAATCTAAAAACTCACCTATTACCGTTTTCTTTTCAGAATTAAACAAATCTTTAAAAGCTTCTAATTCTGCATCTTGAGCAAACACACCCAAACTAAATACCAGAGTGAATACAAGTAAAATCTTTTTCATATCAATTTAATTTTTAGTTACTATGTTTTTAAAGATATAATAAAATGAATTAATTAGAAACAGATTTACAACGCTTCTTTTTATAAAAAAAGCATTTTAAAATATATACATCACAAAGGCAAACCCCTAAAAACCAGACGGCACGTAAAAACGAGACCATTTCGCAAAACACACATTATCAATGCCATCTAAAAAAGCTTGGCTTGACTTAAATTTTATCAAAATTAACCGTTCGTCTAGAATCTAAATTTTCGAGTTCAAAAACAAAACTAATTTTATATATTTGGTAATACCTACTTATTAAATCAACTTATTAACCTAAAAAACAACACTTTAAGATTAACCCCAAAACACAAACATCTACTAGAATTTTATGACTCAACACGCTCCTTCCGTTATAAATCAAATTTCAGACAACATCTTAGGACTCTTGTCCTCTTACGAAGATCCTGAATTTAAAGACATTTTTAAGAAAACAAATCCAGGTAAAATAGACATGGATTATATTGCAAAAGCATTGCAAAGAAAAGAATGGGAAAAATACTCCAAAGACGCCATTAAAGACAAACTAATTCGTGATGGCTATATTACAGAACACGAAAATGGGAGTTTAACCATTACACGTTTTGGTTTAGAGTTTCAGAAAAAAGGTGGTTATTACCTACAAGATCTAAATCTAAACCAAACAACACAAACAGAAACGCCTTTTGAAAAAATAAAGAAAAAAATGGACTGGCAATTTATCCTACTAGGTGTAGCGCTATTTGTTATTCAAATCTTATCTATAGACTACATCAAGGATTTCTTTAATTAAATCGCTTAATAAACATTTAACCTATAAAATAACAAAACCCCAACCTTTTTCAAGATTGGGGTTTGTTGTTGGCCCACTAGGGCTCGAACCTAGACTCTTTGGTACCAAAAACCAACGTGTTGCCAGTTACACCATGGGCCATCAATAATTTGAGAGTGCAAATATAGAACATTTCATAATACACACAAACTTTTTTTTAAAAAATTTTAAACTAAATATTAAGGTTTACATAAAACGCTTCACTGTTACATATTTATTATTAAATTCGCCCTACTGAATAAACAACAAATTTCATGACACAATTCAACTTTAAAAAGTGGAATACCATCCTAGGTTGGTTTGCTTTTGCAATTGCTTTAGTAACCTACGGACTAACAGTCGAACCTACCGTAAGCTATTGGGATGCTGGAGAATATATTTTAACATCGGCAAAACTTCAAGTAGGTCACCCACCAGGAGCTCCGTTATTTCAAATGCTTGGAGCATTTTTCTCTATGTTTGCTCTAGAACCGAATCAGATTGGGTACATGTTAAATTTAATGAGTGCCGTTGCTAGTGCATTCACTATTTTATTCATGTTTTGGACCATAACTTTATTATTAAAAAATATAATTTCTAAAGACGAATCTTTATCTAAAGCTAAAGCCATGGCTATTCTTGGTAGTGGTTTAGTAGGAAGTTTGGCTTTTACTTTTACAGATTCGTTTTGGTTTAATGCTGTAGAAACAGAAGTATATGCTATGGCCACTTTAATTATGGCCATTATGTTTTGGTTGGGATTACGTTGGGAACAAGATATGCATACGCCACGCGGAAATCGCTGGTTGGTTATTATTGCTTTTGTTATTGGATTGTCGTTTGGAGTACACTTTATGGGATTATTAACCATTCCTGGTATTGCACTGGTGTATTACTTTAAAAATTACAAAACCATTACCGTTAAGAATTTTATTATTGCCAATGTTGTAGCCGTAGCGATTTTACTTTTTATCTTTAAATTGTTACTTCCTAATGCGCTATCCTTTTTTAGTACTTCAGAAATATTTTTTATCAATACTGTAGGATTACCGTTTAATTCAGGAACTATAATCGCTGCTATTTTACTTATAGCTGCATTTTATTTCGCTTTAAAATATACCAGAGATAAAGGCTATGTCCATTTAAATACCTTAGCGCTTTGTTTAATATTTATTTTTATCGGATTCTCTTCTTGGATGATGCTTCCTATTCGTGCAAATGCAAATGTGGTTGTAAATGAAAATGCACCGTCTGATGCGCGTGAATTATTAGCCTATTATAACTTAGAACAATATCCGGAAACGCATTTATTTTACGGTCCGCAATTCACTGAACAATATTCAGGTTTAGATGAAAACAATCCATATATAGACGATAAACCAAATTACGAAAAAGACGAAGCCCAAGGCAAGTATGTAATTGTAAACGATTATAAGCGCGCCAAACAAAATTATAATTCAGAGCACGCTTCTATTCTTCCTCGTATGTGGAGTTCAGAACATGCAGAAAACTATATGTTGTTTACTGGCTATTTAGATTTTAAGTTGAAACCGGAATACCAAATGGAAAACCAATTGCGTACTTCTGTGTCTAACTTTAAAAACGATGTTGCTCAGGGTAATGTAGATTTTGAAGATTACAACAGCTTCTTAACCCAATTCGGACAATATTTAGATATCGAAAAACCGTCTTTAGCAAGTAACATTGTATACTTATTCCAATATCAATTAGGCTACATGTACTGGCGTTATTTTATGTGGAATTATGTAGGTCGCCAAGACGATATTCAAGGAAGATACGACAATCATGGAAATTGGTTAAGCGGCATAAACTTTATAGACGAATGGCACTTAGATATGCCACAAACCAATTTACCTAGCGACGTTAAAAACAATAAAGCGAGAAATACCTATTATTTCTTACCGTTTATTTTAGGACTTATAGGTCTATTCTTCTTATTTAACAAAGACAAAAAAATGTTTTGGGTACTCTTTGTTTTCTTTCTCTTTACCGGAGTTGCCATACAAGTGTACACCAACGTCAGACCTTTTGAACCTAGAGAACGTGACTACTCGGTTGTAGGATCATTTTATGTGTTCGCCATTTGGATAGGTTTTGGTGTGTATGCCATTTTCGAAGCTCTTAAAAAGCATGTAAAAACACCATTACTGGCTCCAGCAATAACACTAGCTTGTCTGGTACTTGTTCCTGGAATAATGGCAGCCAATAACTGGGACGATCACGATAGATCTGATAAATACACGGCACGTTCTATGGCCAAAATGTATTTAGATTCTTGTGCCGAAAATGCCATCTTATTTACCATTGGAGATAACGATACGTTTGCCCTGTGGTATGCTCAAGAAATTGAAGGCTACCGTACAGATGTGCGTATTGTAAATACCAGTTTATTCCAAACAGATTGGTATATCGATCAAATGAAACGTAAAGCTTACGAGAGTGATCCTATTCCATCTCAGCTTACGCATGAACAATATAGATACGGTACGCGTGATTATATCATGAAACGTATAGTCTCTCAAGACACTATGGATATTAAAGACTTTATCAATTTTGTAGGTAGCGATAATCCTAAGACTAAATTTAAATACATCTTAGAAATGCAAGGCGAAGACCCTAGCTATTACCCTACACAGTTGCAAAACTCTAATTATTTCCCTGTAGAGAATCTAACAGTTAAAGTCGATAAACAAGCCGTACTTAACAATGGTATAGTGGCCGCAAAAGATGCCGACAAGATTGTAGACAAAATCAATTTAAACATTAGTAGTAGTGCACTGTATAAAAACAGATTATTAATGTTAGATATTATTGCTAATAACAATTGGAAACGCCCAATTTACTTTACTGGCGGTAGTTTTGGAGACGATGATTATTTATGGATGAAAGATTACCTGCAACTAGACGGTATGTGTTATAAATTAGTCCCTATAAAAACGCCTATTAGTAGAAGTAACCCATTTGATATGGGACGTGTAGATGCCGACTTAATGTACAAAAAAGTTAAAGCCTGGGATTGGGGTAATAGCGGAAGTCCTGACATTTATCACGATCCAGAAACGCGTAAAAATTCTATTTCTTACAGAGGAAACTTAGCCCGATTAATGGAACAATTAATAAACGAAAACAAATTTGACAAAGCTGAAGATGTAGCCGATATTGCTATGGAAAACATGCCTGTAGATTATTTCGGATATTACACCCTTTTAGAACCATATATTGCAGGGTATTATGAGGTTGGTGCAACAGAAAAAGCAAGAAAACTGTTTAAAGAAGTGGCTGCCAAGTATCAAGAAAATTTAAATTACTACAGTACTTTAAAAGTTGAAAAGCAATACGACATAGCCGAAGAAATTGTAACCAATATAGAGCGTTACAAATCTTTAGTAGATGTTTTATTACGTAAAGATGAAGCGTTTGCGAAAACAGAAATGCAAACGTTTAATAATCATTTAAAATTATTTGAACATTTTTATGGTGGTAGCGCTCCAGAACCTGAAGACATACAACCCACAGAATTAGATATTCGTCCTAATGATAGTGCGATTGTACCAGTAGAATAAATATGGGATTAATACCTGTTAAAACACCAAAATTTATAAAAGGCATATTTCCGAACTACGTTTGGGATATGCCTTTATTAGATACAAAGACCATCTATTTAACATTCGACGATGGTCCGAATCCAGAAATTACACCTTGGGTTTTAAAAACGTTAGAAGCTTACCAAGCTAAAGCCACATTTTTCTGTATTGGCGATAATATTAGAAAGTACCCAGACACCTTTGAAGCCACCATTGCTGCAGGTCACGCCATAGGAAATCATACGTTTAACCATTTAAAAGGATGGAAAACAAATACAGAAACGTATATTGAGAATGTAGAAAAAGCGGCGCAATTAATGTCTTCAAAACTATTTAGACCACCTTACGGCAAGATAAAAAATAAGCAGGCAAAGTTATTAAAGCAGCAAGGCTATCACATTATAATGTGGAGCATTATTTCTTTTGATTGGGATAAAGATTTATTGGAAGAAGACTGTTTAAAACATGTTATTAAACATGCCGAAGACGGACATATAATTGTGTTTCATGACAGCTTAAAAGCAGCTAAAAACATGCAATATGCTTTGCCTAAAGTCTTAGAATATTATAGTAAAAAAGGATATCAGTTTAAGTCACTTTCGGTTTAAAGAAACTGCTGAACAATGCCAATAAGTGTATTCGCATCTTGTTCGCCACTATGTCTCCATTTCATTTCGCCGTTTTTATAGACAATTAATGTAGGCAAACCTTTTACTCGAAGTGCTTCAGCTAATTCTTTGTTTTTTTCAACATCAATTTTTATCACTTTAGCTTTATCTCCAAGAGCAGCTGCCACATCACGTAATATAGGATGCATGGCTGTAGATTGTTCATTCCATTCGGTAAAGAAATTTAATAATACCGGAATGCTAACATCTATTAATTCCCCGAATTTTGACATATTTTACTATTTAAGAGCTCATTTTTTATTTCAACATCCTTATTAATAGTCATAAAAAAACTAATAAAATAAGGCTTTTGCTCGTGTTCTATCACATAAAAATAAGCAATTCTAAATTAATAATACCATTTATGTTAATTTAGGCCGTTTCAGAGCCTTTTTTAAGCTCTATAACGGTAATTTCTGGCCATATACCAACACGACCGGGAAAACCTAAGAAGCCAAAACCACGGTTTACATTAATATATTGTCCCATTTCTTTATATATCCCTGCCCAATATTTGTAGCGCCATTTTATGGGACTCCATTTTACCCAACCCGGAATTTCAATCCCGAATTGCATCCCATGTGTATGTCCGCTTAAGGTAAGATGATAATGGTAGTCGTCATGAATCACTTGGTCTTCCCAATGCGACGGATCATGACTCATTAAAATCTTAAAATCGTGAGCATCTATTTTAGACACCGCTTGCTTTAAATCGCCTGCTTTTTTAAAGTGACCTCTCCCCCAATTCTCGACACCAATTAAAGCAATACGTTGGCCATCTTTTTCAAGGTATCTGCTATCATTTAAAATCAGATCAAATCCAATCTCTTTCTGTATCGCCTTCAAATCTTCTAAATTTTGATCTTTTTCAGCCTCAGAATTCCACTGCACATAATCACCATAATCATGATTCCCCAATACAGAAAACTTACCATCTTTAGCCTGTAGTTTACTAAATGTCGTTTTCCAAGGAATCATTTCTTCTGCTAAATTATTTACCATATCACCTGTAAACAAAATGGTATCGGATTGCTGTTCATTTATCAAATCAATAGCGTATTCTATCTTCTCTCTATTATCAAAACTCCCGCTATGTATGTCACTAATTTGAGTAATTCTATACCCATCAAACGCTTCTGGTAAATCTTCAAAATTCATAGTATATTTTAATACCCTGAAATCATATTTTCCTTTAAACATCCCGTATAATAATCCTGCAAAAGGGATAGCAGCCATACCTATAGCGAGTTTACTAATAAAGGCTCTGCGTTCTGGAAAGTAACCAAACTCTTGCTTGTCTTTTGTAAAATAACGGTACACCCCTTGAGGAAAACGCAACAGGTCTTCGAAACCCAAAACCACTAATAAAATTAATTTAGGCACGATTACTACCAATAAAAATCCGAACGCATAACTTTTCGCATGCGTAAGCACTTTTAAATGACTAGGATTTAGAAGTAACTGATAAACAAAATTACCTAAAACAAGAGCACTTAAAACCCAATAAAGACGATACACATACCGTTGTTTGGTTATGGATTTAAAAGCCTGAAACGAATACCAATCTAAAAGAGCATAAACTAAAAAAAACAGAATCCAGCGTATCATGTAAACTTAATTAAAAGGTAAAATTAACAAATACACCATCAATGTATCTTATTATAGTGTTAAAGCTTGGGCCCTTGGAATTGATAACAGAAGTATTTGAAATAACAGAAATAAGCTTCAGTTTGAACGACAATAAGAGATTCAATTAATCTAAAACCACTTGAGTGTAAAATCGACTAGTTTTTGTTTAAAATTGGTATACGGTGGAAACAGAAATTCTATACTTCCTTTGGTATGTTGTTTTAACACCGAACGCATATTAGAAAACTCCTGAAACCCAAAATAGCCATGCGCTTTACCAATGCCACTATTATTACTACCTCCAAATGGCAAATAGTGATTGCTATATTGTAATACATTTGTATTGATACAAGTACTTCCCGCACGCGTATTATTGATAATAAACTGAGTTTCCTTTTTGTCTTTACCGTAAATATACAAGGCTAGCGGTTTTTCGTTAGCGTTTACATAGGTAATCACCTCGTGTATATCTGTATAAGTTTTAACAGGTAAAATCGGACCAAAAATTTCTTCTTGAAATAGTACAGAATCTTCTGCTAAATTAGAGATCACTGTCGGTTCTATAAAATTATCTAAATCGGTGGTGTGACCACCAAGTTCTATAGTAGCATCATCTTCTTGGGCTTGATTTATATAATTTTTCAGCCTATTAAAATGCTTATCATTTACAATTCTAGCATAAGACTCTGAATTTTCTGCTTTATCATAAAAACTTTGAACTGCAATTTTAAACTCAGCAATAAACTCTGCTTTCAAACCTGCTTCAATATAAATGTAATCTGGAGCGATACACGTTTGTCCATTATTTACAAATTTTCCCCAAGCCACACGTTGGGCAGCTGTTTTTAAGTTTGCACTAGGTGTAATAATTGCTGGCGATTTTCCTCCCAACTCTAAAGTTACAGAAGTTAAATGTTTTGCTGCGGCCTGCATAACAATTTTACCAACATGTGGAGACCCCGTAAAAAAGATATGATTAAAGGGAAGTTTTAGCAATTCGGTAGAAACGTCTACTTCTCCTTTTACTAAAGCAATTTCATTTTCAGGAAACAATTCCGAAATAAGCTCACTCATCACTTGTGTGGTGTGCGGTGTTAATTCCGAAGGCTTAATAATTACTGTATTTCCTGCTGCAATGGCCGACACTAACGGACCCAAGGTGAGATTTAAAGGAAAATTCCAAGGCGAAATAATTAAACACACGCCTTTAGGCTCGTATTTAATCCAAGACGACGACCCTAATAATTGCAAAGGCGTATCGACTTTTTGTCGTGCCATCCATCCTTTAAGTTCAGAACTCACATATTTAATTTCACTAATAACAGGATAAATCTCGGTGAGATCGGTTTCTAAAAACGGCTTTTTAAAATCGGCATATAACGCCTCGCGTATACGCTGCTTATAATCTACAGCAATGGCTTGTTTTAACGCTTTAAGTTTTTCTATACGTGCTTTATACGTGGTATTTCCAACATTAAATTGATTGGCTTTTTGGGCATTAAAAATATCTTGATAACGGTTCATTAATCTTAAGATTCGCGCGCTGGCAGTTTAGAATAATTTTGCAATCCGCTTACAAATATATTGGCTAAAAAATGAGCCATTTCCTCTTTAGACGATTCAAAATAATTGTGATGTAAGCACACAAAAAGTTCTGATGCCGAAGATATAGCAACCAAACTAAACATTTTAAAATATTTATTATCGGCAAAAGCCACTTCGGGAAAACGTTTTAAATCTTCTTGCATATTAAGCACCAAACTCAATATGCTTTCACTACCGTAAGAAATGCTTCTAATTTGGTTCTGATTGTTTTTATGAAACAGCATCATATCTTCCGTACTCACCAAATCTAAATACGCTTTAAACGAGGCATACAAAAAATCGTAAGCACTTTTTAGCCCAACCTGAGCTTGTTTCACTTCAAAATTAATTTTGCAATTCAGTTCATCTAAAATCACACAGAAAACATCTTTAGGCGTATTAAAATAATTATAAAATGTTCCGCGACCAATATTACTTTTTTCAACAATATCGCTAATAGACGTGTTTTCTAATCCTTGTTCAGAAAACAGTTTTAGCGAGGCTTTTATAATACGTTCACGTTTTTCTTTTTTATTTAACTCTCGTCTACTCATTCTGCGCTATCCTACTTTAGTTTTTGTCAAAAAATAAAAGTACATAATAAAGCGTAAAAGCATCTGAGATCTCTAAAATAAATACGGTTTCCCTCAAATTTTTAAGACATTATGTAAATTCAGTTTTAAAAATATTGGTTCTTTATTTAAATTCTAATTAACACGCCTTTTTTTGTAGTTTTGACATTCTTACAAAATCTATATCATGTCAGAACAAAAACGTCTATTTTTAGTTGATGCTTATGCACTTATTTTTCGCGGTTATTACGCTTTTATAAAAAACCCAAGAATCAATTCTAAAGGCTTGGATACCTCAGCTATTTTAGGGTTTACAAATTCGTTATTAGACGTTATAAAACGTGAGCGTCCAGACCATTTGGCAGTGTGTTTTGACAAAGGCGGAAGTGTAGATCGCGTTGAGATGCTTGAAACATACAAAGCAAATCGCGATGCCACACCTGAAGCCATAAAAACTGCAATTCCTTATATCTGTAGTATCCTTGAAGCGATGCATATTCCAATTATGGTGAAGGAAGGTTTTGAAGCCGATGATGTGATTGGAACCCTAGCAAAAAAAGCAGAGCTTGAAGGTTACCAAACGTTTATGGTCACACCAGATAAAGATTTTGCGCAGTTGGTTTCCGAAAATATTTTTATGTACCGCCCTGTTTTTGGTGGTGGTTACGAAACTTGGGGTATTCCTGAAGTACTTAAAAAATTCGAAATTGAACGCCCAGAACAAGTGATCGATTTTCTTGGTATGATGGGAGATGCTTCCGATAATATTCCAGGCCTTCCTGGCGTTGGAGAAAAAACAGCCAAGAAATTTTTAGCGCAATACGGCAGTATGGAAAACCTTTTAGCAAACACACACGAGCTAAAAGGCAAAATGAAAGAGAAAGTTGAAGCCGCTAAAGAACTGGGATTATTATCTAAGAAATTAGCCACCATTATGCTTGATGTGCCGGTTGATTTTGATGCTGAAGATTTTGAAATGTCGCATCCAGATATCGATGCTGTAAAAGGCATTTTTCAAGATTTAGAATTTAGACGACTTGTAGATAGCTTTGAAAAAATATTTACCGTACAAACGGAAGCGACAAGCGATACGACTACGGAAAAAACAGCTTCTAACGCTTCAACATCGGCAGCAGGTGCAGGACAATTCTCGCTATTTGGCGGAGATGCAGCACCAACTTCAGATGCAACAGCAGAAGATCCTAACCAAAGAAAAACAGCCGAAAACACCTCGCATTTTTACCAAAGTGTAGCCTCGGGCATGGCCACAAAATTATTCCTTAAAAATTTAATGAAACAAACCAGCGTTTGTTTCGATACAGAAACTACCGGTTTAGATCCGCTTACAGCAGAACTTGTTGGTATTGCGTTTTCTTGGGAGACAGGTAAAGGATTTTACTTACCCTTTCCTGAAGATAAAACCGAAGCTCAAGAATTAATCGAAATACTTCGTCCGTTTTTTGAAGCTGAAGACATTCAGAAAATCGGTCAGAATTTAAAATACGATATTAAAGTCCTTCGCAAATATAACATCACGGTTAAAGGCAAGTTGTTCGACACCATGTTAGCGCATTATCTAATCAATCCAGATATGCGTCACAATATGGAAGTTCTGGCCGAAACCTATTTAAATTACTCGCCAATTTCTATTGTGGATCTGATTGGTAAAAAGGGAAAAAACCAGTTATCCATGCGCCAAGTGCCTTTGGATAAGCAAACAGAATATGCCGTTGAAGATGCCGATATTACCCTGCAACTTAAAGAACATTTTGAAAACGAATTAGGCCAAGCCAATACTCAGAAACTGTTTGATGATATCGAAGTGCCACTACTTCGCGTGCTTGCAGACATGGAATTAGAGGGAATAAATTTAGATGTGCCGTTTTTAAACGATTTAGCTGGAGCTTTAAACAACGATATCGCTACACTTCAGGACAAAATATATACTGAAGCTGGCGAAGAATTTAATATCGCCTCACCAAAACAATTAGGAGAAATCTTATTTGGTAAAATGAAGCTAGTCGATAAACCTAAAAAGACCAAATCTGGACAGTTTGCAACCTCAGAAGATATTCTATCGTACTTGGCCAAAGACCACGAGATTATTCAGCATATTTTAGACTATCGTGGCCTAGCAAAACTAAAAAGCACCTATGTCGATGCCTTACCGTTACAAGTCGAGCCATCAACAGGGCGTGTGCATACAGATTATATGCAAACCGTTGCAGCTACTGGCCGTTTAAGTAGTAATAATCCGAATTTACAGAATATTCCCATTCGTACCGAACGCGGTCGCCAAGTTAGAAAAGCCTTTATTCCTAGAAATGAAGACTACATCTTACTAGCAGCCGATTATTCGCAGATTGAACTTCGTATTATCGCCGCCTTAAGTCAGGAGGAAACCATGATTGAAGCCTTTAAAAACGGTGAAGATATTCATGCCTCTACCGCAGCAAAAGTATTTAATGTGCCTTTAGAAGACGTGACCCGAGAACAACGTAGCAATGCAAAAACCGTGAATTTCGGGATTGTGTATGGAGTATCTGCTTTCGGATTAAGCAATCAAACCGATTTATCTCGTAGCGAATCTAAAGACCTTATCGACACCTATTACAAAACTTATCCGAAACTGAGAACCTATATGAGTGAGTTGATAGATTTTGCTCGCGATAATGGCTATGTACAAACCGTTTTAGGACGTCGTCGTTATTTAAAAGATATCAATTCCAGAAATGGTGTAGTTCGTGGTGCTGCCGAACGTAATGCGGTTAACGCCCCTATACAAGGAAGTGCTGCCGATATTATAAAGCTAGCCATGATTAATATTCATGAGAAATTAGTCGCTGGCGACTTTAAAACCAAAATGCTTCTACAGGTTCATGATGAATTGGTATTCGACGTTTATAAACCCGAGCTAGACACCATAAAAACCCTAGTAAAAACCGAAATGGAAAATGCCTTTGTTATGGATGTACCTTTAGATGTAGAAATGGATACCGGTTTGAACTGGTTGGAGGCGCATTAAAACATGAAAATAATTCAGGTTACTTGTGCTATTATTCTGTTCGATGATAAAGTTTTAGCTGTTCAAAGAAGTAAAACCATGAAACTTCCTTTGAAATGGGAATTTGCAGGTGGAAAAATTGAAGCAGGAGAAACTGAAATTGATTGTATTAAAAGAGAAATATTTGAAGAATTAAATATAAACATTCAAGTTAACAAGAGACTTACACCTGTAATTCATGAATACCCAGATTTTAAGATTGAATTAATTCCTTTTATAACAGAATACCGTTCAGGCGAACTAAAACTAAGTGAACATTCTGATTTTGTTATCGCTAATAAAAAAGAATTACTTAATTTAGATTGGGCTGAAGCAGATTTACCTGTTTTAGAAGAATTTTTAGCATTATGAATCAAGGTATTTATGAAGAATTAATCACACAACTTGTATCTGAAAAACTGAAGACACTTGACAAAGAAAAATTCTACTTAAAGAAAAATATCATTGACAAAGAAGAAGCTTCGACCATTCTCTCTAAACATGTATCGCAAACTTTAAAACATGCTTTTCAACTTATAAAAGGTGGAAATAAAGTAGAACAACAAATCTCAATTGCGAATAAAATTATTAGATTATTAAAAGAAGAACTCAATAATCAAGAGTTTGAAGATGATTTAGTAAATATTGAAGGTGAAATTTTAAAAGCTGTATTTTCTAAAACAGATGCTCATTTTACAAATCTAGATCTTCACCTTAAAGAAATAACACCATACACAAGATTAACACAAAGTGAACTGTTCACAGGAGGAAATGCAGGTTTATCTTTAGAAAGCGAACTCAAAAAGGAGATCCTATCTTCTAATAAAATAAATTTATTAGTCTCCTTTATTAAATTTAAAGGCATTATTATTCTTGAAAAGGAGTTAAGAGAATTTACCGAACGTGGTGGAAAACTAAACATAATTACCACCACTTATATAGGCGCAACAGATTATAAAGCCATTCAATTACTTTCTAATTTACCAAATACAGAAGTTAAAATATCTTATAATACGAGTAATGAAAGATTACACGCTAAAGCATATTTATTCTATAGAAACACAGGATTTCATACCGCTTATATTGGCTCTTCTAACTTTTCAAGGTCTGCTTTAACAGATGGATTAGAATGGAATTTAAAAGTAACAACTAAAGAAGTTAGCCATATTATAGATAAGTTTCAAAAAACATTTGATGCCTATTGGTTAAGTGACGATTTCGAATTATTTAATGATTCCATTCATAAAGAAAAACTTCAAAATGCATTAAAGCAAAGTAAATTCAGTAAGCCATACGAGAACACAACGGCTTTGTTTGATATAAAACCCTTTCCATATCAAAATGAGGTTTTAGAAAAACTAGAGGTAGAAAGAACTGTACATAATAGATTTAGAAATCTTGTGGTTGCCGCAACCGGAACAGGAAAAACAGTAATTTCTGCATTTGATTATAAATACTTTAAACAAAACAATAAATCATCTAAACTACTATTTCTTGCTCACAGAAAAGAGATTCTACAAAAATCATTATCTACTTTTCAAGGTGTTTTACGAAACAATAATATAGGCGAATTATGGGTTGACGGTATGGTTCCTGATAATTTTGAATTTGTATTCGCTTCAGTTCAATCTGTCAATAATCAATTTAAAAACTACAACCTAACACCGGAATATTACGATTATATAATTATTGATGAATGTCACCATCAAACCGCAAATAGTTATAGAGAAATAATTAATTATTTTAAACCAAAAATACTTCTTGGCCTTACAGCAACGCCCGAACGTATGGATGGCGGAGATATTCTAGAAGATTTCAACAATAAAATTGCTGCAGAAATACGATTACCAGAAGCAATGAACAGAAAATTGCTTTGTCCTTTTCAGTATTTCGGAATAACAGACAGTATAGATTTAACTCACGTAAGTTGGGCAAGAGGAAAATACGTCGCTAGTGAATTGACCAATTTATATACAGGAAATGACAGAAGAGTTCGAGAAATAATTGATGCTTTAGATAAATACACGAAAGACATAAACGATATTAGAACTTTGGGATATTGTGTTTCTATGGAACACGCCAAATACATGGCAGAGAAATTTACTCTAGCAGGTTTAAAAGCAGATTACCTTACAAGTAAAAACAGTAATGACAGAGTTTTAATTCGACAGAAACTAGAAAAGAAAGAGATTAATTATCTTTTTGTTGTCGATATGTTTAATGAAGGAATTGACATTCCTGAAATTGACACCGTACTATTTTTAAGACCAACAGAAAGCTTAACGGTATTCTTACAACAATTAGGAAGAGGCTTGAGACTTCATGAAGAGAAAGACTGTTTAACTGTTTTAGATTTTGTTGGAAACTCTAAACCTGAGTATAATTTTGAAAGCAAGTTTAGAGCTTTAATAGGCAAAACAAATACAACTGTTTTAAAAGAAATTGAGAATGATTTCCCACATCTTCCTTTAGGTTGCTCCATTATTTTAGAGAAGAAAACAAAAGACACCATTCTTAAAAATATTTCGGCAGCAACAACTTTAAATAAAAATAAATTAATTCAAAAAATTAAGCAATTTCAACATGATACTAGTTTGCCATTAACTATCGGTAATTTTAGCAAGTTTTACAACATCCCCATACAATCTATTTATAAAAGAGAAAGTTGGAAACGCTTATGCCAACTAGCAGGAAAAATAGATAATTTCAATTCTGAAAACGAAAAAGCTATCGTTTCTGCTATTTCAAACAAATGGTTATCCACAAATTCACTAAGCTATTTTACTTTCATTTTAAAAATTGCTAAGCAGAATTTTAACGTGACTCTTTCCGAATTAAATGAAAATGAAAATACAATGCTTTTAATGTTACATTATGATGTTTGGCAAAAAGAAGGCGGTTTTAATTCCTTAGAAAAAAGCATAAATAAAATTGGAGCAAATACTGTTTTAGTTGAAGAAATAAAAGAAGTTCTTGAGGTGTTAATTGAAAACATAGACTTTAAAGAATTACCTATTGAACTTCCTTATGAGCAACCACTGAAATTACATAGTCGTTATACTAGAGACCAAATCTTAGCAGCTTTTAGACTTAGTGATTTTAATAAAAAATCGTCTAACAGAGAAGGAACAGCTGAAAATAAGGATATAAATACAGAACTTTTATTTATCAATTTAATTAAATCTGAAGAAAATTTTTCACCAACAACCATGTATGACGATTATGCTGTAAACGAGTTATTATTCCATTGGCAAACACAAAACTCAGCAAGACCAGATTCAGGTAAAGGTTTATCATATATTAAACATAAAGAGCAAGAAAAACGAATATTACTTTTTGTTCGTGAAAAAGCAAAAAACGAATTTGGTAATACAAATGGCTATGTTTTTATTGGCGAAGGTGAATTAAAAGATCATTACGGCTCTAAACCAATAAGTATTAATTGGGAATTATTAGAACCCATGCCTCATTATCTATGGAAAGATGCAGCTAAACTTTCTGTTGGATAAAACATTTTTTTAACCCCCTCTACTTCCCATCAAAATGTTCCTTAAGTTTCACACCAGGATTTGTTGCTCTATTAATGTATCCATGATACAGACTACTCAACACCAAAAGTATAGCCGATCCCATTGCTGTATAGGCTACAGCCGTATTGACATCTGAATTTGCCACATAAATAGCTATTAAAGCCCACGCCCCAACAAGTGCAAATTCTCTCATGTTTCGTGTCCACGTCACCACTAGATTTATAATAGTTGCAATCGCAATTAAGCAAATCGCCCAAAATGTAGGAGACAAACCAAAACCATCCCAATTGTATTTTACTAACACTGCCGATACATTAGCAATACTAGCTACGGTAACCCAACCACTATAAAATACAAAGGGCCACCATAAAAAGGCGATTACCGATATGGGTGCATCAAACACTTGCATCCTATTTTTAAGCACAATCTGAATTAATGAGAAGAGCAAGAGAAAAATAAACACAGACGATAAGGCCGTGTAATTATAGATCCAAGCTACAATCCATAAACAATTTGCTAGGCAAGACACCACAAACCACCATCCGGTTTTTAGAATAAAATCGTCGTCTCTTACGGCTACAAATAAACTGCGCCCTTGATAAACAATAAAACCTAGAACCAACAGGTATATTAAGCCCCAGATTGAAAACGCATAGCCTGCAGGCGTAAACAACGTATTGTATTGCTTAGACACTTCGCCTATAGTGGTGTCGTTTAAAATCCCTGTGTTAGAGAGGTAGTTTAGTACAACCATGCCTATAAAACTTAAACCATTTGCTATTTGTAGTTGCTTTTTCATATTCTTCTTTTTATTACCTAAAATTTACTAAAAATGTATCCTAATCCAAAATAGTATAACCTATAAAAAAGGGTTAGATTTAAATATCTAACCCTTTGTAAAATTATAATATGACGATCTTATGCCGTTTGCATCTCGTGTTTTCCTTCGCTAACTTCTTCTACCAGTTTCTTATTAAATGCTGGTAAATCTTTTGGCGAACGACTAGTTACTAAGCCTTGGTCTACAACTACTTCTTTATCGACCCAATTGGCGCCGGCGTTAACAATATCTGTTTTTATAGAATGGAACGATGTTACTTCGCGTCCTTGTAACACATCGGCTTCTGCTAATAACCAAGGTGCATGGCAAATGGCTGCTACAGGTTTATGTGCTGTAAAGAAATCTTTAATAAAGCTTATGGCTGTTTCTTCTCGTCTTAATAAATCTGGATTGATAACTCCTCCAGGAAGCACTAAGGCATTATAATCGGAATGAGACACTTGTTCTAATGTTTTATCTACCGTATAGGCATCACCCCAATCTCCGTCTGCCCAAGCTTTAATCGTTCCAGATTCTAAAGATACAATGTGTACTTCTGCTCCTGCTTCTATTAATGCTTCTTTAGGCGATTTTAATTCACTTTCTTCAAATCCGTTGGTTGCTAAAATAGCAACAGTCTTATTTTTTAAATCTTTCATTTTAATAATTTTTAATGTGCATTAAACTTCACGGATGATTTACCTAATGGGAGTTACAATCAACTCAACCTATTAATCCTTCCGTTTTTATTTAAATCAAAGATCTGAAACATTTTACGTTTGCATTGATTCGTTTAAAGTAAAAATGAACGCAAATAAAAAGTCACCCCAACAGAATGACTGTTTTCTAAATTATATAATTGTATGATTACAATAACTTTTAGGCATGAACTAAAATCCAAAGCTCAACTTCTTCCGTCGCACGCCAATTTTGATTACGTTTGGTTTTCTCCGATGCCGATTTTACCGAGCGTTTTAGACACTGTTCTAATCTAAATCGTCCGCCGTTGGCTAACTCCTGTTCTATAGGATGCGTTTCTGTAACCTTTGTTATTTGTGCTAGATTTGAGAATATAAGCACTAGCTTTCCTTCGGGCAACAAGCGTTGTTTAGCACCTTCAAAAAAATCAGGAAACAGTGAGTCATTATAAGAAATGGCTTCATCGATTTTATCTAGATTATGAGTTGCTGGCAACCAAGGTGGATTAAACACAATAAGTTCGGTTTGCTTCTCCCACTTTCCAAAAAGTGAAGCAAAGTCCAGTTCAATTTTTCTAGATAGTTTAGTGTCTCCCATAGCTTCTGTAAGTCCAACAATGGCATTCGGATTGGTATCGGTTCCAAATACTTTCTGTAAACCAAACTTTACCAGTTGTAAAGCCAACACACCACTTCCAATACCGACATCTATAGCCGATTTTTTTGGTCCGTTATAGCGATTTAACCAATTGTCGAAAAGTATTAAATGATCGAATCGCGTAGGGAAATACACGCCATAATACGGATGAATTTTACTTCGTAACACCGGTAAGCTAATTCCGTTTGTATACCATTGCCAAGCACTATTTAAACCTTGCACTTTGGTAAATGGCAATAAAAAATTATTATGTTCTGGATAAAGTTTAGCCAACCAACCAATGGAAGGCGCTTTCTTCACGATTAATTTATAATCTACAATGTCTATGTAAATAAGCTTGGATAACTTCTGATAAGCTAAACGATAGGCACGTTGTTCTTTAAATGTCTGATTAGGAAACTGTTTTTTTAAATGCTGATGCAACGCTTTAAGCAAATCCAAACCATCGCTATAAAATGCTGTAATTAATACGGGCTTACCTGCTTCTAAAGCCTTAATTGTAAGCGTTACATTTGAAGCTCGGCTAAATGATATTAAAGGCTCTTCTGAAAAAAAGGGCATGGGTTTGTTTACATGTATATCTGTAATCATCGTTAAGATTAAATAAAGACGGATTGCAAAGTAATGAGGAAAGCAAAGCGTAAGATTAAAATGACTATAACATAGTTACTTACTAGCGATCAGGCATTAAATTGGCCACTAGAGTTTAGATTAATCAATACAGAGACTTTAAGTGAAAGCCAATATATTCCGCCGTAGGTATGCGAAAGAAAACAATTAATATCAACAGATAAATTATAAGTAGACAAAGATACTTTATTAAATCTCATAAAGTTCAACTAAAAGAATCTGTTTAGATTACGACAAACCAATTAAGATATTTATAATAACTTTGATGCTGTAAAAAACCTATAAACATGTTTAAAAAACTGGTAGCCATAGAACCCGTAAGTTTGATTCCATCGGCAGAAAAAAAATTACATTCCCTTGCAGAAGAAGTCATCCTATACGAAGATATGCCAACCTCTGTAAACGAGATTGTAAAACGTATTGGAGATGCAGATGCTGTTTTACTTAGTTACACCACAACATTAAGCAAAGCCATTTTATCGCAATGCAATCATATAAAATATATTGGTATGTGCTGTTCGCTATATACCCCAGAAAGTGCCAACGTAGATATTAATTATGCCAATTCTCGTGGCATTACGGTTACAGGTATTCGGGATTATGGAGATGAAGGTGTTGTAGAATATGTTATAAGCGAACTTGTAAGATGTTTGCATGGCTATGGAACCACAACTAACGGAGTACAAAGACAACCTTGGAGCGGCATGCCTAGAGAAATTACTGGATTAAACGTGGGGATTATTGGTTTGGGAAAATCTGGTGGTATGATTGCAGATGGATTACGGTTTTTAGGTGCAAACATTACTTATTTTGCACGTAGCGAAAAGCAAGACGCTAAAGGCAAAGGCTATGGTTTTTTACCCTTAGACCAATTGCTAGAAACTAATGAAGTTGTTATTGCTTGCTTAAATAAAAACACCGTGTTATTACATGAACACGAATTTTCAAAATTAGGGAATCATAAAATACTATTCAACACAGGACTATCACCTGCTTGGGACGCCGAACCTTTCAAAAAATGGTTAGCAAAAGATAACGTTGTGTATTGCGACACTTTTGAAGCCTTAGGAGATAAATCGCTTTTAAACTTACCTAATGTAAATTGTTTTGGTGTGTCTTCCGGAAGAACACAACAAGCCTTTGTTAGATTAAGCGAAAAGGTTTTGGCGAATATCGATTCGTATATCAAAGTACAATAACATTTTTAATATAGTTACACTATACCATAAAAAAAGCCATCCCACAAGGATGGCTTTTATACTTTTAATAAGTAATCTAGATTAACTTAACGCTTCTGCTACTAAATAATAAAATGCAGGTCTGCTTTTCATTTTAATAGCCGACATTTTTTCTACCACACTACTAATAGCAGCCATCGCTTTCTCTTTATCTTTTACTCCTAATTTTTTTTCAGCGAAATTACGACGTACAGTTTCTAATTCGGTAGCATCTGTTCCAGACACTAAAACAGCATCTTTATTATTTACCATAGTCTTTAAACTATTTACGTATACGTCTAATTTTTCTTCGTCTATACTACTTACGCCACAATCGGTTAATTGTTTTAAGGCTGTTTCTTTTAGTTGAGCTAATTTTGCACTTAGATCACTCATGGTTTAAATTTTTAAAATTATTGATTCGTTACTTTATATGTTAGTAAGTTAAAAAATTATTTGCTAACGCGCTCGCTTTTAGTCGAATTTTATTACACAAACAGCAACTAAAATTACTTACACTAAATTAAAAAACACAGTTAAGTATTTAAAACATAAGTGTATTGCGATCTAAGCCCAAATACTAAGAGATCTATTATTTAAGGATTAGAGTACACTATTTTTTACTTTTAAATACAAGTTATAAACAACATTTATATAAAATACGGCATGCACTTTTTTTAATTTAGACGACATAGTGCAGTGTTAAATTTTAAAATAAAAATTAAATAACTGACGCTCAGTAAATAAAATTTACGCCATACTATTTGGTTATCAAATAGATTATCGTAAATTTGCAAACTCTTTTTAAGAGAGGAATGTTTAATAAATAAAATTAATTAGTGTGGATACATTAAGCTACAAAACGATTTCAGCCAACAAAGCTACTGTTAATAAAGAGTGGGTTTTAGTTGATGCTGAAGGTCAAAGTTTAGGTCGTTTAGCTTCTAAAGTTGCAAAACTTATTAGAGGTAAACATAAACCTAATTTCACACCACACGTTGATTGCGGTGATAACGTAATTGTTATCAATGCAGAGAAAGTCAACTTAACAGGAAACAAGTGGAATGACAAAACGTACATTCGTCACACAGGTTATCCAGGTGGTCAAAGAAGTTTAACTGCTACAGAATTGTTTGGAAAAGATCCAGCAAGGTTAGTAGAAAAATCAGTAAAAGGAATGTTACCTAAAAACAAATTAGGTGCAGCATTATTCCGTAATCTAACTGTTGTTTCTGGTACAGCACATGCACATGATGCTCAAAAACCAAAAACAATCAACTTAAACGAATTCAAATAATGGAAGTAATTCACAAAATTGGCCGTAGAAAGACGGCTGTTGCTCGTGTATACGTTGCCCCAGGTGAGGGTAAAATTACAGTGAACAAAAAAGACGTGGCGGATTATTTTACTACTGCAACTTTGCAGTATAAAGTAAACCAACCTTTAACCATGACTAACAATGATAGCAACTTTGATATTACAGTAAATGTATATGGAGGTGGTATTACTGGACAAGCAGAAGCAATCCGTTTAGCTATTTCTCGTGTTATGTGCGAGATTGATGCAGAAAACAGATTAATTCTTAAGCCAGAAGGTTTATTAACTAGAGATCCAAGAATGGTGGAGCGTAAGAAATTCGGTCAGAAGAAAGCGCGTAAGAAATTCCAATTCTCAAAACGTTAATATCATCCTCAACTCGATTGGGAATCGCTTCTTAGCACTCTCAATCTGGTTGAATTTTAAAAAATTAAAAATAAGTTATTGTTGTCCTAGTTGAAAAACAGGATTTAGTTTAGCATCTAAATGAAGCCAACAGCCTTAAGGTTATAAAACCTAAAGCCCAATGGAACATTGCTAATTCAACAGAACGTAAACTATTACAAAATGGCAAAAGTAGAAGTAAAAGAATTACTAGAAGCAGGTGTACATTTCGGTCACTTGACTCGTAAATGGGATCCAAACATGGCTCCTTACGTATATATGGAACGTAACGGTATCCATATTATCAACTTATATAAAACTGCAGCAAAAATTGATGAAGCTGGTGAAGCATTAAGCAAAATCGCTGCTTCAGGACGTAAAATCCTTTTCGTTGCAACTAAAAAGCAAGCTAAAGACATCGTATCAGAAAAAGCTGGGGCAATTAACATGCCTTACATTACTGAAAGATGGCCTGGTGGAATGTTAACTAACTTCGTAACTATTAGAAAAGCGGTTAAAAAAATGGCTTCTATTGATAGAATGAAGAAAGATGGTACATTCATGACCTTATCTAAAAAAGAACGTTTACAAGTTGATCGTTTAAGAGCTAAGTTAGAAAAAAACTTAGGTTCTATTAGCGACATGACACGTTTACCAGGAGCTTTATTTGTAGTAGACATTAAGCGTGAGCATATCGCGATTAAAGAAGCACAAAAATTAAACATTCCAATCTTTGCAATGGTAGATACTAACTCTGACCCACGTCAAGTTGATTTCGTGATCCCTGCAAACGACGATGCTTCTAAATCAATCGATAAAGTTTTATCTCACGTAACTGGTGCTATTGCAGATGGTTTAGCAGAACGTAAGGCTGATAAAGATTCTAAAGATTCAGCAAAAGCTGAAAAACCTTCACCTTCTAAAGCAAAAGCAACAGCTGGCGAAGAAGAAGAATAAACTACAAATAATCATTACATAACATAAATAAGTCGTTTAGTTCTTTTCTTTGCAGAAAAATAATTGAACGACTTTTTTTAAACTTATATTACTTAGAAATTATGGTAAAAGTAACAGCCGCAGAGGTAAACAAACTTAGACAAGCTACTGGTGCAGGAATGATGGACTGTAAAAAAGCGTTAGTTGAAGCTGAAGGAGATTTCGATAAAGCTATCGATGTCTTACGTAAAAAAGGACAAAAAGTTGCTGCAAACAGAGCAGATAGAGATTCTAGTGAAGGTGCTGCTGTAGCAAAAGTAAACGACGCTAACACTGTAGGTGTATCTATAGTATTAGGTTGTGAAACTGACTTTGTTGGTAAAAACGAAAACTTCGTAGCTTTAGCAAATAAAATTGCTGACATCGCAATGACTGTTAGCAGTAAAGAAGAACTTTTAGCTGCAGATATAGATGGTCTTACTGTTGCTGATAAATTAGTTGAACAAACTGGTGTTATTGGTGAAAAATTAGAGATTAAAGATTACTCTAGATTAGAAGCTCCTTATGTAGGTTCTTATGTACATATTAACAAAATTGCTGCTTTAGTAGGTCTTTCTGCTGTAGTAGACAATGGTGATGTTTTAGCTAAAGATTTAGCAATGCAAGTAGCTTCTATGGGAGCTTCAACATTATCTTATAAAGATTTCGATCCTGCATTCGTAGCATCAGAAACTGAAGCTAGAATTGCTGTTATCGAAAAAGATAATATCGAATTAGGACGTTTAGGTAAAACACTTAAAAATGTACCTCAATACATTTCTATGTCTCAAATTACTCCTGAAGTTTTAGCGCAAGCAGAAGAAGATGCTAAAGCAGAACTTAAGGCAGAAAACAAACCAGAAAAAATCTGGGATAAAATTCTTCCAGGAAAAATGGAGCGTTTCATTTCTGACAACACAACGTTAGACCAAGAACAATGTTTATTAGACCAAAATTTCATCAAAGATGAAAAAATGAAAGTTAGTAAATATGTAGAGTCTTTCAACGTATCTGTTACAGGATTTACACGTGTTGCTTTAGGATAACATACATATAACTGATATTTTTCAGTAAACATATTAAAGGCCATTACTCTACATTAGAGCTAATGGCCTTTTTTTTTAAAGACATAAGACAGGCAAAATTTAATCATGCATTTTAAAAAATTTATGTAATTTTGCGCAACTTCTATAAAACAAACTATGAAATTTAAACGCATCCTTTTAAAATTATCAGGCGAAGCTTTAATGGGCGAACGTCAATACGGTATAGACCCTGTACGTTTAGCCGAATACGCTCAAGACATTAAAACCATTACCGATTCTGGTGTTGAAGTGGCTATTGTAATTGGAGGAGGAAATATTTTTAGAGGTGTTGCAGGTGCAAGTAACGGTATGGATCGTGTACAAGGCGACCATATGGGCATGTTAGCAACCGTAATTAACGGTTTAGCACTACAGAGTGCTTTAGAAGATGCCGGAATCCCTACACGTTTACAAACGGCCATTAAAATTAACGAAGTCGCAGAACCTTTTATTCGCAGAAAAGCCATGCGCCACCTAGAAAAAGGGCGTGTTGTTATTTTTGGTGGAGGGACAGGAAACCCCTATTTCACAACAGATTCTGCTGCTGTATTAAGAGCCATAGAAATTGAAGCAGATGTTATATTAAAAGGCACACGTGTAGATGGTATATATACCTCAGATCCTGAAAAAGACAGTAATGCTGTGAAATTTGACACCATTTCTTTCGACGAAGTATTAAGAAAAGGACTTAAAGTAATGGATACAACTGCATTTACATTAAGTCAAGAAAATAAATTACCAATTGTTGTTTTTGATATGAACACGAATGGAAATTTATTGAAAGTTGTTTCTGGAGAAAACATTGGAACAGAAGTAAATGTTTAATTTGATTTTTTAAATTTATATCACAGTAAAGTTTAAAACCATGAATGAAGATATTCAATTTATTATAGATTCTAC
This sequence comes from Formosa algae, assembly GCF_001439665.1. GTDB lineage: Bacteria > Bacteroidota > Bacteroidia > Flavobacteriales > Flavobacteriaceae > Formosa > Formosa algae. The sequence goes on from NZ_LMAK01000076.1 coordinate 66,043, forward strand.
CAAAGAAGGCATGGACGCTGCCGTTAGACATCTTGAAAAACAATTTGTAAATATTAGAGCAGGAAAAGCAAGTCCAGCAATGCTTGGTAGTGTAATGGTAGATTATTACGGATCGCCAACACCATTAAGTCAAGTAGCCAATGTAAATACGCCTGATGGTAGAACGATAAGTGTTCAGCCATGGGAAAAAAACATGCTTCACGAAATTGAAAAAGCAATTATGGTTGCCAACATAGGCTTTAATCCTATGAATAATGGTGACATGATTATTATAAATGTACCGCCTTTAACTGAAGAACGCAGACGCGAACTAGCTAAACAGGCCAAAGCTGAAGCAGAAGATGGTAAAATTGGTGTTAGAAACGCCAGAAAAGATGCTAACAACGATATTAAAAAGTTAGATGATGCTTCTGAAGATGAAAAGAAAATTGGAGAAGTAGAAATCCAGAAACTTACCGATATATATGTCAAGAAAATTGACGAAGTGCTTTCGGTCAAGGAAAAGGAAATAATGACTGTATAAAAAATAAAGCGACAATTCAGTCGCTTTTTTTTATCCTACTAATCAATTCTTACGCTAAAGTAAGTCGTGTTTTAATTTAAAGTTCGTTTAATTTACCGCTATACATATCTATATGCTTAAATACTATCTAAGTTTTATATGCTTATGCTCTATTTTTATTAGTAGAGCACAAGTTATTGCTTCAGATGTTAGCAGTGCAAAAGACAGTATAAAAGCAATAAAAAAAGCAGAATTAGTACACCATATTGGTAATGGTTATATTCCTTTAAAGTATTTTAATTTAGACCTCAGATACTTAATTAAATTTAATCAGTACGAAGGTATAAGAACCGGTTTAGGCGGCACAACAAGTAACAAGCTCTCTGAGGCATTTAGAATAAATGGTTATGCGGTTTACGGATTTAAAGATGCACAATACAAATATAGTATTGGCGCTGGTTACCGTATAAATAAATCCCACAATACATGGTTTAATGCGTCTTATACAGACGACTTACAAGAAACAGCAAGTACACACTTTTTAACAGACAAGCGCATCTTTCAATTTTTTGAGCCGCGTTTGCTTAATATCAGTTTATTTTATCGTCATAAAACAAAATCGGCTTCTATTCAGCATGATTTTGGTCCGAAGTTAAATAGCGAAACACAATTTTCTGCTAGCGAAATAGATCCTAAATTCGACTATCAATTTATTACAGATGAAGGGTCTTATTCTAATTACGATCTTAGCATGGCTAAATTTGCGTTATATTGGAGTCCGTTTGATATTTACAAACCCACAGAATTCGGAAACAAAAGAACGCATAGCGGATACCCTAAGCTTACCTTTCAGTACTCCCAGAGTTTTAACGGTCCTAGTTTTGGAGATTTTAGCTTTCAGAAGTTAGATTTTAAAACTACTTATCACTTTATTCACAATAAAGCCTCGCATAGCGAAATAGATTTGGTTACTGGAATTGCTATTGGCGACACGCCACTTACCCATTTATACCACGCCTATCCAAACAACATAAACAAAGCTACTATTATGCAACGTTTTTCCGTGGCCGGGTTAAATAGCTTTGAAACCATGTACTTTAACGAGTTTTTCTCAGACATGTTTTCGGTGGTTCAGTTTAAACATTTTTTTAAACCTTTTTATAATTCTACATTCTCCAGGCCCCAATTGGTCCTACTCTCTCGCTTTGCTATAGGCGACATGAAAAACAAAGACCGACATGAAGGCATCACTTTTGACACGCTTGATAAAGGGTACTTAGAATCGGGTTTTGAACTAAATCAATTAATATTTGGTTTCGGACTAAGCTTAACGTATCGCTATGGCGCTTATCATTTACCAGAAATTGAAGATAATTTTGCTTTAAAGTTTACATTTAACGTTACATTATAATAGTTTAGGCTTAAGTAATACGTAGCTTTTTTCTACATTTGCGGTTCTTTAATAAACTTATGCTTAAACTATTCACAACAGGCTTTTGGGAGCGTATTGCAAGATTAATTTTACGAAATAAAATCGCGATATTAATTGCTATTGTTCTGGCTACTATTTTCTTAAGTACGCAATGGAAATACATGCGCTTTACTTATACAGAGGCAAATTTATTACCAGACCATCATGAAGTAAATCAGACTTATAACGATTTTTTAAATATTTTTGGTGAAGAAGGAAACCTTATTGTGTTAGGTGTTAAAGACAGTACTTTTTTTACCGTCGATAAACTTAATGCTTGGAATAAACTTGCCGAAAGTTTTAAATCTGCAAACGAAGTTGATGCCGTAATTTCCATAAAAGATTTACAAAAATTAATAAAAAACGACAGCCTTAAAAAGTTCACTCTTGAGCCTTTTATTATAGATTCATTGTCGACTTCTAAACAAGTAGATACCTTACAAGAAGAGTTGTTTGAAAAGTATCCGTTTTACGATAATTTCTTATTCAACAAAAAAACAAAAACCATACGTACGGCAATCTACATGAATAAAGATGTCGTGAACACGCCTGCACGTAAAGATTTTGTAATGGATATTCTGATTCCTAAAATTGAAGCGTTCGAAAAAGATACGGGCATAAACGTTCATGTTTCGGGAATGCCATACGTAAGAACGTTAAATGCTCAGAATATAGTCGATGAAATTGGTCTTTTTGTAGGTGCTGCATTATTGGTAACATCTCTAATTTTCTTTTTCTTTTTCAGATCGTTTAGAGCCACATTTATATCGCTTATAGTCGTATGTATTGGTGTAATGTGGACATTAGGAATACTCGGACTTTTAAAATACGAGATTACGGTATTAACGGCTTTAATTCCGCCATTAATCATTGTAATTGGGATACCTAACTGTATATTCTTAATAAATAAATATCAGCAAGAGGTTAAATCTCATGGTAACAAAGTCAAGTCTTTACAACGCGTTATTACTAAAGTTGGTAATGCAACTTTAATGACAAATATTACCACAGCCTCTGGTTTTGCAACTTTTATCTTAACCGAGAGCACCTTGCTTAAAGAATTTGGTATTGTAGCTTCATTAAGTATCATTGCCATTTTTATATTATGCTTACTAATCATCCCTATTCTATATACATTTTTACCGTTCCCGAAAGAGCGTCATTTAGAACACTTAAATAGACGTTGGATTGGAGCCTTTGTTGGCTGGATGGAATATATGGTAAGACATAGACGCATTTCAATTTACATTTCTGCAGTAATCCTTTTAGCAGTTAGCATTATTGGTATTTATCAAATTAAAATATCGGGAAGTTTACTTGAAGATATGCCACAAAAGGCCCATTTCTTTAAAGATATAGAATTCTTTGAGCAAGAGTTTGATGGTATTATGCCATTAGAACTTATGGTCGATACTCAGCGTAAAAAAGGAGTGATGAAGCTGAGCACACTAAAACGTATAGACGAATTAGAAGAAGCGATTATCGATATACCAGAATTGTCAAGACCCATTTCTGTAGTAAGTTTAGTTAAATATTCTAAACAAGCTTACTATAACGGAAATCCGAAATATTACCAATTACCAACGTCTCAAGAGAGTAGTTTTATCTTGTCTTACGCCAAAAATTCGTCTAACGATACCGAGTTATTACAAAGTTTTGTGGATAGTACAGGGCGTTATGCACGTATTACCACCTTTATGAAAGATATTGGTACAGATAAAATGCAAGATATTGAAGACAAGCTTCAAACTAAAATAGATAAAGTATTTCCAGACGATCGCTATAAAGTGATTATGACAGGAAAAGCATTAGTTTTCCAAAAAGGTACAACCTATTTGGTTAAAAATTTAGCAATCTCATTAACCTTAGCCATCTTACTTATTGCCTTATTTATGGCTTATATGTTTAGATCGCTAAAAATGATTTTAATCTCTTTAATTCCAAACCTATTGCCTTTACTAATTACGGCAGGTTTAATGGGATATTTAGGTGTACCAATAAAACCATCTACCATATTGGTATTTAGTATTGCTTTTGGTATTTCTGTAGATGATACCATTCACTTCTTAGCCAAATATCGCCAAGAATTACAAGCCAATAATTGGAAAATTAAACGCTCGGTTTACGGAGCATTACGCGAAACAGGTGTAAGTATGTTTTACACTTCTACAGTCTTATTTTTCGGATTTTCGGTATTTATGATTTCTAGTTTTGGAGGTACGGTAGCCTTAGGAGGATTAGTATCCGTAACGTTATTATTTGCTATGCTTTCTAATTTACTCTTGTTACCTTCATTATTATTATCGTTAGAACGTAACATTGCCAATAAAGAAGTATTAAGAAAACCTGCTATTAACATTATCCCAGATGATAGCGAAGATACCGAAGACGAAGAAAAACAATAACAACAATTAAAATATGCTGTGCATAAAGAATTATATTTGCATGTTTAAAAATATTTAAAATGAAACCAAGTACAATTTCAGAATTATTAAAACAAGACTTTACTTTACAAGAAGTAGACATTAAAGGTTGGGTAAGAACATTTAGAGCTAACCGTTTTATTGCTTTAAACGATGGTTCATCATTACAAAACATTCAATGTGTTGTCGACTTCGAAAATACAAACGAAGACATATTAAAACGCATCACAACAGGAGCTGCGGTTCATATAAAAGGGGAATTAGCCGAAAGTCAAGGTAAAGGACAGTCGGTAGAGATTCAAGTGAAATCAATAGAAATTCTAGGAGATTCAGATCCTGAAACTTACCCTATTCAACCTAAAAAACACTCTTTCGAATTTTTAAGAGAAAATGCTCATTTACGTACTAGAACAAATACATTTAGTGCTGTAATGCGTTTACGTTCATCATTATCTTTTGCCATTCACAAGTATTTTAACGACAATGGTTTCTTCTATGTGCATACTCCAATTATTACTGGTAGTGATGCAGAAGGAGCAGGAGAAATGTTTCGTGTTACCAATTTAGATGCTAAAACACCACCATTAACAGAAGATGGAAACGTAGATTTTACTGAAGATTTCTTCGGAAAAGAAACAAATCTTACCGTTTCTGGGCAATTAGAGGCAGAAACTTACGCCATGTCTTTAGGTAAAGTTTATACATTTGGACCAACATTTAGAGCAGAAAACTCGAATACATCTAGACATTTATCTGAATTCTGGATGATTGAGCCAGAAGTTGCCTTTATGGATCTTGCTGGAAACATGGATTTAGCTGAAGATTTCATGAAATCTGTAATCGGACATGTACTTGAAAACAATTTTGAAGATTTAGAATTTTTAGATCAACGTTTACAAGACGAGGATAAAAAGAAACCACAAGCAGAACGTAGTGAAATGACGTTAATTGAAAAATTACGTTTCGTAGCAGATAACAATTTTAAACGTGTAAGCTACACAGAAGCTATCGATATTTTACGCAACAGTAAGCCAAACAAAAAGAAAAAATTCAAATATATTATTAACGAATGGGGAGCAGATTTACAAAGTGAACACGAACGTTTTCTTGTAGAAAAACACTTTAAGTGTCCTGTAATCTTATTTGATTATCCAGCAAATATTAAAGCATTTTACATGCGTTTAAACGAAGATGGCAAAACCGTACGTGCTATGGATATCTTATTCCCTGGTATTGGTGAAATTGTTGGTGGTGCACAACGTGAAGAACGTTTAGATGTATTAAAGCAAAAAATGGCCGTTTTAGGAATCGACGAAGAAGAGCTTTGGTGGTACTTAGACCTTAGAAAATATGGTACTGCAGTACACTCTGGTTTTGGATTAGGATTTGAGCGTTTAGTGATGTTTGCAACAGGAATGTCTAACATTCGTGATGTGATCCCTTTCCCAAGAACACCGCAGAACGCAGAATTTTAATCTAATAAAATACTCATAAAAACAATCTATGTACACCTTTATGTAGATTGTTTTTTTTATTTTTATTGATAAATCGCACTAAACTTTTATGCTTAAGCAAAACCTTCAGTTTAAATTATCGCAGAAATTATCTCCGCAACAAATTCAATTAATGAAATTGATACAGTTGCCTACGCAAGCATTTGAACAACGCCTAAAGCAAGAAATAGAAGAAAATCCGGCACTTGATAGCGGGAAAGAAGAACCTATTAGTGAGTTTGACGATAATTTTGATAATACCGCAGATGACTATAACGACGATTCGGAAACTATAAATTCAGAAGATATCAATGTCGATGAATATTTAAGTGACGATGAAATCCCAGATTACAGAACACAGGCCAACAATTACAGTAGCGACGACGAAGAGAAAACCATGCCTTACGCTGCAGGAACCTCTTTTACACAGCATTTAATATCTCAGTTAAATACATTCCGCCTTACAGATGAAGAACGCGATATCGCAGAATTCTTAGTTGGTAGTGTAGACGAAAGTGGTTATATACGCAGATCGACTCCAGATATTATGGATGATTTGGCATTTACACAAAACGTATACACTACAGAAGAGACGATAAATAAAGTGTTCCGTACGGTACATCAATTAGATCCTGCTGGAGTTGGAGCCCGCGATTTGCAGGAATGTTTGAGTATCCAATTACACAGAAAAGAAAAGTTTGCCGATATTGTATTGGCCACACAAATTATAGATGATGCTTTCGATCAATTTACGAAGAAACATTATCAGAAATTAATGCAAAAATTCGACGTTAGCGAAGATCAACTTAAGGATGCTATTGAAGAAATTGAACGTTTAAACCCTAAACCTGGCGGATCGTATTCTGGAAACAACAGAATTGTAGAACATGTTGTTCCCGATTTTGCCATTCGTATAGTCGATGGTGAATTGGAACTTACTTTAAATGGAAGGAATGCTCCCGAATTACACGTATCTCGCGAGTATAATGATATGCTTAAGGGGTATAAAGACACCAAAGATAAGTCTAGGTCGCAAAAAGATGCAGTTTCGTTTATAAAACAAAAATTAGATGCCGCTAAATGGTTTATTGAAGCTATTAAGCAGCGCCAGCAAACCCTCTTTGTTACTATGAGTGCTATTATGCACTACCAAAAGGAGTATTTTTTAACTGGAGACGAGCGTAATTTAAAACCCATGATCTTAAAGGACATTGCAGACGACATTAATATGGACGTTTCAACCGTTTCTAGGGTAGCAAACAGTAAATATGTAGATACACCTTACGGAACGAAATTAATCAAGGAATTCTTCTCTGAATCCATGAAAAATGACCAAGGTGAAGATGTGTCTACTAGAGAAATTAAAATGATTCTAGGTACGGTTATAGATCAAGAAGATAAAAGAAAACCGCTAACCGATGAAAACCTAGCATCTATTTTAAAAGAAAAGGGCTATCCAATTGCGAGACGTACCGTTGCAAAATACAGAGAACAACTTGATGTGCCTGTTGCGCGATTAAGAAAGCAGTTATAATAGCTTTTTATTTTGACATCTATACTATAAGAAATGTATAAATGATCATACATTTATAATTTAAAGACCCCTTAGATCTATATGCAAAAAAGCATTTCTTATATTTTCCACCCCATATTTATGCCATTAGTGGGAGTGCTTTTTTATTTTTCTAAGTCACCACGATTTATTCCACTTGCTGTAATACAAACTAAATTGGTGTCGTTAAGTATTCTTACACTTATATTACCCATATTGGCAGTCATTTTATTAAAAACATTAGGCAGGGTTAATTCAATTGAATTAACAAAAACTAGAGAACGTATTATTCCTTTAATGATATTCTGTTGTATCCTACTTATCGTTATAAAGCGGGTAATTACGCCTTATGATTTTATTGAATTGTATTATTTTTTTGTAGGTATATTAGCATCAACAATAAGCTGTTTAATCTTAAATATATTAAACTTTAAGTCGAGTATTCACTTAATGGCTATATCTGGAGTATGCATGTTTTTTATTGGGCTTAGCATACATTTTAGTATAAATATATTGGGCAGTATTGCACTAATAATTTTTATTATGGGAGCTGTAGCAACTTCAAGACTAAGTTTAAAAGCACATAATTATCCAGAAATTCTAATTGGTTGTGCCACGGGATTAATCCCACAACTTATACTTATACCTAATTGGTTATAATAAATAGAAAATTAAACCAAATTTAATTGCATTCATATCTACAGATTCTTGGGTAAGCAACGTTTTAACGTCATCTTCAAAAATAGAGTTTAAGGCATAATACACGTAGAAATTCCAAGTATTATATCCTACACTTAATGTTAACCCATATTGCAAATCATTAAATCCATCAATATTGGTATATCTCACGTCTCCAACTTCACCTTGGAAGTTACTAATATTATAAAACACATAACCTAGCTTAAAACCCGTGTAAACACGCCAAAAACGATAATCTGTTGCCGTAGAAGTACGCCATCTAAATTCTATGGGCAATTCTACCATATGTAGATAAAAATTGTTCTTACTATAATCAAAGTCGTAAGTATCATCTAAGACCACGAAATTAGTTACATCATCGTCACCTTTAATAATCCCTAAATTCTGATTAAACGAATTGTAAGAATAGCCAAGTCCAATACCTATAGCTACATTGCGTTGTTTATTAATTGGCATATCTTTAATAAATCCTGCATGTAAACCTAAGGAAAACCCTGTTTGTTCTACTCCAGAAGGTAGATTAGCAAGAACATTATAAGTCATGGAAAGATAAAACTGATCTTCTTTATATAAAGAATCGATAACAGTTAAAGCCTCTGCTTTAGGTTTGGAGTCGTTCTGAGCAAAACTAAATTGAGAAAACCCAAAACATACAATACAAAATAGAATGTAATAATTTTTCATAACTCGTTAGATAAACTTATAACGCTAAGATAATAGTAGTTGATACCATATAAAAAAGGTGCTTTGATAAAATCAAAACACCTTTTATAATATAAAATTAAGAGTAAACTTAGTTCTTTAAACCGGAAAGTGCATCACCTTTTCTAGTTGTATAGTTTATTTTTAACGCATTTACTTTACGTAATTCCTGTTTAATGTCTGATACTAACCCCATATTGGCATCACTATCTACTTTTAAAGCAGTTGTTAAAAACGGTACTAATTCTTCACGTTTTGAAGCTCTTTCAGCAGAAATAAAAGCTGCAATTTCAGAAACATCTGCAAACTTATCATTTAACTGAATTCTAGACTCTGTACCATATTGACTTTCGAACCTCTGACTCGGTTTCCCTGCATAGATGTACATTACCAAATCTTTTTTATCTAGTTTTTCAACTTGATCTGCAGCAGGTAACTTATTTTCAATCATTAAGGTGTTTTGTCTCATTTCAGTAGCCACCATAAAGAAGAATAATAACATAAATACGATATCTGGTAATGATGCGGTAGATATTGCAGGTAATTCTCCTCCTTTTTTCTTTTTAAATTTAGACATAAATTTTAGTGTTTATCTAATTAGACTTTTTAGGCTCTGCTTCAGAGAATTTTTGAGGTATCATTATTTTGATGGCCTCTAACTTCTCTTTTAAACGTTCTTTCTCAGAAGACGATGTTCTTGGATCTGAATACTTCTTGTCTGCTTCTACAAAATTCATATCTAAATTAGGATAGGCTTTTACAAACTCTCTATTTCTAAGTTGATTGTAAGCCGCTAAAATTTCGTTTTGTATAGCAATATACACATCGTATTTAGCTCCTCTATCATTTTGTAAAGACACAATAGCTTTATCAAAGTTATCAGAAGATTTTGGATTTCTGTTACCTTGACAGTTTCTACAAGCATCTTCGCCAACTCCACCACCGTTATCTAAGAAATCGACTGTAGCTTTACGCAAGTCCTTGATTTCAATCACTTTCTCTTCTCCTCCAGTATTCAATAACAAGGCATTATTTTTATTAACCTGTAATTGAAAAATGTTCTTTTTCTTGATAATTACATCTTCTTGTTGTGTATCATCCAGAGGTGGAAGTTTTCTACTTAAACCTGAATCAGTCTCAATAGTTGTTGTTACTAAGAAAAAAATTAAAAGTAAGAAAGCGATGTCAGCCATAGAGCCTGCATTAACTTCTGGTGCTGATCTTTTTGCCATAATTACTTAGTTTATTAATTTTTTAATATTTGCGTATACCATAGAACCGATAGCGATTATAGCTAAAGCGTAAAAGGCATATAATCCAGCTCCAACATACTTAGATGTTGATTCTGTAACATCCATTCCTTTATTAAGGAAAGGTGTTAAATCTAAATCTGTACCAGAAGACATAGCGTAAGCGATAAATAAAACCACTACAAATGCTCCTACTGATAATAGGGTCTTTTTAATGTTACCCTCAAATAATCCTTTAATCACAAACACTAATACAAGTGCTAAGATGATAGCTAGAACTAAATAAGTAACATATAACATATTATCAACCATACTATCATTTCCAGTAATAATCATCAATGCGAAGATGATTCCAACTACTGATAGTATACCAACAATAATTTTTATTATTTTATGTAAACTCATCGTTTAATGTGTTTTAAATTATTACTTCTTGTGTCTGATTAACAAGTCCATTAATGTAATTGAAGCATCTTCCATATCGTTAACGATACTATCAATTTTAGCAATAATGTAATTATAAAAGATTTGAAGAATAATTGCAACGATTAATCCGAATACAGTTGTTAATAAGGCTACTTTAATACCCCCAGCAACAAGTGATGGTTGCATATCTCCAGCTGCTTCAATTTTATCGAAGGCTTGGATCATACCAATTACCGTACCCATGAATCCTAACATCGGAGCTAATGCGATAAATAAAGAAATCCAAGATACGTTTTTCTCAAGTTGTCCCATTTGAACACCACCGTAAGCTACAACAGCTTTTTCAGCAGCCTCTAAACCTTCATCGGTTCTGTCTAGACCTTGATAGAAGATAGATGCAACAGGTCCTTTTGTATTTCTACAAACTTCCTTTGCAGCTTCAACACCACCTGATTGTAATGCGTCTTCTACTTTTTGAGTTAATTTTTTTGTGTTTGTTGAAGATAAATTTAAAAAGATAATTCTCTCAATAGCGATTGCTAAACCTAGAATTAAACATAATAGTACGATTCCCATGAATCCAGCTCCACCTTCGATGAAACGTTTTTTTAATTCTTGGTGAAAACCTAAATCTTCAGTTGCAGTTGCGGCTGCATCATCTTGAATTGAAGAAACTACGGTAGTTGCTACAGCAGCAGCGCTAGTTGTAGTTGCATTAACAGTTCCGAATGCCACCATAAGTGTAATGGCTAGGATAGAAAATAATCTTTTCATTGTTCTTGATCTTAATTTTATTAGTTAAAGTGTTAAAGATATAAAAAAATTGTAATTAAAAAACAAAAAACGTCATCAGAATTATCTGCAGAGAGGAAGGGATTCGAACCCTCGATACGCTTTTGGCGTATACACACTTTCCAGGCGTGCGCCTTCGACCACTCGGCCACCTCTCTGTTTTTCATTTTTCAATAACATACGGCAAATAACAAAAAATCTTTAAGACCTGAAAATTTTATCAGTTAATTTTAAATCATTTCTCCTCTTAAAGATGTTTCATATATGGTTTTGAATACTTTAGCAGACACATTCTGTCCAAGTAAATACATCAATTTACAAATGGCAGCCTCAGATGTGATGTCTTTTCCGGAAATAACGCCTAATTTCTTTAATTCTTCACTTGTTTGATATTGTCCCATAAGCACACTCCCCCCAGAACATTGGGTGATATTTATGATGTGAATACCCTTAGCTATTGCTGTTTTTAAAATATTAAAAAACCAAGATTCTGTAGTGCAATTTCCTGCGCCGTAAGTTTCTAAAACCACACCTTTTAGTCCGGGTGTATTAAAAATACTTTGTAAAACGCCTTCAGAAATTCCAGGAAAAAGCTTAACCAAAGCAATATTTACATCTAAAACTTTATGAACTTTAAAACTTTTTTTAAGATTAGGCTTAAACAAATAATCCTGATTAACCTTTAAATGCACTCCAGAAGTAACCAAATCGGGATAATTTAAAGATGCAAAGGCTTCAAAATGTTCTGCATTAATTTTTGTAGTGCGGTTTGCCCTGTATAATTTATATTCAAAATACAAGGTCACTTCTTTAATAACTGGCTTATTATAACGCTGTAAAGACGCCACATGGATAGACGTTATTAAATTTTCTTTAGCATCTGTACGCAAGTCTCCTATTGGCAATTGCGAGCCCGTAAACACCACTGGTTTTGCTAAATGCTCCAACATAAAGCTTAATGCAGATGCCGTATAACTCATGGTATCGCTTCCGTGCAATACTACAAACCCATCAAATGCATTGTAATTAGACTCTATAATTTCAGCAATTTCCACCCAATATTTCGGATTCATATTACTAGAATCTATCGGGTCTTTAAAAGAAAACGTCTCGATATCACAATCTAACTGTTTTAATTCTGGAATTTTGTCTAATAAATTTTTAAAATCGAAGGCTTTTAAAGCTCCCGTTTCAAAATCTTTAACCATACCAATGGTTCCACCGGTATAAATAAGTAAAATGTTAGTTTTGGATTTCGTCATGTATTAAATGCTAAATATATCTTTAGAATTCTGAGTTGTTATGGTAGCAATTTCGGCTTCAGAACATTCATAAATGTCTGAAAGTTTTTCCAAAACCTTAAGAATATAAAGACTTTCGTTACGTTTACCGCGATAAGGTGTTGGAGCTAAATATGGAGAATCGGTCTCTAAAACAATATGTTTTAAATCAATTTCGTTTAAAAATGTATCAATTTTACCATTTTTAAAGGTTGCTACACCTCCAATGCCTAACTTCATATTATAAGAAATGGCTTGTTTTGCTTGTGCTAACGTACCCGTAAAACAATGAAATACGCCAAAAAGGTCTGCTCCTTTTTCTTCTTCTAAAATATTAAAAACTTCATCAAACGCATTTCTGCAATGTATAACGATAGGTAATTTGTGCTGTTTTGCTAAGTGAATTTGATGTCTAAAAGCAGCTTCCTGAATTGCAAGTGTAGATTGATCCCAATACAAATCAATTCCAATCTCTCCAATGGCACAATAGGTGTGTTTAGATAATAGTTCTTCTACATGACGTAGTTCTGCTTTATAATTCTCTTTAACATGCGTTGGATGCAATCCTGACATTAAAAACATATGTTCTGGAAAATCGCGCTTTAACTGAAGCATGCGTTCTGTATATTCGGAATCTATGGCAGGAATAAAGAATCTTGAAATGCCTGCATCTATAGCACGTTGAATCATGTCTGATCGATCCTCATCAAACGCCTCACTATATAAATGTGTATGTGTATCTGTTATAATCATTCTGCAAAATTAATGGTTTTACATTACTATATTTACCAAAATTAATTTTTAAGATGACATCACTTCAAGATTTTCTATTAAACAAAGATTACGTTAAGATAAAATTAAAGCTCACCAAAACCAATCATTTTGAAATTCTGGCAACTATTAATGGAGAAAAAGGGTTATTTATATTAGACACCGGAGCATCTAGTTCTTGTGTAGGTTTTGAAGCTACAGAACGCTTTAACTTAAAGGTTAAAGATTCTAAAATCAAAGCGGCTGGTGCTGGAGCCATTAACATGAACACGCAACTTTCTAAGAAAAACACTGTTAAAATAGGAAAGTGGAAAAACGGAAATCTTAGTTTGATCTTATTTGATTTGACCCATGTAAATACAGCGTTAATAAATCACAATTCCACACCTGTAGACGGCATAATTGGTGCCGATATACTTAAAAAAGGTAAAGGCATTATAGATTACGATAAAAAATATCTATATCTTAAAAAAACAACATTGCGTAAGAAATAGTATATTTAAATTAAAATACAGAATTTTCCTTCCTATGAAATCTTCAATTGTTATAGCAGACGATCACCCTTTAATGCTTAAAGGTATGACCAACTATTTAACATCTATAAATTATAATATAGTGGGAAGTGCTACCGATGGGCAATCTGCATACAACCTTATTGTTAAATTAAAACCTGAAATTGCCATTCTAGATATTAGAATGCCACTTAGAACAGGTATTGAAATTGCTGAAGATTGTAAAAAACACGATATTAATACCAAAATTATTTTAATCACTTTCGATAAACGTGAAGATGTGTTTAATAAAGCCAAAGAATTAAATATTTATGGCTATATATTAAAAGAGTTTGCTGTTGAAGAAATTGAAAACTGTATTGAAAGTGTAATAAACAACAAACCATATTTTAGCCAGGAAATTATTCCCAACTTAGAAAAAACATCGACTAGCACCGATCTCACGGTGTTAAATAAACTGACTAAAACAGAAATAAAAATTATAAAGCTTATTGCTAAAAATATGACTAGCCCTGAAATAGCCGACGAATTATCCATATCCTTTCGTACTGTAGACAAACACAGAAGTAACATTGTAAACAAGCTTAAAATTGAAGGCAAACACAATGCTTTATTTATTTGGGCAACAAATAATAGAGAGGTTTTATAAAGAATACGTAGAAATACGTATTTCAAACTACGCTTATTTAAAATACCTTTACAATGCTATTAATTAGTTCTTAGGGAGGATTATTAATTTAACTCTGCATTGTAATGGTGCAGAGTTTTTAGTTTAAAGCCACTTTACTACGACAACTTAAATCTTAAATTAAGATTGAAAAGTGATTTTTTACTTTAGAGTATTATTAATTCACTCTGAAAACGTAAACAATTTAAGTGATATGGAAAATCAAACCAATTTTCAGAACGTTATACTTATTTCAAGTATATTTTTATTTGCATTATTTACAATTGCTTTAAACCTTATTGTTTATTATCAACATTAGAATAAAAAAAAGGACAATCACATGATTGTCCTTTTTTTTATTTAAAATTAAGATTGTTCTATAGTTCTAGAGCTTTCTTAACATCGTTATTCATTAAGAATTCTTGTGGGTTTTCTAAAGCTTCTTTTACAGCAACTAAGAAACCTACACTTTCTTTACCATCTATAATTCTGTGATCGTAAGATAAGGCAACATACATAATTGGTCTAATTACTACCTGACCATCTACAGCTACGGGACGCTCAACAATGTTATGCATACCTAAAATACCACTTTGAGGTGGGTTAATAATTGGCGTAGATAACATACTTCCAAACACACCACCATTAGTAATTGTGAATGTTCCACCTGTCATTTCATCTACAGTAATTTGTCCGTCTCTTGCACGAAGCGCTAAACGTTTAACTTCTGCTTCAACACCTCTAAAACTTAAATTTTCTGCATTTCTAATAACAGGAACCATTAAACCTTTAGGTCCAGAAACCGCAATACTAATATCACAGAAATCGTAAGACAACATTTCTTTACCATCCATCATAGAGTTAACTGCAGGATACATTTCTAAGGCTCTAACAACTGCTAAAGTAAAGAAACTCATGAATCCTAATCCAACACCATGCTTAGCTTTAAACGCTTCTTTATACTCGCTTCTTAAAGAAAATATAGGAGACATATCTACTTCGTTAAACGTAGTTAACATCGCTGTTTCGTTTTTAACGGCAACAAGACGCTCTGCAACTTTACGACGTAACATAGACAATTTAGAACGCGACTCTCCTCGAGATCCTCCAGTTGGAGTTCCCATAGAAGGTTTTGCCTGCACTGCATCTTCTTTAGTTATTCTTCCAGCTTTACCTGTACCAATAACACTAGCAGCATCCATTCCTTTTTCTGCTAAAATCTTTTTAGCTGCAGGACTAGCTGTACCGGACGCATATGTTTTTTCTGCTGCTGGAGCAGTTTTAGGAGCTTCTGCTTTTGGAGCAGGAGCCTCTTCTTTTTTATCTTCTTTTGCTGGCGCATCACCTTCTGGTTTTGCAGCACTTGTATCTATTAAACATACAACCTCACCAACGGCAACAGCATCTCCTTCTTCTGCCTTAAGCGTTATAATTCCGCTTTCTTCAGCAGGAAGTTCTAGTGTAGCTTTATCACTATCCACTTCAGCAATTGCTTGATCTTTCTCTACATAATCACCATCTTGAACTAACCATGTTGCTATTTCTACTTCTGTAATAGATTCTCCTGGAGAAGGTACTTTCATTTCTAAAATCATCGTTCAATATTTTAGTTTAATCTTATTGTTAAATTATCGTTGGTTGTTTTTTGTTTTATCGAAAACATAGTCGATTACTTCTTTGTGGCGGCGTTTAGATCGTGTAGAACTACCCGCAGCAGGTGCACCATAAGGACGTCTTGCAACAAATCTGAATGTTTTTGCTTCGTCAAAATGCATTAACATATGCGCATAAGCACCCATGTTTCTTGGTTCTTCTTGTGCCCAAACTACTTCTTCTGCATTACTGTATTTTGCAATCGTTTCTCTCATAGCTGTCGCTGGCAAAGGGAATAATTGTTCGATACGCACTAAGGCAACATCATCTCTTCCTTGTTCTTCTTTTACTTCTAATAAGTCGTAGTAGAATTTACCTGTAACAAAAACAAGTGATTTTACTGTATCTACCTTTGCTTCTGCATCGTCTATTAGCATTTGGAAACTTCCATTCGCAAATTCATCTACAGTAGATACTACTTTTGGATGACGCAATAAACTCTTAGGTGTAAAAACAATTAAAGGTTTTCTGAAGTTAGATTTCATTTGTTTACGTAACAAATGATAAATGTTAGCAGGTGTGGTACAATCTGCTACAAACATATTGTCTTTAGCACACAATTGTAAATAACGTTCCATACGTGCCGATGAATGCTCTGCTCCTTGCCCTTCATAACCATGTGGTAATAACATAACCAATCCGTTTTGAAGCTTCCATTTATCTTCGGCAGCAGAGATATATTGATCTAACATAATTTGCGCTCCATTACTAAAGTCACCAAATTGTGCTTCCCAAATTGTTAATGTTTTTGGACTTGCCATAGCGTAACCATAATCGAAACCTACAACACCATACTCTGAAAGTAATGAGTTATAAATAAAGAATTTTCCCTGGTTATCGCTTAAGTTATTTAAAAGTACAACTTCTTCTTCACTGTCTTCTACTTTAATCACAGCATGACGGTGAGAGAAAGTACCACGCTCTACATCTTGTCCAGACATTCTAACATCAAAACCTTCTTCTAAAAGGGTTCCATATGCTAAATGTTCTGCCATGGCCCAATCTAATCTATCCTCTTCAAACATTGTTTTTCTAGATTGCACTAAACGTTCAATCTTACGGATAAACTTTTTGTCTTCAGGTAAATTAGAAATTACTTGTGCAATCTGAGCTAATTTTTCTTTAGTTACTGTAGTATCTACAGGATTCATCATATCTTGTTCAGTAACGCGAACAAAATCACACCACTCATCTTGCATGAACGGTGTTATAACTGTTTTCTCTTCTTTTCGAGAATCTTCTAATTCTTCTTCTAGGCTAGCTTTATAAGCAGCCTCTAACTCCTTAACGTAACCTTCATCAATCACACCTTCCTTAATTAATTTTGCAGCATAGATATCTCTTGGATTCTGATGCTTAGCAATAGCTTTATATAATTTAGGTTGTGTAAAACGAGGTTCGTCACCTTCGTTATGACCGTATTTTCTATACCCTAACAGGTCAATAAATACATCGCGTTTAAAATGCATTCTAAAATCTAATGCAAAAAGTGTAGCATGTACAACAGCTTCAACATCGTCTGCATTCACGTGTAACACAGGAGACAATGTTACTTTAGCAACATCTGTACAGTATGTACTAGAACGTGCATCTAAATAATTGGTTGTAAACCCAATTTGGTTATTTACAACAATATGAAGCGTTCCGTTAGTTTTATAACCATCTAGTTGCGCCATTTGTACAATTTCGTACACTAAACCTTGACCTGCAATAGCGGCATCACCATGCACTACAATTGGTAGTACTTGAGATGGGTTATCTGCATATTTATCGTCTTGTTTAGCACGAACAATACCTTCTACAACAGCTCCAACCGTTTCTAAGTGCGATGGGTTAGGTGCTATATTTAAATTTATTTTCTTTCCGCTATCTGTTTGGCGATTACTTGTCCATCCTAAGTGATATTTTACATCACCATCAAAAATTTCTTCTTCGTAATCTTTACCATCAAATTCACTAAAGATATCTTTAGCCGATTTTCCGAAGATATTTGTAAGCGTACTTAAACGACCACGGTGGGCCATACCCATTACAAATTCTTTAACGCCATAGTCTGCTGCTTTTTCAATAACGGCATCTAGTGCTGGGATTAAAGATTCTCCTCCTTCTAAAGAAAAACGTTTCTGCCCTACATATTTAGTATGTAAGAAACTTTCAAAAGAAACGGCTTCATTTAGTTTTTTAAGAATGTGCTTTTTCCCTTCTGCATCGAAGTTAGGCTGGTTATCGTTTACATTAAGTTTTTGTTGAATCCATGTCTTACGATCTGGATTTCTAACATACATATATTCTATACCAATAGAATCACAGTATATTTTTTCTAAATGTTTAACAATTTCTTTTAGCGTTTGAGATCCGATACCTAAGATTTCCCCTGCTGAAAAAACAGTGTCTAAATCGCTATTAGATAATCCGAAATTCTCTAAAGCCAAAGTTGGCGAATAGGTTCTACGATCGCGAACTGGGTTTGTTTTAGTAAACAGGTGCCCTCGGGTTCGGTAACCGGCAATCAATTGAACAACTTGAAACTCTTTAGTTAGATTTTCTGACACATGGTCACAGGAGAAATTCTCCATAAGTTCTTGGTCAGCGATATCGTTTTCGCTACCAAAATCATAACCTTGAAAGAAAGCTCTCCAACTTGGCTCAACTGAATCTGGGTTTTCTAAATATTGATCGTATAATTCAGCAAAATATGCTGTATGTGCTGCGTTTAAAAAGGAATATTTATCCATTATATTTTTTGAGAAATTCTCGCTTTGACAAAATTTATCCAAAAGTACAACTTTTACTAAACTTAGATACCTTTTTCTTATATTTATAAAGGAATTTTAACGAAACTTTATCCTTGCCATGAAAAAATCATATAAATACTTTCTTAGAAGTATAATCTTAATTTCATTTTTTTCTCTGAGTTTTAAGAATATTTATGCACAAAATTCAAGTTTTAGCGATAATGTTAAATTTGGAGGAGGTATAGGTCTTGGCTTTAGTAATGATTTTTTTAGTGGTACAATAGAGCCCGCTGCACTCTATCAATTTAATTCGCAATTTGCACTTGGCGTAGGTTTAAATTTTACTTACAATTCTCAAAAAGATTTTTACAAATCGACTATTATCGGAGGAACGTTAACTGGACTTTACACACCAATATCTAACATTCAACTTTCAGGAGAGTTTCAGCAATTACATGTCAATAGAACATATGATAACGACAGAATATTTTATGACGATGAAAAATATTGGTTTCCAGCTTTACTTTTAGGAGTAGGTTACCAAACCAACAACGTAACTATAGGTGTTCGTTACGATGTGCTTTACGATGACGATAAAAGTATTTACGGCTCGCCATGGTCGCCGTTTATAAGAGTATATTTTTAACCGATAGCGTTAATGTATTACCTAAATCCTACCTACTTTTCATAAAAAAATTAAAAATGGAAAAATTATTAAGAATTATCGGAGCTGCTTGGGGAGCAAAAAAAATTGGAGGTGGTAAATGTGGTTGTATCGGAACAGTAGTTGTGTTCTTAATTTTATACTGGCTACTTGGATTTGTATTTAATATGTTTTAAAAACAACCTTAAATTACATGCTAATTTTTACTCCTATTTATATTGATGCTTAAACCACACTTTCTGCCATTCGCGTTTTAAAATTAGAAACGCAACTTGCTCAGAGAGTTTTAAAGTATCGCTACCATCTAACATCTTTATTTGTTGCTCCGGCACGTCAATAATATAGAGTAGATTTAAATACTCTGCAAAATTATTTTGGATGAGCTGATATACGGTTTCATGCAATTGCAGCTTTAAATCTTCAGGTAGAATAGACGATTCGACATCGAAATCTATATTTGCTAATCTGAAGTCTTTATTAAGCTGAAACACTAAATTTCCATACAATTCGTATTGTAAAGAAGTATTCAATAAGTCTTGTATGGATTCTATTTGCATCACACTAATTTGGGAGTTATACTTTTCTAGTCATTAAATTTTCACCAAAAAGTCTTAAAAGTTTCTTTTTCTCTTCACTTATATCTAAGGTGTCGAGCACAGAAAATGCTTTATTTGTATACGCTTCAATGGCTTTAGTAGTTGCATCTGCTGCACCACTACTTAAAAATAATTGCTTTACAGACTGCACTTTATCACTACTATCTGTTGGACTTACACTAAACAAATGTTGAAGTTCGCGTTGTTCTGCTTCTGCAGAGAATTCTAGCGTTTTTAAGTAAAGAAAAGTCTTTTTGTTTTCTATAATGTCTCCTCCTACTTGTTTTCCAAATGTTTTTGGATCACCAAAAGCATCTAAATAATCGTCTTGCAATTGAAAAGCCACACCTAAATTTCTTCCGAAGTCGTAAATACCTTCTTGCTCCGCCTTAGAAGCCTGAGCTACAATTGCTCCCATCTGCATCGCAGCACCAACCAAAACAGCCGTTTTATATTCAATCATTTTTAAATATTCAGGAATCGTAACGTCGTCTCTATTTTCAAAATCTACGTCGTATTGCTGTCCTTCACAAACTTCTAAAGCCGTTTTACTAAATAACTTTGCTAAATCTCTAAACGTTTCAGGCTCATAATTCTCAAATAACTGATACGCCATAATTAGCATAGCATCTCCAGACAAAATACCTGTATTTACATCCCATTTTTCATGAACAGTTTGGTTTCCGCGACGTAATGGTGCATCATCCATAATATCGTCATGAATTAAAGAAAAATTATGAAACACCTCTATACTCAATGCCGCATCTAACGCCTTTTTATAATCGGTGTTAAAAATTTCTGCCGACATTAAAGTTAAAACGGGTCTTAATCGCTTTCCTCCTAAATTTAAAATATAATCGATTGGCTCGTATAAAGATTTAGGTTCTCTGTCTGTTTTAAATTGCTTCAAGTAACTAATAAAAGCCTCTTGATAAGATAATATATTTTGCATGAGACAAAAATAACAGAATAAACGAAATTATCACATAGAGTTCTCCAATGTTAACAAACAATTAAAACTTAAGAAACTTTTATTGTTTTTTAAGTTTCCATGACTATATTTGCGCTCGAATTTAATGCAAATGAAAAAGAAGATTATTATAAAGTCTACCGAGTTATTTTTAAATCTAGGATTTAAAAGTGTGACTATGGATGACATTGCTGCTGAGATGGGCATTTCTAAAAAAACCATCTATCAATATTTCGAAACCAAAACAAAATTAATAGAAGCTACTGCGATATACAAATTTGAATCAATATCAGAATCTATTGATGCAATTTTTACTTTAGATGCAAATCCTATAGAAGAACTTTTTAAGATTAAAGAGTTTATTACTAACTATATGACCAACTTAAAGAAGTCGCCAGAATTTCAATTAAAAAAATATTATCCGCGAATACACACCATTTTAAGACAAAAACAATTTGAAGTGATGCAAAGTTGTGTGATTGATAATTTAAATAGAGGTATTGCTGAAGGACTTTATAGAGACAATCTAAACGTAGAAATTATTTCAAGATTATATTTCAATGCTTTAGGCGCACTTAAAGACGAAGAATTATTTCCAACTAATCAATTTACATTACAAGAATTACTAGACTATTACTTAGAATACCATTGTAAGAGGTATTTGCACGCCATTAGGCACAACTTTATTAAACAAAAAAAATACTACTAAAATTAATAACGAACAATGAGAAACAAACTAATACTATTATTTAGTTTATGCTTAAGCATTACAGCATTCGCTCAAGACGGACCAGTATCCTTTAGTTTACAAGAAGCTATAGATTACGCATTAGAAAATAATAGAACAGTAAAAAATGCAATTAGAGATATTGAAATTGCAGAAGAACAGAAATGGGAAACTACCGCAACAGGTTTACCTCAAATTAGCGGAACGGTAGATTACCAAAACTGGCTACAACAACAGGTATCTTTACTTCCTGCAGAAATTTTTGGCGGAGAAGCCGGCACTTTTATTCCTGTAGAGTTTAATACAAAACAAAACATTGGAGCAACTGCAACTTTAAATCAGTTATTATTTGACGGATCGTATTTAGTAGGTTTACAAGCCTCTAAAGTGTATTTAGAAATTTCTAAAAACTCTAAAACTAAAACAGATTTAGAAATTAGAAAAGCAGTTATAAATGCCTACGGAAATGTTTTATTAACAGAAGAAAGCCTAAAAATCTTAGAAAGCAATAAAGAAATTTTAGAATCTAATTTAAATGAAATTCAGAAGACCTTTGAAAATGGTTTAGAAGAAGAAGAAAGTGTTGAACAAATTAAAATTACATTGTCTGGTTTAATTAGTGACTTAAACAATGTAAAACGTTTAAATGAATTATCGTACCAAATGCTAAACATTACATTAGGTATAGATTTAAACACAGACACAACACTTACAGACAACCTTGAAATATTAGCCTTGCAATACACGTCTTTAGAAGCTCTTGCTGCCGATGAAAGTGTAGAAAATACTATCGATTATTTAATTGCACAAAACGACGTAGAAAGCAAAGACTTATTAGTAAAGTTAGCCATGAGTGATGGTATGCCAACCTTAAGTGCATTTATAAATGGAGGTTATTCTGCTTACGGCGAAACTTTCGGCTTTTTTAACAGCAGTCAAAAATGGTACAGCTCTTCGTTATTTGGTGTGAGTTTAAATATTCCAATATTTAGCTCGTTAGGACGCTCTGCTGCAACACAACAAGCACGAATAGATTTAGACAAAGCACACGAGTCTTTAACAGAAACAGAACAACAACTTAAACTTCAAATAGCAACAGCAAAAAGTGAGTACCAATATGCTATTGAAGATTACGGCAATAAAAAACTAAACTTAGAACTTGCAGAACGTATAGAACATAAAAATCAAGTTAAATTCTTTGAAGGAATTTCTTCAAGTTTCGATTTAAGACAAGCACAAACACAATTATATTCTGCACAACAAGAATATTTACAAGCCATGCTTGACATCATTAACAAAAAAGCAGAACTAGACGCCATTTTAAGTACTTTAAACAATTAATAAGCCCATTATGAAACATATATATACAATCGCAGCTTTTGCATTTCTATTAATTTCCTGCGGAGGAAAAGAACAAACCGTAGAACAAGTTTTATCTGAAGGAAATCTTGAAAACATTCGTGCTAAACGTAGCGAAATAGAAGAAAAACAAGTCGCTATTAGTAAACAATTAAAATTAATTGATGAAAAAATAGCCGAATTAGACGATTCTAAAAAACTTCCATTAGTTACCACGGTTAGCGCAAAAACAGAAAACTTTGTACACTTTTTAGAATTACAAGGAAGCGTGCAAACCAAAGAAAATATTGTAATTTTTTCTGAAACGTCAGGAATATTACAAGACGTTTATGTTAAGGAAGGACAACACGTTAGCAAAGGACAACTTTTGGCCAAAATAGACGATGGCGGATTAGAGCAACAAGTCTCTCAAAGCGAAATTCAATTGGCACTAACAAAAACTACTTTTGAGCGCCAGAAACGTCTTTGGGATCAAAAAATTGGAAGTGAAATACAATACCTTCAAGCTAAATCTACTTTTGAAGCGCAAGAGCAAGCTGTAAATCAACTAAAAACACAATTAGCTAAGGCCGCAATTACAGCTCCTTTCTCTGGTGTTATAGACGATATTATTACAGAACAAGGAAGTGTTGTAAGCCCAGGACAATCTCAGCTTATGCGTATTGTAAACCTAAAAAACATGTATATAGAAACCGAAGTACCGGAAAACTATATTAAAAGTGTTGTTGAAGGTAAAGATGTAAAAGTAGAGTTCCCAATTTTAGGCACTAGCGTAGATACTAAAATTCGTCAAGCAAGTAATTTTATTAATCCAGCGAACAGAACTTTTAAAGTAGAAGTTGCCGTACCTAATAAAGACGAAAACATTAAACCTAACTTAACTGCAAAGCTTAAAATTAACGATTACACTAGCGAAAACGCACTATTAATTCCGTTAAGTATTATTTCTGAAAATGCTAACGGAGAGCAATACATCTACGTTATTTCTAATAAAAATGATAAAGGAGAAGCTACTGTTAATCGTGCCATTATAGAAACTGGAAAATCGCAAAACGATGTGATAGAAGTATTAAGCGGTATAGAAAATGGTACCGAAATTATTAAAGAAGGTGCACGTAGTGTAAGAGATGGGCAAACCGTTAAAGTTATTAAATATTAAGCCTAAACCATGACTAAACACAAAAAGCAAGTAGACAAAGAATTTGGAATGTCGACGTGGGCTATTAATAACAAAACCACGATTTACGTTATTATGGCTGTAATTTTCTACCTAGGAATTACTGCTTATTACCAAATGCCAAGAGAAAACTTTCCAGAAGTTGTAGAAACTAAAATTTATGTGAGTTCTATATACCCAGGAAACACTGCAGAGGATATTGAAAAACTGATTACAAATCCTCTAGAAGACAAATTAAAAACAATAAGTAATGTTGTTGAAATAACATCTACGTCTCAAGAAGACTACTCTATGATTATTGTAGAATTCGACGAGAGTATAAGCGTAGAAGCTGCCAAACAAAAGGTTAAAGACGAAATAGATTCTGAAACGGCAGGTGAAGATTGGCCAACATTTAACGATGCTAAAGTAGAACCTAATGCTTTCGATTTAAATCTATCGGAAGAAATGCCTATTCTCAACATTAATATTTCTGGAGATTACCCAGTCGATAAATTAAAAGATTTCGGTGAATATCTTCAAGATGAAATAGAAGATTTACAAGAAATTAAGCAAGTAGATATTCGTGGAGCTCAGGAAAAAGAAGTAGAAATTGCGGTAGATATTTATAAAATGATGGCTGCTAAAGTAAGTTTCTCTGACGTGATTAATGCCGTTCGTGGCGGAAACGTAACCATGTCTGCAGGAAATTTAATTTCTAGCGGTCAACGTCGTACTATTAGAATTCTAGGGGAAGTAGAAACTCCAGCAGAACTGAATAATTTCGTAATTAAATCAGATAATAGCAATCCGATTTACTTAAAAGACATTGCCAAAGTATCATTCAAAGAAAAAGACAGAACAACTTATGCTCGAGAATTTGGTCATCGTGTTGTCATGTTAGACGTTAAAAAACGTGCTGGTAAAAACATGGTCGATGCTGCAGAACAAATTCAAGACATAGTAAACGATGCTAAAGACAATGTGTTTCCACAAGATTTAACAGTAACCATTGCTAACGACCAATCGTCGGTAACCATTGGCCAGGTAGACGACCTAGTAAACAATATTATTTTTGGTATTATACTAGTGATTACCGTACTTATGTTTTTCTTAGGTTTTAAAAACGCACTCTTTGTTGGATTTGCCATACCTATGTCTATGTTTATGTCTTTAATGATTTTAAACTTCTTAGGCTATACTTTAAACACCATGATCCTTTTCGGATTAATTATGGGGTTAGGAATGTTGGTAGATAATGGTATTGTTGTTGTAGAAAACGTATACCGTTTAATGGACGAAGAGGGTATGAGCAGGAAAAAAGCTGCAAAAATAGGTATTGGCGAAATTGCTTACCCTATTATTATCTCTACCGCAACAACTGTAGCGGCATTTATTCCTTTAGGCCTTTGGCCTGGAGTTATGGGGAAATTCATGATTCTTTTACCTATAACATTATCGACCGTTCTAGGGTCTTCTTTAATTGTTGCAATCTTTTTTAACTCGGTATTGGTTTCTAAATACATGACTGTAGAAGATAAAGACATGCCTTTAAAAAACGTTGTTACCATTACAGGTATCGTTTCTGTAATAGGATTGCTTATTTTAATATTCGGTGGAGCGTATAGAGGTCTTGGAGGATTAATGATTTTTACAGCTGCAATGCTTTGGATTTACCGTTTGTTTTTAAGAAAAATGGCAAACACTTTTCAAACAAAAATATTAGTGATTTTTGAAAACTTTTACGAACGTGAATTAAGACGTGCATTAAGTAAAAAATGGCCTGCTTTTATTACCATAACTACATTTGCATTATTAATATTAGCTTTTGTAGCCTTTGGTGCCTCTTTAAAATCTCAACGTACAAAAGTTGAATTCTTTCCAGACAATAAGCCGAATCAAATTATTGTTTACATAGAATATCCTGAAGGGACCGATATAGAAAAAACCAACACGATTACTAAAGAAATTGAGAAAAAGGTTTACGATGTATTGGACGACGATGAATATAAAGATGGCGACTACAACTTTTTAGTAGAAAGTGCCGTGTCTCAAGTTGGAGAAGGTGCAGGTAATCCACAAACAGATGGTGGGTCTTCTGCAGAAATGCCACACAAAGCAAAGATTACAGCATCTATGCGAGAGTATAAGTACAGACGTGGTAAAGACAGTGAATTACTGCGTCAGAAAATACAAAAGGCATTAGTGGGAATTTATCCAGGTGTATTAATATCTGTAGAAAAAGATCAGAACGGACCTCCAGCAGGATCGCCAATTAATATTGAAATTGAAGGTGACGATTATGCAGAGCTTATAGGAATTGCACAAAGCATGAGAGATTTCATTAACCAGAAAAACATTCCTGGAATAGACGAACTTAAAATAGACGTTAATAAAGGAAAGCCAACGATGTTGGTTGAGGTCGATAGAGCAAAATCTGGAGAATTAGGTGTAAGCGCCAGTCAGGTTGGAACACAATTACGTAATTCTATTTTCGGTAGTAAAGCGGGTGTATATAAAGAAAACGGCGACGATTACGATATCTATGTGCGTTTTAACGAAGACAACAGATATAATATCAGTGCCATTTTTAATCAGAAAATGACCTTTAGAGACAACACTGGACAAATTAAAGAAATCCCTGTTTCTGCTGTTGCGAAACAAAGTAATACTTCTGGATACAGTGCGATTAAACATAAAGACACCAGACGTGTTGTTACGGTATATTCTGCTTTATCTCCTGGATTTACAGATGCTGCTGCAATTGTGGGGCAAATTCAGAATGAAATGAAAACATTCGAAAACTTACCTGCAGGGATTAATATAGATTACACAGGTCAGATTGAAGAACAAAATAAACAAATGGCCTTCTTAATTAACGCATTCTTTACTGGATTAGCCCTTATCTTTTTCATTTTAATATTCCAATTCAATTCAATTTCAAAACCAGGAATAATAATGTTAGCGATTTTCTTAAGTTTTATTGGGGTGTTTGGCGGACTTGTGGTTACCGGAGATGCTTTCGTAATTATGATGACCATGATGGGTATTATATCCTTAGCTGGTATTGTTGTAAATAATGGTGTGGTACTTTTAGATTACGCCCAACTCCTTATTGATAGAAAGAAAATTGAGCTCGACATTAAAGACGATGATTATTTAAATAAAGCAGATTTATACGAATGTATTGTTCGTGCTGGAAAAGCACGTTTACGTCCTGTATTATTAACCGCTATTACTACTATTTTAGGATTAATACCGTTAGCCATTGGACTAAATATTAACTTCTTTACGTTAGTAAGCGATTTTAACCCTAACATTTATATTGGAGGAGATAATGTCGTTTTCTGGGGACCATTAGCATGGACCGTTATTTACGGACTGTTAATTGCCACATTCTTAACTTTAATTGTAGTCCCTGTATTTTTCTACTTAACCTCACTATTTAAATTGTGGTTATCAGAAAGAAAAATTGTAAAGGTAGCCGACTAAAATCAAAACATGACACAAACTAAAAATCCGGAGCTTTATACTCCGGATTTTTTTTATTTATAAGTGTTAGTTGATATTAGTACGACTAACTCTTATACTATTTAAAAGCTAGAATTTATAATTGAATCCAATACTAAAATTAGTACCTAACTGCCCCAATTGTTGTACTTCTGAAGAATAAGTAAATCGCGATGCAGCTTCAGCAGTTCCTGTAGATGCTAAAGTTTCATCTGGATACACATCAAAAATATTATTTAGAATTCCTGTTATACTTAACTTATCTGTAAAATGATAGCTTAAACTTAAATCTGTAGCTACTTTTGAGGATAAATCTTGATCAAATTCTTCCCCTAAAGGAGATGTTATAGTTACTTCTCCAAACATGGTATTGTAAAGTCCTACATTGAATTTATCTGCGATATAATCAATTCCTAAGATAATTTTAGATTTTGGTCTAGAATTAGTAATCAAACCCTGTTCAATTCTTTCAAAAATATCATAGCCATTAGCAGCCAAATCATCTGGTGTATTAATAGCATCTATAGTAGTTTCATTAAAGTTAGCAGCCAAATTAACATTTAATATAGCGCTCCCAAGATCTATATTATCGTAGTTTAATACAATATCTAACCCTGTTGTTTTAGTATCTCCTGCATTAATAAAAAACTGAACTGCAGTCACTCCATTTTCTGCTAAAATTTGCTCCACAGGATTTGTAGTGGTATCGTCTGAATCGGATCCAATTTGAGAAGAGAACAACACACGATCATCTACATTTATTTGATAAAAATCTAAAGACGCGTAAAAATTACTATTAAATTTATACGTAATACCAGCAGCTATATTTTTAGATGTTTCAGCAAAGAGATTTGGTACGCCTAAAGCTTCTACAGCAGGATTATTATTTGCCAATGTTCCTTGTAATAACGGCTCTGAAGAACCGGCAACAATAATATACTGGCTATTTGTTAAAAAACGTTGGTGTAAAGTTGGCGCTCTAAATCCTGTACTATAAGAAGCTCTAATTGCTCCATTAGCTCCTAATTTTTGGCGTCCAAATATTTTCCATGAAAAGTTATCTCCAAAATCAGAAAAATCTTCATATCTACCAGCAATACCTAATAACAAGCTTTCAGTAATATCAAAATCTAAACCGGCATAAACACCTAAGTTATTTCTATCCCATTTCCCAGCTTCTTCTGGTTTTATACCTGCAAAAGAATCTGATCCAGCACCGTAATAAGATAATGGCTCTCCTTCTACAGCTTCAAAATATTCTATTTTATATTCTAATCCGAATGAAGCACTTATCATTTCAGTAAATACAGATGAAAAATCTAAATTACCAATAATGTTACTTAAACTATAGCCTCCTGGTTCAAATGATGTTGGAGACGTTCCATGTTCTGCTAAATAATCTCTATTTACAGAATTGTTTACTGTATAACTTACACTATTTCTTCCGTAAGTTACACTTGCATCTGCGAACCAATTATTTCCTAAATCCATTTTTAAACCCATAGAATTAATATGATCTTTAATTCTAGCCTCAAAAGTTGGTTGATATCCTTCAAAATCTTCGGTAGGCGTTAGAAACTGAGCATCGGCTACATCTTGCCTCCAATACGGCGCTCTGTAATACGCAAAACTTTTACCTGTTCTTAAGGTATATCCATTAAAAGAATAAAACTCAGAACTTTCGCCAACGGGATGAGATATATTAACAAACACATCCCCTTTCTCTAAATCTGGCTGACCAACAGTCATTCCCGCTTTAGGATTATTGGCTAACCATTCAATTTCATAATCTCTAGTCGCTCCTTCGGCATCAACATCTACAACTCCAGCTCTATTTGTATGTGACTGGTTGTAATATCCGAGTGTTAAGTTTATAGAACCTCCTTCTCCAAAACCAAGTGTTGTATTAAAATCTGTGGCAAAATTAAAACCATCTCCGTCTGTAGTTAATCCAGATTTGGCACTAAAAGTAGAAAATTGAGCATCTTTTTTTAATACCATATTAATAACTCCTGCAATAGCATCAGACCCATATTGTGCTGATGCGCCATCTCTTAAAATCTCTACACGTTCTATTGCCGCAGTAGGTATACTTTTTAAATCTACTCCAACCTCTCCTTTTCCAGGCGTTCTATTTAAATAAACTTGTGCACTTTGGTTTTTACGTTTTCCGTTTATTAAAACTAATGTTCTACTTGGTCCTAAACCACGTAAATCTGCCGGATCGTAATGTGCAGTAGCATCTGCTATAGCCTGCGTTTGCGCATTAAAAGAAGGCACTTTAAAAGTAAGCATAGCTTCTATTGTAGGCTGACCTCCTCCTGTTAATTCTTCTACTCCAATATTATCTATAGGAACAGGAGAATCTAAAAGTGTTCTTGGTTTTGCTCTGTTTCCTAATAAAACAACAGCATCTAAAGCAACTCCAGCAGTCATGGTAACATTTACCACACTTCCAGAAACAACGACTTCTTTAGTATCGTACCCAACATAAGAGAATACTAAGGTAGCCCCAATATCAGCTTTCAAACTATATTCTCCTTCGAAATTAGTAGTAGTTCCTACCGCTGTTCCCTTTACTAAAACAGAAACACCCGGTACAGAACCTGTATCGTCTACAACCTTACCCGTAACCTCTTGAGCTACAATAACATTAGATATTCCGATACATGCTAAACACATCAATAACTTTAATTGTAATAATTTCATCATAATATCTGTTTTTTTAAAATTACCCTATTACTAAGATATGTATTTTATGTTTTATTTAACAGTTTTTAATCAGATATTAGTGATTTTTATTAAGTTTAAATCAATATAGACGCTAAATTATTACATATTACATAATATATTAACAAAAAAGAGCTGTTTAAATTATTAAAAAAAATAATTAGAAGACCTATATAACGAATACTAAAAAAAAAGTACAAGAATAAAGAGAATAACACATGTGAAAACACAACGAAAAGGTTGTAATACACAAACTAAAAAATCCGAGGTATAATGCTTCGGATTTTTTAGTTTATAATCATTTAACTTCATTAAATTTGCACATCAAAAAATTCAATATGTATAGAAGTAATAATTGTGGCGAACTAAGATCGTCTCATATAAATAATGAAGTAACACTTTCTGGCTGGGTACAAAAAGTGCGTGATAAAGGATTTATGGTTTGGGTAGATTTACGTGATCGTTACGGTATTACGCAACTTATTTTTGATGAAGAACGCACACCAAAAGCCATGATGGAACAGGCTCAAAAACTGGGTCGCGAATTCGTTATTCAAGTTAAAGGGACCGTTATAGAACGTGCTTCTAAAAACCCAAAAATTGCTACTGGAGATATAGAAATTTTAGTTTCAGAACTTACTATTTTAAACAGTGCAATCTTACCTCCTTTTACAATTGAAGATGAAACTGATGGTGGAGAAGAGTTACGTATGAAATATCGCTACTTAGATATTCGTCGTAATCCCGTAAAAAACAGCTTAATTTTCCGTCATAAAGTTACTCAAGAAGTTAGAAATTATTTATCTAATCAAGACTTTATTGAAGTTGAAACCCCATATTTAATTAAATCAACTCCAGAAGGTGCTCGCGATTTTGTAGTGCCATCTAGAATGAACGAAGGACAATTTTACGCCTTACCACAATCGCCACAAACTTTTAAGCAATTGCTTATGGTTGGTGGTATGGATAAATATTTCCAGATTGTAAAGTGTTTTAGAGATGAAGATTTACGTGCCGACAGACAGCCAGAATTCACACAAATAGACTGTGAAATGGCCTTTGTAGAGCAAGAGGATATTTTAAATGTCTTTGAAGGCTTAACACGCCACTTACTTAAAGAAGTTAACGGTGTAGAAATTGAAGAGTTCCCAAGAATGCTTTACGATGATGCGATGCGTTTGTACGGAAATGACAAACCAGACATTCGTTTTGGTATGCAATTCGGAGAATTAAACGCCGTTGCACAACACAAAGATTTTAAAGTCTTTAACGATGCAGAATTGGTTGTTGGTATTGCTATTCCTGGCGGAAACAGTTACACACGTAAAGAAATTGATAAATTAATAGACTGGGTTAAGCGGCCGCAAGTTGGGGCTTTAGGTATGGTCTATTCACGTTGTAACGACGATGGAACTTACAAATCTTCAGTAGATAAATTTTACAATCAAGACGATTTAGCAAAATGGGCAGAAGTAACACAAGCCAAAGCAGGCGATTTAATTTGTGTGCTTTCTGGACCTACAGATAAAGTACGCGCACAACTAAGTGCATTACGTATGGAAATGGCAGAACGTTTAGGATTAAGAGATCCAAAAGTATTTGCTCCCCTATGGGTTATGGACTTCCCGCTTTTAGAATGGGATGAAGACACCAAGCGTTATCACGCCATGCACCACCCATTTACATCTCCTAAACCTGGACAAATAGAATTATTAGACACCAATCCTGGAGAAGTAAAAGCTAATGCTTACGATTTAGTTTTAAATGGTAATGAAATCGGAGGTGGATCTATTCGTATTCACGATAAGGCAACACAAGCTATTATGTTGAAGCATTTAGGTTTCTCTGATGAAGAGGCTAAAGCACAATTCGGTTTCTTAATGGATGCATTTGAATACGGCGCACCGCCACACGGTGGATTAGCATTTGGTCTAGACCGTTTGGTTGCCATTTTAGGTGGACAAGAAACCATTCGTGATTTTATCGCATTCCCTAAAAACAACTCTGGTCGGGATGTGATGATTGATGCACCATCCAAAATAGACGATTTACAGCTTGAAGAACTAAGTCTAAAACTCAATATCAAATCATAACTATTAAATCCCGCACCTCAGCGGGATTTATACACTTAAGATAACATGCCAACACAAAAAAAATCATTATTAACAAAATTCTTGCTTTGGAAAACAAAGCATGTTGGTCATAGAAATTTCGTTTACTTTTTAAGCATCCTTGTAGGATTAATTGCAGGACTTGGTGCTGTTATTCTTAAAAATTCAACCCACTTTATTCAACATCTAATGGAGAATAAGGTGGTTAGTAATTACCATCACCCCTTTTATTTTTTGTTTCCTCTTGTGGGGTTATCTCTCACATATTTGGTCAAAAAATATGTAATAAGACAAGAATTTGGACATGGTATTCCCTCTACGCTTCGCGCTATTGCGAAGAAAAAAGGAATCATGAGACAATATCAAATGTTTTCTGCGCTGCTTACAGCACCTCTAACCGTGGGTTTTGGAGGTTCGGTTGGACTGGAAGGTCCAACAGTATCTACTGCTGCGGCTATTAGTTCTAATATTTCGCGCTTATTTCATACCAATCAATCTACCCGTACACTTTTAATGGGCTGTGCTGCTGCAGGAGCAATTGCATGTATCTTTAAAGCGCCTATTGCAGCCATAGTATTTGCTATAGAAGTGTTTAGTTTAGACCTTACTTTAATTTCATTATTACCGTTATTGATCTCATCTATTTCAGGCGTACTATTATCGTATTTTTTCTACGGTACAGACACTATTTTACCTTTTGAATTGATTGATAAATTCACATTAGGGCAAGTTCCCTTTTTCGTAATATTTGGTGTAT
This sequence comes from Formosa algae, assembly GCF_001439665.1. Lineage (GTDB taxonomy): Bacteria > Bacteroidota > Bacteroidia > Flavobacteriales > Flavobacteriaceae > Formosa > Formosa algae. The sequence continues at coordinate 99,551 of NZ_LMAK01000076.1, forward strand.
TAGCAGCATTGACATCTATCTATTTCACTAAAGTATATGCCTATTTTCATGATTTCTTCGACGGTATCAAATCGCCTATAAAACGTTTACTTATTGGCGGTCTGGGGTTAGGTATTATTGTCTTTTTTATCCCGCCACTTTACGG
>NZ_LMAK01000077.1 GCF_001439665.1 Formosa algae
CGTTACGACGATTTAACCGGGATATTTGGTCTTAACGATGTGAGTGGCGTAGGAATTAGTTTTGGACTTGACCGTATTTATTTGGTCTTAGAAGAATTAGAATTATTTCCAGAGGCTGTAAATAAAAACGTAAAAGTTTTGTTTATCAATTTTGGAGATACTGAAGCTTTATATAGTTTAAAGGCTATTCAGAAATTGAGAGCAGCAGGTATTAATGCTGAATTGTATCCTGACACAGCTAAAATGAAAAAGCAAATGAATCATGCTAATAAACGTGCGATTCCTTTTGTTGTTTTAGTAGGTGAGGAAGAAGTGAAATCTGAAGTATACACCTTAAAAGATATGATTAAAGGTGAACAGGATAAATTAGACCTTGATGCCCTTATAGCTGCCGTTAAATAATAATTAATAAAAGATAAGTATAACAGCTTATTAAGTTATATACATAAAAAGTCCCGAAATATTTCGGGACTTTTTGTGTTTAGCTATTTGAAGAAACGATTAATATTTAATACTAATCTTTTTAGTCGTACTACCTTTATCTGTTTCTACTTTTACAATGTAATTTCCTTCAGAAACGTATTTCACTGGAATCTTACTGGTGTTAGAGAATGTTGCATTTGTTGTATTCCACACGAGAACTGTCTGTCCTAAAGTGTTTATTAAATAGACTTGCTTAATGTTTATGTGACTAGGTGTTGCAATGTAAACCTCGTCTGTTTTACTCAAATAATTTACAGAAATATTACTTAATTCATTATCTACAATATCAAGTCTGCTATCTTCATTAAAAGCTAGGAAGTAGCGGTCTGAATAGTCACCTTGATCTAAATGCATTTGGTATTTAGAATTATTTATTTGTGTGTAAGTATCTGTATAACTATCGTAAATAAAGACATCTATATTGGTTTCAAAATTTTCTAAAGCATTTAAACTAATTTCAATGTTCCCATCTTTTCCAATAAATAGAGCTAAAGGATATTGCTTGGTTTCATCGAACTCGCCGACACCTTGAATAACATAAGTTTTATCTTTAATTAAAAATAGCATATCGCTAGATAGTGACTCAAAATTTGTAGCATCATAACCAAAGTCTACATCATCTGTTGCCGCATTATCAGGTGTAAACCCTAATAATAATTGTCTTGTTGCGTTATCAGGATTTTTAAAACTAAGTCTAATACGTTGAATATCATTAGTGCTTTCCTCGTTTGTTTCATCAGTTCTAAGGAATGTAGAACTACCACTAGCTTCGGTTTTAAAAATACGCTGACTGTTATTAAACATAATATTTCCTGTTTGTCCAGCTGTAATAAAGAATCCTTGCGCAACCGGAATGTAACGTTGAGGAATATAATTATCGGCATCTCCTGTTCCTGATATATCTTCTGGTGCTACAGCAGGATTTCCTCCAGTTAAGTTTAATGAGGCATAACCTCCTAAATATTCTTTAGCAACATGAGTATTATTTGTTGTGGATTGTTTCCAGAAGCGAATTTCTCCGTTGTTACCACCATCATCAAGCATATTTCGGTTATCGGTTATAAACGCATTTGCATCTATAGCTGAAGGATAAGGGTTACCAACTAAAGCATCATAACCAGCAGACACATTCACTAAATAATCTCCATTATTTGGCTGACCAATAAAGGTGTAATCGGCATTAGATGTTCCTTTCATTAAATACCCTAAACCAACATTAATATCATAATTTTCGTCAATCTTATGCCAATTTGCATAATCTGAAGTATAGTTTTCAAATAAATATAACCATCGCGTGCTAATAGAAGGTGGATTTCCAGGAGCTCCATCGTGGTTTGCTGTCCAACCAACAGGTGTATTACCCACATGTAATACTTCACTTAGCTTATAAGTTCTTTCGCTATCTGGACCTGTAGTACTTACAGGAGATGACCAATAGTTGTAGTTATACACATTCGTTGTTCCTTCTTGATCACGTAATAAACCACCTGTTCCGGTATAATCTACAATACTATTTTCTGATTGAATTAATTGCGCTTCGCCTTCAAGTTTAAGGTTACCATCTAATTTTAAATATTTAGACACGTAAAGCGGAGTATTATTTGGCACTGTTAAAGTGTTATCTTCAACAATTAGACCGAGTACGGTAGTTGTTTTGTCTAAAGTAATATTATTTTTAATTTTCACAATATTCCAAGTAATATCTCCAGAGTTTGGTAATTGATTCACATCAGCATTCATCCAAGCAGCAGCAGTATCCCAATCGGAGTCTCCATTACTTTCATATGGAAGTGGTGCGGTTTCCTGCTGTGTTGAAGTCATGTTTCTTAACACTCCAGACGTTGCTCCGTTAGCAGAGGCCAGCGTACCATTTGCAATATTTGATCCCATTTGGTAGTAGCCTACTAGATTTGTATTCCAATCTAAACTTCCAGTAATATCTACAGGAATTATAGAGCCTCTAACGTTACCTCCGTTATTTTGAATTTCTTGATTCATCATTTCTTGAATTTGTTGAGCCGATAATGCCGTATTCCAAATTCTTAATTCATCTAACCAACCATCAAAATAATTGGTAGGTAATAGAGAGGATTGTACAGCTCCTAAAAGCGCCAAACTTGTATTCGATTGTGGACCATCCCCGTTCTGAGACGTTTTAAGAACACCATCTATATATAGATTATAAGCAGACCCGTTATAGGTTACTGCAATATGATACCAACGGCTAGTTGATAAACCAGAAGCAGAAATGCTATTCCCGTTATTCCAATTGAATGCAATCGTGTTACCATTATTTATGGTTAAATCGTAACCAGAAGCAGCATTAGAAGCACTACGTTTTGAGAATAGTGTTTGTTGCCCTGTTGATGAATTTGGTTTCGCCCATATTTCAATACTAAAAGGACCATTTAAATTATATGCATTTCCAAAATTCACACTGGTATTTGTTCCATTAAAATCGAAATCAGTTCCTGTACATGCTGGAATATTTACAGCTACGGTAGTACTACTCTCCCCACAAAGCCCTTCATTTACAACAGTCCATGTTAACGTATAATCTGTTCCGCTTTCTCCAGTAAATGTTGCATTAGGGTCTGTAACATCAGAGAATACTCCGCCTAATGGTAACGCGGTCCATGTTCCTGAAATATTACTATTAGCTTGTAAAGTAACTGTTGTATCGTCGCAAGAATCAATCGTACTAACAAGACTCGCAGCTGCTTCAATAAATGGCTGAACAATTATATCGTAAGTTACAGGAGTTCCAGAACTACAACCTGTTGTAGATTTTGGTGTAATAGTATAGGTCACAGTTTTTGGAGAACTTGTAGTATTTGTTAATATATTACTTAAAGTAAATGTTGAATTTGCAGCTATACTACTCGAATTACCATTAGTTGCTCCTGTAACCCCAGAAGGTGTCGTTCGTGTCCAACTAAATTCCATTGGATTATCTGTAATATTTCCATTTACAATAATGTCTGCGCTAGAACCACTACAAATTTCAGCCTCTGCTGCGGTTACACTCAGAACTTTAGGAGTTGGGTAGATTTTTAAAGGAAACTCAATCGGGTCTGAATTACAGGAACCTGAAAAATTAGAGAATATAGGTGTTATGTATAAACTTGCTGTAACGGTAGCATTTGTATTATTTTTTAAAGTTGTAGATACCGTAGTACTTGTGGTGCTAGTAAACCAACCGGAATTTGTAGACCCATTAGTGCTTCCTGTTGCATTTGAAAAATATGTTGCATTTGATGACCAAGAGTAGTCGACATTAGAAAGGTTTGTATGGCGGATACTGACTTGTGGACTAATTGTAGCTCCGGGACAGTATGGAGTAGTGTTATTCGGAACATTACTAATTGTTGGGCTCCAAAAAGAACCACCAAACCCCCCAATTAAATTTATAACAACAGTATTACTAGTAATTGTATTATTACAAAAACTATCATTAACTATTAATTGATAATATCCTTCATTAGAATCACTAGGGCTATGGTTTAAACCAGTTCCAACATTTGTCCAAGAATCATTTGTTTCTTCTCTATATTGCCATTGGTAAGTATAATTTCCAGAACCACCAGATATAGCTTCGGTTATATATAAATCAGAAGGATCTTCTCCCCAACACACATCTTGATCATCTCCAATTACAGGTACTGTTAAAGGCGCATACACTTCTACAGTTGCAGTTGTGGTTGTACTACAGCCTTGTCTGGTTGCTGTTACTGTAAATGTTACGGTTTGAGTTTCTGTTGTTGAATTGGTTAACGTTCCAGAAATAGAACTTCCTGATCCAGACGACGCTACGCCGCTTACATTAGATGTGTTATCTCGTGTCCAACTGTAAGTTGTGTTATTGGTATTGTATGTATTACTAATAGCCATGGAGAAAGAACTTCCGTCGCAGACCATTTGTTCTTTAGGTGTTACTATAACTTGAGGTGTTGGTGTAACTCGAATTCGTATGTCTTCTATAACATTACTTTCACAACCATTTGCAACTGCCCAAGCTTTAATTCTAATAATCCTATTAGAAGAATGTGTACTTGTTAATATTCCTGAAATACTAGATCCTGTACCGCTTTCCATACCAGAAACAGTATTAATATTATCTGTACGTTCCCAATAGTACTCAACATTTTCGAGGTTATTATCGTTTAATATCGCTATCGGAGAAATCTCTGTGTCGCTGCAAACAACTTCATTTATATTAGGTCTAGAATCAGGATCTATCGAAATTACAAGTTGCGGATATACCGTAATAGTCGCTGTAGTGATGTCGCTAGTACAGCCATTAGCAGATGTTGTTATTGTAAACGTAGTAGTTTGCGGCGTATTAGTTGTATTCACTAGAGCTCCAAAAATAGTGTTAGCTGAACCATTTTCTAACCCTGTAATTCCTGTCGTATTATTACGGGTCCAACTATAAGTTATGCCAGAAATGTTATTAGGATTGCTAATAACAATAGGAGTGATGTCTTCTCCATAACAAATATCTTGTAATGTGTTAGTCGCTGAAACTGTAGGTGTAGGATTAACAATAACATCTATCATAAAAGGTTCTGAAATACAGCCGTATTCTGAATTTGCTGTAATTGTAAACGTGGTTGTTTGCGGTGAATTACTTGTGTTTGTTAAATTTACATTGATAGTATTACTATCTCCTGTTGCAGTTCCTGAAACACCTGATGTATTGTTTCTAGACCATATATATGTTAATGTTTTATCGACATTGTTTTCGTCTATTATTGTAATATCTGTGGTCTCACCAGAACATATTTCATCTGTAAATGTTGCACCTGGGTCTAAAATAAGTTCAGGTTTTGGATTCACCGTTACCGTTGCCGTAGTTACACTTGTACATCCGTTAGCAGTTGCTGTAATAGTAAACGTTGTTGTTTGTACAGTTCCTGTGGTATTGGTTAATGTTCCAGAAATCGGAGTTCCACTTCCGCTAGCACTTATACCTGTAATATTAGAAGTGTTATTACGTGTCCAAGTGTAAGAAATCCCACTTACACTATTATCATTTAAAATATTGATAGGAGAAATCGTGTCATCACTACACACCGTTTGACTTGGTTGATTTACTGAAATAATAGGTTCTGGATTCACCGTTACCGTTGCCGTAGTTTCACTTGTACATCCGTTAGCAGTTGCTATAATAGTAAACGTTGTTGTTTGTGCAGTTCCTGTGGTATTGGTTAATGTTCCAGAAATCGGAGTTCCACTTCCGCTAGCACTTATACCTGTAATATTAGAAGTGTTATTACGTGTCCAAGTGTAAGAAATCCCACTTACGCTATTATCATTTAAAATATTGATAGGAGAAATCGTGTCATCACTACACACCGTTTGACTTGGTTGATTTACTGAAATAACAGGTTCTGGATTCACTGTTACCGTTGCTGTAGTTTCACTTGTACATCCGTTAGCAGTTGCTGTAATAGTAAACGTTGTTGTTTGTACAGTTCCTGTGGTATTGGTTAACGTTCCTGAAATTGGCGTTCCACTTCCGTTAGCACTTATACCCGTTAGATTAGAGGTGTTATTACGTGTCCAAGTGTAAGAAATCCCACTTACACTATTATCATTTAAAATATTTATAGGAGAAATCGTGTCATCACTACACACCGTTTGACTTGGTTGATTTACTGAAATAAAAGGTTCTGGATTCACCGTTACAGTTGCTGTAGTTTCACTTGTACATCCGTTAGCAGTTGCTGTAATAGTAAAGGTCGTTGTTTGTACAGTTCCTGTGGTATTGGTTAACGTTCCTGAAATTGGCATTCCATTTCCACTAGCACTTATACCTGTAAGATTAGAGGTGTTATTGCGTGTCCAAGTGTAAGAAATCCCACTTACACTATTATCATTTAAAATATTGATAGGAGAAATCGTGTCATCACTACACACCGTTTGACTTGGTTGACTTACAGAAATAACAGGTTCTGGATTCACTGTTACCGTTGCTGTAGTTTCACTTGTACATCCGTTAGCAGTTGCTGTAATAGTAAACGTTGTTGTTTGTACAGTTCCTGTGGTATTGGTTAACGTTCCTGAAATTGGCGTTCCATTTCCACTAGCACTTATACCCGTAAGATTAGAGATGTTATTGCGTGTCCAAATGTAAGAAATCCCACTTACGCTATTATCATTTAAAATATTGATAGGAGAAATCGTGTCATCAGTACACACGGTCTGACTCGGTTGACTTACAGAAATAACAGGTTCTGGATTAACCGTTACAATATAATTTGCAGATAAAGGACCCGTTCCACAATCATTTTCTCCTTGTACTGTAATAGTACCAGATACAGCAGTTGAAATGTCGTAGTTGACTTCAATTGTATTTGTGCCAGCTCCAGAGATTATGCTTGCTCCTGTTGGTAAGCTCCAAATATAAGTGGTAGCATTCGTTATAGAAGGGACTGTATATTCCACATTCGTTTCTCCTTGACAGACTATATTTGTTCCCGTTATTGTTCCGGCAGCAAGAGGTAAAGGATCTACATTAATCGTTACAGACGTACAAGCAGTCGTATTACATGTTCCTTTATATCTCGCATAATAGGTTGTTGTAATTGTAGGAGAAACAACAAGATTGTTTCCTGATCCTGCAGGCGTTCCATCACAACTACCAGTGAACCACTCTACAGATGCATCTGTTCCTAAAGCTCCTCCAGAAACATTTAGTGTAGTAGAAGTTCCTTCGCAAATAGTTGAGGTGTTTGATGATGTAATTGTAGTTGGTGCAATAGATGCATCATTTAAGTTAATTTGTAATTCCGAAGCAGTAACACTTTTTCCACAGTCATTAACACCAACCACAGAAATTGTGAAATCAGATAAAGGTGTATTCGAAATATCTAAAGCAATAGCGTTGGTATTCGATGTACCGTTAAAAGTAGCAGAACCATTAGAAATTGTCCAGTTGTAAGATGTTGTATTAGATATACTAGGAATTGTATATTCTACCATAGTGTCTCCAGGACATACTACCAACGGTCCGCTTATATCTGTTGGGTTAGTAGGAACTGTATTAAATGATAGGGGCAAAGAAGTGCTCGCTCCAGTTCCACAGGCATTTACAGCTTCTACAGTGATAGCACCACTACTAGCAGTGTTAAAATCGACAGTAATTGAGTTGGTGCCAGCTCCAGAGACTATGCTTGCTCCTATAGGTAATGTCCAATTATAAGACGTTGTATCTAAAATGTTAGAAACCGTATAGGTCTCTGTAGCTCCAGAACAAATATCTGAAATTGGATTTATGAAGCTTGGAGCGCTTGGAACGTCTATGACGTTAACAGCAAGACTGGCCTGATTTGAAGTTCCTCCACATTCACCCTCACCATTAGCAACTACAGTTATGTTTCCTGAAGATGCATTTGTGTAATCTACAGTAATACTATTGGTAGAGGTTTCTAAAGTACCTGAACTAGGTGTTACACCATTAGGTAAAGTCCAAGTATAGCTAGTAGCATTGGTTACTTCAGGAACTGTATAAGTGATATTGTTTACGTTTTCACATAGCTCTTGTGGGCCAGAAATAGATCCTATAGAACTTCCATCTACAGAACCGCCTCTTGAAACTGTTACTTTAATACACGCTGTAGTGTTACAAGTCCCTTCATAATTAACATAATATGTTTTAGATTCTCCTTGATTTAAAGAGACTCCTAGGTCGTTTCCTTCTTTTAAATACGTACCATTACAGCTTCCCTCATACCATTTTGGTCTAGCATTATCACCTAAAACACCACCACTAACATTTAAATTTATATTATTATTACTACCCGTATGGTTGATACAAATAACAGAACCTATATAATCATTATTATCAAATCGTATGGTTGTTGGGACTTCAGACAGTCTTTTTATATCGATGGTTTTCTGTCTATCTTGACTTGTTTCAGTTTCATTATAAGCTACAACTTTAATATTGTTTTGTCCAGTTGGAGCTGTAGTTTCAATACTTACAGAAATACTAGTAGTTCCTTGTCCAGATGTTATTGTAACACCAGATGGTACTGTCCATGTGTATCCGGTTGCATTAGCAACAGGGTTAATAGAATAGTTTTCAGTAGTTCCAGGACAGATATCTCTGTTTCCTGTGATATTACCTGGCTGAGCTAATTGAATAGGTTTTAGTCCTCCATTAGTATTTAAAGTCTCCATAGTGTTATTCACTGCACTATAATTTTTTACAATAGGAGAGGAAGTTAATACAGTTGTTTTACCAAATACAGTATAAGAATTAAAGGTAAATAGACTACAAAAGAGTATAAATAATCCTGCGGAATGAATTGAAAAGCTTTTCCTTTTGCTTGTGAAAAAATGCGTTTGTTGTAAGAAATTTTGCAATGTAGAGTTATGCATGTTTGGTTAGGTATTGAGTTTGTTTAATAGGAATTTGAAATAATTGACAATTTTAAATGATGCAGTCCTCCTTAATAGAGACTAATTCATCTAGTTGTTACGAAATTATATCGGGTTTAATTGTGTGGTTCTTTGGAATACACTGAAATGAAATAGTATATCAAAAACAGTCTGCGCTGCTTCAATTAATTTAGACATTGAAGCGTGATTTGCTTTGTAAGTTAAAAGCAGTTCTATGTTAATAAATAACTGTGTAATATTGGCACGTAAAAATTGCATCATAAAATTTTAAATAATTATGAGTTAGTAAATTTTTGTATTCGCGCTATTAGTAAACACTTTAAAAGTGAGTAAAAGGGTATGATAAAAATAATAATAATATTCGGTAATAGACAAATTTAATCGATGAGTGGTTTTCTTGAAGTAAATGTTTTACAAAAAAATATGTTTTAATTACATTTTTTATTTAACGATTTAAGATTATTTCTAATAAATTATGCTTGAATTTAACTCAAAATTTATGAATTTATTTTCATGCAATTATGCGTTTCAGCTTTTAGAAATTATTGCAAATTTTTAGGCAGTGAGGTTCGCTTTAAATTCTATTGCAATAAAAAATGTACATTATTGTGATCATGGCACATAGTCTATTGTTTTAAAAAGAGAACTTAAATACATAGCATCTTAAAAAATACTATCTGAAGGAACAGTGTGTTTCAAATCTGAAAAACACAATGGTTTTAAAATTAAAAAAAGGTGTAATTAGAACTTTTAAAACCAAATTATTAACAACTTTAATAGTCAAAATTCAAATATTTAAAAAAATTTTTGAAATCAAAAGGTCATAAAATCGATGGAAAGGTAGGTATTTACAGCGCACGAGAGTCAAATATGGCAATGTTAGGTGTGTAAATAAGCACTTTTTTATAAAAATTTAGCTGTTTTACGGGTTTCAGTAAAATTTAAATAACTAGGTTTCATATATTTGGGCAGCTATTAGTTGGAGTAGTATTTACTACTTATTTATAAAGAGGCTGTTTGGGAGGGCAGCCTCTTTTTTTATGTCCTATTTTAAGGTCTTTAAAACTGAAATAATTTCTGATGGTTCTGCTCTATTTCGATAGTCTACATCTAAGAAATCGTATATAATTTCTCCATCTTCATTAATCACATAAGTTGCTGCTAGAGGTAGTTCATCACTATCATCTCCATTATAACTATGCATGTCAAAACTGTCTTGGTAGCGTTTAGCCACATCTTCTGTAAGTTTAAAAATAATACCGTAGTCTTTCCCTACTTTATTACCAACATCACTTAAAACTTCAAATTTTAGTTCGTTCTTTTCTGTAGTGTTCAAAGATTGGTCTGGTAACTCTGGAGTTAAAGCTAATAAGTTTGCACCTGCGGCCTGAAAATGACTTAATTCTTGTTGTAGTCTTTGTAATGTTAAGTTGCAATACGGACACCAACCACCACGATACCAAGTTAACACTACAGGTCCTTTTATAAGGTAATCACTTAAAGATACCGCTTTACCCATAGCATTTTGTAATGTGAAATTAGGTGCTAAGTCTCCAATATGTTTTGCTTTTTGAAGCACACCACTTTTTTCTACAGCGTCTAAGCCCTTAGCATACATGGTTTTTATTTCTTCAGGAGCTTTGGCATTAAAATCGTCTTTTTTGGCGTCTAATATACTTTGAAGCGATGGTGTTATATTTTCTGTCATTTTTCTTAATTATTTTATTCAAATTCAATTTAAATCAATCTGTTTTTTTCAAGTAAGATTGAAGTCTACATAGCAATACATAATTACTTGTATGAGGTATGTCGGAAGAATATTAAAAACTTGACATTAGATGTTACTCTAAATTATTTTAGAATATAATTAGTCGATTTAAAGCTTCTAAATACGTTTAAGATATTTCTAAATCTAGTTTGAAATGTACAGTAACTTCATCGTCTATTTTAATTAAACCTAATGCTTTCTTTGGGTTTTCTAAATTAAAATCTCTGATGTCTAAACTAATGTTTCCGTTAACAGTAAGATTTTGGTCTTGTGTAACAGATATCGGAATCTTATAGTGTTTAGTAACTCCAGCAATAACAAAATCGACTAGAGCGGTGGCGTTGTTGGATGCTTCATTATTATATTGTACTTCTTTTAATAAAATAGCTATTTCTGGATGGATTTCAGTTTTTAAAAGCGATCTAAAATCTTTATTAATCATGCGTTTACCGCAATCAAATTCTTTGTTTTCTAAAACCAGTTTAGCTTCTTTAAATATAATACTATGTTCTTTTGTAATGTAAGTGATAGGTGTTTTTTCGTTTAATGCAACCGAATTAAAAACACACGAAAAATCGGTGATATTTGTCTCTCCATAAATGGTAAGTGTACTGCTAGGTTTTATACTAATATCTGCCGTCTTTTTAGTATATATACCGATAAATGACAAGTTAATAATCACAATTAAGAAGAGAGTTATTTTTTTTAACATCATAATTAATTCTGTTTATAGTGTATTATAATTTTAATAGCGTAATTGTTTAAATATAAAATAAGTGTTAACCATTACTGAAGTATTGGATGTTATTAAATTTAAAAATATAAAAAAATCCTTACTAGTTACTGTAAGGATTTTTATGGAAAAATACAATCTAATAACAAGGTTTTAATCCACTTTTTTAAAGATTTATAAGATTTGAAAATTTATAAATGACACACCTTAAAACAGCTTCTTAAAACCTTTTTTTATAACTCTAAATTAGGATTAGAAACTAATTACAGCTTCAAACATTACACCATCAAATTTAGCATCTTCGTATTGTCCTGTGTATCCATCGTAAGACTGTGTAACGTATTCTAATTTAGCTAAGATATTTTTTGTCATAAACCAACCCATACTTGCTTGGAATCTTTCAATAGTAACATCATCTGTTCCGTCATATTGAGAATCAACAAGATTGTAACGTCCGCCTAAGTAAAAGTTTTCATTTTGTCCGAAACGGTAAATTAATTCTCCAGCATATTGTTGTGTTTCACCATCTAATGCTTCACTTGTAGTTGTTGCATTTGTAGTTCCTTGGTTCATTTCAATTGTTCCGAAAAATTCTAATCCTTTGTATTTTACAAAAGGGTTAATCATTACAGCAGTAATACTATTTTTAAAGCTTGGAGCGAAACGTCCAGATCTAAAGTTGTCGCTTTCTGCGCTTTCAGCTTGTAATACGTGGTAGTATCTAGACCCAGCTCTATCTGCGTTGTATAAATAAACACTTGGAATAAAACCTGTATTGTATAAAGATCCTGTTAAACGTACTCTTAAGTCACTGTTTAATTGTTTGTCGTATCCAAGTTTAGCTAAGAAAGACGCTCCACCAGATTTTCCGTTAGCATTTTCTTCAACAGATTGGTTTAATTTACCATTAGTAAAACCTACCATTCCAATAAAACCATCTCTTTGGTAGTACACTTCTGCACCAATTTCAGTAGTAAAAGAATCCATGATTAAGTTCCCTACAAATGGGTTGAAAATTGCTTGAGCATTATCAGATCTTCTAAAGTGTGCATCACCATAGTTGTTCTCCATTTGTCCAATTCTAATGGTTGTGTATTTCATGATGTCGTCTAAGAATCCTTCTTTAATAAAATCTAATTTATCTACTTGAAAAAATCCACCTTTTACATAAGGTTCGTTGTGGTGACGAGAAGATAAATACGTTCTTAAGTGCATTCTTACACCAGGAGCTAAAGCGACATCTAAATCTAAGTTTGCCGTAGGTAAGTTAAAGTTTGGTGTGATTCCTGCTAAAGCAACATCTCCAGAATTTTCATGATCCAAACCTTGAAATTGTAAAGCGAAAGATCCGCCCATTCTTACATGAAGATTATCGAAAGACGAAATAGTATCTTTAGGATCTTCAAAGACATTTACTCCTCTTTTATCAGGTTGTCTGTAGTTATCAATATTTCTACTGTCTTGTGCAAATGTGTTAGCTGTTGTCCCAACTAAGATTAATGCAATGAGTAATGTGTTTATATACGTTTTCATAATTTAATATTTTTTTGTTTGTAATAAGTCTAGTTATTGTAATACCGTATTAAAATCTATTTTTAGTTCATCTCCAGTTGTAATGGTTCCAAACATGGCTGTAGGTGGATCTATTTTAAATTGTGTCATTTTAAAAGTGTAAGATCCTTTTAGTTTTGCGTTGTTGTCTGTAAGAGTTAATGTGAAATTTAAAGGTATAGAATTTGTTGTTCCAGCTATGGTTAAGTTGCCAGTAGATTTTACATTGTAAACCCCATTCCCGTTTGCAGTGATAGCATTCACTTTTGTAAGTTTAAAATCTATGGTTTTGTACTTATCTGTATTTAAAGCTTTGTACGTGTTTTTGTTCATTCCAGATTTCCCACTCTCTAAGCTCTCTGCAATAACTTTAAAGTTAAGTGATGAAATTGATGGTGTTTCACCAGTGTTTTCTAAAATTATTTTACCACTTTGTTCTTCTGCTACAACTTCCCAATCGTGTAAACTAGACGTTCCAAATACGCTTAGTTTTGATGCTTCATTGTTCACCGAATAGGTCTGTGAAAAACCTACAGAAGTACATAAAAAAGTGAATAAAATAATTAGAATTTGGGAAACTTTTAATTGATGATTTTCAGTTTTCATAAGTTAAAAATTAGGGTTAATAGTTTGATTTAATTTAGCATAAAACAGATTGTGTTTTGTATGCTGATATTGATTTGTTTTGCAAAGATATGATGCAATTTTTGTAGAAAACAACTCCCAAACAGCTAGGGTTATTAGCCTAAAAAAGTGAAATAACGCTAAAGCGGTGTCAACGTTGGGATTAAAGACTCTTTTATCTCTTGATATTAACATAATTTTAACATATATTTAACAATAAGTGTGTTGCGATATATTCTGATTAACGTTTGTTATTTTGATTAATATGTAAAAAAATATGACTTTTGTCATGTTTAATTATAAATAAACTAAAAAAATGAAAATTATTATAAAATGGTGTTTATGTTATTTTAAGACTATTTTTGACCAATTTTAGTTAAAAATTTAGGTTAATTAGATGTCTGTTTTTGTCTGATAAATGTGTTTTTTTATGCCGTTGAAATAGACATAAAATGTTGTGTTTTTTTAATTCTAGAACATGTATTATAATTACTTTTTTTTGAGCTTATATGATTCTTGAAAAGCACCTAAAATGAACTTAAACTAGATTGATTTAATTATTAAACCATACAATAATTCGATAGACTTATATATTATTAATTCCGTATCTTGAACGTTATAAATTAAAAAACAAAAACACCAATGAATAAATTAGAACAGTATTCTGATGAAGAATGGAATAAAATCGCAGTATTGCCACAGTTGGTAGGAGCAATTATTGCGGCGGCAGAAAGTAGTGGATTAGTAGGCTCTACAAAAGAAATGATGGCAACAGCTAAAAGTTTTTTAGGTGCGAAAGAAAAATATCCTAATAATGCTTTAATTCAGGCCATAATCCCACAAACCAAAGATGTAGATGTTGTAATGGAAGATGTTTCTGAGGAAAAAACACGTTTTGAAAATAAAATTAAAGAATATGAAGTAAAAACTAAAGATGAATTAACTGCAAAAGTATTAGAAGACTGTAAGTCGGCTATGGTTATTTTAAAAGATAAAGAGTCTGAAGCTACTATTAGCGAATATACGACTTGGTTGTTAGAAATAGCTCAAAATGTAGCTAATGCAGGCACCGAAGGTGATTTCTTAGGTTTTGGAGGTGTTAAGTATAGTGATAATGAAAAAACGATAGTAGAGGCGTTGAAAGAAGCTTTAAGCTAATTTAGCGTTTTTAAATAGAAAGCGCGACTTATATATGTATAAGTCGCGCTTTTGATTTGTATAGAACTGATAATCTATTAATTTAATCGTGTAATTTTTGCTCCTATGGCACGTAAACGTTCGTCTATGTTTTCGTAACCACGATCTATTTGTTCAATATTATGAATTGTAGATGTGCCTTTGGCAGATAATGCTGCAATTAATAATGATACACCTGCACGAATATCTGGAGAGCTCATGGTTGTTGCTTTTAAACTCGATTTAAAATCGTGACCAATAACAGTTGCTCGGTGCGGATCGCAAAGAATTATTTTTGCACCCATATCAATTAATTTATCCACGAAGAATAAACGGCTTTCAAACATTTTTTGATGAATAAGCACACTTCCTCTTGCTTGTGTAGCAACTACTAAGATAATACTTAATAAGTCTGGAGTAAATCCAGGCCACGGAGCATCAGAAATAGTAAGGATAGAACCGTCAATAAAGTTCTGAATTTCATAACCCTCTGTATGTGCTGGAATATGTATATCGTCTCCTTGTTGTTCAACGGTGATACCTAGTTTTCTAAAAACGTTAGGGATTAATCCTAAATCGTTCCAACTCACATTTTTAATGGTTAGCTCGCTTTTAGTCATCGCTGCTAACCCAATCCAACTTCCAATTTCAATCATATCTGGAAGCATACGGTGTTCAGTTCCGCCTAATTCATCTACACCATCAATAATTAACATGTTAGACCCTATACCGCTAATTTTAGCACCCATACGGTTTAACATTTTACAAAGTTGTTGTAAATACGGTTCGCATGCAGCGTTATATATTGTGGTACGACCTTCTGCTAAAACGGCTGCCATTACAATATTTGCTGTTCCGGTAACCGATGCTTCATCGAGAAGCATATAGGCTCCTTTTAGTTTTTTAGCTTCAACACCATAAAAATGGTCTTCTTTATTGTATCTAAAAGAGGCGCCTAGATTTATAAACCCTTCAAAGTGGGTGTCTAATCTACGACGACCAATTTTATCTCCACCTGGTTTTGGAATATAACCTTTACCAAAGCGAGCTAAAAGGGGGCCAACAATCATGATGGAACCACGGAGTCCTTTTCCGTCTTGTTTAAAAGCTTCAGATTCTAAATATTTTAAATTTACGTCGTCTGCTTTAAACGTATAAGAACCTTTTTCTAATTTATTAATTTTTACGCCTAATTTGCGTAAGAGGTCTATAAGTTTATTAACATCAACAATATCTGGAATGTTGTTAATTGTAATTTCTTCTGCAGTTAAAAGTACTGCACATAAAATTTGTAAAGCTTCGTTTTTCGCGCCTTGAGGTTGGATGCTACCTTTTAATTGGTGTTGTCCTTCTATAATAAATGTAGCCATAGCTATTAGTAGCGTTTTCTATTACGGTTAGAATTTGTATTTGTGTTCTTTTTATAAGTCTTTTTGGTATTCGAAGACGAGTTGTATTTCTTTTTATTACGCAATAAACTGGTTGCATCAGAAAGATCTTCGTCTGTATTTTTTAAATTTATTTTACCGTCAGACAGCTCGTATAAATGATTAAAAATAACATTATCGTCTACCGTGTCTTTATTCCAATTTAAAAAACACTTTTTCATGTGGTTGGCAATACTGTAAATTAGGGCTTCTTTAAGATCGCCTTCTTCCCAAGTATTTGCAACATCAATCATGGTTTTAATATTGTTCCCGTAGAAACGATATTTAGGAAAATTTTGAGGATAATCTAAAGAATCTGGCTTTTTTTCTAATAACTCTTTATCTGGAACTCCGTAAGGCGAGTCTACATCTAATTCGAAATTAGCAATGATAAAAAGCTGATCCCAGAGTTTATGCTGAAAATCGGGAACGTCTCTTAAATGAGGTTGTAAATTTCCCATTACAGCAATTATAGCGTGAGCTTCTTTGTTCCTGTCGTCTCTATTTTCAATGGTTTTGGCATGATTAACCATTTTTTGAAGATGTCTTCCGTATTCAGGAATAATCAAATGTTCACGCTCGGTGTTGTATTCTATGTTATCTATCAAAATATAAGTGTAGTATTAAAATGTGCATGAAGTTATTATGCCCTCGCAAAATACAAAAAAATATTAAAGACTTATAACGCCTTCAATGTTTTCTGTAACTTCTTTATATTTTTCTATAACGGTTTCAGGATCTTTTAATTTTACACTTATAGAAATACTAGTGTATTTTCCGTTTTTAGAAGGTTGTGTGCTAATTACTGCACCCAAATCGTTAAATATACCTTCAATTTCTGCAATTTTTTTAGGATCAGATTTTACAATAAACTTGTATAAATATTCAGAAGGCCATACCGTAGTATCGTATAATTGTGTCTTTAATTTATCGTAAAATTCGTTAGGATTTTCTGCTTTACTCATAATTATTTTTTAAGTTGCTAATATACTATTTCATTAGCATTTTTTATTTCTGATTAAAATCACGAATTTTACAGCCAAAACCTTGCCAAATTGAACACGAAGAAAATTGTTATAACAGGAGGACCTGGAACAGGAAAATCATCGATAATACATGAATTACAAAAAAAAGGGTACTCATGTTTAGAGGAAATATCTAGGCAAGTAACCTTGCAGGCCAGAGAAGACGGGGTAGAGCAGATGTTTTTAACAGAACCTTTGTTATTTAGTGAACGTCTTTTAAAAGGAAGAGAGTCTCAGTTTTATGAAGCGAATACCATTGTAAAACCTTACGTTTTTATTGATCGCGGTGTGCACGACGTTTTGGCATATATGGATTTTATTGGAGATGTATATCCGGAAACCTTTAAAAATGTTTGCGATTCTTTAGCTTACGATCATATTTTTATATTAAAACCATGGAAAGAAATTTATAAAAGCGATACAGTGCGTTACGAAAGTTTCGAACAAGCTTTAAAAATTCATGAGTGCTTAGTAAACACTTACGAAGGGTTTAATTATACTTTAATTGATGTGCCTTTTGATACGGTTGAAAATAGAGCCGATTATATTTTAAATGAAATACAATCGCTGTAATGCAGCATCCAGTAAAAATACTTGAACGCTATTGGAATTTTACTGAATTTCGTCCGTTTCAAGAAGAAGCCATTCAGGCTGCTATAGACGGTGAAGATGTTTTTGTATTGATGCCCACTGGAGGCGGAAAATCTATGTGTTTTCAAATTCCTGCATTAGCTAAAGATGGTATTTGTATTGTAATTTCGCCATTAGTGGCACTTATGAAAAACCAAGTGCAGGTGCTTCAAGATAAAGGCATAAAAGCGATGGCACTTACTAGCGGACTTTCATACAGTCAGTTAGATACCATGTTAGATAACTGCATTTATGGAAAATATAAATTCTTATATATTTCTCCAGAACGCCTACAACAAGAGCTTGTACAAGAACGTATTAGACAAATGAATGTAAACCTTATCGCTATAGATGAGGCGCATTGTATTTCGCAATGGGGAAACGATTTTAGACCCGCTTATAAAAACATTACCACTTTACGCGAGTTACATCCAACAGTAAACTGTATGGCTTTAACAGCCTCGGCAACGCCTTTAGTGGTTGAAGATATAGTCTCTGAATTGGACTTTATTCAGCCTAAAGTATTTAAACAGTCGTTTTTTAGGCCTAATTTAGCCTATATGGTGTTTCATGAAGATGATAAATATTATAGGATAGAAACCATTTTAAAAAAATATACAGCATCTTCTATTATATATGTGCGCAGTCGGAAACTGACTCTAGAAATTGCTAATTTTTTAGAATCTAAAGGTATAAAAGCTTCTTCATTCCATGGCGGATTAAGTAATCATGAAAAAGATGAACGTTTAAACGATTGGTTGGCTAACAAAATTCAGGTTATGGTAGCGACTAATGCGTTTGGGATGGGCATAGATAAACCCGATGTTAAAACCGTTATTCACTTAAATTTACCCGATAGTTTAGAAAGTTATTTTCAAGAAGCTGGACGTGCAGGACGAAATGGGGACAAAGCATTTGCTGTTATTTTAAAGAATAAAAGTGATGATTTGTTGGTTAAAAATCAGTTTTTAGATGTTTTGCCTAACATCAGTTTTATAAAACAAGTCTACAGAAAATTATCAAATTATTGTCAGATTTCATACGGAGAAGGCGCTTTAACCACTCACGATTTTAATTTCAATCAGTTTTGTAAAGCATATAAGTTTAATGGAATATTGGCTTTTAATGCGCTTCAAATATTAGATAGAACGAGTATTATTACACTTTCTAAGCAATTTCAAAATAAAACTCTGGTACAGTTTGTTGTATCTAATAAATCGTTATTTCATTATTTAGATACTCATAATGAATTACAACTTATAGTAAAATCGTTACTAAGAACCTATGGCGGTATTTTTGAACATGCTACTAAAATAAACACCACTTTGGTTTCAGACAAAGCGTCTATACAAGAGCATGTGCTTTTACGTGCTTTAGAGACTTTAGCAAAAGATGAAATTATTACCTTACAGCAAACCAAAACAGATGCTCAAGTGACGTTTTTAGAACCTCGAGAAGACGATAAAACAATAAATAGAATAGCGTCTATTATAGAGCAACAAAATAATTTAAAACAAAAGCAAGTACAAAGTGTTTTAGATTATGTGAATAATGATAGTGTTTGTAAAACGGTTCAATTATTAAACTACTTTGGAGAAAAAGAGGCCAAACCTTGTGGGGTGTGTTCGGTTTGTATTGGAGCTGTAAAACCATCTAAGTCACCAAAGACAGTAGATTTTACATCCATAAGAAAACAAATCATCACACATTTAGAGCACGGGCATTTATCCTCTAGAGATTTAGCAAATGCCGTACATTGTACAGAAGCAGATGTATTAAGTGTGCTTAAATTATTATTAGAACATCAAATTGTCGCAGTTACAAAAACAAATACATATAAATTATATCACACTTAAAATTTAGTTTTAAGCAGATGTTATTTCAAAATATATAACAAAATGAAAACATTAAACATTGTATTCATGGGAACGCCAGATTTTGCTGTTTCCACTTTAAAAACATTAGTAGAGCATAACTATAATATTGTCGGGGTTATTACAGCTCCAGATAAACCTGCAGGTCGCGGACGAAAATTAAACGAAAGTGCGGTAAAGCAATATGCAGTGTCTCAAGATTTAAAAGTGTTGCAACCTACAAATTTAAAAGATGAAGCTTTTTTGGCTGAGTTGAAAGCATTGAATGCCAATTTAAATATTGTTGTGGCATTTAGAATGTTGCCAAAGGTGGTTTGGAACATGCCAGAATTGGGAACGTTTAATTTACATGCATCATTACTTCCAAATTACAGAGGTGCTGCGCCTATTAATTGGGCAATAATTAATGGAGAAACTAAAACGGGAGTCTCTACATTCTTTATAGATGAAGAAATTGATACAGGAGAAATGATTCTGCAAGAAGAAATTGAAATTGAAGCGAACGAAAATGCTGGACAATTACACGATAAGTTAATGCATTTAGGAAGCGAATTGGTTTTAAAAACGGTAAAGCAAATTGAAGCAGAAGCGGTTAAAACCTCACCTCAAATTGAAAATTCTGATTTAAAAACAGCTTATAAATTAAATAGGGATAATTGTAAAATAGATTGGTCAGCAGATATACAGGCCATTCATAATAAAATCCGTGGTTTAAGTCCATATCCTGCAGCATGGTGTGTGTTACAAAACGGAGATGATGCTTTAGATGTTAAAATTTATGAGGCGACTATGGAATTAGAATCTCATGAATTTGAAACTGGAACGATTCAGAATACTAAAAAAGAAATTAAGGTAGCTGTTAAGGGCGGATTTATAAATATTCATTTTATGAAACTTCCAGGAAAGCGAAATATGCAAGCAAAAGACCTATTAAATGGTTACGAATTTAAAAGTGAAGCAAAAATGCTGTAAACCCGTATCATAGCTCATTTTTGGAATAAATCGATGAAATGCACATTCGTTATTAACAAAAGTTCGAAGTTATTAACAAATACGCGTATTTCCCTTGCTATTACTTGCTCGGTTGACTAATAGGTATAAATTTGTATTGGATTTAAAAGTTTAACCAACGATTTATTAATTAATTAAATTTAAAATTATGAACAAAACAGATTTAATCGATGCAATGGCAGAACAAGCAGGAATTTCAAAAGCTGCAGCTAAAAAAGCATTAGAATGTGCACTTACTGAAATAGGAGGAGCTTTAAAAGAAGGAAAAAGAGTATCTTTAGTAGGATTTGGTTCTTTTTCAGTGTCTGAAAGAGCAGCAAGAGAAGGAAGAAACCCTCAAACAGGAAAAACAATCCAAATTGCAGCTAAAAATGTAGTAAAGTTTAAAGCTGGATCTGAATTATCAGGTGCTGTAAACTAATCATTTACTCCATACATATTATTTAAAGCCTTCTATTTTAGAAGGCTTTTTTTATTATATTTTCATCAAATATTGGATTTTAACAAAAATAATATTAGATTTAGTTATAAATTCCTATGAAATATGATTACAATTAAACCAAAAAAAGGTAGTTTGTTAATCGCAGAACCATCAATTATAGGAGATGTATCTTTTAATCGATCAATAGTTCTACTAGCAGATTACACCAATGAAGGTTCTATAGGTTTTATTTTAAATAAACCTTTGGATTATACAATTAAAGACCTAATTCCTGAAATTGACGCTAACTTTAAAGTTTACAACGGGGGACCTGTAGAGCAGGATAATTTGTACTTTATACATAAAGTACCAGATTTAATTCCAGACAGTATTGAGATTTCTTTAGGTATTTTCTGGGGAGGCGATTTTAATGTCGTGGCAGATCTTATTGCTAATAACCAAATTGAAGAAAAAGATATTAGATTTTTCTTAGGGTATTCTGGATGGGACAGCAATCAGTTAGACGAAGAATTAAGTGTTAACTCTTGGGTTGTTACCGAAAATGTATACCAAAATACGATTATAGAGAAAAATTACGAATCGTTTTGGAAAGAAAAAATGCTAGAGTTTGGTGGCGAATATAGTATTTGGTCTAATGCACCCGAAAACCCTAGTTATAATTAATTTAATCTCATTTTTACATTCAATTTCTGAATCAGTGATTTAGAAACCGTATTCGTAAAATTCTTTTTACGATATTTTGTTACGGGTTGTATTCCCACAATAGTATTACTTATAAAAATTTCGTCTGCTTTTTGCAATTCAAATGCAGATATAGATGCCTCTACAAGCTCATATTCAGGCATAGTTTTAATAATGCCCAAAAGTTGTGTGCGCATTACACCTTTTAAACAACCGTCGCTTAAAGGGGCTGTTTTAATCGTATTTCCTTTTACAACAAATACATTCCCATTTAATGCTTCAATTACATTTTTGTTGGTGTTTAATGTTAAACAATTTTGTAAATTATTTTCTTTCGCAAAAATGCTTCCTACAACATGTAACGCTTTGTTATTGGTCTTTAAGGTAGACAATAGGCTAGGAGAGATGTAATAATCTTTAAATAAATCAACTTCGTAAGTGGCTTCAGAAATCATGTAGAAATCGTCTGCCAAAGGTTTAACATCTATAATAAAAGAGATATCGTTTGTTTCTGGTAAATATAGTCCGCCTTCGTTTCTGTAAACTGTAAGTTTTACACGTGCAGAAGCTGCAGCTAAATGATTTGCTTCAAGCGTATTTTTAATTTCATCTTCAAGAAACTCCATGTTAAAGTGCATAGGGATTTCCATACGTAAAATACGCATAGATGCCATTAAACGGAAATAGTGATCTTCCCAAAATAGAATTTTTCCGTATGAGGTTTTAATGGTTTCAAATAAGGCATCACCATAAGCAAAACCTCTATTGTTAGACTTTAAAACTGTATTGTTCTCTTGAATTGTACCGTTAAAATTAATCATAAAAAATGCCCGAATAGTTTCGGGCAAATATACTTTAAAATATATAAAAAACGTTTATGCTGAGCCTAAGACATGCTTTAAATCTGAAATTTGATTTTCCCAAAGCATTTTAGTTTCGCTAACTTCATCTTCATCAGAAAAGTCTACAATTATAAGTGACACATCCTTAGTGATTTCGTCTACTTGAATACGAAGTTCGAAGAAATAAGGTTCGTCTTCGTCATGTAACCATTTGAATTTAATACGTTCACCACTTTTTTTACTTAATACTTTAGCTTGTTCTTCTGCACCGTCCCAAATAAATTTATAAAGTTCACCTCTAGAATTTACATTGTCAGCAAACCATTCAGATAATCCAGAAGGAGTAGAAATATATTGGTATAATAGGGCTGGAGAGGCGTGAATTGGGAATTCAAGTTCAAATTTTATTTTATCTTCCATGTGTTAATTCAAAAATTATTGGGCTCAATATATACATTAATTAGATACTTTCTTGATAAATTAAATAAAAAATAACTTTTATTAAAAAATGTTTGTACATATTGAAAATGTTGTTATATTTGCACCCTCAAAATATGGCGAGGTAGCTCAGTTGGTTAGAGCGTTGGATTCATAACCCAGAGGTCACGAGTTCAAATCTCGTTCTCGCTACTAGAATTATAATAGGCTTCACAGAAATGTGAAGCCTATTTTGTTTGTGTATAATAGAGTGAATAAAATGAAATTAGTATTGCTTTTGCATGCTTATTTATTTTGATTTTAATAGGCATGATTTGAGGTTAATAATTTATCAAAAAAATGAGGGAGTTCGCACAGTTAAACGATATAACAAGGCTAGGTTCCCGCTTCTGCTACTTTTGGAGATTAGTTGTTGGCTTAATAGCCACAGACAGATCTTATTATAAATGTTCCAAAATCAAGTGTGATTGTAGCAATAAGACCTACTAACTATGCTTATAGGTTAAGTTATAAAACTCCAATTTTTAGAATTATGTAACTTACTTTATCACTAAAACGTAAGTATTGAAACTATAATTTAATACCTGTTTTTGATTAGAGACAGTAAAGTAGTTTTGTAATCCGTTTAATTAATTATTTACAATAAATTTGTCGAATAATACTATTTTTTTATTACAATAAGATTCTAAATAATCTAGGCTATGACGTAGTGTTGATACCAATCTATCGAAGGAATTTGGTTTCACTAAATAGAGATTCGCGCCATTATTTTGTAATTGATCTATCACTGAACTATCTATAGTACTAGAGTAAATAAAAATAGGAATATTTTGAAGTTTTATTTCGTTCTTGATGTCACTTAAACACTCTATGCCATTCATCAATGGCATGTTTAGATCTAAATAAATGGCTTGTGGAAGCGGATTGTTTTCATTTAAAAGATTGTCCATTAAAGTCACCCCATTGTCAAAACTAATGACATTTATATCGGAAATGATAGTATCAAAAGCCTCTTGAAAAAACGTGCGGTCAGTTTCATCATCATCAGCTAAATATAGTAACAATTGTTCCTGAAACATAGCTATTAAATTTAAGGTCGTCTTCCCGCTATAATATTATATAAAATTGCTATTACTGCAATTACTAAAAGAATATGTATTAAACTCCCTGTTGCCATTCCTGCTATAACACCAAAGAAACCTAAAATCCAACCGATAATACATATCACTGCTACTAACCAAAGTATACTTCTCATAATTCAAGTTTTTAAATTAATATAACACACACATTTTGGATGTTACATTACAAATCTAAATGGAATTAAATTTTCTATTTAATCCATATGATGGGTTTTATTAACTCAATCCATTACATCCCAAAATAAACGTGTTTTTAATAAGTAAATACTACTTATCTTTTTATTAGATATTGCAATACTTTAAATAAGCAGTTTTATGCAGGTATATAAATATCAAATCTAGCGCCTTGTCCTAATACTCCAGTGGCTGTAATGATACCATTATGATTATCTACAATTTTTTTAACAATTGCAAGGCCTATACCTGTACCGCTATATTGTTCTTTGCCGTGTAAACGTTGAAAAACTTCAAATATCTTACTACTGTATTCTGGATCGAAACCAATACCGTTATCTGAAAAAATAATATGGCAATATTTTTTTCTTGGCAATTTCATTTCAATTTTCAGCTTTTTTGCTTTTACAACTTCACAGCTTATACTTAATTGAGGAGGTGTATCCTTTTTAGAAAACTTAAGAGAATTACTTACGAGATTCAATATTAACTGTCTGAATTGAAAATGGATTACTTTTATGTCACACACTTGCCCCAAGTTAAATGTGGCATTTTTAAGTTTCAGATCTTCTTTCAAATTTTCTTCGACTTCTTCAATAATAGATTTTAGGTTTACCGTCTCGAATTTGCTGTCTTTAATATCTGTACGAGAATACAAAAGTAAATCTTGAATCAGCGTTTGCATCCGATGAGCTGATTTTTGCATCCGATGAAATTTATCTTTTACATGGTCTGAGAGATATTGCTCTTCTCTGTCCATTATCTGAGAGGCCAAGATTTGAATTTTACGTAAAGGTTCTTGTAAATCGTGGCTAGAAATATAGGCGAATGATTGTAGCTCTTTATTCATTTTTTCTAGAGCTGAGTTTTTCTCGTTGAGCTCTTTTGTTCTTTGAAATACCTGATATTCAAGTTCATTTGTGAACATTTTTTGATCTTGGATATCTGTACTCGTACCTACCCACATTGTTATTTCGCCTTCTTTATCTCTTTGTGGTATGGCGCGACTTAACTGCCATCTGTATGTTCCGTCATATCGTCTAAAGCGATGTTCAAACAAATAATCTGTGCCAGTATTAATTGCATTTAACCAAGCTTTAATATTTTCTTCTTGGTCATCTGGATGGATAATTTGTAACCAATTAGAATTAATCTGTTCTGGTGTTAAGCCTGTATAGTCAAATACGGATTGATTAAAATAATTTACTAGCCCTTTTGCATCGGCAGTCCATATGTGTTGAGGCATGGAATCTGCGAGTAATCTAAATTTAAGTTCACTTTCACTAAGTGCTTGCTGATGCTGTTTTTCTTTAGTAATATCACGTAATGTTCCAAATTTTTTAATAGGTCTTTTCTGGTCATCATAAAACACTTTTCCTTGGGTTCTAATCCAACAGAAGGAATGGTCTGGTTTTATTAGCCGAGCTTCGTAAATGTAAATCCCAGTGATTAAGGCCTCTTCAAATGCCTTTTCGACGACAGCATGTAAATCTTCAGGATGTATCTGATCGCGCATTTGTTGGTGGGTAAGTTTGGTAGACTCGTCATGTCCGAAAATGACAGACAATCTCGGTGAATGGATTATATTACGGGTGTTTAAATCTAATTCCCATGTCGCCAGATTGGTCGCTTCGGCTGCTAAACGGGATCGTGCTTCTGCTTCCTCAACCTTTTGGCGTGCTTCCACTTTGTCGGTTACGTCGTTTACAGTAATCATTATACCAGATGTTTCTCCATCAGGCTCTAACAATGCTTTGTATTCAAAATCGAAATAAATTCTTCTCATACCATCATCTCCCATAACGAAGGCCATAGATTCTTTTTCGGTATGGGAAATACCTAAATTATAAACGGTGTTCAATAATTCTGGGTATTTTTGTGCTTTCAATTCTGGAAAGACATCTAAAATAGATCGTCCAATAAGGTCCTTTTCTTTTTTGCGCCATACGTTTTCAAACATGGCAATGTTAGCCGATTCTATAATATGATATTTTCCTTTTAATATAGTCATTGGAATAGGAGATTGCATGACCATATTTCTAAAATGCCTTTCACTTTCTTCAAGCAAATGTTTGGCTTTTACAGTCGATGTAACTTCTGTTGCGACAACCATAATACCAGAAATTCCGCCGTTTTCTTCTTTTAGAGGATGATAAATCAAATTGAAATACACATCTTCCATTTTTCCATTACGCTTTAAAGACACAAGCAACTCAGAAGAATAAAATGGATTACCTGTTTGTATGGTTTCAGCAAATAAAGGGGCGACCAAATCTTCTACTTCTGGTAGTGTTTCGAAAAGGGGTTTGCCAATAAATTCCGCTTCTGTTTTGTCTACAAGTAATAAATAATTTTGATTGGCCATTTCGGCATTAAAATCTGGGCCTCTAAAAATGGCTATACCTAAAGGGGCTTGTTCCACAGAATTTCGGAACCGCTTTTCACTTTCTTCTATCTTTAGTTTCGCAAGGTTAAGTTCTGTAACCTCTGCCGCTGTATTCATAACACCATATACATTTCCGTCGGCATCAAATAAAGGTGTGAAGCTATAATTATAATAATAGGATTTTAAAACGCCATTTGTATCTAAATCAATACGCTTATTCTTTACATGAAAGGCTTTACCTGTATTAAGGACCTCTTGTAGTTGCTCAAAAATATGTTGATTTTCGAATTCAGGTAAAATATCAGTATATAATTTACCAACAACATCATTGCCTTTCCCCCAAGCATCCATTATGGATTGATTAGCAAAAGTGATACGTAGTTCTTTACCTGTGTAAACCCCAATAGGAAATGGAGTGTTTTCCACTAATGCCCTAACACTTTGCTCGCTTTCTTCAATTATCTTTCTGGCTTCTACTTGGTTGGTTACATCCACTCCTATAGCCATAACACCATTTATTTTTCCATCGCCGTCATATAATGCTTCATAAGAAAAACTAATATAAACCGTTTCCAATTTTCCATTTCTCATTATTTCAACAGGCAGTTCATCAATATTAAATCGTTCACCAGTGGTTCTTACCCCATCAAGAAACTCCATAATTCCCTGCGATTTAAGTTCGGGCATCGCAGTAAATAAGTTTATATTTAATATTTCTGATTCTCTTCTTCCCCAAAGTTCCAAAGCCTTGGTATTCGCAATTTCAACCAAGTAATCAGGTCCACGAAAAATAGCTATGGCAACAGGTGCCTGCAAAATCATTAGGCGTAGGTTTCTTTCGTTTTCTTCTTTCTGTTCACGAGCAATAACTTCTTCGGTAATGTTTTGCAATGTACCTGTAAAGGTTATAGGCTCTTTATCTGCATTATAGATAACTTGTCCTTTGGCTCTTACAACTCTTAATTGATTGTTAGTTGGGGTGATGATGCTGAATTGATGATCTAATTTTCCTCCTGTTGAAAATTCTAAAGCAGTTTCAATAGCAATTATTAAGGATGCTCTATCATTTTTTATTACCATGTTATACCCCGTTTCTAAACTACATTCAGCACCTGGAGGTAAGCCATGCCATTCGTTAAATATATCATTTCCAGTGAATTTTTTCGTCACAGGGTTTATAGACCAAGTAGCGAGACCAGTAGCCTCAATAGCAAATTGAAGTTGATTTGCACTTAGTTTATATTTATTTTCGGCGCTCTTTGTATTAGTTGTGTCAGTAACTGTAATTAAAATGCCTCCAACGTCTCCGTTTTCAATGCGTATGGGACTGTGGGTAAAATCGAAATAACACTCTACTATACATCCGTTTCGGTTAATAGGTAGCATCTGATCTGAAATTCGTACAGGATGACCATCCATTACACGATCGAATATGGGTTTTGTATTGTGCCAAGTCTCTAAAAATGTCTCTTTAGAACTTAAGCCTAAGGCATTGGGGTGCTTTGTTCCTAATATTGGCAGGTAGGCATCATTGTAGAGTTGAGTATAGTCTCTACCCCAAGCAATGTACATTCCAATTGGATTTTCCAACATTACAGAGACCATAGTTTTTAAACTTATTGGCCAATCTCTTGCGTCACCCAAA
This sequence comes from Formosa algae, assembly GCF_001439665.1. GTDB lineage: Bacteria > Bacteroidota > Bacteroidia > Flavobacteriales > Flavobacteriaceae > Formosa > Formosa algae. The sequence goes on from NZ_LMAK01000077.1 coordinate 28,459, forward strand.
GGTGTTTTGCTCCAATCTTTTGCTCTAATATGTTTTCCCATATCTCCACCTTCGTTTAGGAAATAGAGCGGTGCGTTTTTGTTATTCATTTACGTGTTCATTATAAGATTGGAGCATACAGGTTTCTCTTTTTGCTTTTTAGATTATTAGAACCTTTTGTATTACTAGCCTCAAGCATACTATATTTAAATAAACAGGAAACACTACGTTTTTGTATGTGATAGTGTACTCCTAAATCATAAAACAAGTCTACAATTAACTTAAAAAAAACAGACAATTTCCCTCGACCTTATCTGCAATAAAAATATGCAGTATGTTAAGGATGTTATATTTGTTTACTTTTATATAGCTAATTTAAAGAAAATTTAAGTCAGTTATTTTTTTTATTTAATTAAAAAGCGTGCATCTCTTGCTGTATAGATTAAGCGAAAAAATGATAGTTATAAGAGAAATTTGAACTCTTTAAATTTTTCATATAGAAATAAGACTCCTGTAAAGTTTAGGGTGGTGATGGTTTGTATTACTATTTTGAGAAGTGAATATAAAATAAGGTCAAACAATTATTAAAGAAAAAATCTTACATTTATCAGAACTAAAATTTCCTTTCTCAATGAGTGATCATTTATGTAATATTATATTAGTGGACGATGATGAGGATGACAGAATGCTTTTTAGTGAAGCCTTGGATGAATTAGTTGTAAAAGCTAATGTATTACTCTTTAAAAACGGACAGGAATTGATTGATTATCTGTTTCAAACAGACATTATATTTCCTGATTTAATATTTCTTGATGTTAATATGCCTATAAAAAATGGAATGGAATGTTTACGAGATATTCGTAATCATCCGAAATTAAAGGATATACGAATAGCGATGTATTCTACCTCTAAGGCGGATAAAGATATTAATGAATCTTTTTCTAACGGAGCTAGTATTTACGTGAATAAGCCAAATAGTTATACTGTATTAAAAAAGACTTTAGAAAAAATTATTCAGTTTAATTGGCAAAGCCATATTGAACATTTAAGCAAAGACACTTTTCTATTTCGTATTTAATGTGTCTAGCAATACATAAAAGTCACAGTTTCCCAATACATTATATCTCAATTTCATTAATCTCTATCGCTTAACATCATTAATAATCCAATGATCAATAGCATCATTATCTTTTTTATGAAGGACGACAAGATCTCCTGTGGTTTCAAAAATTACGGCTTTAATTTCAGAGAGTTTAGTTACATTTGCTTCTCTAAGCTTTGATCGTAAGTCGCCTTCTGTTAAACGTACCGCTTCCAAGTTTTTCTTAAGAATTGTTTGCCCATCCATTATTAGTGTAGGTTGGTTATCTATTTGTTTTTCAAACCAGCTATATCTGCGTAAATATGCTGCTACTAGTTGAAGAATATAAACCATTAATAATCCTACAGCGCCTTCAAATAAACTTACAGTTTCAGATAATATGGTAGTTGCGATAATAGAACCAACAGCCACAGTCATTGCAAAATCGAAACTGGACATTTTAGAGAAACTTCGTTTCCCGAAAATTCTAGTATACACAATTACGGCTAGATAAATACCCGTGCTGGATAAAAGTATTAAAAGAATAGACTGAAAATCGGAATCAAAAAGTCCAGTTGCTTTTTTTGCAGATTGATTAGCGATACTAGATAAATATAATAAGTTTGATGTATTCATAAGGTATTCATTTAAAATTTTGTCTGCGTTAGATTATCTAATGCTTTTTCCATATCAATGCCTTTATCCAGAATATTTAAAAAAGTATCAGGTTTATTTTTGAACAATTTGGGCACAGTGGTTATGGTATAATCTTCAATTTTTAGTTTGGTATTCACATCTTTCCAGTCTATTGGAGTCGATACTGTAGCATTTGCTTTGGCTCTTAAGCTAAACGCTGATGCTATAGTTTGTCCTTTTCGGTTTTGTAAATAATCTAAATAAATTTTAGGACCTCTTTTTTTTATTGCACGTTCTAATGTGGTTAATCCGGGGAGTTGTTCTTGGATATAATAGCACAGCAGTTTAGTGAAATCTCGTGCTTCCTTATACGTGTATTTTCCACCTAAAGGAATATAAATATGGAGTCCAGATGCACCAGAAGTTTTACAATACCCTTTAATATGAGCGCTGTCAAGTACCAATTTTGCAGCTTGGGCCGTTTCAACAATCTGTTCAAAAGTGTTTTGATCTGAAGGGTCTAAATCGATAATGGTATAGTCTGGATAATCTAATTGGTAAATTGTGGAATGCCAAGGATGTAATTCAATACAACCCAAGTTATTCATATAGGTTAACGTAGCCTGATCTTGGCACAGTAAATAGTTGATATCACGTTCGGCCGACTTGGAATGGATTTTAAAAGTATCTATCCATTCGGGTAAATGGGTGTTATCTTTTTGGTAAAAAGAAGATCCGTTAATACCATTGGGATGCCGATGTAAACTTTGAGGTCTGTCTTTTAAATAGGGCAGGATATAATCCGACATTTTTATATAATAATCCAACACGTCAAATTTGGTCAATTGTGCATCGGGCCAATACATTTTATCAAGATTAGAAACCGGTACCTGAATAGAATCAATCTCTAACGTCGTGTCAGAAGAGGGAGTCGTTTTTTTGAGCGGGAGCTCTTGGTGTTCTTTGTGACTTTTAACCGGAACAGACTTATTTTCTCGCATCCGTAAAAATACAGGATGTCTCATCACACCGCTTTTTGTCCATGCCGTAAATTTTACTTCGCATATTAATTTGGGAATCATCCAATGCGCGATTCTGCCTTTTAAATGTTGTAAAATTTTAAATGTGGCTGTATCCGTTAAATAGGGCTCAAATTGTTGATGTAACGCCTTAATTTGTTGGGATGAAAATCCAGAGCCACACGTCCCCACATAGATTAATTCTTCATCTTCAATCATTCCCAAAATTAAGGATGCAAACTGTCTAGAGCTGTTTTTAGATTCTGTATACCCACAAATAAGGGTGTCAATAGTTTCAATATTTTTAAATTTAAGCCATTCTGGGGTTCTAAGGTTTGTATAATATTTAGAGGTTGCCTTTTTAGCCATAACACCTTCCATTCCAAGCTTTATTGCTCTGTCGTACACTGTTTTCCCCATTCCAACAATATGGTCGCAGTAGGTTATATGATTAGACTCTGGTAATAATGCTTTAAGTAATTTCTTTCTATCTAGTAACGGTAAGTCTGTTGTACTATGACCGTTAAGGTATAACAAGTCGAAAACAAAGTAATTAAGATGACCCTTCGTTGTTTTTGGATCGTAATTTTGAAGGGCGTTAAATTGAGGAATACCCTCGCTATTTAATATAACGATTTCTCCATCCAAAATAGCGGTATGCTCGATCGCTTCTAACTCGTCATGAATGATTTTAAAAGTTGAATTTAAAGATATTCCGTTTCGTGAATAGAGTGAGACTGTATCAGAATCTACATTGGCCAAAGCGCGATAGCCATCATACTTTAATTCGTAAATCCAGTTCTTATCATTAAAGACGTCCTTTGCTGGTGAGGCCAGCATTGGTTTTATAATGGATTTTAAATGGGGTTCGGACGTGTTCTTGGTGACATGTGGTTTAAAATTTTCAACGACATAATCTTCAGCATCATAAAGTAAGTTTGTAGCGTACTCATCTTTATGCTTAATAAACAACCACTGATTTTGTTTGTGCGTGGAGCTAGAGCGAACCAATGTAAACATACCCTTTATTTTGTCTCCTCTAAAAACAAGTTTCAATGTCCCTTTTAAATAATCCGAAGTCAGGTTGTCATTATCGTATAAACTTTCAAAAGTGCCTTCATCCCAAATAGTCATTTTACCAGCACCATAATTGCCCTTTGGTATTACGCCTTGAAAAGAAAGATAAGATACCGGATGGTCTTCCGTGTGAATTGCCAATCGTTTCGCTTCAGGATTCATAGAAGGGCCTTTGGGAATAGCCCAACTTTTTAGGACACCCTCCATTTCTAGTCTTAAATCATAATGTAAATGACTTGCGCGATGTCTTTGTATTACAAATCTGTATTTGTTTTCAGAATTGTAAACATCTTGAGGTTCTGGCGTGTTTTTAAAAGTGCGCTTTTTTCTATATTCATCAAGACTCATAGTTTATTAAGATGCTTTCTTTTTCTTTTGTTCTAGACTCGCTTTTAATTTAGCCATTAAATCTTTTGCGGCGGTTGGTTCTGTTTCAACTTTTTCAGATTTAATTGTTTTACCGGTGGCTTTAGATTCTATAATTTTTAGTAATTGCGAATTATAGATGTCTTTGTACTTAGTAAAATTGAATGTAGTCGTGTAATTTTCAATAAGAGATTCAGCCATTGCAATTTCTTTGGCCACATTTTTTGTTTTCGGTACTTTAATTCCTTTAGTGTCTCTTATTTCATCATCGAACCTTATAACATGAAGCACCATTACATTTTTATACACACCAATTAAACACAAATTTTCCTTTTGGCGCATTACAAAAGTTGCAACGCCTAATTTACCCGTCTTTTTCAAGGCTTCACGAAGTAAATTATAAGCTTTGCCACCTTCCTTTTGAGGTTCTAGATAGTAGGGTTTTTTAAAAAGTACATCGGCTACCTCCGTTTCTTCAACAAATTCTTCGATATCTATAGTCTTACTTTTTTTTACATTGGCATTTTCAAAATCTTCTTTTTCAAGAACCACATAGCCTTCATCCTTTTTATAGCCTTTTACAATGTCTTTCCATTCGACTTCCTTACCTGTTTTTTCATTGACGCGCTTGTAGCGAATGCGTTCGCCATCATGTTTGTCAAGCATATCCAGATCCAAGGCTCTATCCTCTGAAGCAGAATACATTTTTATAGGTATTGATACTAGGCCGAAGCTTATTGATCCATTCCATACTGACCTCATAATGTTATGTTTTTTATTAATATATAAATCATTAATTGAATTTTATAGCATCATATATAGCGCAAAGTCACGCTAATATTATGGTGTATACCTATGGTTTTTCAATGTGTTATTCTCCTTTTAAAATTAGAATATGGAAGCATTTTAAATTAACTCAACTGATTTTTTTTATATCGGTATCGGATTTCTAATGATTTGATTTAGTGTGTGCTGAGGTAAAATCATTTGAGTTAAGAATTTTATTTTTGAGATTAATGGAGACGTCTTTTTGAAAATAATTTTACAGTATTAATTAAAAACAAAAAACCATGAAGACATTAAAAGATTTATTCGAACACCAGTTAAAAGATTTATATAGTGCAGAAAGCCAATTAATTGAAGCACTCCCTAAAGTCGCGAAAAAAGCAAATGACAGTAAGTTAAAAGAAGCCTTTGAAAGCCATTTAGAAGAAACTAAAGGTCATAAAAAAAGACTTGAGGAAATTTGTGATGCATTAGACATTTCTGCTACGGGAGAAACGTGTAAAGCCATGAAAGGCTTAATTAAAGAAACTGAAAGTTTTATGGATGAAGCAGATGCCAAAGAGGTAATGGATGCAGGTCTTATAGCAGAAGCGCAACGTGTAGAACACTATGAGATTTCTGGTTATGGTACTGCGGTTCGTTATGCTAAAGAATTGGGGTATAATGATATTGCTTCAAAATTGCAAAAAACACTAGACGAAGAGTATGACGCAGATAATAAGTTAGATAAATTAGCAGAAAGTAGACTTAATGAAAAAGCGATGAGCTAATTTAATGCGTAGACATATGGCCTATAATTAGATACTGTTTACCTCAGTTTATCATTAAATAGGCCGTTTTTTTTAAATACATTATTTATTAACCGCTTAAATCTAAGCGGTTAATTTTTGCGTTTTGAAGAGGTGTTTATTTTAAATCAGCTTCATTATTAATATTATTAATTACATAGTTCTATTTTAAAGCAGGAGGTAAGGAGCTAAATAAGGTTTTTAAGTTAATTGTATGAAATTCAGTTTATTATATTTTGCTTTATTATTCCTTGTTTTTTGTATAGTCGTTTAATCGTTATAATTAAAGCGTTTGATAAGTCAAGTGTATTTCTAGTTCATCTATTAGATTGTGGGTGGCAGTTTTTGAGTTAATTTTTAATTTGAAAAGGTTCGTGTGTATTTAGTTTAAGTTTTTAATTTGAAAAAACCATAAATTTAAAAGCTATGACTAAAAAGGATTTTCCAGAGCAAGACCAAACACAACCTGGTGAAGCACATAAAATGATGCCGCAGCCTACTCTGATACGACAAAATTATAAAGGTTCGGGTAAGTTAAAAGATAAAGTCGCCTTAGTTACTGGTGGCGATAGTGGAATAGGGGCTAGCGCTGTATTGCACTTTGCAAAAGAAGGCGCTAATATTGTTATTGTGTATTTAGAAGAAACAAAAGACGCAGAAGCAATTCATGCGGAAGTCGAGAACATGGGGCGTAAATGTTTACTCATTAAAACGGATGTATCTGATGCCGTTAATTGTGAACATTGCGTTCAAGCCTGTATTGAGGAATATGGTCAATTAAACATAGTGGTTAATAATGCGGCCATGCAATTTCCACAAGATGCTTTACAGGATATATCCAAAAATCAATTACATAAAACATTCGAGACCAATATTTATCCATATTTCTATTTAACTAAAGCCGCTTTAGATCACTTAACGGCAGGCGATACCATTATAAATACCAGTTCGGTTACAGCCTATAGAGGGAGCCAACATTTGGTAGATTACGCTAGTACGAAAGGGGCAATAGTAGGTTTTACCAGATCGTTGTCGGCACAATTGGCTCCTAAAAATATCCGTGTTAATGGTGTGGCTCCTGGTCCGATTTGGACACCATTAATCCCTTCGAGTTTTGATGATGTATCTGAATTTGGACAAGATACGCCTTTAGCTAGAGCAGGGCAACCCAGTGAAGTTGGTCCCGCATATGTATTCTTAGCTAGTGAAGATAGCAGTTATATTACGGGGCAATTCATTCACGTTAATGGGGGTGAAATTATAGGGGGATAACAATCATTAATTTAATACATGGTGTATTATGATGGATTCAAATGACTATTCGTTTGATATATTAAACATGTTATTTGGGGATTATGACTTGCTGATATATGTCGAAATTATAATCCGCGTTCTTATCATTTTAAGCTATACCATGCTTATTATCAATTGGATAGGGAAGCGTGTTGTGGGCGGTTTAGGTAGTGCCGACACTTTAATAGTTGTAGGTATGGGAAGTGCTGTTGGAGATAGCATGTTTTATCCATCTATTCCATTAACGGTGGCTTTGTTGGTTATCACTTTAATTGGTGGCTTACAAAAGCTATATGTTCATTTATCCATTAAATCTGAATCGGTTAGAAAAAAAACACATCCAAAAGTTATGAAACTTGTAGAATCAGGCGCATTACTTTACGATAACTTTTCCGATGATCAGATTGATAAATTCGAAGTGTATATGCTGTTAAGAGAAGCAGGAATTAAATATTTGTCAGAAGTCGAACATGCCTATTATGAACAATCAGGGAATCTGAGTATCTATAAATATGAGAACCCTAAATTAGAGCACTCCATTCTGCCTGAGGATTTACCTAATCATGAAAAATTCCCCCACAATAAATTCTAGGCCTATTTTCTGTTCTAGTGAAGCATTAGTCTCTATATAAAGAGAGAATATTCTTATTTCTAAAGTAATGAGTGGCCATATTCTATACCAAAAAGAAAACACAAAGTATGAAGTTTTAGGTTGGTTAGTACACTTTTTTATAGGAGGATTCTTTTTAATAATTTATACCACTAAAAGTTGATGAGACTATATTTTCAAAAGTAATTACTGCATCATCGATGAGCATAACGTTACGTACACAAACTATTAAATAAAACATAAATTACTTAGTAATAATGTTGTGTCAATCACATGATATTTATATGGTTACACAGGGTGTTAGCGTATCGTGTACTAATGAAAGGTTATACCAATTTAGCCTATTTTAATTCCATTTAATTAAGTGAAAATCACCTGAATTTTCATCATTCAATACTTTCAATTACAAAAAAGCCATCATTTCCTTTGGCTTGGTATAAAGGCATAAAGATGAATGCATCCCAAGTACTATAAATTTCTGTACCATTTAAGGTAGCTAAATGTTGTCCGTTATAAATTGGTTGAAAGTTCTCAAATCCGGACTGCATCTTAAAATTGTCTTTTGGAGTTAGTCCAAAGCGATGAATAATTTTAAATGTGCGTTGCTTGTTAGTGCTCTTAACTGTGGCTTCAATAGTTGATGGAGTTGATTCTAAATCCTTTACATATAAATTACACGCCTTTTCAAGTAGCATCCAAATCATGCCTTCGTGATAGATTTTACTCGTTTCACTGTCGTGCTGACCAGCTTCTATTGTAAAACCTGTAATTTCTTTTTTACTAAAATACCCGTCGATAGTACCTTCAACAATATCTGAAAATCCTTTAATTATATGAAGCGGGAACTGTTGAGCCCATTTTAAATTTTGTCCAACATCCTGCACAGACATGTACGGTAAACTATCCGAAGATGTGGTATGACAATCCATAAAATAATGATTGGTAAAATTAGTGTCATTCAGCGATTCTAAAACTTCAATGAGCTGAAACATTTCTCGTTTCTCACTCGTATCATTATTTCTCTGTTTTAAATTTTTGTCAGTCCATGTGCGGTTAAGATCCTCGTCTATAAATCTCACACCATTTTTTGCTGCTGCTGTATTTGCTAGTATCCCAATAAACGTACCGTTTATAATAGGATGCTCCCTATGTAATTTCTCAAAAACAGCTTTCAAAGCCTGTATTCCGCTAGGTTCATTTCCATGTACTCCAGCCGTTACGATAAGTAACGGCCCCTTGTTGTTACTTGTATATTGCCCTATAATTCTATTGGTTTCCATTGTTTCTTAATTTTATTGAAATAATATATTTATTACAGAACTTAATCCATGGTCGCGAGTACTTTATTGGAAATTTTATTTTTATAGAGTTTTTTATATTCAACTTTACGCTCAATCGCTTCAATAATTGTAGTGGTAAAGGTTGGCATTCCAATTTCTTCACAATGATCTAATCCACCAGGACTTAAAACATTTATTTCGATAAGTTTATCATCTACAATATCTAAGCCTACAAAAAATAACCCGTCTTTGATTAGTTTAGGAGCTGTCACTTCAACTATATGTTGCATTTTCTTGGTGTATTTTGCTTTTTTAGCAGTAGCACCTAAGGATAAATTACTCCTAAATTCATCTTTGTCTTTATTAAGACGACGAATCACAGCTTTTTCTCCATCTTCTTCTAAAATCTTTCCATTCATGAGAATTACACGGACATCGCCTTTTGATACTTCTGGTAAAAATTCTTGAGCAATAACGTACCCTTGACTGATTAAGGTTTCGAAAATCTGATGTATATTTTTCTTGTCTTCTCCAATAAGATATACATTCTGTCCGCCAGACCCTTCTAAAGGTTTTAAAACCATTTGTTTTCCTACGGATTCCCAAAACTGAAGTAAATCGTTTATATCGCGAGTAATTAGGCTGTTGGGTTTTATTTCTGAAGGTAATTCTTCAAAATACAGTTTATCTATATAGGCATGAGACATGGCAAATGCATCGTTCAAGACCAAAACATCTTCTTGCTGAACCATCCGAGCAAAAGCTATAGCACTATGCTCAGCCCATTTTCTATCGTCCGTCTCTTCGGTAGGGTTATTTCTTAAAAATAATACATCTAAGTCTTCGCTGGTAATAACTGTTTTTTTGTTGGCGTCTTCTTGTACTTGAGTCCAAAACTCTTCAACAGTTTTATATTTTAAATTTTTCTTTACATGTGTACACCTAAAACTCATTGGTGCATCCTGCTTAAAAATAAAATCGCCTACACCCATTACATATAAGGCATGTCCTCTCTCGTACGCTTTTTTCATAATAACTACTGAAGTCCCAATGGCTTCGGTTTCTATGGCACTAATAACAAAACAAATTTTCATAATTATATCATTTTAGATATGGGCAAGCCCTTCTTAAGTTTATCTATTTTAAAGTTGAAATCATCATTGTTTAAATATCTAGGGGTTATTTTAGGAGGTAAAACGAGACCCCGATCTCGAAGATCTTGAATTACATCGATGTGATGCAGTGCAAATTTTCCGCTCAATAAAGGTTCTAATTCACCACCTTCCATAAGAAAATTGCGAAGACGCACTAAGCCTTCTAAATAAATAATATCTTTAAGAAAGCCTCCGCCTTGAAACATTCTTGAGGTAATATTAAAGGCTCGTTCTTTAGTAAAATCGTATTGTGAATACAGCTTGAAAAACATCTCGTGAAACTCGGCTCCATTCATTAAGGCTGCACCAGCTACAACACGGCCGGCTAAAATTCGTAACCGATTTCCAGACAATCCGCCCGACAAATATTCACTTAATACGGCTATACCTTCTTGTAAAGCATCGTAATTAGCAAGTCCTGAAGCCATTTGTGTTAACGGTTGTTGTGATCCGTTGTAGTAGGTTAGGGCATGTGTGCCAATTTCATGCTGTATAAGTGCCTTTGCATCATTTTTACTCATGGTGTAGTCTGATGGTAAATACAGTTCTCCCTTAGACACCATCATGATGTTTACATCGTCTCGAATATGAATTTTGGAATTAAAATGGGAGTCCTGATCTTTAAAATAATCAAACTCTTGTTTTGCTAATTTTCCAAATTCGGAAGTATCAATTAGAGCGTGTTGACTTTCATTATGATTTTCAGGTATATTCTGAAGAATCAATTCAGCTTCTGCTAACAAAGCTTTATCCAGTCCGCTATATAGGCGAATACTGCTGTAGAAAAAGTTTTTAGCACCACGTTCTTTTAGCATTGTAAGCTCTTGATCTATTTCTGCTCGTTTTTCATCGAATAAAAAAGATATAGCAGGATCGTCTATTTCGTCGATACGTAAGTCGTATAATTTTCGTTTAAGAATATCAGGATCTACGGGAAGCAGACGATAATGATACCGGTCTAATTTTTTAAATTGGGAATCGAAAAACTGTTGGCGTAGCACTTGTATGTTAACCGGCGCGACTAATAATAAAAATTGGTAACTATTTTCAATTTCGGTTAGCTGTTTGTCTATTTTAAATACTTCTTCATGAATAGAACGTTTCCCTAGGGCGTGATAGTTGGTAAGGCTAGAGGTGGTTTGTACTCTTACGAATTCGAATACTGCACGTTGTATTGCTGTAATAAATTGATCCTGAAAGTCTCTAAAGTACAATGGAAACACCTGCCCGTGCTCGTCTCTAAAAACAGGCGGGACTTCTAAGCCGATAAGCGTTGCTCCACGTTGTTTAATATGAGAAATTTCTAACAACGGCTTTTCACTTACAGTTTGTCGTGTTTTTGTTTGTTCAACACACACATCTAAATTTACATTATACTGTCTGGATTTTATTTTAAGTAATTCATTTTTTAATACTTGCAAAGACACTGGTAATTTATGCGACGGTCCTCTTACTTTAAACATTTGGCTTCCCGTGTTGCCAGAAAAAATTTCTAACAGTATAAACGAGCCAAAATTATCCGACATTAATGTGGTAAGATCTTCGATAAAGGTTTTATAATACTGAAATGATTCTGAGCCAACAATAAGGTAAGATGCTCCTGCACGTATTAATCTGTCGGTGCCAGAATCGTTTTCTTTTTTCCGATAAATAAGTAATGAGGGTACATCATGTTCTAAAAATAGAAATCCGCCATGGGGTAATCTAGTAACAGTTTTTGCACCACATTCTAATTTAGGAATGAGTTGTTTTACTGTTGGCATACTTTCTGGAGATACCTCTGTGTTGATCATAATATTGTATTCTTATAATTAATTTTATATGATAAAATATGCACTCATCAATCTTCTGCGTTCAAGCAAGTCTTAATTATATGTTTAATGTTAGCTTGTGCTTTAGAAGCGCATAAAGATTTCACTTAAATGAGCTTGACTAAAATACTGTCTATCTATAGGCTAGTTTAGCCTAAAGCAAAGATTTATTAACTCTAAAGACTGGAATTGTCTGAGGGATTTATATTGTTAAAAAATTACAATTCAATTGATTACGTTAATTAAATTTGTGTTTGCAATTATGATTCATTATTAGTTCTTTTAAATTGAACAGATAGAACTAACTCAAAAATATTGCTTTATGACTGTTTTAAAATTTTTACTTATTAATACAGTAGCTGTAGTACTCATGACAGGGTTTTCGTATTTAATCTCTCACGCTCTCAATGTTAATTTTAGTGAACCTAATCGTTTAAAACAATTGGTAAATCGGGCAAGTATTATTAAAAAATCTGATTTTGGTATATGGATTGGATGGTGTTTTTATTAGGATATTTTCTTTTTAAAAACATTATTCATGTGCTTCCAGAATTTTTATATGCTTTAGTCTTTGGTTTTTTAGCAGGGCTATTTGGTGCGATGGGATGGAAACTTATGTTTACTATACATGACAATCCGCCAAAACTTCCAAAGTTTCCATTTTATGTTCAGCTTGTCGGAGCGCATATAGTGTTTAGTGAAACGGTGGCAGCGATGCTACAAATAGTATGAGAAAAGTAATTCGAGAGTAGTTTCAAGAAAGGCTATTTCTATTTTAAAGGATATTATGTATTGCGAAGTACTGGGGTTACTTTATTTCCCTAATAATTTATACTAGATTGTTAACTATATGAAAAGCTTTTCTCCATGGTTATACTTCTCCTAAAGCGAACTTAGTTTTTGTAATTATTATCAAATAAACGCATAAAAACAGGAGTTGTTTTTTTGTTTTATATAAAAATTAAAGCTTTAGTATCTTTTTTTAGCAAAAGTGTATACTTATTTCTGAAATGAATATTTATTAGCCTAGATTTAACCTTGATAATGAATTGATTTAAATAGAAATATAATGGATGTTACACTAGTTTAATTAGATCAAGAATTAGTGATTCCAAACTATAAACTTATACTTCCAATTCTATTATCAGAGATTAATTCAAATCCAAATATTGAACCATAAAACTCTGGTTATTAGATGATATCAATTGAAGTTAAACCGTACGTTTTACTTAAAAAGCACGTGTTTAGAATAGCAGGAGGAGCTCGAACGAGCACTCCTCTTGTATTAGTCAGATTAAAATATAACGATTTTGAAGGTTATGGGGAAGCATCTATGCCTCCTCTTTATGGCGAAACTATAGCGTCGGCACAAGCCTTTATTAAAACCTTAGATTTTAGTACGATTTCTTATCCGTTTAATTTAGAAAGCATTTCAGAATATTTAGATTGTCGTGCCAAAGGTAATACAGCGGCTAAGGCGGCTATAGATATGGCGTTACATGATCTTATAGGGAAAATAGAAAATGTGCCTTTATATCAGTATTTTGATTTGCCAAAAGCAGAATTGAAAACCAGTAAAACAATAGGAATAGATAGTGCTAAAATTATTGAACAACGAGTAGCAGAAGCCGATGCATTTCAGTTTTTAAAAATTAAACTGGGCGGAGATAATGATGAAGAAATTATTAAAGCTGTAAGACATGTGACTGATAAACCAGTGTTTGTAGATGCCAATCAAGGCTGGACAAATAAAGAAGAAGCACTTGATAAAATAGAATGGCTAGAGGACGAAAATATAGTGTTTATCGAACAACCTATGCCAAAAACAGCATATTCAGATATGGAATGGTTGGTCTCGAGAAGTCCGTTGCCTTTAATTGGAGATGAAGGAATACAACGGTTAGAAGAGGTGAAAACGGCTAGTCGTTTTTATCATGGTATTAATATTAAATTAATGAAATCGACAGGGTTACATGAAGCTTTTAAAATGGCTAAAATGGCCAAATCTTTAAATTTAAAAATAATGTTGGGATGTATGTCTGAAACCTCATGCGCAATAGGTGCTGCTGCACATTTAGGAGCTATGGCAGATTGGATCGATTTAGATGGTAATTTAGGTGTGGCTAACGATCCTTACCAAGGTCATGATGTTAAAAACGGAATCATTCATCTTAACGATACCAGCGGAATTGGATTAATAAATCCCAATTGGGATAATATTTAAAGTTATGTATAAGACATGTCAGTTTATTATTCTTGTGTTTTTAGTACTTACACTAAGTCATTGTAAGGAAGAAAATCAGAAGTTTGTACATCTAAGTGATAAGGTACAAAACGATACTTTAGATCAGTATTTTACAAAACTATATGAAGCTAAAATGTTTAACGGTGCAGTGGCGGTT
>NZ_LMAK01000078.1 GCF_001439665.1 Formosa algae
TAACTTTTAACAGTGGTAAAACTAAATATTATGATATAGATAAAGAAAGCATCATTTGCTTTATGCTAGCTCAGATCTGTATTTGGGCCTTTACGTTTTGGGCTTTAAAAAAAGAGATGATTGTGAAATCAAAGATTAAATAAAATACATTGAACTCTTCAATTTGTTTTAGCAAGACAATTGCTATGCTTCCTTATTGGTTATAAATGAGTTAAAGCTTTTGAGACTTCGCAAACAGTAATAATAAACCCCTGTTGCTTTATACCTAAAAGTAACAAAATCATGGTGCAATCGTCTAATATATGTATAACGAAACCACTACATATGCAAAACGTATTAATTACATTACTCTTGTTCTGTTCAATTCAACTCCATTCGCAAACACAATCAAAACCCGTTGTAATTCCTTTTGAACTAACGCCAAATGGACACATCCTTATATCTGCAAAAGTTAATGGTATAGAAGGTAAATTCGTATTTGATACTGGAGCAGGAATGAATCTTTTAATTAAAAAGTACGCAGATAAAGTAATAAATTTAGAGAAAACGCAACATTTCCATACCGGACACAGAGCTACTGGCGAAGAGATTATGACAGACATCTGGAATGCTAAATCTCTTGAAATGGAATCTTTTAAAATGAACACCGAATTATTTGCTGTATACGATTTAGACTTCCCTATTGATGGTCTTATTTCTTTAACTCCCTTTAGAAACAAACCAATAACTATAGATTTTAAAAACAAACAATTAGTAGTAGAAAACGAGGCTTCTTTAAAGTCTAGAGTGACGACTGCAGATTTTGAAATGCCTATAAAAATACATAGCGATAAAGATATTACTATTGGAATTGCTACAGATGTTAAATTAAACGACAAACTGTCTTTACTTGTCAATCTAGATAGTGGCGCCGGTTTTGGAGTATATCGCTTTAATTCAAGGTATATGGAATACTTAAACATAGACACTTTAAACCTAAAAAGTGAAGTGAGATCCAGTACATTTAAACCAGAGCTTAGTAATACATTTTACTTTACCAAGTTAGATAAACTTAGTGATGTTAATAACCATACTCAATCTAAAGATATTAACGCACAGTTTATAACAGGACTAATACACGAAGGAATTATGGGCATAGATTGGATTGGAGACATAATAACAATAGACATTCCAAATAAAAGATTAATTGTTAAAAAATAACGCTTACTCACAATTGACTGCTGCAACACTTAGGAGCTGTATCTGAAATACTTTTGCTAGGCCTTTACCTGTTACTTTAAAACATACGTAATAACGGTATCTTCTATAGACAGTATATTAACCCCTGATCTTGTTAGATTAACTTGGGTATATTGGGTCTGATAGAGTCGTACAAAAGTGAAAAAACACCTTGCTATATTAAACAATGACATTTAAAATAAAAGCATATTAAAACGGAAGATTTTAACAAGTTAGAAGCCGAGCTACTTCAAAACGTATGGTATAGTTCTTCAAACGAAATGGAACATTTTAGGCGTTTTTGGTTTGAAAACTTTAATAAAAAGCCTGCTTTTAAGCCCAACTATATTTTACCGAATATAACGTCAATTATTAGATGTTTAAACAATGAAAACGGATTGGCAGTAGTGCCCGATTTTTTATGTCAGGAACACATTTTAAAAAACCATATCCATTTAGTTTGGGAAGGAACAGTAAAAACAGAAAACACCTTATATTTTGCATCAAGAACAGACTTAAAGTACAAAAAAGAATTAGATATAATTAAGAATATATTTACATCAAAAATGAAATAAACGCACTCTACAACAAGCTTTTATAAACTACTTGTTTCCATAGGTTTTAACCACAGAATCTCCCCAATCTGCAATAGACTGAATTAACGGAATTAAGGTTTTACCAAAATCAGTTAACCTATACTCTACTTTCAATGGCGGTTTAGACGTATATACTTTTCTTTTAATTAGTCCATCTTCCTCTAAAGATTTAAGCTGCAAGCTCAATGTTCTTTCGGTAACCGTAGGCATTTCTTTCCTCAATTCATTATAACGTAAGGTCTTTTCAATTAAATGATATAAGATCACCGTTTTCCATTTTCCACCAATAATGCCCATAGTTAAACTTGCACAACAAGGGTAGGCTTTCCCTCTAAAATGAAGCATGTTTTGTTCTGTTTTTTCCATATAATATCTACTATCCATTTTGACCGTTATTGCAAATATACATTACTATACATATTTTTGCAACTATAATTTTTATAGTAATTAAAACAATACAATATGAAAGCAATGACAATTAACACCTATGGAACACATGCAACATTTACATCTGAAGATGTTGAAACACCAACCTTAAAAACGGACAAGTACTCGTGAAAATTTTTGCATCTAGCATCAATACAGTAGACACCATGATTAAAAATATGGGCACAGCACTCCCCTTTTCACCTGCTACTCCAGCGATATTAGGCATGGACTTTGCCGGTACAATTGAGGCTATAGGGACCGCTGTTACTGGATTTTCTATAGGAGATGACGTTTATGGTTGCGCGGGAGGTTTAGGAGATTTACAAGGGACATTGGCAGAATATATAGCTGCAGATTTTAAGCTTATTGCTAGAAAACCGAAAAACTTAAGCATGAAAGAAGCCGCTTCACTCCCATTAGTTGGGATAACAGCTTATGAAGGCTTAATGCGCGCCTCTGTAAAAAAAGGACAAACCGTTTTAGTACATGGTGGTACTGGAGGTGTTGGACATTTAGCTGTACAAATCGCTAAACATCTTGGGGCAACCGTTTATGCGACTGCTGGCGGAGAGCAACAAATGGATATTATAGAAAGTTATGGAGCAAAATCTATAAACTATAAAACTGAAGCGGTTCAAGATTATGTAAACAAACATACTAATGGTGCTGGCTTTGATGTAGTCTATGATACAGTTGGCGGAGAAAACATCCTTAAATCTTTTGCAGCCACAGCTTTAAACGGTCAAGTGGCTACTACAGTATCCTTATGCGATCTAGATTTAAGCACTATGCACTTTAAAGGACTTTCATTACACGTTGTATTTATGCTTATCCCCATGCTACACAATTTTAAAAGAGAACAGCACGGAGACATTTTACAACACCTTACATCACTTGTTGAAGCTGGAGATTTAAAACCTTTACTTGACGTACAACAGTTTACGTTAGAACAAGTAGATGAAGCATACGCAAGACTTGAAAGCAAAACAGCCATTGGTAAAGTAGTTGTTACACATTAAAAGCATTAATAGTGTTTCTCCTTACGCTAATAAAACTGAATTAATTACGGTTTTACTGTAAACACATTAGTCCAAATTGTATTATTTTTAGAATTGTAATTATAACCAAGACTCTTTACGGGATAAACAAACGTTTATTTAGTATATTAGGAGTTAGCTTTAATTAAATGACATTCGATAAAATGAATCATATTTCAATGGAATTCACACCTTCTCAACTCGGAGAAACTAAAAAAGTGTTTTTGAAAAATGGCTCATCAATCTCGACAAAATGGAAAAAAGAGAATGAATATATAATACGTTACAAACCTGAAAATTATGCAGACTATTATTCTCCGTATTTCTTATTTCAATTTGAAAATAGAACTTTAAAAAGAATGATTCCATATCCAAATAAAAGGTCATTTGGTTATATGACTATTATTATGATTGGATTTATATATTTCAAAGGAATTAAACCTGATTTGTATTTGACACTAATTGGTTTTTCAATAGTTTTTGTTTTTTTATTGCAATTTGTTGTTGGAATTGCCGCCTATAAGAAAATAAAGAATAATGTTTTCGGAAAGAATATAACGAAAATAAAAGAAACGTCTGAATTAAAAAACTAAAGCTAACACCGTATAAAAAAAATTGCTAGTTTTAGCTAAACCAAAGTTAGTTGCTCGTTTGCTAGCTTCTGATTTTCCTTCGGAAAATCCTCGCACACAAACACGCAACTTTCCTTATACATAAACGTTAGCTACAATTATGAAAAAAACAAATTTCGGATTAATTTTAATACTTCTGACTTTCTTTGTTTCCTGCAATGAAAAGAAAATATCGGAATTAAATAATCGGATTACTGACCTCGAAATTCAAAATAAAAAACTGACCGATTCGATTTCTAAAGCGGACTATTATAAAGTTTTAGGCTCAAACATTGTCGGACTGACTGCTAAACCTGAATTTATTGTAAATGAAAAAAGTGACGTGAAATTTCTTTTTAATTACCCTGAAAAATTACTGACTTATAATGTTTACACGACTACTAGCGATGGAAAACCTGATAAGCTGATTTTCGAAAATCTCACGGATAATAAATTCATGTATAGTTTTATTCCAGAAAAAGTTGGAGAGCACAATATTAAATTAGTCGCAGTTTTTAAAATGAACAATAAAGAAAATGAAGAAATACACGTTCCGACAAATTTATATGTTACTGTAAAAGAATAAAAAATACTGTGCCTAACAAAGTATATAAAAAATTGCTATTTTGTGCTTAATCAATGTGAGTTGCTTTGTTTACTAGTATCCGATTTTCCTTCAGAAAGTCCTCGCATAAAAACTTGCAACTATTCTTGTATAAACGTTGCAACCATTATTAATATGAAAGATAAATCGACTAAAAAACTAAATAGTGAGTTAAAAATTAAAAAATCAGCAACAATTTCGCTAATTATAGTTTTAGCCCTATTGCTTTGCGTCTGTATATACGGATTAATAGCAAAAGAAAATAAAAGCGTTTTTATCTCTTTAATGATTATTCCTTTTTCATTAAGCTCAATAGTTTTCCTAAATTATAGAAATATGAAAAAAATAAAAAATGAATTGGAAACAAGAAAATAGCATGTATTAATGAATTACAAAACAATTTTCCACTATGTAAGTTATTTTCAGTATCCTTTAATGCTAACGGCATTATATTTTTCTTTTAGCCCATACCTTAATGGTCTTGAAGAGATTAAAAAAAACCCTGATTTAATTTTTTTAAAGCTGAACTCGGCACTAATTTTTATGGGACTAGGAATGAGTTTTTCGTCTTTACAAGATACCACTAAAACGCAAAACACGTTTTCAGAGAAGGTTTGGAAAAACCCAAAGAAAGGAAAAATTATGATTATAATATTAAGCTTTATGATTCTATTATTTCTGATATTTGGATTAACAGGATACTATTTCGTGAATTCTGGAGTTTTTAAAGAATTATCCATTGGACTTATTATTACCGGATTAGGAATGTTTGGATTTTTAAAATCTGCAATTGAAATGTTTGAAAATCATAGAATAGATAAAAACACAGATTACAACAATGGCAATAACTAATTACTTATTCTCGCCTAATTTTAAAATTCCAAGAACATTTTAAACTTAATATGTACTTGCAAAATCAAGTGCTGAACCACGCAATTAATATTATTCATAATCCGCTAGCTACCATAAAAAACCATATAATTAATAGTAACGTTAATGACATTTAATACACCTTTTCCTTATAATGCTTCTTTTAAAATTCACATCATTATTGGTGGAATCCTGGGCCTTTTATTAAGTTTTATTTTAATTACGTTACAGCCTTTCAATTTAAATAATTTCAACCATAAATATGGAGACGTTTTACTTTTAGGTTTTGGGTTAGTAAAATTTTTAAATTATACTGTAGCACACTTTGTAGAAAACTACTTTTATAAACTACACAAAAAATGGACACTTTGGAATGAAATAATATTTCTTATCCTATCGTCGCTAACCGGAGCAATTCTTGGTTATATCTATTTAGATTTAGTTTTCGAAAATCAACCCTTATCATTTCTAAGGCTAATACTCTTTTTATATTATATTGTTTTACCCATTCTGCCTTTACTTATTTTTCCTAAATCGGTACTACGTTATCTCATTATTAAAAGTCGAATAAAAGATTTGAATACGAATAACAATGAGAATACTGAGACTAAAGACATTGCATCAGAAAAAATAATTTTAACGGGACAAAGCGTTAATGATAAATTGATGATTTTTAAAGAACAACTCGTATATGTAAAATCTATCGATAACTATGTGAAGGTATATTATAGCGATGAAAAATTAAAAAGTAAGATGTTGCGAGCTAGTTTATCTGAAATTTTAAACCAAGCCCCATTTCTAATTAAACCACATCGTTCTTATTTAATAAATCCAGAACATGCATTTAAAATTGAGGGTAATTCTCAGAAAGCAGTGCTTGTCTTAAAAAACCTCAACGAAGATATTCCCATCTCCAGAATGGCGTATAAAGACATGAAAGCGGTATTCCATTAGTCCCTTTTGCCTATACAGTTCATACCAAAAACACCTATTTCACCACTAAATACGGCAATCCACAACTCATTTTTTAATGTGTTTATTTTTTTAGTTTGATTTGTCTCAACATAAAAAATAAACAAAATGAAAAGAGCACTAAAAATTGTAGGTTATGCCATATTACTAATTATAGTTTCGGGAATAGGATTTGGCATATACAAATATCAGACTGATGATATGTTAAGAGCGATGATTAATCAAGATGAATCAAAACTTTCTTATGGACCGTTAAAAGAGATTGTATCATTAGAAAAATTTGATTTTGAAGAATATGAATTAGAAGTAAATGATTCAATCAAAATATACACCTATCTATTTAAGCCGTCCATACAACCAATAGGGAACGTTTTTTTTATTCACGGTTCAGGAGGTAATGCTGCCTATTGGTCGTCACTATACAAACCACTTATTGATGAAGGATATAATGTATATGCAGCAGATTGGCGTGGATATGGTAAATCTACTGGTTCACCTAATTATAGAGGTGTTTTGAAAGATACTGAAGTTGCATTTAAAGATTTTCTAGACAAAACTAAAACAGATAGTTTAAAGCATATTGTTTACGGCATGTCGTTAGGGGGACAATTAGCTATTAAAATCACTATGGACAATCAAGAACATGTAGATGCTTTAGTACTAGATAGCGCTTTAGAATCTGCTCAAAAAATAGCCATCGATTACGCCCCTTTTGAATTTTTAAAAAACAGAGCGAGACATCATCCCGAAAGTTTTAATCAATTATATGTGGGTTCAAGAGACATTAAATCGATAAGAAATATACCAAAATTAATCATTCATAGCGCTAACGACTTACAAGTATCTATTAGTCACGGAGAAAATCTTTTCAAAAACGCCAACGAACCTAAAACATTTTGGAAAACAGAAACATCTCATATTATGACATTACGAGATGAACCGAAAGAAGCTATTAAAAGAATAAATAGATTAATACAGTAGCTACACTGCATATCATTAATTGCAAATACTTGCTTACTTACAAAAATCCACACAGACTTTCAATTTATGATTTATTTGCTAACTTTAGGTGTTTTTGAACACGTAACTATTCTATACAAACACGTGGACATTCATTGAGACAGAATGTTAAAAATGAGAGAAGAAATTTCAGTAAACAAAGCTATAAACAGAGGACATTTAATTGTAAACATACCCGTTTTCGTATCCATGTTCGGAATTCCTGCTTTGGCACTTTATTTAGCTCAAAATAATTCAATTCCAAAATGGGGAGTTGTAATTAGTTTTATCATTGGATTTATAGTTGCTTGGTTAGTTTGGAGTTTTATGATAACCAAATGGAGAATTTGGGCTTTCGATAATGTTAGAAATGTTCACGAATTAAAAAAAAGAGCAATTGCTGAAAAACTTATCTGGAATGATGGGAAAATTTTTGAAAAAACAGAAATAAAAAGTCCTAAGCAAAAACGAAAACTGAAACTTCTTGAAAAGAAATTTGAGGAAGAAGATGTTTTCAAAGAAGATTTTTCAGCACCAAAATCAAAAACTATATATTATTCTAAATCAACGAACTTGATTCAGATGTTTATTATGATAGCTTGTTCAATTCTTGGAATATATCTAATATTAGATTCGGGAAGTTACATAATGGGTTCTTTATTTATAATCGGTGGAATTTATTACGCTTATAAAGCTTTCAAAAAAGCTACGATTACAGCACCGCAAATAATAATAAACGACAAAGGAATTGAAACAATACAAGTGAATTTTAAGAATTGGAGCGAAATTAAAAATGAAGAAGTACTAATTAAAAACAACGGAAATCACGCAAGTGCATATTTAAATTTTGATTTTAAAGAAGGTTTTGAAAGTTTGCAAATTGACGACTTTGACATTACACCTAAAGACATGGAAAATTTATTAAGAACGTATAGAATTAGAAATAAAAAAAATTACAGCTAATACCTATATAATGACTTGCCATGTTCTTCCTGAGTTGTAAAAATGTCCTCAGAATTAAAAAAACACCCTTAAAATCTTCTAAATTAGTCAATTTAACCTAGCAACAAATCAGACACAAACAGGTTTCTAAATATTGCAGACCAAACTTAAAAATGAAACAATACTAAATACGCTGAATTGAATACAGTAAAAGCTACTATGATAAAAAAAATAATCGGATTTGCCTTTTTATTACTGGCATCTTATCTCACCATATTTTTTATATATAGAATTTCTAAAAACCCGAATACGCTCCTAATATTAAAAATTATACTTAGTGGAGACCTTGGGATAAACTGGACTTTAGGAGTTGTTGTTTTCCATGTTTTTTTCTTTTTAATGTTATATCTATTATTCAAATTTGGACTAAAATGGACAACGTTATACGAACGCAACGCACTGAAACACTAAAACCAAATGCTGTGAATGTTTAACCCGTGGCGAAATCATTCAAATTGAACAAGATCTATTCACATACGCTGGCAGTAACCACTAACCGTTACATGCTAAATTTAGATTTACAGAAACATATTTAAGAACAATCTTTACAAATTCCGCTAAGCACACAATTTATACGCTCTACAGTATAGCCAACAGGTACAGCAAAATGAACAGGTTCGGGAAGACATTCAATAGTTTCACAACTGGTACAGCGGAAATGGAAATGATTATCTGGTATTTTTTTCTCATCACTTGTAATACATACAGCAAAATACTGTTTCCCATCTTCAGCAACAATTTTATGTACTATTCCATCTTCGCAAAAGCGGTTTAAAACCCTGTAAATGGTAGCACGATCAATGTCTACTTCTAATTGTTTTTCAATAGCATCTCGGCTCATGGCCTTTCCTGTATGTGCCAATAAATCTAATACAGCTTCTTTTGATGGTGTATTCCTGCGTTTCATCTCTATATTTTTTCTGCTGCAAATTTAATGCAAAATATTCGCATTAACTTATTGCAACTTGTTCGCATTAACAAAAACTTTTCTATATTAGCAAAAAATTAGGCAATGACTAGACGAGAAATCATTAAACAAGGCGGACTTGCTTTAACGGCATTGGCTTTTCCATTAACATCTTTTTCAAAAATCAATTTTATGACTGACACAAAAAATTTTGACGTAATCATTATAGGCGGAAGTTACTCGGGACTTTCATCGGCGATGGCTTTGGGACGCTCCTTAAGACAGGTTTTAATCATTGATAGCGGTTTGCCCTGCAACCGACAAACGCCACATTCGCATAATTTTATCACTCAAGATGGAGAAAAACCAAGCGCAATTGCAGAACAGTCTAGATTACAGGTTTTAAAATATGATACTGTAAAAATTCATAATGGTCTTGCTGTTAGCGGAACAAAAACGGATAATGGTTTTGCCATTACCACTAAAACTGGCGCAACATTTACAGCCAAAAAACTCGTTTTTGCCACAGGAGTAAAAGATATCATGCCAGATCTTAAAGGCTTTTCTGAATGTTGGGGTATTTCTGTCATACACTGTCCGTATTGCCACGGTTACGAAGTAAAAGGTGAACACACCGGAATTCTAGCCAATGGAGACGTTGCATTTCATTATGCCCAACTTATTCGCAATTGGACAAAAGAGCTAACTATTTTTACCAATGGAGCATCTACGCTTACAAAAGAACAAACCGATAAAATAAAACAACACAACATTGCGATAATAGAAAAAGAAGTTGCCGAATTACAACATGAAAACGGTGACCTCAAACACCTTGTGTTTAAGGACAGCTCTACGTTTAAGTTAAAAGCCATTTACTCGCGCCCGGATTTTGAACAACATTGTAAAATTTTAGAAGAATTGGGTTGCGAACTCACAGAACAAAACCTTATAAAAGTAGATATGTTTCAAAAAACGACCGTAACCGGAGTGTTTGCTTGTGGCGACAATGCAAGTGCTTTAAGAGCTGTTTCATATGCTGTTGCTACAGGAAACATAGCAGGCGCCATGCTAAATAACCAAATGACCGAGGAAGAATTTTAGTCTATAAAAAAGAAACAAATTACTGTTTTTAATCAAATAGCTCCAAGAGAATCATTGTTTTACAATCCCGATTTTAAGGTAAAGGTTTGCATTAAAATATATAACTAGACGTATTAAAATGACTAAATTAGTGCATACAAAACCGTTAAAACCTGGATAAAAAAACATTGATACACCTAAAGACACCCTTATTAATTATAACATGTTTATGTGTCTGGATTGAGTTTTTTGGACAAGATATTCACGCTGAATATAAATTTAAATCTGAAAAAACAAAATCCAGATTTTTAAGCGGTGTAACATGGAATTATTTAGAATTGGACAGTTTAGTGTTATATAAAGACAACACCTTCCATCGTATATTTTCTTACAGATTTCACGAATTGGAATATTCCGAATATAAAGGATATTGGAACAAAAAAAACGACACTCTATTTTTAGATATACAACAGAAGAAAGCACATAAGTCTGATGAAAATTGGACAACCTTCCACTCTACTTTTACCTATAGAATAAGACGAAAAAAACTATGCCCTATAAACGATTACAACTATAATGAATATTTTGATTTGAAAATAGAGTCTTTAAACGCTTATAATACTCTAAAACGCATAAAGTAATTTAAGTTTAAAAAGCCATACTTATTGGCTATTACAACAATTATACTCACAGTGGCTTTAATATATGTGCTATTAACCATTAATCAATAGTCACGGATTGGGGTTTTCAGCAATAAAACAAAACGACAGCTTTACCGTAACTAAAAAATTACTAGTTTTAGGTTTATTAATGTCAGTGGCTTTATGTGCTTGCTTCTGATTTCTGAAGCAGAATCTTCACTAAAACACATCAGCACTTTTATGTATACCATAACACCCAATAAACCACTTAACTATGAAATGTAACTTTTTAAACACTTGGTGTTTAGCAGTATGCTTTACAGCCGCAATCGCTTCTTACGGACAACATACAAAAGCAACAACCGGACCTGTATTCGACAATATTGGTCCAGTCTATACTGTTACTCATTTAGATCACAAACCAGACACTTCTAAACAACTCAAAGCTATATTTGATGTAGATAGAAAGCAATCCGATCCAAGTCAGTTAAACACCATCATTTCTAGTCTGCATCGCTATTACAATTTACATGTACGCTACGGGTTTCCAAAAGAGCAGATTCATCTCGCCGTAATTTTACACGGTGGCGCCACCAAAGACGCATTATCTGCAGCTGCATATCAAGACAAGTATAAGGTAGAGAACCCCAATATAGAACTCATTAAATCACTGTCAGAAATGGGTGTAGAAATTTTCCTTTGTGGGCAATCCATGTCGCATAGCGGTTACAATAAAGCAGATTTACTACCAGAAATAAAAGTAGCATTGTCTGCCATGACCGTATTAACTGTTTACCAAATGGATGATTATGCGCTTATAAAATTCTAAATTGTAGCATGACAGACGTTGAAGACTTTTGCCCCACTAATAAACAAGATTGGAGAACATGGCTAGAATTACATCATAAAAATAAAGCTGCCGTTTGGCTTATATTTTATAAGAAAAATACTCCGAACTACAACTTAAGTTGGAGTGAATCTGTAGACGAAGCCCTTTGTTTTGGATGGATAGACAGTACTAAAAAAACCATAGACAAAGACCGTTACAAACAGTATTTCTGTAAACGGAAAGCCAAAAGCAATTGGTCTAAAATAAACAAGAATAAAGTGACCACTTTAATTGATGAAGGATTAATGACGGAAGCTGGACACAACAGCATTGAACTTGCCAAAGAAAACGGATCTTGGACCATTTTAGACCAAATAGAAGCGGTTATAATTCCGGAAGACTTAAAAGCTGAATTAACAAATTCCCAAGGTGCTTTAACATACTTCGAAAGTCTAAGTAAATCGGCAAAGAAGATGTTATTGTACTGGGTTGTTTCTGCCAAAAGAACAGAAACCAGGCAAAAAAGAATCTTAGATATTGCTAAAAATGCTAGCCAGCAAACAAAACCAAAACAGTTTAGATAAAGAGCAGCTCAAAACAATATAATCTTAAAACCAAAAAACAGAATCTAAACCCTCGACTAACTATCTTAAAAAAATTACATATTTACGGTTTTACAGTAAAAGGAAATGGCAGAATTGTGGTATTTTTAAAAGTCTTACTTTAATAAGAGATAACTACAGGATAAACGAATGTTTATTTGGTATAAAAGGAGTTGTAACCAATTATGAAGAAACCTTTTGCAATCATTATAATTCTTGTGATTTTTTCGTGTAAAAATGACACACCTCTTTGTGATGAGCATTCCTCGCCCTATTACAGTTCTATAATTGGAATTGACTTTAAGGAAAAGCGTCATAATACAAGAATATTGGGAGAAAATATTACTATCCGAAAAGCATTTAAAGAACTAACAATTAAAGAAAAGAATATTGAACCAAATAATGGTTTTATTACATTAAGAATTCATTTAGACAAATATGGTAATTTCTGTAATCAAGAAACTTTTGAGGTTGACAGTGATTATCAACCAACAGAGTTTAACAATGGGACTTTGATTAAAAAAATTAGAAAAATCTCAAAAAGTTTATCCAACTGGACAAATGATACAGAAACAAAAACATTTTATTTGATAAGAATAAAAATTAAAAACGGACAAATTGAAGAGATTTTTTAAAATATTTTTAATAATCGTAGGAATCATAACTGTATTTCTATTAGCCTTTATTTCTTTCGCTTACTTTAAGACTAAAAGTTTCAAAGAAAAAAGCATAGAAAGGCAAAAGAGAGTAATTAGTTTTCAATCAAACGATAGTAATGATTATTTTGAATATTCAGTAGACATCAATAAATCTGGTGATTTCACTGAAGGATTCAAATTTTTAAATAAAGCAGTAGAACTCGACCCAAAATTACATTTAGGTTACAGAGGTTGGATAAGATTAAGAAAAATGAGAGACTTTGATAAAGCTCTTGAGGATTTTGACCGACTTGACAGTTTAACACCAAAATTTGTAGATGCACCTTGGGGAGAAGATATTGACTTTTTGCGAGGAGAATGCTATTTCGGGAAAAAGGACTATAACAAAGGAATTGAATTATTTAATCGCAACATTGAGAACCAAAAAGAGGATTGGGCTGACATACATAGTTTCGTTTATCTCGGACTTTGTGAATATGAACTTGGGAATTATGAAAAAGCGATTACCGAATTTAAACGAGCATTAAAACAAACCGAAAATGTTCCTGAATCCTATTTTGGAATGGCTAAAACTTACCAAAAACTTGGTCAAATAGACAAAGCCAAGGAGAATATATTGAAAGCGGAAAATAATATGGATTACAAACGAGATGATAAATACAATGAGTTTCTTAATGAAATTTATATGTCTGAAATACTAGAATTTAAACGAAAATTGAACTGAAAATAACTGGTTACAACAATGGCTATAAGTAATTGCTTGTTCTCGCCTACTTCTGAAAATCCTCGCGGATTTTCAGCTTGGTGTGTACTTGCACAGTTAAGTGCTAACCCACGCAACTACTCATAGCCCAACCGTTGGCACCAATTTGACAACTTACGTAAGTTAATTGTAATTGCGTAATAGAATTAAACAGTTGAGCTTTGTAAAAAAATAACAGAAATGATAATAGAATATAATTTTGCAAATGACTTACTGGAAAGAATAGAAGAAGAGTTAATTAACTATGACGACAAAAACAAAATTCAAGTCATTAAACGCTTTTCATTAAGTAAACTTGCAAATCTTGAATGGATGAGAAAAAGTCAAGATTTTAGTTTTCCAATTAACTCAAGTGGTTCAACAGAAATTATTCAAATTACAAAAGAGTTTTACGAACTTCTAGTAAATGGTTGGAAAGAAAAACATCATGAATTAGTGAAAGATGGAATTCCTGCGACAATCGAATCAATGATGGAATCTGATTTTCCTGATGAAACTATTCATTCAGCAATTTATGACAAAGTTTCAAGACTAATATATCAATATGATGAAGTATTAAAATGCAGTAAAGAAACCAATGGCCTTTTTGGAATTGAAGACGAAGAAAAAATATTATTAATTCATCTAAATAAATATAATGAGATTTTAAGTTCTGATTTTAAGCAAATCGAATTTCTACACGGAGTTACTTTAAATAAAAAAATCAGTGATTTAATCTTAGAAATTTACATTCGATTTATCAATTTAAGATTAGAAATGCTTAATCCAAAAATCACTCAAATTGAAGAACGAAAAACTGAAATAGCAACTAAAATTTTATGGAAAGGAAGTCAAAGAGATTTGTGCGAACTTTTTATCGAGTTGCAAGAAAAAGAATGGATTAATGAATTTGAATGGGGAGAACGAAATAAAATGGCGCAATCAATTTGTAACTTATTTGATTTAACTTTAACCAAGAAAAATAAAAACAGTAATGTTGAGAATTCATTTTACCAAATTTTAAAAGGAACTCATAATCCGAAAACGAAGAAAAGGGAATATGATGAAGTTTTAGGAAATGTGAATGATAGAAAATTTAATGAAATAAAAAACAGGTGCTAACACCGTATAAAAATAATTGCGGTTTAGTGCTTAATCAAAGGTCGTTGCTTGTTTTTAACGTCTGATTTTCCTTCGGAAAATCCTCGCATACAAACCCGCAACTATTCTTATACATAAACGTTAGGCAACATTAAAAAAAAACACATTATGTTAAAATGGTACGCAGATAATACAGAACTAAGTACTGAAAAAGGAAAACCTAATGTTCTAGTATTTGGAGGAGTAATTGTTGACGAAAATTCCGAGAAGAAAATAGAGAAACTTTTACGAGATATTAAAAGCAAATATACCTATCCTACTCTGCCACTTAAATGGAATTTTAAGGATTTAAAACCAACTTACAAAGAATTTAATCGCTTAAAAGAATATGAAGCACTCTTAAAAGATTCTTATGAATGGAGAAATGAAATTTTCACAAGGTCATTAGATATAGATTATAAAGTCATACTTGCTTGTACACAAAGATATCCTTCAGACAAACCTCTAAGTAAAATAAAAGAGCAATTAACTGAAATTTGTTTTTCTCAATCATTAATGCGAGTAGGAATGTTTGCTAAGCATTTACCGTTCAAAGAAAACTTTGAAATTATTTTAGATTGGCCAGATGGAAGTAATCCTAAACCTTTTAATAGAGAATATTTCAAAGCCTACAATTTGGGACAATCATCAAGTCAAATAAATTATCTTTCAGGACCACTCATTAATCTTGGATTTAATGATAGTCTATATTATGCGAAATCTACTCATTCTGCAGTACTTCAATTTGCTGATTTAGTTATAGGAGCTGCCAAAGATTTTATGTTAAAGTCTATTCATAATCACGATCATTCATTAGGTTATAACTTAACTTCAATTATATTACCAAAATATCAAGGATATCCAAATAAAATAATTGAATATGGAATGAATTTTGCACCTAAATCATCTGAATGTTATACTAAAATAAACAATGAAATAAAAAATAACGTTGCCTAACAATGCATATATTTTATTGCTAGGTTCTAGCCTGCTTACGAAAGTCCTCGCGGACTTTCTATTCGGTTTTTATTTACTAACTTAGTGACTTAACCACGCAACTAACCGTACACAAAACCGTTGTGCAAAATAATGAAAAACCTACTTCAAATAATAATTCTGATATTTAGTTCAACCTTGTTTGGACAAGATTATTATGAAGTCGACCTATCCAGAGAAAAACCTAATCTTAAAAATGTTGTTTTAAAAACAAAGACCTTAAGAGATTCAACTGGAATTACAGACTACATTTCAAATATTCAGATTTATGACAAAAATGGAATTTCAACATTGGAATTTGATTTGAATAAAAAAGGAGATACTTTAGAAAAAATAACTACTTCTTTTCCTGATAAATATTCTGAATTACAAATACATAGTTATTCAAATGCAAAAAGCGACACAGCATATTATTACTATAACAAAAACAACTTTGAGAAAAAGGAAATTTGGAAATGGGGAGATAATAATGAAACTGACACTTATGAATTCTTCTTTGACGAAAACAATAGACTTCTAAAGCAAGAAGTTTACTTCGGAGTTGAAAAATCCTGGGATACTCTGATATACAAAAATGACCGAATTACAACAGTTCTTTCCTACGATGACACATTTGAGAGACAAGATTCAATTTCTTATTTATACAACAAAAAAAATCATTTAGCCAAAATTTTTAAATTTAATTTGGCAAACGAATTACAAGAAACGCAGACTTTTAAAACCAATCAAAAAGGACAGTTTAAAGAAATAATAAAAGAGTTTAAAACGTTCGAATGGTCAAAAGACAAAAGGAAACACATAATTCGAATGGAATATCATCTGAACGGAGAATTGAAAACAAAAATTGTAGAGGAATTTATAAATGAAACGTTAGAAAGTAAAAGCGAACTGAATTTTAACGAATTTGGACTTCTGGAAAAAATCAAAGTAGAAAATCTAACGAAAGGAACAACAAGTGAAAAGAAAATTACTTTGCACAACCCCGTGTAAAATTAATTGCTATTGCAAGCTTACTTACGAAAATCCTCGCGGATTTTATATTCGGTTTTTATTTGCTAAATTACATGCTAAACCACGCAACGTATCATATACAAAACCATATGCAATTAACCAAAAACACAACTAAAATTAGACTTTAATGATTCAAAAATTAATTGAAAGAACCAATACAACAGAATTTTATCAAGACTCTGATTTAAAGCTTGAATCGTACAATTATAATCCTTCCAGTAATACTTTAGAAATGTTTTTGTCAATTAACCAAATCAGTTATGACATTCCAATTGAGTATGAAGAATGGAAATTAACTTGCATAAAAACCGAAAATTTTAATGGCTTCTTTAGTCAACGAATGCTACCCTATGTGAAATTAAAAGTTCTAAAAAATCATCCTTTGTTATTGAAATATCATGAAAATGAACTTGAATGCGAAATAAAAGGAAAACCAGAAAATGTAAATGAATTTATTGGAGAACTTAGCAATGTTTTGGAAAAAGAAACAGGAAATTGGATTACAGTAAATGAATATTTTTGGAATAATGTAGAGTATTACAAAAAGTATTCTAAAAGAACTATTTGCATCCCAAAGTCTTTAGAGAAATCGATAAAAGAAGTTTGCAAAAAACATAAATTGAATTTTAGTGTAAATAATGAAATTATTGGAGAAGACAAAGGTTACGCTGACAAACCAAAAGCAAAAGTTCTAATCTTTGGAAATGAAGATGTAAGTCCTAATGACTTTTTTTTAAATCAACATTTTATAATTGCCGAGGAGTTTACCGCTGAACGAATTAAATAATAATAACGGCATACAACAATGGCTATAAGTAATTGTTAGTTACAGCCTACTTACGAAAATCCTTAAAAATTTTATATTCGGTTTTTATTTAAAAAATCAAGACCTTAAACCATACTCTAACACGTTAGCACCAATTAGAACGCAACAAAATCAATAACTGGCATGAATGTCGTAAAAATGTCGTATTTAAACCGTTATCAAAATGGTATTTTCATAATTAATTTTGCCATAAAATAAACGTTATTACTTATGAACGAAATTGGGAAAAAAATTAGAGACGTTAGAAAGAAAAAAGGACTATCTCAAGAAGAGTTAGCTGAATCTGCAAAAATTAACTTGAGAACTATTCAACGGATTGAAAATAATGAAAGTGAACCAAGAGGAAAAACTCTGAATTTAATTTGCAAAGTTTTAGACTTAAATGCAGAAGACATTCTAGATTACGGAAAAAAAACCGACAAAAGCTATTTAACTTACTTTCATTTGTCTGTATTATTGGGTCTTATTATTCCAATAGGAAATATAGTAATTCCATTTATCTTATGGATAACTAAGAAAGATAAAATAATTGATTTGAAAGATATGGGAGCCAATCTTTTGAATTTTCAAATTATTTGGACTTTACTTGCTTTTTTTGGGTTAATAATTGGAGCATTTCTTAAGATTACACATTTAGAAATTGGTCCAGGAAATTTAATACTTTCATTATATTTTTGGCTTTTTCTTTATGTTATAAACATCATTTTACCAATAATATTTGCTATCAAAGTTAACAAAGGGCAAACAGGAAATTTTTATCCCAACATCATAAAATTAATAAAATAACTGGAGCTAATATCGTATAAAAATATTGATTAACTTAGTCCTTAATCAAGAGTTAGTATACTTTTGTAACTCCTGACTTTCCTGCGGAAAATCCTCGCATACAAAACAGCAACGTTCATTACACAAAACCGTTAGGCATAATTTAAAAAAATGATACTGAAACACATTATACTGGGATTTATATTCGGAATTTCAATGTCCTTTATATCTTGGATAGTCGGAATGATTATCAACAGTATTCTTATGAAAACGGCATATTACAAAAAGCTATCTAATCTGAATTTTATTAAAAGCAAATCTCTGAATAAAAATATCGGAATCAAATACTTTAAATGGATTGTAAAAAATACTTTTTTCAAATTTTTTAATCAGAAAATCAAATTAGAAAACAGAAATACCGACTTGACCGTAATTCGGAATGAAATGACTATCTCTGAAATAAGTCATTTAATCGGATTTATCTTTGTGACCATTTTTGCTATTTACAAAAGCATTGATGTGGGAATATTATTCGGATTGATAATGATGATTCCTAATGTTTTAATGAACTTATACCCTTTATTATTACAACAGGAAAATAAAAGACGAATTGACAAAATGATGAAAAGAAAAACAAAAAACTGTAGCTAACACCGTATAGTTAATTGCTTTGTTCTTCCCTACTTACGACTATCCCTGCGGAATATTTTATTCGGTTTCTATTTACTAAATTAGGTGCTAAAACGCGCCACTAATCTTATACAAAACCGTTATAACCAAATTATAACATACATACTACCTAAAAAGGCAACACTCGCAATCAAACATCCAAATTCACATACATAAAATCGCTACAATCCGAATGCATATTAAAGACACCATAAATTATAACAACCGAAAATTCAGACCTGTACAGAACTCTGAACATGGAGAAACTACTAAAGACACCCTATTCGAATATATACAAGAAGGAAACATTTTAACATCAACGTATTCAGGTGGAAAAATTATAAAAGGACATCTTATAGGTCTTGTAGATACCGTTGGAAACATAAATATGAGATACCATCAGGTTAATGAAAATGGCGTTTTAATGACTGGAGTTTGCAAATCTACACCAGAACGATTACCTAATGGAAAAATTCGACTTCATGAAAATTGGACGTGGACTTCTGGTGATAAATCAAACGGTATATCAATTTTAGAAGAAATCTAAAAATCAAAATGAATACAGAGTGTGCAATCTTCTCAACATTTTCACATACTTACTTAGTCGTTATCTATTCTTACTCCTAAAAGGCTCTACGCCTCTTTGTCCCTAGCTAATTCCAATAAAAACCCTTTTCAAAATATACAAAAATGCATTACCAAATTTGAACACATGGAATTAAAATCAATTCAGGATAATGGCGTAATGTAAACCTTTAAATATATAAACACGACCAACAAAATAATAGATCTTGACTTTAGGCCTATAATGGTTAAGTTAAAAAACCCTACACAGTAGCACTAAACACAGATAATTACAGTCTACGAGTAAACAAGTTAGACCAAATTATGGTATTTTTAGAATTATTTTTAACTGAATAATCCAGGTAGGATGCTCTTTAGCGTAAAGAGATTAGGAACAAAAAAAAAGAAACCATAAAAACAAAAACCGATGTCCTATTTTAACACTCTCAATCGTCATAAAGGTATAAACATAACATATTAGAAACTATGAAAGAATTTATGATGATTTTCAGAAATGAAAAAACGGATCAACCCAAACCTTCTCCAGAACAAATGCAAGCCATGATTAAACAATGGCAAGATTGGATTGGCGGTATCGCAGCACAAGGAAAATTTGTAAGCACTAATGCTTTGGGGTACGAAGGACAGACGGTAAACGCAAGCGGCGTTGTAAGCGATGGACCTTATGCCGAAATAAAAGAAATAGTTGGAGGCTACATTATTGTAAAAGCAGAGAATCTTGTCGACGCTGTAACACTTTCTGAAGGTTGCCCAACACTTCTTATGGGTGGAAAAATAGAAGTACGGGATGTTATGCTAATTAATTTATAAGATGGCTTTACCAAATATATTTAACAAAGAAGTTTCAGAGACAGTCATTCACCGTATTAACAATCTAAAACCCGATACACAACCCCAGTGGGGAAAAATGAATGTTTCAGAAATGTTAGCACATTGCAACGTTACCTACGAAATGGTTTATGAGAACAAACATCCGAAACCAAACTTTTTTATGAAAGCTATAATGACAGCCTTTATAAAAAAAATCGTGACTAATGAAACACCATATAAACGCAACGGACAAACGGCACCTGCGTTTAAAATTACTGATAGCAGACACTTTGAAACAGAAAACAAACGGTTAATTAATTACATTGCCAAAACACAAGAGTTAGGGGCAGATCATTTCGACAATAAAGAGTCGCACGGATTTGGGACATTAAGCATAACCGAATGGAATAACATGTTTTACAAACACTTAGACCATCATTTAACTCAATTTGGAGTGTAATACTTTATGCAAGACAAGGAACTTATTCCACAACTATTTAAAACAGAGTATAGAAAAATTATTTCTGTACTCTGTAAGTTGTTTGGCATAGAACAAATAGAAATTGCTGAAGATATTGCAAACGATACTTTTCTATTAGCTTCCGAAACTTGGGGTTTAAAAGGAATTCCCGAAAACCCTAAAGCTTGGCTTTATACAGTAGCAAAAAATAAAACGAAAGATTATTTTAGAAGAAAGAAACGCTTTACCGAAAACATTGCTCCCGAACTTAAAAACAAGCAATCCTGTACTCAAGAAATAGAACTAGACCTATCTGAAGCAAATATTAAGGATAGTGAATTGCAAATGTTGTTTGCTGTTTGTAATCCTATTAATAGTAATGAATCACAAATCGCCCTTGCTTTAAAAATACTCTGCGGCTTTGGTATAGATGAAATTGCCAACGCACTTTTAAGTACAAAAGAAAACATCAATAAAAGGTTATATAGAGCTAAACATAACTTAAGAGTGCATAATGTAGATTTATCGTTTCCGTCTAATTCAAACTTAAAAAAACGTTTAGATAACGTACTTTCAATTCTGTACCTGCTATTTAATGAGGGTTATTATTCATCTACATCAAAGCACACCATTAGTAAAGACATATGCTTTGAGGCCATGCGTTTACTTTATATCCTCACAGAAAACAACAAAAC
This sequence comes from Formosa algae, assembly GCF_001439665.1. Taxonomy (GTDB): domain Bacteria; phylum Bacteroidota; class Bacteroidia; order Flavobacteriales; family Flavobacteriaceae; genus Formosa; species Formosa algae. The sequence continues at coordinate 21,756 of NZ_LMAK01000078.1, forward strand.
AAATATCCCAAAAGTGAATGCGTTAATGGCGCTGTTTTGCTTTCATACGTCAAGGTTTGAAGCACGGTTTGACCAAGTTGGACTACAAGTGATTTATAAAGAACAAAACAAAAACAAATGGAATCTTGAACTCATTGCAAAGGGAGAAACCTATCTAAATATTTCGGCAAAGGGTCAGGAAGTATCAAAATATCATTTAGAAGCTGGTATTGCTTTTTGGCATACAAGATTAAATGTAGTTGAAAAGAAAAAATGGAATAACATTTTACAACTGTACAATAGACTTTTACAAATTGAATATTCTCCTATTACTGCATTAAACAGAACGTATGCTTTAGCCATGGCACAACATAAAGAAATTGCATTAAAAGAAGCTTTAAAAATCGACTTAAAACAAAACCACCTTTACCATGTTCTTTTGGCGGAATTATACTGCGGAATAGATAAACAAAACCAAATTGCGCATTTGGATTTAGCTATACATCTGACAAAAAACGAAAATGATAGAAAATTTTTGATACACAAGAAAGATAAAGTTAGTAATTAAAGAAGTCTTTTGAATAAACTGAAATAAGTAAATATCGATTTTTCCGCTACAACACTTCAATAAACATCACCTTTAGTGATCTCATTTCAATTTAGCAATAGTAAACAGTTGCTCGTAAATCATTACACTATAAGTCTAAAAACTCAGATAATTACGGTTTTACAGTAAAGGCTGTATACCAAATTGTTTTATTTTTAGGGTTATGATTTAATCTACATGTCCTGACTAACGGTATAGGTATTTATAGCGTTTCAGGAAAAATAACAGATGTTAGAATAAAGAACAGCATGATAGAATTTATACTTTCAACTTTTGCAGAATTCGGGTTAATTCATCAAGATTATAAACATCAAAAACGAATAAGTAAAAAGGAAAAGGAAGATGGCATTAAAAGACCTTTTAAAAAATATGTTATGCAACCAAGTGTTTTAATATGTATTTCTGCTATAGTAATTGTAAGCATAGCTGTATTCTAATTATTACTTTTCAAAGGACTTATACATTTCCAGAAAACACAAAAAAAGAAGTGTTGAAAATGAGCGAAAGAATGGAAAATTGGAATGAAAATTTAGGCCACTACCCAACAGATCTAAATGAATTAATAGGAAATAGTCCAGCTAGGCAAGATTGGAAAAAAGATGCATGGAATAGAACATATGAATTTAAGATTTCTGAAAATGGTAAACAATTCTTAATACGATCTGCTGGACCTGATGGAACATTTAATACGAAAGATGACATTATATCAGAATAAAAAAAAATTAAGCATTTTAAGACTTTACATCATAAGCTTAGTCTGTATTGTAAGTTATGTTTTATTAGAAAACTCTAACATTATACTAGAACACTAGCTTAGACAACAAACCGCTTCAATTAGGCCTATAAAAACACAACCCAATTGTTAGGGTAACTCCCTTTACGTTTTATATTGAAAAGCAAATTGTTTATCATTAAAATAACTATTGTAAACACTGAAACGTTTCGCTACACTATCCTATTTAAAAGGATAAGATCGCTTCATGCAAAGGTCTTACCCAAAAAATGTTGTAATTACGGTTTTCCCGCAAAACAAATTCACCAAAATACTTTATGTTTATAATTACTATTCTAAAAACAACATAACCAATGTTTTGCAGTATATTAGAAGAGCCCAACCTTTAAAAAAGAGTAACAACTTAACACTATATACAATATGAAAATTAAAACGTATGCAACCATTACACTCGGACTATTGATTTTGACGTCTTGTAATCAACCAAAACGTAATCCCAAAGCTTTTACTTTAAATGGAAAGATAGAAGGTTCTAATACTGAATATGTAATCTTAAGTTACCGTGACAGTTCCGACGTTTACATTTCCGATACATTGCCAATAGTAGATCAATCTTTTTCAGCAGAAGGTTATCTAATGCATACGTCTATGGTTGGATTATCAACTAACTTAAGTGAAAATAGTATGGAAGATCCTAATCGTTTAAAGTTTTTTTTAGAACCAACCGAAATTGATATAAAACTAAAGGAAGGGGAATTCCCAAATGCAAAAATAAGTGGTTCGAAAACTCAAGTTGAAAGTGAAGAATTAAATGAAACCATTGAACCATTACAGGTAAAAGCGACTGAAATACATAATATTAATACGTCTTCTAAACAACTAAAAAAACTAAACAATGACATTAAAGATATAAAAATTCAATATGTTGTTAACCACCCCAAATCGTACTTAAGCGCCTCCATAATAAGTTTCTACCAATACTCGCTACCTACAGATTCTCTATCTATGCTATTTTCTAATCTTGATCCAAAACTAAAAGAATCATATTATGGTGTAGAAATCGAAAAGACTATTCAGGAGAGAATAAACAAGTACATTGTTAGTTCGGGAGATATTGCACCAAACTTTTCTAAAGAGAATAGTGATGGCGACATTTTAACTCTTAATCAATTTAAAGGAAAAACGGTATTATTAGATTTTGGGGCAGATTGGTGTTTACCATGTAAAAAAGAAATTCCTCAAGTAAAAAAAATCTATGACGAATACCATGCAAAAGGGTTGGAAATTATTGGTGTTTCGTATGACAGGGATAAAACTATTTGGAAGGAATATATAAAAAATGAAGAGTTAAATTGGCACCATGTTAATAATGGTATGCCCAAAGAAAATCAGGGAGTCTCTATTAGTAAATTATATGAGGTACCAGCTATCCCAACATACATCCTTATCGATGAAAAAGGTATTATAGTTGATCGTTATCGAGCTTCTGATGAGGAGAACAAAAGCTTAGATGATTTAGAAAATAAACTAAACACATTGTTAACTTCGAAATAATTAACAATTCAGAAATAAAATTACAACCAATAACGTTCTACGATATAAGACAATTAAAAAAATGACAATCAGCATAGATACTTATATCGTAGATTCGTTTACAGATAAACCGTTTAAAGGAAATCCAGCAGGTGTTTGCCTAGTCACACAAAAACTGTCGGATAAACAAATGCAACTTATTGCGAAAGAATTAGGGCTTTCGGAGACGGCTTTTATCACTAAAACCGGAGGGTTAAATACATTTACAATACGATTTTTCTCTCCTAAAATGGAAATACCACTCTGCGGACATGCAACTTTGGCAGCCTCAAAAGTATGCTTTGAACTTTATCCCGAAATAGACAAAATTCATTTTAAGACCATTCAAAATTTAGATTTAATAATTACAAAACACGGAAAAACTATTGCAATGGCATTTCCTGTTTACCATACCATTCCGCAACATGCACCCAAAGCGTTACTAGATGCTCTTGGACTACATAAAATATCTAATAGCGAGTATAATAGTGAAACGAATATCTTACTTCTAGAAATTGAAAGTAGTGAAGTCTTAAAACAGTTATCGCCAGATTTTGAACGTTTAAAACGAGCTCATAATTCAATAAACGGAGTATTGGTTACGGCACGCTCGCAAAGACATGGTTTTGATTTTGAATCGCGTTACTTTTGGCCTTGGAGCGGCACAAATGAAGATCCTGTAACTGGCGGAACTCATACGTTTTTAGCAAAATATTGGAGTGAACGCTTAAATAAAAAGAAAATGAATTCTTATCAATGTTCTGAGCGGACTGGATTTATGGAAGTCGAACTTATTGGTAATGATACATTATCGATAAAAAGTCAAGCTCAAATTGTATTTAAAGGTGCATTAAGACTATAAGACGGATTTAAAAACCTATAAAAGCTAGTGCGTATATAATCTAAAAACGTATTAGCTTTTTTTAACTTATAGCATGCTTTCTTGCCAATCCACCAAACTTATTATAGTTTAGAGCTTTAGAAATCATTAATAAAACCTCAGAGTTTAATGACAAAAAAGGCATTTATTTTAGTCGGTTTTATAATTTTAAAATTTGTACTCCAATACACTCTAATAAGCCCTGAATATGATTTACAACGGGATGAATATCTTCATCTCGATTTGGGTCAGCATTTAGAGTGGGGCTATTTATCTGTACCACCTTTAACGTCTTGGATTTCAAGAATAATTTATTTGTTAGGTAATTCTGTATTTTGGGTAAAATGTTTTCCGGCCTTATTTGGCGCCTTAACCCTTCTTGTGGTATGGAAAGCCATTGAAGCACTTAAAGGCAATTTATTTGCTTTAATATTGGGAGCAACTGGCGTTTTGTTTTCTTGTCTGTTAAGCCTCAACACCTTGTTTCAACCAAATTCTTTCGATGTCTTAAGCTGGACAACCTTCTTCTATATCGTGATTAAATATTTTAATTCCGAAAACCCCAAATGGCTCTTTGTTGCAGCGCTCGTATTTGCTTTAGGGTTTTTAAACAAATACAATATTGTGTTTTTACTTTTAGGGTTTCTTCCCGCTATTTTACTTACCAAACAACGCAACGTATTCCTTCAAAAAAAGCTGTACTATGCGGTATTTTTAGGTTTACTGCTTATTAGCCCTAACCTGTTGTGGCAATACACTAATAACTTCCCTGTTATTAATCACCTTAAAGAATTATCAGACACCCAATTAAAACACATCAACCAATTCGATTTTATACAATCACAAATCTTATTTTTTATAGGTTCTCTGCTTGTTATTATTTCAGCTTTATATGCTTTACTGTTTTATAAACCGTTTAAAAAATACAAGGCATTCTTTTGGGCTTTCTTTTTTACGCTTACCCTGTTTATGAGTTTTAAAGCGAAAGATTACTATGCCATCGGGCTCTACCCTATCTACATCTCGTTTGGCTCTGTGTTTCTTGCGACCCTATTAAATACAGGTTGGAAAAGATATTTACAACCCATTGCTATTGCTATGCCTGTATGCTTTTTTATTCCCATGTATAACGTGTCATTTCCTAATAAGAGTCCAGAATATATTGTTAAACATTCCAACAGTTACAAAGCCTTAGGACTTTTGCGCTGGGAAGACGGAACAGATCATGCCATACCACAAGATTATGCAGATATGCTTGGGTGGAAAGAACTGGCAAAAAAAGTAGATGCTGTATATGGCACATTACCAAACCCAAAGCAAACACTTATTATTTGCGACAATTACGGACAGGCTGGAGCAATAAATTATTATACAAAACAAGGCATAAAAGCCGTGTCGTTTAATGCAGATTATGTGAACTGGTTTAATTTAGACCAACAATACACCAACCTTATTCGGATTAAAAATCACCAAGAAAAGGATAGTGAACTCGAAGAAACCAGTCCGTATTTTGAATCTAGTAGTATAGCAGATTCCATTACAAACCCCTACGCCAGAGAATTCAGGACTTTAATTTTTGCATTTAGCGGTGCAAAGATTGATATGAACGAGAGGATACAGTATGAAATTGACGAAGTAAAAAACAACCACTAACACAATGTTAAAGCAATATCAAAAAGACGTGTTCTTTTTAGATTAACTCCACTCTAAGCAACATTATCTAAGCTTCTGGTCTTTCCTAAAGAAAAGTATAACGCTCCTAATCAGCGACAATCAATCCGCTTAAAAAACACCTATTATTACGGGTATTCTGTACCGTAATTATGCCAAATTGTTTTATTTTTAAGGAAACAAATTTAACTAGACTTCTGGCTTAAATAAACGCGCGTTTGTTTGGGTTTCAGAAGTTAAATAACCTCAAAAAAAAACATAGAACATGAAACCATTTAGTAGCACAGCGCAGCGGAAAAACCAAATTAAAAGCATCACACATCTGCCCATACTGGTTCTAATTCTGTTGCTTGTTGGTTGCTCAAATAAAAAAGCAACTCAAGATTACGATATCGAAATATATCAAACATCTCAAGCAGGAGATAATCTCAAATTAAAAACAAACCAACACACCCAATCGTCTGATTCAGTAAAAAACAAAGCAACTTTAGAATTGCATCCTGAGCAAACCTTTCAGAAGTACATTGGTTTTGGAGCATCATTTACAGAGTCGTCTGCATGGAACCTAGCCACCATTCCAGTAGACTTACGTAAAGATGTTCTTACGAAACTTTTCAGTCCAACAGCCGGTGCTGGATTCACGCTTACAAGAACACATATTAACAGTAGCGATTACTCTAACACCCACTACACTTACCTTGAAGCAGGAGACACCGACCTGTCTACATTTAGCATTCAACAAGATATTAGAGGATTTTCTGGCGATGAAAATGAACAAGTGCAAGGTGTGCAATTGGTAGATTCTACATACGATCTAATCCCCATGATTTTAGAAGCGTCTAGCATTCCTGGAGCAGATTTTAAAATTATTGCTTCGCCTTGGAGTCCGCCATCATGGATGAAAACAGGAGAAACTGCAGAAATGACTAACGGAAGCTTACTTCCTGAATATTATGGTGTGTGGGCCAAATACTTATCTATGTATGTAAGCGCTTATGCCGACAAAGGCATTACACTTTGGGGACTTACACCTCAAAACGAACCTTTACATTATCACGATGCCGCATGGGATAGTAATGGATTTACTCCAGAACAAGCACGAGTCTTTTTAAGAGATCACCTTGGTCCGCAACTGGTAAAAGATGGTCATCTTGATCTGAACGATTTAGATGCCGGATTACACGTCCTTATTTACGACCATAATAAATCGACTATGATTGATTACGTTACACCAACCTACGAAGATCCTGAAGCATCGAAATATGCTTGGGGAACTGCTTTCCATTGGTATACAAATTCCGAACTTAAGGAAAACAACTATTATGCTGAAGAGGTAAAGACACTTCAAGAAACTTGGCCTAATAAAGGGATGATTCATTCAGAATCGAGTATAGATATAGACGCCAAAGCCCCTGTCGGACAGTATTGGAGAGCAAGTACAGATTATGCAGGGACGTTTGTACCGTTTGAAACCTATGCCCATGATATTATTACAGATTTAAACCACGGCACTCAAGGTTATGTAGAATGGTGCAGTATTTTAAGTAATCAAGGGCAACCTAACCCATATAACAATTTTAATAGCGCGCCAGTGCTTATAAATCCTGCTACAGATGAAGTCATTTACACGCCACTGTATTATTTACTAAGTCATTTTAGTAAATTTATTCGCCCCGATGCACATAGAATTGAGCTGATAGGAGAACACACGAACGGACTTATTTATACAGCTGCTAAAAACACAGATGGCTCTATTGTTGTTGTGGTATACAATAATAATGAAGAAGCATACCATTTATCTTTAGCATTAGGTACTAACACCTTTACCTCTCAAATTGCACCAAAAGCAATGCAAACCATACGTCTAAAAAGCAACGTAAAAACAGATTAGATTAAAGGTTTGCTAGATAAATCCTATGCCTACAATAAGCCAATTATGGTATACTAAACCGTATAACACATAAATTATACGGTTTAGTCATTTGGATTTAGTAGCGTTTCAAATACACAAGAATGAATTTAAAAGACGATTACACTAGCGAAATTATTACACTTGAAGCAGATTATGAAGGTGAAGTCCAAGCCGTCTTAACAGCCTCCAACCATAATACAGGGCAGCGAAAATCTATTTTATACATACATGGTTATGTAGATTATTTTTTCCATCCGCATTTGGGTGAAACATGTAACCAAAATAATTTTGATTTTTACGCACTCGATCTTCGTAAACATGGTCGTGCATTATTGCCACACCAGCACCCGAATTACTGTAAAGACTTAAAAGAATATTTTGAAGAAATCTCAATTGCCATTCGCAAAATTAAAAATAAAACTAATCCTGTTTTTTTATTAGCACATTCTACAGGAGGGTTAACCGCGAGTTGTTACATGAATTATGGAACAGAGCGAAATCTTGTAGAGGGTTTAATTTTAAACGCCCCTTTTCTAGATTTTAATCAATCCAAAATTGAAAAATCAATCAGTCTTTTTGTCGCAAAATTAATAAGCAAAGTCTCTGACTATGCTAAAATTGAAGGCGTGCTTTCCCCGGCTTACGCACAAAGCATTCACAAAGATTATTATGGCAGTTGGGATTTCAATTTAGACTGGAAACCAATACACGGATTTCCAACCTATTTTAAATGGGTGACAGCAATTGCTAGAGCGCAAAAATCTTTAGAAAAACCGGACATCCAAAGTCCTGTTTTAATTTTACATTCATCAGGCTCAATAAAGACTAAAACATATACAAAAGCAGCCATGACGCATGATATTGTTTTAAATATTGAAGACATTAAACGAGTGGGTATAAAATTAGGACATAAGGTAACCTTAGCACAAATTGACCATGCCCTACACGATGTATTTTTATCTTCTAAAGCCGTTAGAGAGCAAGCCTTCGATAAAATGTTTTCTTGGTTAGCACAGACAGATTTTAAGGCACAAGAGCACTAAAACATGCTTTTATACACTCAAAATTAAATCTATTTCTTAGCGGTAAAGAATTTCAATAATTACGGTTTTACCTCAAATGAGTTTACAAAATTTATATTATTTTTAATACTAGTAAATTAACCAGACTTTTCATTTTAGAACCTATTTTATTTTTCACCTTAAAATTCTGGTACAGTTTAAACCAAGTGTCTAAACTACAAAACTAGAATTATGTTAGGATTAGTATTTCTGTATTGGATTGGCAAATATTTTTACAAATTAGCCGAAAAGTATAATAAAAGTAAATGGGGATTTGCTATTTTAGGAGTCGTGGTTTATTATGCTGGCATAATACTCTTTAGTTTCTCTATAGCACTCATACTAGAAATTTTAGCACCAGGTTATATTAGTGATATAAATGAATCGTTATTAGGAATAGTCATGCTCCCTTTCGGAATTTTAAGTTGCTATGGATTGTATAAATATTTAGAAAAAACGTGGAAGAAAAATCAACCCAACACAAGTGAATTGCTTGATGAAATTGGTAAACCTCAAAATTCACTCTAAATACTCGAGCTTATCGAAATTAATAAAAAGACGAAGCACATTCTAAAAAAATAGTCATCACTAAAATAGTAAACAACAAATAGATGCCAATTATACATTGATCATCTACATTATCATATCCAAACTAGAATAATAATTTAAATTTTTTAAACATGTCTTATTAGAAATTTCAAACAGAACCTTATTAAGTATTGGCGCACTAACGCCTGTAGTATTAGGATGAATAACTTTTATGATTGTTAAACGGTTTAATGAAAAACAAAAGCCTCAATAACAACGAAGATTCAAAAATTAACCCCGATTGCTTACACTTTGCAAAACATTAGTATACTGCTCCAAACTGTTCCGCCCCTTTTCTAATAGTTTTAAAACACAAGCGCTCATAATATTTACATTTGCTTTACAAATGGAACAGAACTACGGTTTTCAGGTATAGCGGTTACAAATAATAGTTTTATTTTCGGACTATAATATTATCAAGACTTCTTCTCAGACAACCATCGTTGAGTTTGAGATATAAGAAGTGGGCAGTAATCCAAGAGACTTGTTACCATGACTTATCTATACTTTGCCGTTTTACTCTTTTTAAGTGTTTCAACACAAGCTGACATACATAACACACGCTTTGGACATACATTATCCATAAGCCAAACTATGCCTTCACAGAAAGACCAATGCATTCAGCAATCCCATAAAATTTTAGCCTCAAAATATCCTGAGTTTGTATTCGATTCGCTATTATACGATATTACAGTGTGGAAGAATTTTAAAGAAACCATAGTTAGATACAGACGAATCATCAGATTTACACCACTTAATAAAAAGGATTCAAATTTAAGTTTTGATTTTGAAGTTAACCTAAGCAACCAAGACATCTCACCGTTCGACTATTGGGGGTTTGACAACTTTTATATTCCCACTGCGGAAGAGCAAGAACACCTTGATTTTGTAATCCGTTCGTTTGGTTTGCCACGTTCAGGGTTCAACAACAGTATTGTAGAAACATCTGATATGTATGTTATTTATTTGGATAACGAGATGGTCTTCGGGCAATACTATATAGATAAAATAACCGGTAAGCAATCTATGGGTGCTGTTGAAGGAAACTATGAACCTATGCCCGATTTTCCTGAATTAACGCCTACAGATCCGTTAATAGAAATTACAGACTAATACTATTTAAGAATTTAAACGCACTAAAATGTATAAACCTAAGAACTATTATAAAACCATAACACACACAACCTAATTGTTTTAAGAAACGCGTTTAATTCCGGTTTTATATTAATTCCATTACAAATAATTGTCTTACTTTAATACAAAATTTCACAAAACCCCAACTAGCAACCTAACTTTAAAACCTCATTACAATACCATGAAACATATCATTCTGTTTACGTTTTGCTTAATATTTAGTACCACATACGCTCAAATTATAAACGAAAAAAAAATAACTTCTGAAGTTAGTGAAGTCACCGTCTTTATTAAAGATGCACAAATAACCAGAAAAAAAACAATCGACTTGCAACAAGGCATTACGATACTAAAATTCATCAACCTTTCACCGTTTATCGATGCCAAAAGTATTCAGGTTAAAGCAAACGGAAATTTAACTGTATTATCTGTAAATCATCAGCAAAATTACATCGATAAATTAGACAAGCAACAAGAAGTATTAGACTTAGAACTAAAATCTGAAGACTTAGCTAGCAAAATAAATCTTGAGAAAACCTACTTAGATATTTTAAAGGAAGAATTGGCTTTTTTACAAGAAAACAGAACTATTGGAGGTAAAAATCAAGAACTTAGTGTGACTAATTTAAAGGAAGCTTCAAATTTCTATGGTACAAAATTAACCGCTTTAAAACTTAAAGAAATCGACATTATTAAGAAGCTGGAAACTCTTAACAATTCAAAATCGGATATAGACCTGCAAATAAAAACCTTGACCAGTCAAAAAGAATTTCCTAATGGAGAAATACTTGTGAAAATAGATTCTAAAAATTATAATAAAGCCGACTTTGAACTGTCTTATTTAGTAGGAAACTCGAGCTGGTTTCCGAGCTACGATATTCGTGCAAAAACCATAAACGAACCTATAGAAATTATTTACAAAGCGAATGTTAAGCAAGACACAAAAGTAGATTGGACTAATGTAAAATTAAATTTATCTTCGGCTAACCCGAACAATTCAGGCGTAGCACCAGAACTAAAAACGTATTATTTAAATTACAACACCTTACCACCTACTTATAACCTAACCTCTAATGAAATTACAGGTAAAGTATTAGACGAGCAAGGTTTACCACTTCCTGGAGTAAACGTATTGGTTGAAGGGACAACTATTGGAACCAGTACAGATTTTGATGGAAATTACTCGATTACAATTCCAAACTACTCAAGCCAATTGACATTTTCTTATATCGGGTATATCAACCAAACCTCAGCAATACGTCAATCGCCCTTAAACATACAATTACAAGAAGACATCACTGCACTTGATGAGGTTGTGGTTATTGGGTATGGAACATCATCTAAAAGAAGAAAATCGGTAAATGAAGCTTTATCGGGAAGAGTTGGTGGTATCAACATAAAAGAAGCTAGCAGTACTCCTATTCCGGCGAATCAAGTTGTGAAACAAACCACCGTAGATTTCGCTATCGACATTCCGTATTCCGTAAAATCGGACAATAAAAGTTATACTGTAGATATGGCAAACTATCAATTACCTGCAGATTACAATTACATATGCGTTCCTAAAATAGAAAAAGATGCGTTCTTAATTGCTGAAGTCTCAGATTGGGAAAAATATAATTTACTAGAAGGTGAAGCTAATTTGTTTTTTGAAGACACTTACGTTGGAAAAACCTTGTTAGATACAAGATATGCATCCGACACTTTAAAAATCTCGCTTGGAAGAGATAAAAATGTATCGGTAAAAAGAGAAAAGGTTAAAGACTTTACCACCAAACAATTTATTGGCAGTAAAAAAGAAGACAACAGAGCTTGGACTATTCTTGTAAAAAACAATAAAAACCAAACCATAAATATGTCTATTTTCGATCAGGTTCCGGTATCTACTCTAGAAGAAATTAAAGTTGATATTACTGAAATGACCAAAGCAGAGCACGACAAAGACACAGGCGAAATTACATGGGATTTTTCTATTAATCCTAAAGAAACGAAAACCATGAACTTAAACTACTCTATAAAATATCCAAAAGACAAAAATCTCGTTATCGAATAACCTAAAACACAAGCTCAAACAAAACCACGCAAAACATTGAAGTGTATCTGTGAAATTGGTGTAAGAATGGTATATAAATTACATGTCATTCTTAATTCATCAGCAGTTTCACGCAACCTTTGACATTATTATCATCTATAAAATAAAACCTTACCTGTTATGAAAAAGAAAATTTTATATGTGATACTGATTGGAATATTAACTGCTTGTGGTCATGATGATGACACGACTACTCAAGAAACTGACCTTGTCGGAGATTGGATACTCATACAAATATCTGGACGTATAGAAGGATCTGAAACTTCGGGCGCAGATATGGAATGGCAAGAAACGTATAGCTTGTACACCGATGGAACCTTCGAAAAAACAAGAATACAAGATAGTACAACCACTGTAGCTGCGGGAACTTATACGTATTCAGAGTCTACAAACGGTGACTTTTTAGAATTTAATTTTAGTACAGACAGTGATATTATTGGGTCTTGCTTTTCTAATTTAAAAGAAGAAATGGTTTTTGATTCTGAAAACACATTTTCAAGCAGTTGGATTGCTTGCGATGGTCCTGGTTTAATTTATGAGAAAGCGGATTAATAATTCTAAGCAGCACACACCCTATTAACTTTTATACATCAACAAACCTACGCACTACACTAGCTCTAAGTCTGTTTAAAAAAGTGCGCTTTAGATTTTAACATAAACATATTTCAAAGAATTGTTTTATTTTTAGAAAGCTATGAATAAGAAAGCCTAAAAAATAAGACTATGAAAAAATTTTACGTTGCAGCCCTACTGTTATTATCCATCAGTTCGAGCTTTTCCCAAACAGATAAAAAGGACTATAGTGAAGCCTTTAAACTTGTAGAAGTCTGGCTAGATGCTCAAAAAGATTTTGACAATTTACCCAGTTTAACCGCTATTGTAATTGAAGATCAAGATGTGTTGTGGTCAGGCGCTTTTGGTCTATCGTACGTAGAAAAGCAAATTAAGGCAGAACCTTCTACACGTTGTAGTATATGTTCTATTTCTAAGTTATTCACATCGGTGGCTGTAATGAAATTATATGATGAAGGAAAACTACGCTTAGACGATAAAGTAAGCGACTTACTTCCGGCTTATAAAGTGGAACAGCAATATCCAGAAAGCGGCCCGATTACCGTAAGAACATTATTAACGCATTCTTCTGGACTTCCTAGAGAAGCCGCCTATCCTTATTGGACAGGTCCAGATTTCCCTTTTCCTACCAAGGCACAAATAGATTCCAAATTAAGTGAACAAGAAACCTTGTATCCTGCCTCCACGTATTTTCAATATAGCAACCTAGGATTTACCCTTTTGGGTGAAATTGTTGAAGAACGTTCTGGCATGCCTTATGATGAATATGTAGAACAAAACATACTCATCCCGCTTGGACTCACTAACACCCAAACCACACTACCAGAGCAATTATATGGTAATGAACTCGCCGTAGGTTATAGCGCTATATCGCGACAAGGGAAACGCGAACAAGTGAACTTCTTTCAGGCCAACGGCATTACACCAGCTGCTGGATTTTCTTCAAACGTGCTAGATTTAGGGAAATTTGCGTCGTGGCAATTCCGATTAAGAGATACCACTGTGACCGAAATACTAAAGCCTTCAACTTTAAAATACATGCAAAATATACATTGGATAAACCCAAAATGGGGAACCACATGGGCATGGGGACTCGGATTTATTATTTCTAAAGGTACAAACGGAAATACTTGGGTGGGACATAACGGCATTTGTCCAGGGTATAAAACCACACTAAACATAGATTTAGATAGTAAAAGAGCCTATTCGGTCATGATTAACGCTAATGGTGTAAATCCAGAAAAATATGTTAACGGCATAGATGGCATCATTAAAAACGTAAGCAAAGCACAGCCTGCCACAGACAAAGCTACACAGAAAAAGCTATCAGAATTTGTTGGATATTATAGTCCGTTACCATGGTCTAGTGAAGTTTACATCTCTACATGGAATGGCAAACTGGTAAGTCTTGGATTGCCTTCAGAAAAACCAGGATCTGCAATGACGTTTTACAAACACATACAAGGCGATACCTTCCGTAGAATAAGAGATAATAAGGAACTGGGAGAAACTTTAACTTTTATACGCGATACAAACGGGACCATTACTAAATATAAAAGTCATGGAAATTATGCTCAGAAATTAGAGCGGTAAACGTCCTTTTACGTCCTATTTTTATTCTGTATAAAATGGCATTATTACGGTTTTACCACAAGCAAATTAAACAAATTTACTTTATTTTTAGAACGAGAAAGCCAAACAAATTTTTCAACCCAGTGCGACTTTGTTTATGGTAACACCTAACAGGTATTAAGATGCTATTTTTCTAGAGACAACGCTTTGTATTTTATAAAAGCAATGTTGAGTTAAATTAGGATTTGGCATCTAATTTAAACACTAAATATAGATTCTAACACAACGACAAATGCCTATTCAGAACCAAAAGTAACACTGTGTTACAATTTTATATAAATAAACTTAATAAGCTGCTTTGCCGGGATAAACGAATGTTTATTTGGTATGATAGGAGTTGGCGGTAAACAAAAAATAAGACTGAAAAAGAATGATCTATAATATTGAAGAGATTATATTACAGACGCAATTATTAATGACTGAATTCTCTATTCCCACAAGAGATACTTGGATCGGTCTTAATGGTAAAAATTGGGATGATTACTATGCAAACGGAAACTCATATCAAAGCAAACGTCATTATAATATTATAATTAAAGAAGACGGATATGCAGACACTAAATATGAGAGAGGTTATAGCATTCCTAATTTTGAATGTAGTGCCTATAATATTTGTACAATAAGAATCCCAAAAAGACTTGAAGCTGTGATGCATCCAATAATACACGAAACGGTTCACTTCTTACAAGTTAACAGACCAGAACTTGATTCACAATATATTGATTACAATGGAAGTAATTTATATGAATATATAAGTCAAAGACCAGAACTTGAAGCACACTTTGTACAATTAAAATATATTGAAAGATTTGAGTTAGAAAGACTGAACCATAATAAAGAAGTGAAAGAGAATTTCAGAAAAGCAATTAAACAAGTTTCGGAATTTAATGAAAATGCTATTCAAATAATAATGTATTCTAAGGAATTAGGAATAATATAGAAATGTCTACCGCTAACACCGTATAAAATTAATTGCTAGTCTTAGCCAGTTTACGAAAGTCCTCGCGAACTTTTTATCTGTGATTTATTTGCTGACTTTAGTACCTGAACAACGCAACTAATCTTATACATAATCGTTAGGTATAAGCTAAAAAAACGATGAAATTGAAAGAAGAGACAAAAAAAGATTTATTTGAAATCACACAATTTATAATTGAAAACACAACTAAATCATTAGATAACAATAGAATATTATTAATAAAGAATTCAAAAGTAAAAGAACTATTAATATCTCACGAAATTGACATAACACATTTAGAAAAATCTGTAAATATTTTAGAATACAGAATGTTAATTGGATTATTATTACTTGATTTAAATTCTTCAACAAGAGCTTATTTAAATTCTGTTAACGATTACGAAAAACTTTACGCAAGTAGACAAATAATTGTAATAATTAAAGAGGGGTATCAAAAAATATATGATTTTGTATTCAAAAATAATGAAGGACAAACCGTAATGAAAAACCGGAATAAATCATTTTGGAATAATGAAATTCGAATGATAATTGAAAATGATATTCCTGAATTAGTTGCAAAATATGAAGAAATTACAATTGCATTAAATGAGTTCTATGACAACAATTTTGATTCAATAAAAGAGCAGCGTGATTTATCAATTCATTATGATAAGAAAGCAAGTAAAGTTTATGATATGATTACAAATATTGATATTGATGGAACGTTTAAAAAAATGATTCCTTTTAGTGATATTTTATTTAAAATGTTGAATTTTACAGAAAAAATCGCTGAATTTTTAATTGAAATATTAAGAAAGGAAAACAACAAAACATATGAATCAACTAAAATGAATTTTGAAAAAATCAAGAAAAAAATATCAAAACATAATCTTGACATAGATATTGAGCAGTTAACAAAATTATTTAATACTATTAAATTGAGCTAAAGTTTGCAACTAACACCGTGTAAAAAAATTACTGGTAAAAGCCTATTTACGAAAATCCTCTTAGATTTTCTTGGTTCCTGTTTTATTTATAAATTTTATTGTTTAAACTACGCAACTTACCTTACACAACAACGTTACAAGTAATTTAAAAAAACCTACAAAAAGAATATAACTAATGGATGGAGGATATTATGCAATAAAAGGTTTTGATTATCAAATTGACAAAAACATACTTGAAATTCTTAAAGAAGAAGATGTAAATAAGGCCATAAATATTGAGCAAAACCAAGATATTGATACAGCAGATTTTGTAATGCAAGTAAAATATAAAGAAGCAACGAAGTTTACTCCTTCTACAATAAAAAAACCAGTTATTCAATTAATAGATGAATACAAAAAGAATAACACAAAAAAATATATACTCTATTGTTTTTTTAAAGATTTTAATGGCTATACAGAATCTACTTCTATTGATTTAATTTTAGGCTCTTCCAAGACCAATTATACTCAACGACAAAAAAAGGATTTTAAAAAATCTTTCAAATTAATTTTTGCTCCTCAATTTGAAATACAATTAGAGCAAACTATTCGTGAAATACAGAACTTAAATTATAATGAGGACGAATCTATTATTTTTCATAGTAGAGCGTCAAACTTTTTAAGAAATCTAGTTGTGAACAATTCACCTGATAAAATCTCAAATAGAACTTGTAAGAAGAAAGAATTAATAGAGCTTTTTAAAAATGATAGGAAAGTAATTTTCGAAAATAGCTTTAGATTTTTCAAAGGGGAAGAAGCGTACTTCAAGAAAATGAAAAAGGATTTTTTTACTTTCAATAATGTCGACAAAACTATAAGATTATTTATTCTTGAAATTGATGGCTCGGAGGATATTTCGGAATTAGTATTACTCTTAAAATCGATAAGTGTTAAGTTTTTAAAACATCAACTAAGGGATATTAAAGGTGAAGCTCCATATGTTTTTTTTCGAAATATTGATTCTCAAAAACTTCTAAAGACTAAAGAAATTTTAGTTGATACAGAACTCGTTTTTAAAGATGGTTACGATTATTTAAATAGTGAGTTTAATTTGAATTCAATTATTATAAAATCATCAAAAGAAAATCAAGTTTCTCTAAAAATAATAAATAGTGAAACTGAATTAAATCAAGTAGTCGATTATAATCACAACAGACTCAAAGAAGTTTATCAATTTTTTAAAAGTAAACCTATGAAAATAGATCAAGATATTAGAGAGGTTAACATTGAAATTCAAAACTCAAATGAACTATTAAAAATCATATAATATGGCAGTAAAAAACGAAGCAGCCGAACCGAATGCGGAAGTAATTGCGGTATATCCCAATAGAGTCAAAATTTCAGTAGATGATTTAAGTAAATTCTCTACGATAGATAGTCAATTAGAAAAATTAAGAGTTGGCTCATACTTAGAAGTTTCAGACGATGATAATCATAAGTTAATTGTTATAATCGAAAGTTACTCTATAGAGTATAAAGAAGATAAAATAATAGATAAAGACGGTGAAGAAAGAATTCTAAAAAACAAAAAATATATTATAGAAGCCAATCCACTAGGCACATTAGTAAATGATAAATTTCAAAGAGGTGGTGATTCACTAACAATTCCACCAACTAAAGTAAGACCTGCAAGTGCTGATGTTATTAAAAAAATATACCAGTCGGATGTAACTGAAAACGAAAAATTCTCATTTGCTACACTCCTTACAAATAAAGAGATTGAAGTGCCTGTAAATGGTAATAAATTTTTCAATAAACATTTTGCAATTGTTGGTTCTACTGGTTCTGGTAAATCCCATACAGTTGCAAAAGTATTACAGGAAGCTATAAACTCTAAAAATGGTGGTTACAATGGGTTAAATAATTCTCATATTGTAATTTTTGACATTCACGGAGAGTATAAAAAAGCATTTCCTAGTTCAAATTACATAGACATAAACAATCTTACATTACCCTATTGGCTGCTCAATAGTGATGAGTTAACAGAACTATTTATTGATACAGATGCAAACGACCATAATCAACGAAGTATTTTTCAAGAAGCAGTAACAATTAATAAGAAAAAGCATTCAACAGATAGTGAGGAATTAAAATCAAAAATTCATTTTGATTCTCCCTCATATTTCGACATAATTGAAGTATTACAATATTTGAAATATAGAAATACCGAGCTGAAACAAACTGATACATCAATAATATGGATCGACAATGAGGGAGAGTTTACTTTTTCAGAGGAAACCTCTGAGAAACTATTTAATAAGGGACTAAAAATTAAAAAAGGAAGTGCAACAGGAACGTTAAATGCAAAATTCATAAACTTTATAAATCGATTACAAATAAAATTAAATGACAAAAGATTAGACTTCCTTCTTGATGAAAAAGCAAAAAAAATATCATTTGAAAATACCATTAAGCAATTCATTGGTTATAACAAAGAAGAAAGTAAAAACTCAAATATTACAATCATTGATTTAGGGGGTATTCCGTTTGAAGCATTAAGTATAACTGTTTCTCTGATTTCAAGGATGCTTTTCGAGTTTGGTTTTTATTACAAAAAAAAATTAAATGAAGACATTGATTGTGAAACTCCCATTTTACTACTTTATGAAGAAGCTCATAAATACGTTCCTAAAAGCGACCTAGTAAAATACAGATCTTCTAAGGCTGCAATTGAAAGAATTGCTAAAGAAGGCCGAAAATATGGTGTAACTCTTGGCATAGTAAGTCAAAGACCTTCCGAAGTGTCAGAAACAATATTCTCGCAATGTAATACATTTATAGCAATGAGATTGACTAACCCAGATGACCAAAATTATGTAAAAAAGTTATTACCTGATACTATGGGAAATATGACAGAGATGTTGCCTTCTTTAAAAGCAGGTGATGCTTTACTTGTTGGAGAGTCTATTGCTATTCCATCACTAGTTCACTTGAACGAATGCTCTCCTTCCCCAAAATCATCTGACATTAAATACATTGAAGTTTGGAAAGAAAAATGGAAAGATGTAGACTTTGACGATATAATAAAAGAATGGAAAAAATAAAACAGTAACACCATATATAATTTATTGCTAGTTCTAGCCTACTCACTAAAACCCTCGGACTTTATATCTGTAATTTATTTAAGAGCTTTAGTAAATAAAGACGCCACTAATCATACATAAAATCGTTAGGCAAAATTCTAGTTAACTACGTGATAAATAAAAACCAAAAAAAATATATTCATAAATTTTATGAAACATAAAAAATTAAATTTATTTATATTGATTGTACTATTAGGTCATTCTTTATATTCTCAAGACAAATATAATTCAGGATATGTATTAACAACAAAGAAAGATACTATCAATGGTTTTATTCTTAACAAAATTGACTCTGAATTAGCTTATAAGATTAGTTTTAAAAGAAATTTATTGGATGAAACTAATATAGAATATACCCCTAATGAGCTATTGAGTTTTAGTTTCAGTTCTGGACGAGTTTTTGAGAGGAAGAAAATAATGAACGATAATAAAACCTCTAAAGACAGCTTATATATTTTTGCAAAAAGAATTGTGAAGGGCAAAATTGATCTTTTTGTTTGGCGCCATGAAAAGTATAATTCAAAAGATTTTTTCATAATAAATAATAATTCAAAAAGAGAAGCACAATTAATAAAACCTAAAAAAAATAAGATAAAATTAGATGGTAAAAGTTATTCCAAAAAGGATAGTAAATATAAGAACTATATATCCTATGTTAAAAAGGATGAAAACTTAGAAGCAGAAAATAATAATAATTTAAGTTTTGGTGAAAAATCGATAAGTAAGGACATCATCTCATTTAACAGAAATTTTCAGGATGAATATCCAATTGAAATATATAAGGAACCCTTTGAATATAATTATGATATTTTAGGGGGTATTCCATTAAGTCTGAAATCGGAAGAATTACATTTTAGAATTGGGGTATATAGAAATAAAACTTTTATTGAGAAATCAAATAAATTCTCATATTTAAATGGAATTGTATATCATCATTGGAGTGACAAAGATAAAAATTGGAATAAGCAATATCCAAATGGAACATCAAATTATAGATGGCAAATGTTAAATATTATTCCGGTAGGAATTAAGTTTCAGACCAATCCAAAAAATATCATCCTATATGGATATATTGGTGCAGGAGCAGCTGTATTAATGATGACCGACTATATTATTGAGGATTACGAAAATGTTGGAAGTCAAAAAGATTTTCTGTTTTTACCAACTGTGAATGTGGGTTTAGGAGCTAAAATAAAGGTTAACTCAAATTTTATTCTAACGGAATTAACTCCCACGATGAATGGAGTATTTTTTAATGTTGGTTATTCATTCTAAAGTAACTAGGAAAAATAAACTTTACCTAACACCGTATACAATTTATTGCTAGTTGTATGCCATTTGAGCCGAACATTGGCGAAAATGTCATAAGATTGACATAGAAATGACGCAACCAATAGAACAATTAGAAAATATCTTTGCTGAGTAATCATTAAAATATATTAAAATGAATAATCAAAACTTAGCAATCAAGATTAAAGACCTACGAAATCGAAAAGGATTTTCTCAAGAACAATTAGCGGAAGAATCAAAAATAAGCCTAAGAACAGTTCAACGAATTGAAAAAGGCGAATCTATACCGAGAGGAGATACGTTGATAAAATTAACACAAGCTCTAGGAGTAACACCAGACGACCTTTTAGAATGGACAGACATTGAAGATAAAGGCTATCTGACTCTTTTAAATTTAAGTGCCTTAACAGGTCTATTATTTAATCCATTATTAGGGATAATAATCCCATTAGTAATGTGGATTTTAAAAAAAGACAAAATAAAATTTGTAGATAATTATGGAAAAAAAATAATTAGTTTCCAAATTACTTGGACTTTATTAGTCTATTCTGTTTTCATGATAGCAACAAAGGGTTCATATATTAAATTTGATTTTAATCTTTTTGATCTAGTTTTATCTTTAATCAATTTTAGAATGAACAAAGAAATAATATTTGTTGTTCTTATAGGAATTCTTTATTTATATAATCTTATACTGATCTTTAAAAATTATATAAGAATAAAAAAAGGAAAACAAAGTTGGTTTTCACCTGCAATCCCATTTCTAAAATGAAAAAAACGTCATATAACACACCGTATATAATTTATTGCTAGTTCTAGCTTACTTACGAAAGTCCTCGCAGACTTTATATCTGTAATTTATTTGCTAGCTTTAGTGCTTAAACACGTCACTAATCTTATTTAAACCCGCTGGGCATAATTCTATTCTTAATGAAAAATTCTCTAAATGTGCACAAAAGAGATTATCGGAATTAGAATCTGGAAGTAAGAAAACCGCATCATCAAAGCAATACATTCGAGTTAATTGCAAATTTGTAACAATATTTTGTTTTTGAATACTAATTAATTAGTATCTCTAAAATTAAAAAATGAACACAAAAATATTAATGACCTCAAGCTCCTTTTTCTTGGCAATTATAGGAATCACTCTTTCTTTTCTGCCAAATGAAATAATAGATTATCTAAATGTGGAGTCAAATGTTATAACAATACTCTTTGTAAAAATATTGAGTGCGTTATACTTGGGGTTTGGAATTTTAAATTGGATGGCTAAAGGCACACTAATTGGAGGAATTTATAACAAACCTATTGCTTTTGGAAATCTAATGCATTTTGGAGTAGGAGCAGTTGCGTTGGTTAAAGTTGCTTCTAATATCCAAACCCACTCGGAAATTATTATTTCACTCTCAATAATCTATGTCATTTTTGCGATATTATTTGTTTATATATTTAAAACGAATCCGATTAAAACTGAAAAATAAAAACCACCTACAACATAGTACTGTGGTGAAAAACAATTAAGATTCCATTATTTTTTTACAAAAGCACTGCTGTGAGAATCAGTATAAATTAACCCAGATATTGTGAAGGCAAATGCTTGGCTTTTCTATCAAAATAAACCTTTTTTAAAATAAAAATGGACAGCAAATAACAGCCTTAGTCTACTGTTTTAAGAGATTATATCTAATTCATATCATTTTTATAAAAATTGAAATAATTCTACAAACACAAATATCAACAGATTAAAATTTAAAAACATCTCACTAAAAAAAGTGTTTCTGGATCAAAGACTTCTCGATTCAAAAATTCTATTAGAAGTAGTTACATAGTTTACGTTCCTGACGACTCAATATTAATCTAAATTACAAAACACAAAAGATTTAAGGAAATATACCTATTTATGGGTATTGTATAAAGTATTTAAGGACAGTAGTTTTAAAGCAAAAATGTTAAACTCAATTATGAAAAAATTTCTGTTCTTATTCTTACTTATTTTATCTGTCTTATTTATTAACTGCGGTGAAGAAAACACCTCGGAAAATGAACCAGAAGTTATTGAGGATACAACTAAAATATCTATCTCTATTGATTTGCCTGTAGAGTTGGAAGATGAAGTAATAATTATCACTACACCCAACGAATCTTTTGATGCAACACCTACAATGGAAATGTATGCTAATATTACAGCAACTAATAAGGAAGTTATTTTTGCAGAAAACAGTAATGGAGATATATTATTCGCGAGTATTACTACGGTAGAAGATAATATTATCTTGTCCAATTATTCTATGGCACAAACAATGGTTGGGTTGTTGCCTTGGACTGGCTTACTTGAAAACGATGAATTAAAAGAGGTCTTAAAAGAAATAAGTTATTTTGAAGAGTTCAACCAACTCGTTAAACGCATTGAAGTCGTTGTAAAAGAAAACAAATCTCCTCTTGATGATGAAGTTTCTTTAACTTTACTATCTACATTAAATCAAAAAATTGTAAACTCAGATAGTAATGGTGGAAAATTAGAAAATGGTAAAAATCTGTCTATTCCAGATGTAAATTATTTAGTTGAACCTACACTTACATACAGTGATACACAATTAAAAATTGATAATGATGGTCAAACAACTGCCACCTGGGGAGTTGAAATCATAAACAAAGATATTGAGACAGAATCAGATTATTTTATGTTAGAAGGTAATAGTTTTCATTTACCAACGGTAGAATCTCTCATAAAATATTTTTTTTTAGCAACAGACTTTGATCAGATTTTATTGGATAATAATGATCCTATAACATATTCTATAACAGAAGGTAGCACCTATCAAATAAATTTTAGAAGCCCTACAAGTCTTACGGTTTTGGATGGTAAACTGGCTTATGATGCTGCACTTTATAATGTATATCTTATGGTTGAGAGTATTCTAAATGCTTTTGGTTTTGAGCTTCCAGAGATGCCTTCTGTAAACCCATCAGATTTTTTAAACTTGAAAGGATGCAGTAAAGATTTGTTTAGTGATATTTACAATTCTTCAATTGAAGCTTTGAGTAAAGACGAACTGGATGATGAATTTATAGTTGATAAAGTAATCAAAGTAATGAGTACTTCAATAGAAACTATAGGTGAGTGTACAGAAATAGGTAAAAAAATAAAAAACACTAACTATTTTAAAAGATTACTTAAAATAATAAATATCTATGGAAAGATAGGTAATGTGTTTAAAATAGGAAAACATTATGGTGATATGAATGCATTATTTGATATCACTATCTGTAGACAATTTATACAGGGAAATATGTATTCATGTTTTAAATTAGAAAAAATCACCGAGGGATCTCTTGAAAGTCTAATATATTGTCCTGATACAGAAATTGAACTATCTGTAAAAACAAAATTAGACACTGTAATACCTAATGTAAATACATACCCTATTAATTTAGAAATGACTTGGGAATACAAAAATAAAGATGGAGATCTATTGACTTCTACAAGTAAAATAGATTCTGAAGGCCTTGCTAAATTTGAATATACAACATTAGAAGACTCCGATCAAGTGATTAAAGCTCTGATAAAAAATGGTGAAACTATAATAGATGAAGTTGAATTTAATTTAAAAATTGATAAAGAAAAAACAGAGTGTCTGCAAAATCCAATTATTGGAAATTGGGTTGCAATTAGTTACAATGACAAAACTATGGGGGAAACCACAAATGAATCTTATAATGAAAAATGTGATGTGTATTTAAATAGCTATACATTAAACTCCTCTAATATTGATATATCTGAAGAAAATATTCTAATGTATCTTAACCAAACTATTTACAATATAGACTATAGCACTACTGATACGAATGAAATAGATTGTGAAACTATTGAGAAAGAACCTAAAACAACAAATAGTAGTTATAATTTTATTTTATCAGAATTTATACAACAAGAAAACACTAATATTTATAAGAAAATCACTGAATATGATGATGGACAAGTTTCTACTTTAACGATAGAATTACTAAATGAAAATGAACTACGATTTCTTGATCAACATAAAGACATAGATAACATTACTAGAACAGGATATTCTATCTTGTACAATAGAAAGTAAAAATGAAATCATTAAAAACAAAACATTTCACAAAGGAAAGATTGCTTCTGAACTAAACGTCAAGAAAAGTTGAATTGTAAATAACATATAGTAGCAAACACGTTACAAATGTAATTGTAAATTCAAGTTATTATTCCTTAAAAAACATTTTAAATAATGCTGCCGAACATATATTCATAGAAAATTATTTCTATGTATTATAAGTTTGGCAGTTTTGATTTTTACAGAATTAGAAAGTTTATCAAAGAACAACTAATGCATTCAAAAAATTATGTAATTTAGTTTCCAACAAATACATAAATGAATTATTCTAGGTTGAATCCATAATTAAAAAATAAATAACAACCAGAATACGTACTACTAATTTAAATACCACATGATAAAAATACGCTATAAAAAAAGGAAGCTAAACATGAATCTTATTGCAGGTGTTATCTGGAGTATTATTGCCATTTTGAATATTGTATTCAAAGACAAATCTCAAATTAGTTTTCTTACATTCGGTTGGATAATTCTAGCAGTATTATATCTAGGTTTGTATTTTGTACAACGCTTTACAGCGTATATGACCATTGAAAACAATGTGATTTCGAAGCTAATACCGCTTCCAAAACACATCGCTATTCAAGACATTACTGAAATTAAAAAATTTAAGCATGGCTATAAAATTATTTCTGATGGTAAAACACTCGCCATTAATACAGAAATGATTAATGAGGACGACCTTATTACTTTAAATACCTATTTAGATGGTATTCAGCTAAAGGCGTAACATTTACTCATCAATCCCCGCACTATTATTTTCTAAATGTTTTACAAGATCTGATGGGTTTGTAATAATTAGACTGTCTTTACCATTTAATACAATACAACCGGATAAAACTTCTGGTTGATTTTGTAAGACTTTAATCCAATCGTCAGAGCTTAAAAGGGCTGCTTTATCTCCAAAATTCTGAACAAAATTTGTATGCTCCTGATCTACTAAATCCGCTATTTTAACATCTAATTGCGAGGCTATTTCGGCCCATTGTGTACCTGTAACTTTAGTTTTAGAAATATCTATACTTCGTAACTTTTTATCTGCCGCATTTGCATACGCCAACGTTTGTTTCCCCACAGAGGTTTCTGAATTGTAAATTAAAGTCATTTGATTTTTATCTTCTGATATAACTCCCATAATATCCATAATTTAATATTTTTTATTGATTAATACGTTTTACTTTTTTTGATTACAGCCCACCTTAAGATGTTAAAGTGAGTAATGTAATTTCTGGTCGCATTCCCAAACGTCCTGGAAATCCTAACCAACCTAAACCTCTATTAACATATAGATATTGATTGGTTTCTTTATATAAACCGGCCCAATGCTTATACTTATACTGTATTGGGCTCCAAGCTTTATTTTTAAATTGAAGTCCGGCTTGCATACCATGGGTATGACCGGCAAGCGTGACAGCAATATTGGTGTGGTTTACAACCTCTTCGCTCCAATGTGTCGGATCGTGAGATAATAATATTTTAAAATCGGAAGCTGATAAGCCTGACATACTTTGCTTTAAATTTCCGTATTGTTTAAAGGGCGGCAAACCCCAATTCTCTACTCCAATAATATGGAGATGCTCATTATGTTTTGAAATTACCGCATTGGTATTCAATAATAATTTAAAACCAATACGGGAATAAAATGCTTTTAAAGTGTCTAAGTTCACTTGCTTATCTGCCTCTGAATGCCATGTGCTATAATCGCCATAATCATGGTTTCCTAAAACCGCATATTTTTTAATTTCTGGAGACAACTTTAAAAACGTGCTGTCCCAACCCTTAAGTTCCCATGCGTAATTATTTACGAGATCGCCTGTAAAACAAACGATATCTGGTTTTAATTCATTTATAATTTGAATCGCCCGATCTAAAACCTTGTAACGATAATTTAAACTTCCCAAATGTAAATCTGAGATATGTACCACACGAAATCCTTCAAATGCCTTAGGTAAATCCTGATGATGCACCGTAATATGATAGGTTTTAAAATGATACACAGCCTTAAAAACCGCATACACAATGACTAAAAACGGTAAAATTCCCGCGATTAACCCCAAAACCGGAATGAACCACAAGTTTTCTATAGGCGTGAACATCTGATTTGTAACACTAAGTATTGTAATACACATTACAAATATAATTTTAGGTACAAAAGACGATACTGTTAAACCATAGAGCGATGAAATGAGTCGCTGTTTCCGTTTGACATCTATATGATCTAAGCGCACTTTTAAAACGATAATCGCTGTAACGAGTCCGATAGAAAAACATACAAATAAACCGTTAATAATGTATGTGTAAACACTAAGATCTATCCATTGTAACACCGACTGTAACCAGTAAAAGGTGATGCCGTCTACCATTAGAATAGCCAAACACAGCAAAATGATTACAGATAGCGGATACGATTTCATAAACCCAATATTTAAAAGATTAAAATTACATGGATATGTTTTGATACGTTAACTCATTCGAATCACATTGTAATTCGAAAACACGTTTTAATATAAATCGTTATAATTCTTTAGTGAATTATCAATTAAATGAACAATACTTAAAAACTACGTAAAAATACTTAGTTTTTGTATTTTGAATGCTTTTATTCGTTATATTCGACAAGACATAACGCTCAGAATAAATGATATCAGTTCAGCAAGCCTTACATATTATAGACACCACCTTAGTTGCTCATCATATTAAGGAGGTTAATATCGCAAAGAGTTTAGGCTACATATTAGCAGAAGACATTTCAGCACCTATTAATATGCCGTCGTTTAGGCAATCTGCAATGGATGGCTACGCTATTATATGGAGTGAAGACTCTTACTATAAGATCACTGAAGAGTCTAAAGCTGGAGAAGCTAAACAAATTACGCTTCAACCTTTAGAGGCTGTACGCATTTTTACTGGAGCAAAAGTTCCAGAGACTGCAGACACCGTAGTTATGCAAGAACACGTCGTTAGAGATGGCAATACCATTAGCATTACTAAAATGCCACGGCAAGGTGCTAATGTTAGACCAATAGGCGAACAAGTTCATGCTGGTGAATTGGTATTAAAAAAAGGCACACGTTTAAACGAAGCGGCTATTGGATTCTTAGCAGGATTAGGCATTTCTACAATCGCTATATATAAATCACCTAAAGTTTCGGTTTTAGTTACCGGAAATGAATTACAACAACATGGCAAACCCTTAAAAGAAGGTGCTATTTACGAAAGTAATTCGGTGATGCTTCGCATGGCGTTACACCGGTTTGGCATAAAGAAAGTAAAAACATTTACTGCTAAAGACACTTTAAAAGCCACGAAAAAAGCCATAAAAAAGGCGTTAGACTATGGTGACTTTTTATTAATCTCTGGTGGTATTTCTGTAGGAGATTACGATTTTGTAAAAGAGGCATTAGACCTAAATCATGTAGATGAATTGTTTTATAAAATCAATCAGAAACCAGGAAAGCCGTTGTGGTTTGGAAAGAAAGACCAACAATTTGTATTTGCTCTTCCTGGAAATCCGGCCTCAGCCTTAACATGCTTTTATGTATATGTATTACCACTATTAAAAAAATATGCGGCTTATCCCGATTATCATTTACCACGGGCACAAGCCAAGCTGCATTCAGAATTTAAGAATACTACGGGAAAAACATTGTTTCTTAAAGCGTATTGCAAAAACGGAAGCGTTAGTGTTTTACCAAGTCAGCAATCGTCTATGTTAAACACTTTTGCTACGAGTAATGTATTAGTCACCATTCCAGAAGACGTAACATATTTAGAACCACAAGAACAAGTAACCTGTATACAATTAGACGGCTATGGAAATTAAAAGTAGAATCTGGATAGAAAAAGACGGCAAGCCTTTTATAGGTTATGGGAAAATTGAATTGCTTAAAAAAGTAGATAGCGAACATTCCATAACAGCAGCTGCAAAGGCCTTAAATATGTCGTATAAAAAAGCATGGAATTTATTAAACGACATGGAGCAGTTGGCAGACGAACCGTTATTAATTAAATCTATAGGTGGAAAATCTGGAGGAAGCTCTACACTTACGGCCTATGGTAAACACCTTATTAAAACCTTTGAAAAATTAAACGATAAATGCGAAACCTACTTAAACAACGAATTTAAGCCCGTTACCAATGGAATATCTTAGCACCAATGTATTTATACTCTTTGCGTTAATTCTCATCTGCATATCATTTTTGTATGCATCGGTTGGGCATGGTGGTGCGAGCGGATATTTGGCATTAATGGCTTTATTTTCATTTCCCATTGTCATTATAAAACCCACTGCATTGCTATTAAATATTTTTGTGAGTGGCATATCATTTTGGTATTTTAAAAAGAACAAACATTTTAAATGGCAACTCTTTTATCCATTTGCTATAACATCTATTCCTGCAGCTTTTATTGGCGGTTACCTCACGATAAATACCACATTATACAAACAGATTTTAGGTGTATTTTTAATCATAGCGGTCTTACGTATTTTAGGTGTGTTTGGTAAAGAACAACACGCTGAAAAGGCAGTACAGTTACCTTTAGCTTTAATTGTTGGTTGTGGCATCGGATTGTTTTCTGGCATGATTGGTATTGGTGGCGGTATTATTTTAAGTCCGATAATTTTACTGCTCGCTTGGGGAACAACTAAAGAATCGGCGGCCGTATCTGCCCTATTTATATTTGTAAATTCTGTAGCAGGCCTAGTAGGGTTTCTAATAAAAAACGACAGTTTCCCTACAGAATCTTTTTACTTGATTCCGTTTGCGTTAATTGGCGGTACATTAGGCGCAATATATGGGAGCCAACGCTTTTCAAACGTAAAGCTAACGTATATGTTATCATTCGTTTTACTATTAGCATCACTTAAATTATTTATATTTTAATGTCTATTCAAAAACACATATCAGTTTATATTCTTTGCGGCGGAAAAAGTTCTCGTATGCAAACAGAGAAAGGCTTGGTCGTGTTTAATAACAAACCATTTATTGAATGGATTTTAGAAGCTGTTAAACCAATATCTAATCACATCTATCTTATTACAGAAAATACAGATTATAGCGTGTACAACTACCCGTTAGTAGCAGATATTCATAAAGACAAAGGTCCAGTTGGAGGCATTCACACGGCCTTATCACATACAAAAACACAACAAAATTTAATTTTAAGTTGCGATATTCCCATGATATCTACACACATTATAAACAGGTATTTAATCAACTCAAAAGTGATTAATTCTAACATCACTTTTGTCTCAGATAGTACTAGAGATTACCCATTAATTGGAATGTATAGCACGAATAATCTTCAGAAATTTGAAACCGCTATTCAGCAAAACCATTTAAAATTGATGCATTTAATACAGTCGTCAACCTATCATCGCATCCAAGTAGCTTCTCGAGATTTCGAAGCGCTTTACAATATCAATACTCATGATGAATTACAAATTTTAATACAGCGTAAATTATGAAAAAAGCAGATATACAACCTAAAGTGACCCTTGTTGGTGCAGGCCCGGGAGACCCGGATTTACTGACTTTAAAAGCTGTAAAAGCATTAAAAAAAGCAAAAGCCGTATTATATGATGCCTTGGTGAACGAAGATATTTTAGACCATGCGCCTGATGCTGTAAAATTATACATTGGGAAACGCAAAGGAAACCATAGCTATACGCAAGATGAGATTAACGACTTACTTGTTAGTTACGCCAAAAAATACGGAAAAGTAGTGAGACTAAAAGGTGGCGACCCGTTTGTATTTGGTCGCGGAAAAGAGGAAACAGATTACTTAGAAGGTTTTGGTATTAAAACGGCAATTATTCCTGGAATTACCTCAGCTATTGCTGTTCCGGCTTCGGTGGGAATTCCTGTTACACATCGCAGAGTTTCCGAAAGTTTTTGGGTGATTACAGGAACAACATCTAATCGCACCCTGTCTGCCGATGTTAAACTCGCAGCACAATCTTCTGCCACGGTTATTATTTTAATGGGCATGTCTAAACTTTCCGAAATCACAGCGCTATATAAAGCAAATAATCGAGCAGACATGCCAGTAGCCATTATACAAAATGGCACAAAAAAAGAAGCAAAACAAGCTGTGGGCACCATAGCAACTATTGTGAAATTAGTAAAAGACAAACAACTGTCGTCTCCCGCCATTATCATTATTGGTGAAGTCGTAAACGGACATAAAAGTTTACTGACTTACTATAATGAACAGTTTATGGAAGACGATTTTATATATCAAAATTTAGACATAGAACCTATAACAAAATAACATGGAACGTAACGAATTATACCCTATATTTTTAAAAGTAAACCAACTAGACATCCTCATAGTTGGTGGCGGAAATGTTGGTTTAGAGAAATTAAGTTTCTTATTAAAGTCGAGTCCGAATGCTAATGTGGATGTCATATCTATAGACTTTTTAGAAGAATTAAAAGACTTAGCCAGTCAACATGAAAACGTGAATTTAATTCAGAAAGCATACGATATTTCAGATTTAGAACAGCGCCATTTTGTAATTGGCTGTACAGACAATTTAGATGTTAATTTGCAAATTAATAAAGAAGCCAAAGCGAAACATTTATTGGTAAATATTGCAGATACTCCAGACCAATGCGATTTTTATTTAGGAGGCATTGTAACCAAAGGACATGTAAAAATTGCCATTTCAACTAACGGAAAATCCCCGACAACAGCTAAACGATTACGTCAGCTTTTCGAGGAAGTTATTCCAGAAAACATCACCGAATTGGTATCAAATTTAAACCTGTATAGAAAAACATTAAAAGGTGATTTTCAGCAAAAAGTAGACGAAATGAACAAGGTTACTAAGGGTTTAGTCTCTAAAAAAGAATAAGAAAATGATTACTATAAAATACTTTGGCATGCTCGCCGAACACACAAAGTGTACAGAAGAGCAAATGGATTTTAAAGCTTTAAAGCTTTCAGAATTGGTGCAGGATTTAAAAGTAAAATATCAATTAAATCCAGCTTCGTTTCATGTTGCTCTAAACCATAAATTAGTCCAGGATTCCGAAGATGTTACCCTTCAGTTCCAAGACGAAATTGCGCTTTTACCACCATTTGCAGGTGGCTAAAATTAGATTAACCCTAATTAAGTGTTACACTAAAACGCGTTATTTCACAATAATAATGAGATGCTGAATACAACACCTCAGCATGGCATTTGACTACTATTTTAATACCGACTATTTATAAAATAAAAACTCATGAAAAAGAAAACTGTATTTATTGAAGGTCCTATTTCGCCTAGCTTTATCTCCGATTCTATTGCAAAACACCAAAGCAAACATAGCATTGGCGGACATAATATATTTTTAGGACAAGTGCGCGCAGACGAGATTGAAGGTAAAACTGTAGCTGCTATAGACTTTACTGCTTACGAAGATATGGCGTTGGAACAAATTGCAGAAATTAGAGAAAAAGCCTTTAAAACTTTCGACTTAACCTGTATGCATATCTATCACAGTTTAGGAAAAATTAAAGCTGGAGAGCTTTGTTTTTTTGTATTTGTATCGGCTAAACACAGTAAAGATATTTATGCTGCGACAGAATATTTAGTCAATATTGTAAAAAAGAAAGTACCCATTTTTGGAAAAGAAATCTTTGAAGACGACACCCACCAATGGAAAACCAATATCAAATAAGATGGTAGACATTACCCACAAAATAAAAACATTACGCACTGCAACAGCAACCGCTATTGTAAAAGTGAGTAAACCCGAAACAATTGAATCGATTCTAAAAAACTTGGTTCCGAAAGGAAATGTGTTTGAAATGGCAAAAACAGCAGGACTATTTGCCGTAAAAAATACACATACAGTTATTCCTGACTGTCACCCCTTGCCTATCGAATTTACTTCCGTGAGTTATAACATTGAAGGTTTAGAGATTCATATCCTTTTCAACGTGAAAACCATTTATAAAACTGGGGTTGAAGTTGAAGCCATGCACGGCGCATCTGTAGTCGCGTTGACGATGTACGATATGTTGAAACCCATTGACAAGCGTATTGAAATTGGCAGCATTAAATTACTTGAGAAAAAAGGTGGAAAAAGCAGTTTCAAGAATAAGCAAATTTCAACTTTAAAGGCGAGTGTTATCGTGTGTTCAGATTCGATTTCTCAAGGCAAAAAAGAAGATTTTGCTGGAAAGGCCATTATTGAAAAACTAGAAGCGAATGATGTCATTATCAAGAATTACGATATTATCCCAGACGAAGTCGAATTGATTAGAACCAAAGCAATTGAATTGTCTGAAACCAACAACCTCATCATTTTTACAGGTGGTACAGGTTTATCGTTTCGCGACGTCACTCCCGAAGCACTAGAACCTATTTTAGAACGTAGAATTCCAGGTATAGAAGAAGCCATTAGAAGTTATGGTCAGGACCGCATGCCGTATGCCATGTTATCCAGAAGTGTAGCAGGAACTATAGGAAATTGCCTTGTTCTGGCTTTACCGGGCTCTACAAATGGCGCTAAAGAATCTATGGATGCTGTGTTCCCTCATGTGCTTCATATTTTTAAGATTTTAAGAGGACAGCAACATTAGAATGACCAAACAAAACAACATATTAACCGACGATTTTGGACGCCATCATTCGTATTTACGTATATCATTAACCGAAAAATGTAATTTACGTTGCACCTATTGTATGCCAGAAAATGGCGTGCCTTTAACACCAAAATCCCATATTATGACGGCCCATGAGATTTTTGAAATCGCATCTACTTTTGTAAAACATGGCGTGACTAAAATTAGGTTAACTGGTGGCGAACCTTTAGTGAGAAAAGATTTCTCTGAAATCCTTAAACGTCTGGCAACTTTAAATGTAAAATTATCCATTACAACTAATGCCGTTATTGTAAATCGGTTTATTGACGATTTTAAGAACTATGGATTACAAGATATTAATGTGAGTTTAGACAGTTTACAAGCCGATAAATTCACTTTTATTACACGAAGAAATCAGTTTAAAGAAGCATATAACAACATCATTCTTTTATTAGAACAAGGGTTTAACGTGAAAATGAATGTGGTGTTAATTAAAGGCTTTAATGACGATGAGATTATCGATTTTATCAAATTCACCAAACATCTTCCTATTGCCATTCGCTTTATAGAATTTATGCCGTTTGATGGTAATAATTGGAACAAAGAAAAACTGGTTACTCAAGCTGAAATTTTAGAACAAACTCATGCTCATTTTGGTGCAGACCCTGTTATATCTCTAAAAAACGAAGCCAATTTCACTTCTAGAAATTATCAAATAGAAGGTTATAAAGGCACTTTTGGTATTATTAGTTCGGTAAGTAATCCGTTTTGCGACAGTTGTAATCGTATTCGCTTAACGGCGAACGGAAATATTAAAAACTGTCTATTTTCTAACCAGGAAACTAATCTATTAAAGGCTTACAGACATGGTGAAAATATTGAACCGCTTATTGCTAATTTAATACAGAAAAAATATGCTGTACGTGCAGGCATGACAGATTTTGAAACACTTAACAACCCCGAAAACCACAACAATAATAGAAGTATGATTACTATTGGTGGCTAATCTTGACTTACATGTTGTTTGTGGGTGGTCTTTTTAAAACTCGATTTCGGAGCTTCACAAAGCGCACATTCATAAGTATCTGGCAATGCAGAAAACGGTGTATTTGGAACAATGTCTTGCGTGGCGTCTCCATATACTTCATTATAAATGGTTAAGCAATCTTGACATTGATATACTTCAGCATCTTTAATTTCTGCCTCCGTTTTAATTTGTTTTTCATCTTCACGTTCTGTTCCGAGTTGCTCAAAATACAACTGACTTAATTCCATAAGTAAACCTGGAAGTTCTACTTGGTCTATATCTTGAACATGAGTAATATACTCTCTAGAATTCGGGTCGAAATTCTTTGCATATAATAAATTATAGGTATCCCTAATTTTAAAATCGGACAAACCTTTAGGCTGTTCATTCTTTTCAATCACTATAGATGTGAAGTAATATGCTTTCTTCGTGTATTCTGTAATCGCAAAGGTTAAACCATAAGTACTAATATCGTTCTGATCGAAATTTGACACTAAATACTTTTTCAATCTTAACGCTTCTTCATTAGCTACTGGCAAATGCCAATTTAATTCAAGCATAGAGTGACGTACGTTAATTCCATATTTTCCCAAGAATTTTTCCCAAATCAATTTAGATTCATTTGGAATATCTTTTACAATAAACGATTTCCAAGGCGTAATTGAGATCTTTCCAATTTTACAATCAGAACACAAATCGCACATGGCTTTCAAGAAGTCTAAATCGTAATTATTATTTCTCCAGTACAACCCTAACCAATACTTATCGTTCCCAATTCTATTCATGCCTTCGTAATACGGAAACGGATAAAATGGGACATGTAGAGGTTTATCAATGGTCCTATTATTTGTATCGATTGCATCGTTTACCAAATCGAAAATCATCTCGACGCTTTCTGGCTCTTCTTGTAGAAGCCCTTCAATTGTTGTTTGAATTTTAGCCATATCCCAACTATAAATTAATGCAGGGTATACAACTGCGGTTTCCCATTCTGGCAAACGCACATACAAATACCAATAATCTTCATGTTCTGAAGCTATAAAATTTAAATGCCCTGTAAATAGCGGCACCAATCGTTGTTTGGGATCTGTAATATTAACTTTTAATTGCGGATGCGTTCTAAATTGTTCTAAAACATACAGATACTTTTCTCCTGTTAACCAGGTTGTACTCGAAAAAATTCCTGCACTCACATAAGACGATACGATATTTACAGAACCTTCGCCATGAGCTGGTACCACCTGAAGATTTTCTATAGTTTCTAAAGCCTGAGATGTTACATTTTCAGAAATTAAAATATCTTGTCTAGACCCAAAAGAAATGGTATCTAACCCTAGACGTTCTGCGGATAAACAAATCGATTTTAACTCTCCTGGCGACAATACACCACCCTTTACAATTAATCTAGATAACGCTTTCATCATGCTAAAACTTTATGATTATTTAATATCTCTCTCACTTCAGTTTTACAACTTCCACATCCTAACCCTGCTCCCGTTTGGTTACATAACTCAGTGAAATTTGTACAACCGTTAGTAATGGCTTCTGTTATATTTCCTTCTCCAACTTGACTACAAGAACACACCAATTTCCCAACCATAGGTTTATCGCTAGATGCGCCTCGCAGCAATTTATCTCGTTTATCAGACAGTTCTACCTTACTCTCAATAAGGGTTTTAAATTCTGCAAATTCATTCTTATCCCCCATTAAAACGGCTCCGACTAGCAAATCGTCTTTTACAATACATTTTTTATAGTAACGCTTAGACATATCCATAAAGATAATTTCTTCGTAACTATTATCATTTTCAGGTACAGATATATTTCCTAAGCTACATAAATCTAAATCGCTGAATTTTAAAATATTCATCGATACAGATCCTTTGTACATACTACTAATATCTCCTGCTAAATAATTTGCAAGAATGGCTGCTTGTTCTTCGGCGGCAGAAGTAATTCCTAAAATATTATTATTGAATTCAGCAATTTCACCAATGGCAAAAATACTTGGATCTGAAGACTGTAAATGATGATTCACTTTTATACCACGGCCACATGCAACACCACTAGATTTTGCAATCTCTATATTTGGTCGCGTTCCAATAGCATACACAATGGCATTAGATTTAAATGTCTTCCCACTTTTTAAGGTGATATTTAATGCGTTTTTAGTATTCTCGTCGTCAAACACTGTACTCACTTCGTTAGAAAAATAGATCTGAATACCCAATTCCTGTACATGCTTAGCTAATAGTTTACAAGAAATAGGATCTAACTGACGCTCCATTAAATTAGACGCTCGCTGAATAATGGTTGTATTAACATTTCTGTGTTTTAAAGCGGCAGCAAGCTCTAAACCTAAAAGTCCACCTCCAACAATAGTGACATGCTGATCTTCTGCTTTTAGATTTGTACCGTCTAAATACGACTTAAAACGATCGGCATCATCTTTAGAACGTAACGTGAATCGGCCAGGTAAATTTAACTGCACATCGTTAGGCACAAAAGAGCGGCTTCCGGTTGCTAGAATTAATTTATCATAAGCATGATAATTTCCATGATTATCTGTTGCCAGTTTATTATCGCGATCAATTTCTACAATAAAAGTTTCTGAATGCAATTCAATTTGAAGTTTTTTCAGTTCTTTTTCTTTAATTTTTTGAAGTTGTTCCCAGCTTAACTCTTCTGTGATATACTCTGGAAGTAACACACGGTTATAAAAGGGGTTTATTTCTTTTGAAAACACTACAATCTTATCGGTTTCGCTATGTTCTCTGTAATTTTGAATAAAACGAAATGCTGCGGCTCCTGCACCAACTACGATTATTTTTTCTGTTTCTTTTTTATATTTTGATACCGAAACTCGGGTGAATTTAAAATCTGGCTCTTTAGATATTGGATCGACAATAGTGTGGGTTAAATTATTTGCACGATTTAAATCACTCTGCAATTGTTTTCCCCAATGCATAGGTAAGAACACGACACCTTTTTTTACACTATCTGTAACTTTGGCACGCACTCTTACCACGCCTTTCGCACTGGTAACTTCTACAACATCGCCATCTTTAATTTTATTTAGGAAGGCATCAACTTGACTAATTTCTAAAACTGGAGTAGAATAATGTGTTTTTAAACGCGAGACTTTTCCTGTCTTTGTCATGGTGTGCCATTGGTCACGCACACGCCCAGTAGTTAAGATTAATGGAAAAGTTTCGTTTGGTAAATTGGATGTATTTTTTATAAATTCTGGCACATTAAACATCGCTTTTTGCGAAGGCGTGTAGAACTTTTTATCTTGAAATAATCTTGGAGTCCCTGCTTTATGTGTTTCGGACACGGGCCATTGAAATGTACCTTCCCCTTTTAAGCGGTCGTAACTTAATTCAGACACATCAATATTCGAGCCTTTAGTCATCTCGCAATACTCTTGATAAATTTCGGCAGTAGAATTATAATCAAAACCTTCAAATCCCATTTTCTGAGCAAACTCACATAAAATCTCTACATCTGGTTTTGCTTCTCCTGGCGCTTCAATACCTTTTGGTAGATATGAAATACGACGTTCAGAATTTGTCATCGTACCTTCTTTTTCTAACCAGGCTGCAGCTGGTAGCACCAAATCTGCATGCTCTAAAGTATCAGAGCGATTAGAAATATCTTGTACCACAACAAATTTAGCATGTTTTAAGGCTTTTTCAATTTTATGTGCATTTGGCATACTTACCATTGGGTTTGTACAGACTACCCAAACGGCTTTCATTTTACCAGATTCTAAAGCATCAAACATTTCTGTCGCTGTATATCCAGCCTTATCTGAAATTTTATCAACCTTCCAAAAATCGGCTACTTCTTGGCGGTGTTTTTCATTAAATAAATCTTTATGAACTGCTAATAAATTTGCCATACCTCCAACTTCACGACCTCCCATAGCATTAGGTTGTCCGGTTAAAGAAAACGGACCACAACCTGGTTTTCCTACTTGTCCGGTAATTAAAGACAGATTTAAAAGTGCATAATTTTTATGTGTTCCAATAGCACTTTGATTTAGACCCATAGCCCACATACTAATAAAGGCTTTAGAGTTTCCAATGATTTGAGCAGCCTTTTTAATTTCATCAACAGTAATACCACATAAAGTTGCGGCTTCTTTTAATGAAGTGCCCAGGACTTGTTTTTTATATTTTTCGAAATTTTCGGTATGATCTTTTATAAAGTTTTTATCGATCATTCGACGTTCAATTAAACGTCTTCCAATCGCGTTATATAAAATAACATCTGTTCCTGGTAAAATTTGAAGATGCACATCTGCGAAATTAGCGGAGTCGGTTTTTCTAGGATCTACAACCAAGATTTTTACATCTGGATTCTTCTCTTTATGTTGCTCAATACGTCTGAACAGTATAGGGTGACACCATGCCGGATTTGCGCCGGTTATTAAAAAACAATCGGCTAATTCTATATCTTCATAAGAGATAGGCACAGAATCTTCACCAAATGTTTTTTTAT
This sequence comes from Formosa algae, assembly GCF_001439665.1. Lineage (GTDB taxonomy): Bacteria > Bacteroidota > Bacteroidia > Flavobacteriales > Flavobacteriaceae > Formosa > Formosa algae. Next base: position 60,760 of record NZ_LMAK01000078.1, read on the forward strand.
AACCAACAACAGCAGAACTCATACATAACCTAGAATTTGTATCTATGTTATTGGTTCCTAAAAATCCTTTAGTTAGTTTGTTTGCAATATAGTATTCTTCGGTTAAGCACTGTCCAGACACATAAAACCCCACGCTGTCTGGACCATATTTTTGTATAATAGATTTAAAAACTTTTGCCGCACGATCTAAAGCCGTATCCCAACTTACGCGCTCTAACGGATGAGATTTACTCCATCGCATTTCAGGATACAACAGTCTATCTGAAACATCGTTGGCAACGTAATGTAAGTTCATACCTTTAGAACACAACATCCCTCTGTTTACCGGATGCTCTTTATCGCCCTCCACATAAACCTTATTATGTTCATCCTTCTTTACAATAATACCACAGCCAACACCACAGTATGAACACGTTGTTTTAATTTCTTTTTGAGGCATATTCAGGATTTAAATATATTATCTATTCTACTAAAAGTAATGAAACTATCTATTACGAAGTCATTATTTGAATGACATTTTTTAAATGGATTGTGTTAGCATTTCTGCTTCTAAATCGTCTTCTATTTCTTTTTCAATGATTGAATCTTCTACTGGAGCGAACTTAATAGCTAATACACCTATAGCAACAATGATTACTGTAAATCCGATTAACAAGAAACCACTTGAAACTGCCGAAGAAGACGCTGCAGATTGTGCTGCTTGAATGGCTTCTGCACCCATACCTTCTGTCGCTGTTATTGCTGCTTTTTCTGCTACAGCCGATTTAGATTTTAATAAAATAGCGGCTAAGAATGCGCCTACATTACCTCCTGCTCCAACAATTCCAGAAATAGACCCAATTGCTTTTGGATTTACAAACGGGACCACAGAAAAGGTTGCTCCTTCGGCCATTTGCACTGTTAAACTAAACAATACTAATAATGCAATGCCGACAAAAATTCCAGTTGCAGTAGAGAATAATGCCAACATGATACCTTCTGCTGCTAAAATAACGGCTAGGAATAATACACGTCCGCGTAGTCCTTTTAATTTTCCAAATTTATCTCCAAAGAAGCCTCCTAGCGTTCTGGCAAAAATATTCATTAATGCAAAAGACAATACAATATTACCCGCAGTAACCCGCTCTAATTGAAAGGTGTTTTGCAGATAATCATCCATCGTTCCATACACAGTCAATTCAATTCCGAAACAGGCTGCATAGACTAAGAATAAAATCCAAACGCGGTAATCTTTGATGGCTTCTAAAAAGCTAACATCATCTTTTTTAGCGACAGGCATTTCACCAGTTGCTTTCAAATCTTTATAATTTCCTTGTAACGTATCTTGAGTAAAATTGTAATATACAAGTCCCATTAAAAAACACACTACACCAGCTACAATCGTAGAATAACGCCAAGCTTCAGACTCTGCTGCTCCAAAGGCTACAACTGCTGCTGCTATTATTGGCATCCCTAAACGATTAGCTCCACCTCCTAAATTCCCCCAACCGGCAGAAGTTGCATTCGCAGTTCCTACAATATTTGGAGCAAACATAATTGACGTATGAAATTGTGTGATAACAAACGATGCTCCAATAAAACCAATAAAAAATCGGCAAACTAAAAACTGAAGAGGAGTTTGTACAAATCCTAATAAAATAACGGGAATGGCTCCTAAAACAAGTAACCATGAATAACACAAACGCGGTCCGTATTTATCACATAATTTACCAATTAATAAACGAGCAAATACAGTTCCTGAAACTGCAAGAATAATAGAGTTCCATTTTTGTGACGGTGATAATCCTAAATCTTTAACAACATCTGGCATAAAAGGTACGATACCAAACCAGGCAAAGAAACATAAGAAAAAGGCGATTGATGTAATCCAGAATGTTCGGATAGGAAGACTCTTTACATTTAAAAGGTCTAATTTTGTAGCTTTTGTTGGATTCATAATATTGGAATTTTACGTTTACATGATAAAACTAAGTAATAATACTTAATTTATACGTAATTATCTACGTAATTTTTCAATTATTACGTAGATAGTAAAATTTCAAGCTTAAATTATCAATCTTTTAATAATAACACCTAAAAAGCTATAATATAATGATATACATTTTTATAAACTAAACCAATCGATACTTAGAAGCTACTTTGGTAAGCTCGATTAAGTTCTTAACGTCTAATTTTTTCATTAAATTAAATCTATGTACTTCTGCAGTTCGCTTACTCACATCTAAATCTTCGGCAATTTCTTTATTACTCTTACCATCTAACACCAATCCTAAAATTTGCTTTTCACGTTTTGTGAGCTTAAAAGTTGCTTCTGGCTGGTCTTCTTCTACTTGTTGTCCGCCTTTATTAACCATACTATTTATAATAATAGATGATATATCTCCAGTAAAATACTTACCTCCGCTAGCAATCATTTGTAAAGCTTTCATAAATTCTTCTTTACTTGATCCTTTTAATAAGTAGCCATCTGCTCCTGCATTTATAGCATTTAAAACATATTCTTCAGAGTCGTGCATGGAGAGCACTAATGTTTTTACAGCTTTATTTGTCTTTTTTAATTCAGCAACCACTTCAATTCCATTCATTTCTGGCATACGTATATCCACAATCAACACATCTGGAAGCGCAGTTTCTACGACATCTAAAGCTTCTTTTCCATTAGAGGCTTCTGCTACAACATGAATTCCTTCTTGGTCTTCTAACAATGATTTTATGCCGTCACGAACTAAAATATGATCGTCTGCTAACACTACATTTATCATATACTTATATATTCTATTTAATACGTAGCAAAATAATCAAAAAATAAGTAAATACACCTAATTAAATTGGGATATTTAAAGTGATTCGGGTTCCTGTTTCTGGAGAAGAACTTAAAAACAGACGACCATTTATGTAATTTATACGCTCTTTCATAAAGGTCATTCCCATACCACCAACACCTGTCTTAATGTTTTTAGGGCGATTCACATCAAACCCCTTTCCATCGTCATCAATCGTAATACTTAACATGTGATCACTATGAGACACGGACACTAAAATATAAGAGGAATCAGCATATTTAATCGCATTATTAATCGCTTCTTGAGTAATGCGATAAATATTAATTTCGACTAAAGAATCTAATCGCTTATTGAAGTTTTTACGATTGTAAAGTTCTATGGTTTTACCTGTAAGTTTAGATAACTCGTGCGTTAATTTTGATAGCGCCGAGACAATTCCATAATCACTTAATTCTGGTGGTGTTAAATTAAAAGTTGCCGCTCTTACGCCTTGAATAATATCGGCCGTTAAACTTTTTAAATTTTCAATTTTGGAAGCCGCTTTTTCTAAATCGTTCAGGTTTACACTTTCTAAATTATATTTTAAACCCGTTAGCATTTGCCCGATACCATCGTGAATATCTTTGGCAATACGATTTTGCTCTTGCTCTTGGTTTTCAATAATTTTACTTGAAATGATTTTCTGCTGATTCATTTCCTCCTCGTAACTCTGTTTCGTTAGAGATTCTACTTCTAGCTGCGCTTCTTTTTTCTCGGTGATGTCCGAGGCTATAACTAAAATTTCAGATTGGTCTTTACCAGAATGTATAGGAATTAAATACATCTCTAACCACAGCAAGTCCCCTGTACTTTTAGAAGCCTTAATTTCGCCTTGCCATCCAGATTTATAGTAGGTTTTCAAGACGTGTTCTACATACTGCTGATCATTCTTTCCGGTGGTAATTAATTCTGAAAAATTCGAATTGATATTGAACTCTGCCTGCTCAAATAGTTTTGAAAACTTTTCACCAATATGAAGAATGGTACCATCTGAAGTTACTCTAGCAAATAGCAGTGTTTTATTCATGGCCTGATTTAAAACACGTAACTCTTTTACAGATTTTTCATTCTCTTCTCGCAATTCATCTGCTTCATAAGCTGTTTGTATTGCCTTTCGTTCGGAATGCAACAACCTCGTAATGGTTTCTTTTACCATTTTCGCTGTTGGTTTAAATATAAAGAGGAATTCAAGGAATAATAATAAGAGCGTAAAAATCATAAGTAACAGCTCCCAATTTCGCAACAAGTTTACTTTTTCATTTGCTTCTACATCGTATTGATTTACAATGGTATCCATAATTGTTAAAAACTGATACTCGTTTGCGGTAACTTGTTTTTCGAAGGGTTCTAATTGAGCTTGTTCTATGTCGGGATTCTGCTCTATTTTAGAAATAATATTTTGAGACGCCTGATACATCTCTGAAAAGGGGATTTGAAGACGCGAGAACATCTCTATAATTTCAGCACTATTGGTTCCCGAAATTTTTAAACTATCGCTCCCCTGCTGTAAGCCTATATGAGAATTTTGCCATCTGTTAATGGTTTTCTTTAACGTATCTTTATACACCAAACGCTTAGACACGTTGGTAGAATTGACAATTAAAAGTACTTCTTTACTAAGTTTCTGACTAAGCATACGTTGCCGACCAGCAACGTTAATAACAGTAGAATCGTCCTGCTGATCTTTCAAAAAATTGCGTACAATAATCTGACTAATAAACACAGAACATGCAATAGCACCTAAAGCAATAATATATAAACGACGGAGTCTATCAAACGTACTATTATCTAACGTACTACTCAAGTCGGTCATTTGATTTAAGCCAAAGCTTGTTTAATAAGATTTAAACTAGATTCTGAATATGGTAATGTCATTGCTTTTTTATGAGCAGCATCAGACATTTTATTCCAAGTTTTCTGAACAATATCTATTAATTTATCGGTATCGTGTTTCTTCGCGAAATCCTCAAAATAAAACTGTAGAAAAACCAAACACACCACATCTTCTAACGTTTGTGAATCTGGATCTTTTTTAAAAGATTTTTTGCTAATTATAAACTTTACACGATCTATAAATTCTGCATCATAACCTACAGATTCTAAAATCTCGGCGGTTATATTAGCATGCATTTTTTTAAGATCGTTACGCCAATTCATATATCCTGGTTTTGTCATAGGATAATCCTTTCTAGGAATCTCCCAACGGCAAATATGTTGTGCACGAACAGCGATTTGTAAGGCTTCTGAAGCTGTTGGCATATAATCTAAAAGGCAATCCGTCATGCGCTGAGAATACAACAATTCTTTTGGCATAGATGTCCCGTTCTCTATTTCGCGATTTAAGTCTTGAGCATTTTTTTCATCGATTAATGCTATGGCCTGTTCAAATTTTGTACTCACAATGTTATAGTTTTGGATATCTATCAAATCTATTCAGAAAATCCGATATACACAAAGTTGTCTTCTATTTTTACAGGATAAATTGCTATAGGATCTAAATCGCCATTCAGATTTTCACCTGTCAGTAACGAAAATGTTTTTTTGTGCAACGGACATGCAATTTTAGGTATTCCTTTTTGATCGCCTAACATGCCACGAGACAATACCATTTCTTGTTTTTCTGGAGATAAATTCTGGCAAGCATACCAAGCATTTAGTCTTGAAAAGTTAAACACAGCAATTTGTAGGTCTTTATATTTTACACAAGCTCCACCATCATTAGGAAATGCGTCTACTGAAGCAGCTTTAAACCACACCGTAACTTCATTGTCTTTAACCGTTTTGTATTTTGAGAGTACTTCTTCCATAAATGTCTATTTTAAAACAATAACTTATATACTTAAAGGGTTACTTCTTTAGCTTCTTTTTCCCAATGCTTTGGCATTTTCTGATCTCTTAGTGGTACAAATACCAAGTTATCATCTCTATCATCTGAATTAACGAAGTGACTGAAACGTTTTTTCATGTCTTCATTTTCAATAGCTTGTTTCCACTCACATTCGTAAGCATCAACTAAAAATTGCATATCTTTTTCTAACTCTTCAACAATGTTCAAACTGTCCTCTATTACAATTTTCTTCAATTGCTCTATTCCACCCTCTAATTTATCCAACCAAGCAGCTGTTCGCATTAACGGTGCAGCGGTTTGTATGTAATACATTAAATAGCGATCTATATATTTTATTACGGTTTCGTTATCTATTTTTTCAGCTAATAGCTCTGCATGTCTTGGTGTTGCGCCACCATTTCCTCCTACGTATAAATTCCATCCACCTTCTACAGCAATCACGCCGAAATCTTTTCCGCGAGCTTCTGCACATTCTCTAATACAGCCAGACACACCACCCTTTATTTTATGAGGCGAACGCAAACCTTTGTATCTATTTTCTAAAGCAATAGCAAACGAGACGCTTTCGTCTAATCCGTAACGACACCATGTAGAACCCACACAACTTTTTACCGTACGTAATGATTTTCCATAAGCATGTCCGCTTTCAAATCCAGCATCTATTAATTCTTTCCAAATGGCAGGTAAATCGTTTAACTGCGCGCCAAAGAAATCGATACGAGCACCACCTGTAATTTTTGTATATAAGTTGTATTTCGATCCTATCTGCCCTAACACAATTAAACCTTCTGGCGTAATCTCTCCTCCTGCAATTCTCGGCACCACAGAGTACGTTCCGTTACGTTGTATATTGGCTAAAAACTTATCGTTGGTGTCTTGGGTTACATCTTCTTTATTAGGAGTTATATTATATAAACTTGCAAAAATAGAAGACACTACAGGCTTACATGTTTCGCAACCATGTCCCGTACCACAAGCATCTAAGACCTCATTAAAATTGGTTAATTTTTTAACTTTTACTATACCGTATAATTCTTGACGACTATATTCAAAATGTTCGCAAATGACATTTTTTACAGTTTTCCCTAAAGATTTTAAAGTTTCGTTGACTAAATCTGTAACCATAGGTTTACAACCTCCACAGCTTGTACTGGCTTTTGTTGCAGAAACAACACTAGCTAAATCTTCGCAAGAACCATCTTTAATAGCACCACAAATCTGACCTTTGCTTACATTCTCGCAAGAACAAATTTGAGCTTCATCTGGTAAATCTAAAGCACTACCAAAAGCACCGCCTTCTGTTGCTGGCAAGATTAACTGAGCAGGATCTTCAGGAATAGCCATACCATTTAAAAATACTTGGTGTAACATATTATAATCTGAAGCATCTCCAACAAGGATTCCTCCTAATAGGGATTTTCCATCTAAACTGACATTAATACGTTTATATAAATGCTGTGTTTTATTTTCGAAAATCACCGAATGCCCTTTTGAAGCAGGCATAAAAGGTTCTCCAAAACTCGCTACATCTACTCCTATTAATTTTAATTTGGTAGACATGTCTATTTCTGCCGGCATTAACACATCTGCATCACCTATAATTTGACTCGCAGCAACTTCTGCCATATCATAACCAGGTGCGACTAATCCATATATCATCTGATTATACAAAGCAACTTCACCGATAGCAAACACATCAGGATCTGAAGTTTGCATTTTGTTATTTACAACAATACCGCCACGAACTCCCATTTCTAAATCGCAAGTTTTACCTAGCTCATCTCGCGGACGAATTCCTGCAGAAATAATTAACATTTCTACATCTAACTTATCGTCTTCTCCAAACTCCATTCCTGTAATGTAACCCTCATCTCCTAAGATTTGATTGGTCGCTTTACTTAAATGAATATTTAAACCTATAGATTCTAGCTTCAATTGTAGAACCTGACTACTTCTAGAATCTAATTGTCTTGGCATTAATTTAGGAGCAAATTCTACAATATGAGGTTCTAATCCCATATCCATTACCGCTTTCCCTGCTTCTAAACCTAACAAACCACCACCAAGCACAGCGGCTTTAGCATTGGGATTGGTCGCTTTTAGTTTAGCAGCATATGCTAACATACCTTCTAAATCTTCTATGGTTCTATACACAAACACACCTTCCTTCTCTACCCCTTTAATTGGCGGGACAAAAGGAGAAGATCCAGTCGCTAATACCAAATAATCGTAATCATATTCTTCATCATCTACACTAGTGATTGTTTTTTTATCTCTATGTATATCAGAAATGCGAACTTCTGTAATTAACTCGATGTTATGTTCTTCATACCAAGATCTCGGAGCCATCTCTAAAGCTTTAGCATCTTGACTCTCGAAAAATTCACTTAAATGAACACGATCGTACGCAGGTCTTGGCTCTTCTCCAAAAACAGTTATTTTAAATGCTTCACTTCCTGCTTTGGCTACAAATTTTTCACAAAACTTATACCCAACCATGCCGTTTCCTACAACTATCACTTTTTTCATATACGTAGTTATTTTTCGATTACTTATTCCAAAAGTAAGTATTAATACTTAATTATAGAGCTAAAAAGACACAAAAACTTCATTTAATACGTATTATTGTCAATACAGAAAACAAAAGGCTATAAAATTATTAATAATGAAATTCCATTAGCTATTTTTAATATAGTTGATTTATAATCCTCACGATATCAGATACCTTTCAAGCTAACTAATAAGCTACAAATAAGTTTAACACACTAAATAGTTTAAAATATTTTATAACACACGACGACACAAAAGCGCAAGTTAAAATAAGTGAATCAGTAAAAAACAGACTAAAAAGGCACAAAAAAGCCCTCTAAACTTTCGCTTAGAGGGCTTTTAATCTATTAGAAAATGATTATTACTTACGCAGCAACTTCATCTCCTTCTTTTAATTTTCTTTTCTTTTCTGAAGCAGCTAAAGTATCATACATGATAGGTGTTGCAATAAATAATGAAGAGTATGTACCCACGACAACCCCAACTATTAATGCAAACATGAAACCACGAATTGAATCTCCACCAAAAGCAAAGATTGCTAATAATACCACTAAAGTAGTTAACGATGTATTTAACGTTCTACTCAAAGTACTACTTAAAGATACATTTACTACTTTATTTAAATTCCATCCGGTATGGATATGGAAGTACTCACGAATTCTATCAAATACAACCACGGTATCATTCAGCGAGTAACCAATTACGGTTAAGATGGCTGCGATAAATGATTGATCGATCTCCATGTTAAATGGCATGAATTTATAAGTTAAAGAGAATACACCTAATACAATAATAACATCGTGGAATACTGCAGCTACAGCACCTAATGAATATTGCCATTTTTTGAAACGGAATAAGATATATAAGAACACTACGATTAACGATCCTAAAACAGCCCAGAATGATTCTTTCTTAATATCATCTGCAATGGTTGGACTTACTTTATAAGATTTCATTAAACCAATTGTTTTGTGTTGGTTATCGCTAATAAAGTCTTCGTAAGAAATCCCTGTTAAATGTGGCTCTAAAGCTGTGTATAAATCTTTTCTGATTTCTTCATCAACTTCTGCACTTGTTTCGTTTACTTTATATTTAGTTGTAATTTTTACTTGGTTAGAGCTACCAAATGTTTTAGCATCTGCACTACCAAAAGCTTCATTTAATGTTGGTAATAATTCTGAAGGCGTAATAGCTTCATCAAAACGCACTTGGTAATTTCTACCTCCAACAAAATCTACACCTTGATCTAATCCGTTAGTAAATAAAGATCCTAAACTTATCACGATTAAAGTTCCTGAAAGGATGTAAGCAATTTTACGTTTTTGAAGGAATTCAATATTAATATTTCTAAATAATTTTTTAGTAATTGCTGTAGAGAAATCTAAGTTTCCACCACGGTTTACATACCAGTCAATTAATAATCTCGTAATAAAAATTGCCGTAAATAAAGACGTTACAATACCAATTAATAAGGTAGTCGCGAATCCTTTAATTGGACCAGTACCAAATACAAATAAGATTAAAGCTGTTAAACCAGTTGTAATGTTTGCATCTAAAATTGAAGATAATGCATTACTAAAACCATCTTGTATGGCTTCCCTTTGACCTTTACCATTTGCTATTTCTTCACGAATACGTTCAAAAATTAATACGTTCGCATCTACCGACATACCAATAGTTAATACAATACCAGCAATACCAGGTAAGGTTAATACAGCACCTAATCCAGATAATACACCAAAGATTAATAAGATGTTTAATGCCATTGCAATATCAGCAAATCCACCAGCTTTACCGTAGTAAAATAACATCCATACTAATACTAGTATTAAAGCGATAACAAATGAAATCTCACCACTATCAATAGCTTCTTGACCTAAAGATGGTCCTACAACTTCACTTTGAATAATATCTGCAGAAGCAGGTAATTTACCAGCACGTAATACGTTTGCTAAATCGACAGCTTCGTTTAATGTAAAGTTTCCAGAAATTTCTGAATTACCGCCTGCAATTGCTCCTGTTGTTACACCTGGCGCAGAATACACTACGTTATCTAAAACAATAGCAATTTGGCTTTGTTGAGAATATGCTTTTCCAGTCATTTCTTCCCAAACTTTAGCACCTTTAGCATTCATTTGCATAGATACTGCAGGCTTCCCTAATTGATCGTATTGTTGTGTTGCATTTGTAATAACTGCTCCACTCATAGGTGGTACATTTTCTCTGTTACCAATTAACGCATATAAACCTACAGCTTCACTGTTTTGTTCTGGCATACCAAAAGCAAACTTAACATAACGTTGCTCTACTGGAAGTAAGGCTCTAATATCAGATCTATTTAAATAGTCTAAAACAGTTTGCTTGTCTTTAATATTAAATTGAGCTACAATTGGACCACCTTGGTAACCTTGTCCGATAATTAAATCTAATAACGGATTTGCATCTACATTAGTTGAATCTGTTACAGCTTCACCTAATAAATCATCAATCTGAGAATCGCTATCTGAAACCTCATCTCCAGAAACATCTTCTGTCGTATCTTTAGTCGCAGCAACTTCTGTTTTAAGCACATTGTTTGCTTGAATAATAAAAGGAATTAAAGTCTCACCTTTATAAACATCCCAAAATTCTAATTGCGCTGTACTTTGTAATAATTTTTTAGCACGCTCTACATCTTTAACACCTGGTAATTCTACTAAGATACGTCCAGATTCTCCTAAACGTTGAATGTTTGGAGATGTTACCCCAAATTCATCAATACGCTTACGTAATACTTCAAAAGCAGACGTAATAGATTCGTCAATTTTCTTATCAATAATTGGCTTCACTTGGTCGTCTGTCATATCAAAAGTAATCTCATCACTTAACGATCTGTTCGCAAAAATATCTGGAGAAGCTAATTTAGTATCTCCTTTAATTTTGTCGAATGCGATATAGAAATCTTCTAAATATGTATTCTGACTGTTTTTCTGAAGTTCTGAAGCATCATCTAACGCTTTGTTAAATGCTGGTTCGCTAGTATGGTTAGCTAATCCTTTTAAGATATCTTTTACAGACACCTGAAGAATAACGTTTATCCCTCCTTTTAGGTCAAGACCAAGGTTCATGGCCTTATCTTTTACCTCACCATAAGTGTAATCTGCAACCCCTAAGTTAAATACTTTTTCGGTTGATAATGAATCTAAATACTGAGCCTCTTTTACCGAGTCTCCATTAGAATACGCTTTTGCCGCGTCTTCGATACTGTTTGCTTTAAACGTGAACGATAATTGGTAAATACTTACCAAACCGAACAAGACTGCAAACAACTTTACTAATCCTTTATTCTGCATTATTTAATTATTTATTAATCAATATTTTGAATATGTATGCTGTACAGAAGACGGCGATACATCTAATTTTTAGTTTTGTGTACGTGAAATATAGCATGAAGTAAATTTACTTTGCTAATGGGAAGTTGTGAGCTACATGACTACACAACATATCTTATTAAGTGGAGTGTATAACGTCTTTACACTTTACAGACGTTATTCTAAAAAAGCTGAATGCCTAGAGACCTCCTTTAAGCTAAAGGTCCTGCCCGAACTTCGGGTATTTTTTTAGAATTATTATCTATTGCAAGCGCAATATCTCTATAAAATTTATAAGCGACTTTAATTGAAGGTAATTCAATTACATGAACTGTAGAACCTAATAGCGGGTGTGAATTTGTATTATTATAGTGATGACTACTCGCTTTTAATTCTATTGCTACTTTTCCTGCATGGCTAAATGCAAAATCTGATGCTTTATGAATTTCAAAAACATCAAAGTTATATGTAACAGCAGCGTCTTTATTATTTAAAGGGAATTGTTGGTGTTCTGAATTAGAATCGTCAAACTCTAAAGTATCATCATCAGATAAAATTTCTTTAATATGTTCTACATCAGAATTTGAGTAATACGTTATTTTTAAAGTCCCGTCTTCAGCTTCACTAACCTGAATATTTTCAGCACCAATATTTTCTAATTGTTGCTTTACTATTGAAATGGTATGCTCTGTTTTGTCTTGTACCACAACATCACCAGAAAATTGTAAAACAATCTCCTGATTAGGCACAACTTTTTGCTGCTGACTTACAACACCAAAAAATAAGGCTACAGTTACTATAAAAGTACTAATGTACCATTTCAAATTCATGCGCCAAATATATAAAAATTTTAAGATTAGTTTCTATGGTTATTCGTTTATTATCCGTACCAAAATTAAACTCTTAATAATTGTGTTGATTAAAGTAAAAATAGCCCTACAAATAATCTTAATTAGATTTTAAAGATGACATTATTTTACAGGAATAGATAGCAAAGGAATATTTAAACCAGAAGCCATAACTCGCGTTTTACTTTTATGAATTAAAGATTCCCAAAACCCGTATTCTCTAGGAATCATGACTAACAAGTCTGAATGAAACGTTTTTATTTCACGTTCAATCTCTTCAATTACCGTATCAGATTTTACATTCTTGTATAAATAATCTACTTGCTCTAATTCCTTATCTATGTTCCCCAGAGTAGACTTATTAAATTTTAATTCGTCTATCATTTTATCGACATAAAATACGGTAACTTCAGATTTTAATTTTGTAGAAATCTGACGGAGTTTAGCTAAGGTTTTTAACGGCACATCTTGCATTAAGTCGCAAGCAAAAAGGATTTTTTTCATACCGTTAAATTTTGCGTGAATTGGAATAGCCAATACCGGAAACTTCTTCATACTAATTAGCGTGGTTGTTGGATTTCCAATTAAATTTTGTTCTAAAGATTTATCAGACATACCAATAACTAATAATGAAGATTCATTAGCACACATCAAATCGTCTATATTAAACTCCAACTGCGCGTAGCGACACTTATATTCTACTTCTATATCGAATGCTGTTTTCAATTGCTTTGCTGTAACTTCTAATCGATCAATATTATTTTGCATTAAGTCATTGATTGATGCCGCAGGAAGCAAAGTATTAGAAGCGTGAAGCGGGATTTGAAAAGCGTTAAAAAGAATAAGCTTGACATTAAAATGTTTCGCTAATGCTGCGGCATATAGCTCAGCATTATCAGATAATTTTGAAAAATTTGTTGCAACTACTATTGGTCCCATAACACGATAAATTTAGCTACCTCTAAGGTATTAAATTTCTCATTTTTCAACAAAAATAACGGCCTTTAATTAGCAGTAAATACACCCGAAATTCATCTCAAAACATACAAAAATTAAGGCATAAAAAAAGACTGTCATTACAGACAGTCTCTTATATAAAAAGTTTAAAACAAATTAGAATTCTAATAACCCATTTGTTTTCTTAACACCTTCAGCACTTGCTGCTAAATGCGCTTTTTCTTCTTCGTTAAGTGTAATATCTACTATTTTTTCGATACCGTCTTTACCTAAAACCACTGGCACACCTAAACAGATATCTGTTAAACCGTATTCTCCATCTAATAATGTAGAACAAGGGAAAATCTTTTTAGTATCGCAAGCAATAGCTTGTACCATTCCTGATACAGCTGCACCTGGTGCATACCAAGCTGAGGTTCCTAATAATTTAGTTAATGTTGCTCCACCAACTTTAGTATCTTCTTTTACTTGATTTAAACGCTCTTCAGATAAAAATTCTGAAACAGGCACACTATTTCTAGTTGCTAAACGTGTTAATGGGAACATTCCTGTATCGCTATGTCCACCAATTACCATTCCGTCTACATCGCTAATAGGTGCTCCTAAAGCTTCTGCTAATCTGTATTTAAAACGTGCAGAATCTAAAGCTCCACCCATTCCGATAATTCTATTTTTTGGTAAACCTGTAGCTTTATGCGCTAAATACGTCATTGTATCCATAGGATTACTTACCACAATAAGAATCATATTAGGAGAATGCTCTAATAAACTAGTTGATACATTTTTTACAATACCAGCGTTAATACCGATAAGCTCTTCTCTTGTCATTCCTGGTTTTCTAGGAATACCACTTGTAATTACACAAACATCACTACCAGCAGTTTGGCTATAATCGCCAGTTACACCTGTAATTTTTGTGTCGAATCCGTTTAAAGATGCAGTTTGCATTAAATCCATTGCTTTACCTTCAGCAAAACCTTCTTTAATGTCTAACAATACAACTTCTGAAGCAAAGTTTTTAATAGCAATATATTCTGCACAACTTGCACCTACTGCTCCTGCTCCAACTACTGTTACTTTCATTTTATTTTTATTTTAAAGATTCAAAAATTATTTTTCTTTTTGCTAATTTAACACATTTAATACAATTCGACCACGCTAGAATCTCTTATTATAATAATATTACAATTTAAAGACTAGATTTCTCAATTTAACGTAAAACCAACTTGTTCAAATCTTAAATATGCCATTAACAACATATTAAAAAAAACACCTTAAACTAAAAACTTAAGGTGTTATTATATTTACGCATCAATTTTAGCGTATACTGCATTTTTCTCGATAAACTCACGACGTGGTGGTACCTCATCTCCCATTAACATAGAGAAAATACGATCGGCTTCTCCACCGTTATCGATATTTACTTGTCTTAATGTTCTAAAGTTTGGATTCATAGTCGTATCCCAAAGTTGCTCGGCATTCATTTCTCCAAGACCTTTATAACGTTGAATACCTGCAGAACCTCCAAATTGTTGTACTAAACCATCACGTTCAGAATCACTCCAAGCATATTCTTTTTTAGCCCCTTTCTTTACTAAATATAAAGGTGGCGTTGCAATATAAATATGCCCATTTTCAATAAGTTCTCTCATGTATCTAAAGAAGAATGTTAAGATTAAAGTTGCAATGTGACTACCATCAATATCGGCATCACACATAATCACAACTTTATGGTAACGTAATTTAGACAAGTTAAGCGCTTTACTATCTTCTTCTGTTCCTATAGTAACCCCAAGAGCTGTAAAGATATTCTTGATTTCTTCGTTTTCAAAAACCTTGTGTTGCATGGCTTTTTCAACATTAAGAATTTTACCACGTAAAGGTAAGATGGCTTGAAACGCACGGTCACGACCTTGTTTAGCCGTTCCACCCGCCGAATCTCCCTCGACAAGGAATACTTCACATTTTGAAGGATCTTGTTCTGAACAGTCACTTAATTTTCCAGGTAAACCACCAATACTCATCACGGTTTTACGCTGCACCATTTCACGAGCCTTTTGTGCTGCATGGCGGGCTTGAGCAGCAAGAATTACTTTTTGAACTATTATTTTAGCATCATCTGGGTGCTCTTCTAAATAGTCGGTTAACATTTCTGAAACCGCTTGACTCACTGAAGCAGAAACTTCTCTGTTTCCTAATTTTGTTTTTGTTTGCCCTTCGAACTGTGGTTCTTGAACTTTTACAGAAATAATTGCAGTTAAGCCTTCACGGAAATCATCTCCAGAAATTTCGAACTTTAATTTATCTGTTAATCCAGAACTATCTGCGTATTTTTTAAGTGTATGGGTTAAACCACGTCTAAAACCAGAAAGGTGTGTCCCACCTTCGTGTGTATTAATGTTGTTTACATACGAGTGTAAATTTTCTGCGTAAGAGGTATTATAAATCATTGCTACTTCTACAGGAATATCATTCTTTTCCCCTTCAAAAGCAATAACTTCCGTAATAATTGGCTCGCGATTACCGTCTAAAAACTTTACAAACTCTTTTAAACCTTCGTCAGAATGAAAGGTTTCAACATCATGTTCGCCAGCTTCATTTTTAATTCTTTTATCAATAAGCGTAATGGTAATTCCTTTATTAAGGTATGCCAATTCACGTAATCTGCTTGCTAAAGTATCGTAACTATATTCTAATGTTTGCTTAAAAATAGTAGGATCCGGCTTAAAGGTAACGACTGTACCTCTTAAATCTGTTTCACCAACTGCTTTTACTGGATATAAAGATTTCCCACGCTCATATTCTTGTTCCCATATGGTTCCATCTCTATAAACGGTAGCAGTTAAATGTTCAGATAATGCGTTAACACAACTTACACCAACACCATGAAGACCACCAGATACCTTGTAAGAATCTTTATCGAATTTACCACCTGCACCAATTTTAGTCATAACAACTTCTAAGGCAGAGATTCCTTCTTTCTTATGTAAATCTACAGGGATACCACGACCGTTATCTTCTGTAGTAATAGAATTGTCTTCATTAATAATAACTTTAATGACGTCGCAATGTCCTGCTAAGGCCTCATCGATAGAGTTATCCACTACTTCGTAAACTAAGTGGTGAAGACCTCTTACTCCAACATCTCCAATATACATGGAAGGACGCATTCTAACATGCTCCATACCCTCTAAAGCCTGTATACTATCGGCCGAGTAATTGTGTTTTTTAGCTTCTTCGCTCATAAAATATTAAATGTTATACTTTTTTGATTTATAATCATAAAAAAAATGATGCATTCGCACCATTTTGAATACTAACAAATATACGAATTTAAAGGCAGTTTAAAAAGAATTTAACGCAGGAAGGCTTAAAATTATCAACATTTGTTAATTAACACAAGTATGCTAAAAATGGCTTAAAACAGCCTTAAATTAAATATTCGTGTTTTTTAACATGATGTTAAAATGACAAAAACCTCAAAATCTCTGATACATGAGATTTTGAGGTTTCTTAAACACTAAATTTATTATAAAAACGCTTCTAATTCTAAGTTTTACTTGTACGCTTCTGTATGCACATTTGCAACTGCTCTTCCACTTGGGTCGTTCATGTTTTTAAATGCTTCATCCCATTCTAATGCAATTTTAGTACTACAAGCCACACTTGCTTCTTGAGGCACACATAATGCAGCCGCATCGCTAGGGAAATGTTCTGCAAAAATTGAACGGTAATAAAACTCTTCTTTACTTGTTGGCGTTTGTAACGGAAACTTGTATTTCGCATTTGCTAATTGCTCGTCTGATACTTCTGTTGCAACTACTTCTTTTAACGTATCGATCCAGCTGTATCCAACACCATCACTAAATTGTTCTTTTTGTCTCCATGCTACACTTTCAGGAATCATGTCTTCAAATGCTTTACGAACTACCCATTTTTCCATGCGTTCTCCGTTAATCATTTTATCTTGCGGATTGATACGCATAGCGACATCCATAAATTCTTTATCTAAGAAAGGTACACGTCCTTCAATTCCCCAAGCCGCTAAACTTTTATTAGCTCTTAAACAATCGTACATATGAAGTTTACTTAATTTACGTACGGTTTCTTCATGAAATTCTTGAGCATTTGGTGCCTTATGAAAGTATAAATACCCTCCAAATAATTCGTCTGCTCCTTCTCCAGACAATACCATTTTAATTCCCATTGACTTAATAACACGTGCCATTAAGTACATTGGTGTGCTGGCACGAATTGTAGTAACATCGTAAGTTTCTAGGTTATACACTACATCGCGAATCGCATCTAAACCTTCTTGGATGGTAAATTTAATTTCGTGGTGAATGGTTTTAATATGATCTGCAACTTTACGCGCCGCAGCTAAATCTGGCGACCCCTCTAAACCAACAGAAAAACTGTGTAATTGTGGGTACCAAGCATCAGACTCATCATCGCTTTCAATACGTTTTTGGGCATATTTTTTAGCAATTGCAGATGTTACTGAAGAATCTAATCCTCCTGAAAGCAATACACCGTAAGGCACATCAGACATTAACTGTCTGTGCACAGCTGCTTCTAAAGCGTCTTTAATTTCTTTAATACTGGTTTCGTTATCTTTTACTGCATCATATTCTGTCCATTCTCTATTGTACCATTTTACAAATTCTCCGTCTTTACTAGACATATAATGTCCTGGTGGAAATAATTCAATTTTAGTACATTGTCCTTCTAATGCTTTTAATTCTGAAGCGACATAAAAGGTTCCGTTCTGATCCCATCCTATATATAAAGGAATAATTCCCATATGGTCACGAGCCACAAAATATTCATCTTTTTCTACATCATAAATAGCAAAACCAAAAATTCCGTTCATTTCATCAACGAAATCAGGTCCTTTTTCTTTGTATAATGCTAAGATAACTTCACAGTCAGATTCTGTTTGAAAATCGTATTTTCCTTCAAATTGCTTACGAAGTTCGCGGTGATTGTATATTTCTCCGTTTGCTGCAAGCACTAATGTTTCATCAGGGCTAAATAAAGGTTGTTTTCCAGAAGCTGGATCAACAATAGCTAAACGTTCGTGCGCCATAATAGCTTTGTCATTACTAAAAATCCCACTCCAGTCTGGTCCACGGTGACGAATTTTTTTTGACATTTCTAAAACTTGAGGTCTTAAATCATCCGTTTTCTGTTTCAAATCGAATGCACATACAATTCCACACATAATCTATATATTTTTAATTCTTTTTATTTTAATTCTTAAGCAAATATGAATATATCATTCACATAATAAAACAACAAACAAGTTATTAGTTACAATTTGAAACAAATAAACAATAATTTAATTAAATATGAAACTGAATTCAAAAATTGAGCTTTCAATATTTTAATTTTGTAAACTTTAATAAAAAATATCGACCTTTACCTAAGACTTAATATTCAATAATAAAAAACTCAATTATGAAATTACTTAAAGCATCTGTATTCTGTTTATTAGTAGCATTTAGCGCTAATACTGAAATGCACGCACAAAAATTTAGCTCGTTAGACAAGAGCCCATTGGATGCTGCGGCATACCCTGCAAGCAGTAAAGTAACTAACAAAACAATGAAAGTTATTTATAGCAGACCACAACTTAATAACAGAGAATTATACGACTTAGTGCCGCTAGGAAAAGTATGGAGATTAGGAGCAAACGAATCTGCTGAAATTACATTTTACAAAGATTCTCACTTTGGAGATACTCCAGTAAAAGCTGGAACATATTCTTTATTTGCAATTCGCGAGGAAAAAACTTGGACTTTAATTCTTAATAAAGATTTAAATGCTTGGGGAGCTTACTCGTACAACCCAGACAATGATATTGCACGTGCTAAAGGTTTAGTATCTATTGATGCAGAATCTATTGAAGCATTTTCTATTGCTTTTGATGAAGAAGGGACAATGTATTTAGCATGGGGAACAACTCGTGTATCTTTACCTTTTAAAAGCTAAAACCTTTTGATTTATAACATACAAAAGCCGCTTTCAATTAAGAAAGCGGCTTTTTTTTTATTTTAATGCGCTTATTAAACCACGCATACTAGAATTATTTAGTTATTGCTTAACCACTCTAATGGTTTGCGATGCATTATCTGAATCTACTTTCACGAAGTAAAATCCGTTTTGTAATGCACTAAAAGACACTTCTGTTCTGTTACTAGAACTTGCTTCTGTTACTAAAACTTTTTGCCCTAATGTATTGTATACGGTTATTGTATTAACAGCAACTTTAGACACTATAGTCAAATTATTATTTACTGGATTGGGAAATACAGTAACTCCTAAAGCAAGCTCAGACGTTTCTGAAATACTTAAAGCCTGATCTGGATAAGCCATAAGCTCGAAATTTGAAGCACTTGACGCATACACTGGAATTATATATTCTATTCCAGCCTCTAAAAGAACATCTTTTGTACCTCTATTATAACAAGAGGTTAACTCATCTAAAGCTGTGAATCCTTCTGCACAACTTCCTGAAAATACAGTAAAGTAAGCATTTCCACCATCAATTTTTGTTAAATCAATGTGATATAATCCTGATTGAGAAGGCATAAAACTATACCAAACCACACCATAAGTACTATTAACACAATCTACAGCAGTAGAATTTAAAGCATTCTCTGTGGTTCCTATTATTTTATTATCTCCATTTAAATCTAATGATTCTGTTAAGGCTATGGCATCTGTACATTCATTATTTGCAACAGGAGTAAAAGGTGTTACACATAAGTCGAAAGTTTCGCCTATATCTATTAATCCAGACCTTACAAAAATGTAATATTGTTTATCTGCAGAGAAACTTAAAGCATCATCTCTACCGTTACAACCACCTAATACATCTGTAAATTCTCCTGTTTCACAGTCGCCTTCTAACACACCATAATATGCAGTTGTATACTCACTCAACGTAATGGTATAATACGCATCTTCAGTTGGAGTAAAAGAGTACCATACATCTCGTCTATCAGTACTACACGATTCAAAATCACTTTCTGTAGCCCCAATTGTTGATCCGCTAATTTTATTATCGCAGGTATCATCAGACACGGATAATGCAATTGCTCCAGTACATTCATCGTTTACAGGTGCGTCTGCAGGAGTGTTTATACAAACATTAAACGTATGGCTTGTTCCCGAAGATCTTGTATAAACTCTAACATAATACACCTCACCTACTGTTAATCCAGAAAGCGGATTATAATCTGTTGTATTACATTCTATACTTGTAAACTCACCACAACTCCCTGTATAAAATTCAGTTCCAATGTTTACACTTGTGCCTTCATAATTTACTTTATCTTCAATTTTAAAATCTAAATTTTCACTAGTTGCAGTGAATTTAAACCAAACATCACCATAATTAGTTCCAGTACATACAGACTCAAAACCATCTGTTACTGTTGAACTGATTGTTGTTCCCCATGTTTTTAAATCACAAGAATCATCTGTATTTATAGCAACCTCTGTAGCGTCTGCACATAAATCATTTAAAGGAGCACAATAGAAATCTACAGTTTCGAATATCTCACAAGCATTATCATCTACATTAGTCACTGAAAAATCAATAGAAGTTCCACTAGCATATGGTCCAAAAGTAGCGATTCCTAATGCTGTAACTGTTTGAGAGGTTTCTCCATCTGTAATAACTAAAGATGTTGCACTTCCTAAATCTGTTATATCTACATCTACTGAAAACGCTCTATTTTCACAATCTGAATTTACGGTATAAGTGGCCGATGGTATGATACAGCTGTTTTCTGAAATAGCTAAATCGTATGTTGAAAATTTAGTTGTAGACGTTGTTGAAACAATAACAAAATACTGAGTATCTGCCTCTAATACGATATCTTGAATAGATACATCTTCTAAACCACTTCCAGAGGTACCCGTTCCTAAACATGTAGTTGCAGTATCTGGACAATCATCCATAATACTTACCACGGTTTGTGTTTCTGTAACATTAGTCAAGTCTATATTTATAGACATTTTTTCTGTTGGCGTTATTGCATAAACCACTTCATTACCACTAATTAAATAGTTAGCCCCACATGGCATTGAAGAATATGTATCTTCATACCCTTCAGATGTTCCTGAAACGGTATAATTTAATGCCGCTGGATCTATAATAATTGGATCACTACAGTTTGTTCCTTGTAAAGGCGCTGAACGAGTAGTAAATGAAGAACTCGCACACGCTGATGTAGCATCTCCATTGTCGTTATAAGGTGTTATCGTTATAAAATATTCTGTTTCAAATGCAAAATCTGCAACCACATTATACGAATTCGTTCTTCCTAAATTAAGTTTATCTATAAGATCTGTGCCACCTTCTGTAGTTCCTACAGATAATTTATAGCCCGTAAATACTCCTGTAGCATTTCCCCAGGTTACACTTACACCTGAAGCAGGATCAATATCTGTAGCCCCATTTTCAGGAATAATAACAGTAGCACTACAGTCTGGCACACTTGTACCCACTTGTGTTACCGATACATTATCGAAAAACACGCTATAATCTCCATCTAAATGAATCACAGACCAACGGATTTGAAAATCTGAATCTTCAGGAACATCTGCTCCTGCAATTGTAAAAGAATGCGATTTACACGCATCTACAGAGTCGTAGTTTGTATTGTCAAACGTTTCAATCTCTATCCAATCTGTTCCATTAATAGAGTACTCTACAGTAAAGCTTCCCCATCCAGATGGCGCTGGAGCACTAGCCCCAAAAAAACCGTAAAAATAAATTTTAGACATAAAATCTACAGTAATATCTGTACCATTAGATGCCTTAATTAAATTTGGTGACACTAATTGTGCTGCCGATTCTGCAGATCCCGAGAACTGTGCATCTATAGATGTACCAAAACAAGAATATAATGATAACGACGTACTAAATCCGTCCTGAGTCCATCCCGGTAGATCAGACTGCGAATTAGACAAGGACTCGAAGTCTTCTTGTATCCCAATTTGCTGGGCATTAAGCAATGCTACCATAAATAGCAGTAATAAAGTAAAGTAATGTTTCATAAATGTTGGTTTTGGTTAATTAATTTTTGGATTGATTCTGTATAAAACTTATTGTCTTACCACCTCTTTGACTATAGAAGCTCCTTGATCGTTAAACATCTTTAAGAAATATACGCCTGATGTTAATGTTGAAATATTGATACTATTTTGCTGTGCACCAACATTTAAATCTCTAACTAATTGACCAGACACATTATACACCTGAATTTTAGACACGGTAAATTTTGTAGAAGAAAAATTTACAATACCATGTGTAAGTGTAGGATAAACCGCAAGTACTGTGTCATCTGCAACAACCTCATCGGTAGATAGTACAAGTTGAGAAATATTATATACCACCACACGTCCTGGTTTAGACTCGTCTGTTCCATGATACGGAGAACCTACAGCTACATATTGTCCGTCTCCAGAAATAGAAACTGCTGCTCCCGTTATAGCCCATTCTGTGTCACCATTTATAGTATCACCTATTTGCGACCATTCTTCACCATCGTAAGCATAAATAAAAACACGTCCAGAACTAGAACCCGCTTGTGTACTATAAGGATTTCCTACAACTAGAATATTACCATCGTCAGATAAATCTACTGAGTAACCATACCACTCATCTGCATCTACACCTTCTTTACTAAAAGATTCTGACCAATCGGTACCATCCCAATCATATACTTTTACAATCCCTCTATCTGAATTATGACCATATCCAGCAGCCACAATACGAGTTCCGTCTGCAGAAATTTTACAATATTGACCAAAATAAGTAAATTCATAAGTTGCAGCTAAGTCACTTCCTACTTGCACCCATGCTGTACCACTCCAATCATAAACCTTAATATCTCCTGTTTTATTTCCAAATTCGTTTTCACCAAACCTAGACCCTGTAACCATTCGATTACCATCCTTAGAAAAATCGACATACATACCATAAAAATCGCCTTCATCTCCAACTAAATCTCCACCTAATTGTACCCAATCTTCACCATCCCAATCGTATACTCTTATTAAACCATTGTTACTATCACTTCCCACATCAAACTGAGGCGTTCCAACAGCAATTCTATCTCCATTTTTAGCTAAAGCGACTGCTGTTCCTGTTCTATCTGCTGCATTTTCACCATCAATATCATCGCCTTTATAAATCCAAGCTCCATCTACATATTGATAAACTCTTACAGCTCCAGCTCTTGGTATGGCTGTATAAGGAAAATTCCAAGGTGCACCACCCGCCATAACATTCCCGTCTTCAGAGACGTCTACACGAACACCAAAACCTTCATTTACATGCTCGCCTATAAAATATTTACCGCGTTGTTCCCAAGTGTCACTTGATTTTTCATACATCACAATTTTACCTGTTTGGCTTACTGGAGAAAGATTAATAACGCCGTCAAAACTTCGCACGCCAACAAGCATGCGGCTGCCGTCTTCTGACAAGGCGACATCACCACCAAAAAACTCTTCATCGGCAGAACCATTTAAATAATTACCTTCTTGAACTTGGGCGTAGCTTATTGCACCAATTAGAAGTAATGGAAAAAGTAGTTTTCTTTTCATTTTTAAATCAAGTTAATAGTTTAAGTTTTAAAACTATAGAAACACCGTCCTTTAGACAATGATAACCTGACCGTTAACCTAGCATTAACCTTGTAACATTATTTTTTTACGATAATGATAAAAAAATGAATATAAATTTAAGATTTGAATATACAGACTATGGAATATTCAAGTATTTATGGGTTTGAAGAGAGACTTTCCATTGCGGATTAGCCATAACATATTCCACAATTTCTGGAATCATTTTATCGCGTTTACTCCACTCTGGTTGCATATATAAAATACAATCTTTATTAACCAAAGCAGCTTGTTCTTCGGCAAATTTAAAATCGTCTTTATTAAAAATAATCACTTTTAATTCGTGTGCTTTAGCTGACACTTCTGGCGTTGGTAATTTTAATTTCTTAGGCGATAAACAAATCCAATCCCAAGTCCCCGTTAACGGGTAAGCCCCAGAAGTTTCAATATGAACTTGTAACCCTTTAGCTTTTAATTGCGTGGTTAAAGCCGTCATATCCCAAGTTAGAGGTTCTCCTCCTGTTACTACAATAGTTTTACTATGAAGTGCAGCCTTTTCAACAATTGTAGTCGTTGCTGTTGGCGGGTGTAATTCTGCATCCCAACTTTCTTTTACATCACACCAGTGGCAACCCACATCGCAACCACCAACTCTAATAAAATAAGCAGCCGTTCCTTTATAAAACCCTTCCCCTTGTATGGTGTAAAACTCTTCCATTAAAGGCAACATCTCGCCTTTGTTTACCAACTCTTGAATATCTTTCTTCATAACGTGCAAAGATAGTTCACTGATTTATGTTTGCATATAAAATCTTAAAAAGATTTAAAGCGTATTCCTTTAAGATTACTATTTTTATAAAAAAATTAAGAATCATGACAACCAACGACGCTTTTTTTAAAGAGATAACCGAAGGAAATACCTTTAAAGGGGAATACATTACTATGGGTTCTGCCATATTAAACGAGCAGCCTATAAAAAATGCTTATGTCAATATTCCTTTAAAAACGTTAAACAGG
Organism: Formosa algae; assembly: GCF_001439665.1. Lineage (GTDB taxonomy): Bacteria > Bacteroidota > Bacteroidia > Flavobacteriales > Flavobacteriaceae > Formosa > Formosa algae. Next base: position 85,796 of record NZ_LMAK01000078.1, read on the forward strand.
CATGGTTTAATTGCAGGAGCAACAGGTACTGGAAAAACTAAAACCCTACAAGTTATGGCAGAAAATCTGTCTGAAAAAGGGATTCCTGTGTTACTTATGGATATTAAAGGGGATTTAAGTGGCCTTGCCAAACCAGGAGAAAACCATGTTAAGATAGATGAACGTCATGAAAAAATTGGACTTCCGTTTACGGCTAAAAATTTTCCTGTAGACTTACTTACGTTGTCTGAACAAGACGGTGTAAGATTACGTGCTACGGTTAGCGAATTTGGTCCTATTTTATTATCTAGAATTTTAGATTTAACCGATACCCAATCAGGAATTGTCTCTGTAATCTTTAAATATTGCGACGATAATAAGTTACCACTACTAGACTTAAAAGATTTTAAAAAAATATTACAATACGCCACACAAGAAGGAAAGGCTGAATTCCAAGAAGCTTATGGCAGAATTTCCACTGCATCTACCGGAGCTATTTTAAGGAAAGTTGTTGAATTGGAACAGCAAGGTGCCGATTTATTTTTTGGAGAAACCTCTTTTGATGTTCAGGACTTAACACGAATTGATCACGAAGGTCGTGGTTATATAAACATTCTTAGATTAACAGATATTCAGGATCGTCCAAAATTATTTTCAACCTTCATGCTGAGTTTATTAGCTGAAATCTATACCACATTTCCTGAACAAGGTGATAGCGGAAGACCAGAATTGGTTATTTTTATAGACGAAGCCCACCTTATCTTTAACGAAGCCTCTAAAGCCTTATTAAATCAAATTGAAAGCATCGTTAAATTAATCCGAAGTAAAGGTGTTGGTTTATACTTTGTAACTCAAAATCCAACAGATGTTCCAGAAGCAGTGTTAGGACAGTTAGGATTAAAAATTCAGCATGCCTTACGTGCGTTTACCGCTAAAGATAGAAAAGCGATAAAGCTAACAGCTCAAAACTATCCAGATTCTGAATATTACGATACAGCAACGGTACTTACTAACTTAGGAACCGGAGAAGCTTTAGTATCTGCTTTAGATGAAAAAGGACGACCAACACCTTTGGCAGCCACAATGATGCGAGCCCCAATGAGCAGAATGGATGTTTTAACAACTGGCGAATTATCTGAATTAATTTCCAAATCGAAATTAGTTAAAAAGTATAACGAAACTATAGACAGAGAAAGCGCATACGAATTACTAAACGAAAAGATAAAACTCGCTGAAGCAGAAGCTGAAAAAGAAGCAGAACGCCAAAAAGAAAGCAAAAAGAAAGCGCCAACTCGTCGTAAAAGCACGGCTATGAACCCGATTGTAAAAGTACTTACAAGTGCGACTTTTATTAGAAGTGTCTTTGGAATTTTAACCAAAGTGATGAAAAAATAACTATTTTCACGCCTTCAAAAAAATTATTAAAATAAGATTACTCTAACATGAAAAAATCTATCCTTAGCCTAGCTATCATGGCTCTTGCGTGCGTTAGCTGTTCTACAAAAACCGAAAACTTTACTATTGCTAAAAACAGCATTGGCGCCTTAACACCAACCACTCAAGTTAAAGATTTAGAAACCACATTTGCAAATGACTCTATTGTAAAATTTGTTCCAGGCGGAGAATTTACAGCAAGTATTAATGAAATAGAGATTTTTGAAAAAGGCGGAAAAAAACTATTAACACTTACACCTGTAACTGTTATGGATTCTACTTCAGTAATACGTTCTGTTCAAGTTTTCGATCCACGTTATAAATCAGATAAAGGCATTTCTACATTAAGTACTTTTAAAGATATTCAAGATCATTATAAAATATCCAGCATTGATAATTTAATAAATGCTGTAGTCATTTCTGTAAATGAATTAAATGCATCGTTTACAATTGACAAAAAAGAATTACCTTCAAATTTAAGATTCGATATGAGTTTAAATATTGAAGCTTCACAAATTCCTGATTCAGCTAAAATCAAATACTTTTTCTTAAACTGGTAATCTTATAAATCTATGAATTCACTTGTCTCTAAACTGCTAGTTTTAATTGCTAGAAAAAAACTCGAAACCAAAGAGACAGTGGCCCCCGCTAGTTTAAAAAAGGTTGTACCTGTAGTGCGCACACTGCAAGTAGAGCTTAGTCATGCCATAAAAGAGTATATTTTTATTGCTATAGGTGTTGTTTCTGCAGGGTTTGGCTTAAAAGGCTTTTTACTTCCTAACCGCTTTATTGATGGCGGAGCAACAGGAATCTCTTTACTCTTAGAAAACTTAACCAACATCTCTTTAAGTTACCTTTTAATTATGGTGAATTTACCATTTTTAATTTTAGCGGCTAAAACATTCAATTTAAAATTTGCTTTAAAAAGTATTGTAGCCATTACATTTTTAGCTTTTGTAGTACATTATGTTGAGTATCCTACAATTACAGACGACAAGTTATTAATCTCTGTTTTTGGTGGTTTTTTTCTTGGTCTAGGTATCGGGATGGCCATGAGAGGCGGTAGTGTAATTGACGGCACCGAAGTCTTAGCACTTTTTATTGGACGTAAATTATCTATGACTGTTGGCGATGTTTTATTATTAATAAACATTATCATTTTCTCTTTTGGAGCCTACATTCTTTCTATTGAAACTGCGCTTTACGCCATATTAACATACATGTCTGCAGCTAAAACAGTCGATTTTGTAATTGATGGTGTAGAAGAATATGTTGGTGTAACTATTATCTCAGAGAAGCATGAAGAGATCCGGATTATGGTGACAGAAAAATTAAGACGAGCCTGCACCATTTATACTGGTAAAGGCGGATACAACCAAGAAGGTGGTGCTCAAGAAAAAGATATTATCTACACTGTGGTTACCCGCTTAGAATTGGCTAAATTTGAAACAGAAATTGATAAAATAGACAGAAATGCTTTTATTATCATGGGGCTTGTAAAGGATTTAAAAGGCGGCATGATTAAAAGAAAGCCCTTAAAATAGTCCCCATATGAAAAAATATACACTCGTAACAAATCCATTTGTTGTACCTACTACAGATGGAAAATTAATAGAAGAACATTTTGGTCAAGCCACAACTGGCGACTCAAATATAAGTATTGCACATATGATTGCGCCTGCGGGTTGGAAAGAACCTTTTCAAACCCCAGAGTTTGATGAATTCACTTATATTATAAAAGGCAAAAAACAGTTTATTATTGAAGATGAAGTTGTTGTTTTAGAAGCTGGCCAATCTATTAAAATTGAAAAAAACACACGTGTCCAATATTCAAATCCGTTTGAAAACCCTTGTGAATATATTGCCATTTGCACACCTGCCTTTTCTCTAGACAAAGTAAATAGAGAAGATTTATGAAAACCCTAATTGTAAAATCTGTTGGAAGTTATCTTAATATTTTAAGTTATCTCTCTAAACCTTATGCTGCAAAAAAAGCTTTAAACTTATTTACAAAACCCAGAAAGGGACGTGTTTTAAAACATCAAATCGACTTTTTAGAAACCGCTTTTAATGAAGAGCTAAACTATGAAGAACACCCCATAATGACGTATCGTTGGTTGGGTAAAAAAGAGACTATTTTACTTGTTCATGGTTGGGAAAGTAATTCTTACAGATGGAGACCTTTAGTTTCAGAATTACTAAAAAAAGGATATACTGTTGTGGCTTTAGATGCCCCAGCACATGGCCGATCTGGAAGTAAAGAATTTAATGCTTTACTGTATGCAGAATTTATAAACGTTGTCGCTACACGATTTAATCCAAGCATTATTATTGCGCATTCTGTGGGCGGCATGGCTACTACAGCTTTTCAGAACAAATACCAACTCCCTGATTTGGAAAAATTAATCCTTCTAGGAGCGCCTTCAGAATTTAAAGATATTATTTCTAGATATGTAGATATGTTGGGTTACAACAATCGCATTTCACATCAATTAAATCAAGTTATTCTTAAACGCTTTGGGGTAACTCCTGATATGTTTTCTTCTGCTAAATTATTAAATACCATACAAACAGAAGGCCTCATTATTCATGATAAAGAAGATACTATTATTCCCTATGAGGATGCACTTCTTATAAATCGTGCATACAAAAATAGTACTTTAATATCTACAGAAGGGCTCGGGCATTCCTTAAATAATGCTTTAGTAAGAGAACACATTTACAACTTCCTAGAAGCCTAAACTTATCGTATCTTTGCCACATGGAAACGGAATTAAAACGAATCAATAAATATTTAAGCGAAGTAGGATATTGCTCACGTCGTGCGGCAGATAAACTTATTGATGCTGGTCGTGTCACTATAAATGGTGTTGTACCAGAAATGGGTACAAAAGTAAGCAGTACAGATGTTGTAGCTGTAGATGGCGAAGCTGTAGTGAACACCAAAAAAGATTTTGTGTATTTGGCTTTTAATAAACCTGTAGGTATTGTTTGCACCACAGACACCCGTGTTGAGAAGGATAATATTATTGATTATATTAACTATCCTAAACGAATTTTTCCTATCGGACGATTAGATAAACCTAGTGAAGGGTTAATTCTCTTAACCGATGATGGCGATATTGTTAACAAAATTTTACGCGCAAGTAACAATCACGAAAAAGAATATATTGTAACTGTTGATAAGCCTATATCGCAAACCTTTATAGAACGCATGTCTAACGGTGTACCTATTTTAGATCGTGTGACCAAAAAATGTAAGGTTGAAAAGCTAGGCACTTACGAGTTCAAAATTATATTAACACAAGGTCTAAATAGACAAATTCGTAGAATGTGTGAATATTTAACTTACGAAGTACAAGCACTTAAACGTGTGCGTATAATGAATATAAAATTAGATATGCCTATAGGTGAATATCGAGATATTACTAGGGAGGAAATGAAAGAATTACAGGCTTTAATTGGAGAATCTACCAAAACATATTCTCCGGTTCGTCCATCAAGACGGCGAGAGTAAAATGCTTAACGAATTGCGTGTTCTATATGCGTAGTCATGATAAAGCTTACCAACTCACCTATCGTACTTAAATTGAGTTTCTTTTTAATATTCTTTTTATGCTGATCGACAGTATGCTTAGAAATACTTAAACAATCTCCTATTTCTTTACTGGTTTTCCCTGTTGCAATAACCAATAAAATTTCTTTCTCTCTTTTAGTTAATTCTTCAAGTTTATATATATTTTCTTCTACAGCAATATGACCTTCTTCTTTTTTCTTGAAATTTATATCAGCTAAATCTATAGTCATTTGCAATTGTAACTCGTTATATGGCTTCAATAAATACGCATATGGCACGGTATCTTTTGCTCTATTAATAATTTCTGTATTATCGTAAGCCGTTAAATACACTACTGGTATGTTTTTTATTTCCATGAGTTCTTCAATAATTTCGATGCCATCTTTTACATCGTTTAAATTAACATCACAAATCACCAGATTAATGTCTTCCATTAAAAACAACGCCATGGATTCTTTATAGTTTCTAGCAGAAAACACTTTATTATTCCCTTTTCTTTCCAGACATTTTATTATATCCATAGCCACAATGAGCTCGTCTTCAATTAGTAAAATTCTTCGCATAGGTATTTATTTTTATAGTTAGCAAGGTATTAGTATTACATTTTTTACACCATTATTAGATGTTACCGTAATGGTACCATTTAATTGATGCACCATTGTTTTCACTAAATCTAAGCCTAGTGAATTCTCTCTTATTTCATTACTATCATATCCAATCCCATTATCTTCAATTACTATTTTTAGTTTACAATCGGTCTTAGAACAAGAAATACGCAACAGATGATCTGGACTATATGTTTTAAAAGCATATTTATACGTATTAGTAATGAGTTCGTTTAAAATGAGCCCCAGCAAAGTTGTGTTTAACTGACATAGACAATGTGGTTCTAGAATAAAAATAAGTTTAAATTTCTGTGTTTGACTATCGGATAATAAGCCTAAAATTTTTCTTGAAAAATCTTTTAAGAATACAGGAATATCAGTAGGCTCGTCTTTTGAAGCCAAATCGTTTTGAATATAGGCAATGGTTAAAATTCTATTTTTGGCAATATTCAGAATATCTTTCACCTCTTCTTCTTCAATATTATTAGCCTGCATATTTAATAAGCTTGAAATAATTTGGAGGTTGTTTTTAACACGATGATTTAATTCCTTCATTAAAAATTCTATATTATTATTCTGTTCGACCATGACAGAATGAGACGCATTTAATTCTGCATTCTTCACCATTAAATCTCTTGTTCGGGTTGCAATAACGCCTTCTAACTTTAATTTATCGCGTTTCAGTTTCGAGGTTTTAAACAGATAAAACAATATTCCAGAAAGCAAGAACACTCCAATAAACAACACCTTGAATTCAGGTTTTAAATACCAAGGCGGAACTATAATTAAGTGTACTGTTTTTAATTTCGGGTTCCATTTACCCACATCGTTCGAAGCTTTTATTTTTAAAGTATAGTGTCCCGGATTTAAATTGGTATAGGTAACATTGTTTTTCTTGGATACAGGACTCCAGTTATCGTCAAAATCTTCTAACTTATATTGATACAAGCACTTGTTTGGGTTTAAATAATGAATGGCAGAAAAATTAAAAGTCAAGACGTTTTCTTTACTTTTAAAAATCAAGGTGTCTTTAAACATTTCATTATTTTCTATAGGCTGATTGAAGAGTTCTACAGATTCTAAACTCACATTTGGCAAGTACGGATTGTCTATAATTTGATTTGTATTTATAATATTAAAACCATCAATCCCACCAAAGTATAAGATGCCTTGGTCGTCTTTAAAAAAAGACTTACCATTAAATTCATTATCCTGTAAACCGTCCTCTTTAGTATAGTTGGTAAATGATTTATCTATAGGATTAAACACAGAGAGCCCAAAATTAGTACTCATCCACACTTTATGATTGGCATCTGTAACAATACCATACACAAAATCGTTAGGAAATCCCTTTTGCTTATAATACAGTGTAGATGTTTGTGTTTTAGTATTTATATAGGTTAATCCAGAAGCTGTACCAACCCACAGATTCCCCTTGTGATCTTCTGATATTGAAAAAATTCTGTTATTTGTTAATTGTAAATCTCCCTTGGCGGTCTCTGTAATATGTCTAATAATTTTTTTAGATTCTATTTCGTACAAACCATTATCTGTACCCAACCATATATGATTTTTTGAGTCTATAATTGATGTTCTAGCGCGATCTATTTGAGTCCCGTTAAACGCTAACTTGGTAAATGTTTCTGTAGCGATATCGAATTCATTGATACCACCAGACCAAGTACACACCCAAAGTTTTTCTTTTGAAACAGGTATAATATTAAGCACCTCATTATCTGTAAGACTATTTTCTGAAGCGGTATGTTTCCATTGTTTAAAACGATCGGTAATGGCATCGTACTTCATCAATCCATCAGTAATGCCGCCTGCCCAAAGTGTCCCATTTTTATCTTTACAAAAGTCGTAAGTTATGCCGCCTTTACCTGTATTGTATAATTTAGATGCTCCCGTTTTTAAATTATAACTTACAGTGCCCGCATAAGTCCCCAGCCATAAAGTAGAATCGTTTTCTTTTTGAATAGGAAAAACACTAATACGTTCATCGCCGTATAAATCTTTTAAATTCACTTTAAAACTATCAAATTTCTTCTGAAACTTATTGTAATGAAAAACACCTTCTCCTTCTGTTCCAAACCACATATTCCCGTAGTTATCTTCAATAACTTCAGTAAAATCGACTAACTCATAATGTTTATTTTCATTTACATTATCAAAAATTACACTGTTATAACTATCTGTTACAGCATTATATTTAAACATGCCTTTTGGAGTAAGCACATAAAATTGAGAATCACTTATTTTATGAAATCCATCGACAGTAGTCTTTATTTTGGTATCACTAAAACGAGACGTCGCTTTATTATAAACCTGAATTCCTTGTGCAGATCCTATATAAATTTCATCTTTAGTATCTACAAAACTAGACACATCTTTACGCTCAAAATCTGGCACATGTGATGTGGTATAATCTTCTAAATTTAATTCTAAAATCCCCGTTTCTTTAGTCGCTAACCAGGCTCGTTTACGATCTAATACGAGTACATCTTCCACTCTATTTTCAATGGAAAGATTAGAAAGGTTTATGATGGTATGGGTTTTAAGACGCCTATCAAAAAGGATAAAATGATTTTTAGCTGAAAATAACAATAGCTTTTCTGTGAGTTGAAAAGCTTTATAGGTATTATTTAAATCTGGGTGATCCTGTTCTGTAAGTAATGAGAAAAACTGATTTTTAGAACGAATATATCCTTGAATACCTTTAGAATTTGTTGCAATCCATAAAGTGTCTTTTACCGAAAGTAGTCCACGAATATGATCGTCTGATAAACTAGATTGATCTTTAGGATTAGAAATATAACTTTTAAATTCATGACCATTAAAACGGTGTAGACCATCTTCTGTGCCAACCCATAAATAGCCCATATCATCTAAGGCAAGTGCTTTTGTATTTAATTGTAAAAGCCCGTGTTCTTGCCCTAAATAATTAATTTGTATAATATCTGATGTTTGCCCATTTGCATAAATACTCCATAAGAAGACTACACACACTAGGTATACTGATCTCAAATCGTTAAAGTTAGGTTAGTTAGATAACTAAATTTAACAAAAAAAGTTCGGTTATAATGTGGGCTTAAAAAAAATAAGCATAACTACGTATATGTAATTATGCTTAATTAAAGTGTAATAAAGAAGGCTTTTAAGCTTTCTTTCTATGTCTTTCGCAGGCTAACAACGTGTTTTTCAACAACATTGCAATTGTCATTGGCCCAACACCTCCTGGTACAGGGGTTATAAAACTTGCTTTTTTACTTACGTTTACAAAATCTACATCTCCAGTAATTCTATATCCTTTTGCTGTAGTATCATCGGCAACACGAGTAATTCCAACATCTATAATTACCACATCGTCTTTAACCATTTCAGCTTTTAAGAAGTTTGGAACTCCTAAGGCCGAAATAATAATATCTGCTTGAGATGTTATTTGCGTGATGTTTTTAGTATGACTGTGTGTTAATGTTACTGTAGAATTTCCAGGAAATCCTTTTCTACCCATTAATATACTCATAGGGCGACCAACAATATGAGAACGACCAATAACAACAGTATGTTTCCCACTTGTTTCTACGCCATAACGTTCTAATAATTCTAAAATCCCAAATGGTGTTGCAGGAATAAAAGTCGTCATATCTAACGCCATTTTTCCAAAGTTTGCAGGGTGAAAACCATCTACATCTTTATCTGGATTTACAGCTAATAACACTTTCTGTGTATCTATTTGGTCTGGTAAAGGCAACTGAACGATATAACCATCTATTTCTGGATTATCGTTAAGCTCTTTAATTTTATCTAACAACTCTAACTCACTCGTTGTACTAGACATTTTAACTAAAGTAGACTCGAAACCAACACGTTCGCAAGCACGTACTTTACTCCCTACATAAGTTAAACTTGCCCCATCATTACCAACAATAATAGCTGCCAAATGAGGAACTTTTTCACCTTTAGCTTTCATTTTATTGACTTGCTCGGTGATTTCGTCTTTAATATCGTTACTAACCTTTTTTCCGTCTAAAATTGTCATGTAATAGGGTTTATTATTTATTTATTAGATTTAAATCTTAACGCATGTTTTTCATGGCTTGCATCATACGTTTTCCGCCACCACCTTGCATCATTTTCATCATCTTGCTCATTTGATCAAACTGCTTTAACAATTGATTCACTTGTTGTACAGATGTTCCAGAACCTTTTCCGATACGTTTTTTTCTGCTCGCATTAATCACTGAAGGATTTGTACGTTCTTCAACAGTCATAGAGTGAATAATGGCTTCAATATGTTTAAAAGCATCGTCGTCAATATCGATATCTTTCATCATTTTTCCAGCACCAGGAATCATTCCAATAAGGTCTTTCATGTTCCCCATTTTCTTGATTTGCTGAATTTGCTGTAAGAAATCATCAAATCCGAATTGATTCTTTGCTATTTTCTTTTGTAATTTTCTCGCTTCCTCTTCATCAAACTGCTCTTGAGCACGTTCTACAAGAGACACCACATCTCCCATTCCAAGAATACGATCTGCCATACGAGATGGATAGAATACATCAATCGCTTCCATCTTCTCCCCCGTACCAATAAATTTAATTGGTTTATCGACTACAGATTTAATAGAAATCGCTGCACCACCACGAGTATCACCATCTAATTTGGTTAAAATCACCCCATCAAAATTCAACACATCGTTAAAGGCTTTTGCTGTATTTACAGCATCTTGCCCTGTCATAGAATCTACAACAAATAACGTTTCTTGTGGTTGTATGGCTTTATGGATATTAGAAATCTCGGCCATCATTACCTCATCTACAGCTAAACGACCTGCGGTATCAATAATAACCACATTATGTCCGTTAGCTTTGGCATGTGCAATACCAGCTTGTGCAATAGCAACAGGATCTGAATTGCCTTTATCGCTAAAAACATCTACATTAATCTGTCCTCCTACAACATGTAACTGATCTATCGCTGCCGGACGATATACATCACAAGCTACCAATAAGGGTTTCTTTGTTTTTTTAGTTTTAAGATAGTTTGCTAATTTTCCTGAAAAAGTAGTTTTACCAGATCCTTGTAAACCAGACATTAAAATAATGCTTGGCGTTCCGGATAAATTAATACCAGCAGCATCTCCTCCCATCAACTCGGTTAGCTCGTCTTTAACGATTTTAACCATTAACTGTCCTGGTTGTAATGCAGTTAATACATCTTGACCAAGTGCTTTTTCTTTTACTCTAGTGGTAAAATCTTTAGCAATTTTAAAGTTAACATCGGCATCCAATAAAGCACGACGTACTTCCTTTAAGGTTTCTGCAACATTAACTTCCGTTATACTTCCATGTCCCTTAAGAACGTGTAACGCTTTATCTAATTTCTCACTTAAATTATTAAACATAAACTTTCATCAAATTTTAAGAAACGCAAATTTAATGATTTGATGTGTATTAACGAAGCATTGACCCATAAAAAAACGCATGCATATTTCTCATTTTTTTTGCAGTTTAACGCGATCTGCAGCAGATTAGAGCAATTTTCTCAAAAAAGCATAAAATATCATATTAATAACTAACTCTCTAATTTATTAAAAAACCCTTAATTATTTCCCCACATTTTATTGTACTTCATAAAAAATATCATTAATTTTGGTTAACCAATCTGGTATTCCAGATAAAAACTATTAAAACATGACAAACAACTACCTTTCATTACGGTCCATATTCTATGGACTGAAGAAACAACATGTGTTATTTTTAGCATTTTCGTTGTTTACATTTTGCATTACTGCACAAACTTATGTCGAAGATCCAGACGACATAGAAGACCTTTTAAATGAAGCATCTCCAGGAGATGTATTTATCATTAAAAACGGAACCTACAACGATTTCGAACTAAGTATTTCAGAAAAACATGGTGCAGATGGAGCGCCTATTGTAATACAAGCAGAAACTGTTGGCGGTGTAACACTTACAGGAGAATCTCATTTTGTTTTTAAAAAATCGTCGTATTTCACACTTCAAGGCTTTGTCTTTGATGCTGAAGGCGATAATTCTTTAGTTAAACTAGAAGGTTCAAACAACATTAGAATTACAAGAAATGTGTTTGAACTCCAAACAGAAGAGTCTATCAAATGGATTTACATTGGTGGTATATGGGACGACCATACATTTCAATACACTAGTCACGACAACCGTATAGATCACAATACGTTTCAGAACAAAACCACACCTGGGCATTACATAACTATTGATGGTACAAATGATGGCGATGAAGATTTCCGTCAGTCGACTTACGACAGAATAGATCACAATTACTTTAAAAATAACGGACCTCGTGCAGATAACGAACAAGAATCTATTAGAATTGGTTGGAGCGAAATGTCTGAATCTAGCGGATACACCACTGTAGAATTCAACTTGTTTGAAGATTGCGATGGCGATCCAGAAATTGTATCTGTAAAAAGCTGCGATAACATTGTTAGACATAATACATTCAGAAAAAGTTATGGTACTTTATCTTTAAGACACGGAAACAGAAACCGTATTGAAGGAAACTACTTTTTTGGAGACGACAAAGCCATTGGAACATCTGATAGCGGTGCAACACTATACACCGGTGGTATTCGTGTTTACGGAACAGATCACGTAATTATTAATAATTATTTTGAAAATCTTGAAGGTACGCGTTGGGACGCACCTATAACTATTACACAAGGAGATGCTATAGATGGAGAAAGTAGCAGCTTAAGCAAACATTTTAGAGCTGAACGTGTTACCATTGCTTACAACACACTTGTAGATAATACATATGGAATTGAAATTGGTTTCGATAATAACGGAAACTACAGCAAAAAAGTTAAAGATGTAATGTTTGCCAATAACCTAGTTACGGGTAAAACAAACAGTTTAGTTAATTATGTAGATGGTAACGATCAAGGCGATGGTGTTACATGGAGCAACAATTTAATGTATCCTGAAGGCGATGCCAGTTTAACTAGCGACAATTCTACTTTTGATAGTAACGAAGTTACAGTTGGCAATCCGTATTTAGAATATAAAGATGGTGTTTGGTATAGTACAGAAACCTCTCCTCTATTTACTGCTGGAGTTACTTCTATCATGGTCGATGAAGATATTGAAGGGCAAAGCAGACCAGATGAAAGTAATGCTGGTGCAGATCACTATAGTACAGAAAGCGTACGCTACGCGCCTTTAGACCCTGAAGATGTTGGTCCGTATTCTGATGAAGGAGAAATAGAAGAAATCGATCAATTATCGATAGCAACCCTAGACACCTTTTCTGCGGAATCTGAAACACAAACGACAACCGTAACCTCAAACATGGCTTGGGAAATTACAGCTGATCAAGATTGGATTTCTGTATCACCTGCAAGCGGAGAAAACAATGCTACTGTAGATGTTTTAGTATCGGAAAACACAACCACAGAAGAACGTTCAGGAACGCTAACCATTACAAGTAGCACGTTAAGCAGAACTTTAAACATAACTCAAATAGGTAAAGATCCTGCCGACGGATTAGATGAATTAGTTCCTGACTCTGTATCTGCAAGTGAGGCCCAAGAATCTAACGGCCCTGAAAACACGCTTGATGATGATTTCGATACGCGTTGGTCTGCAGAAGGTGACGGACAAATCATTACTTACGATTTAGGAGCTTTAAATACAGTGAGTTTATTAAAAATTGCTTTTCATAATGGAGACTCTCGTAAAACATATTTTGAAATTGCTGTATCTGAAAACGGTACTGATTTCACAAAATTAACAGAAGAATTAGAAAGCTCTGGAACGACAAAAGATTACGAAAATTTTATGATAGATGCTACACAGGCACGTTACGTTCAAGTTATAGGATATGGAAACGAAAATAGTGCATGGACAAGTTTAGCCGAAGTACGTATATACGGCATAGATAGCAAACTTTCTGTAACCGATAATACATTGGCGGCAGACTTAAAGCTATATCCTAATCCGGCTCAGAACGAAATCAATATTTCTGATGCAAAACAACAGTTAAGTGCAATAGAAATCTATAACATTCAAGGACAGATGATACTATCTAAATCAATACAATCCTCTGTAAAAACGACTATAGACGTCTCTAGACTTTCTGTAGGAACCTATATATTAAAAGCAAGCAATACAAATAACGAAACCACATTTAAACGTTTCATTATTAAAAATTAATTAAAAAAATTGGCGGTACTGCATGACACGAAAATCAAAAGTATTAAACTTTGAATTAGTCTGTTTTATGTGTTTATACTGTGTCATACCGCCAACAGCTCTATTAGCAGCGCCAGAAGGCGCTGTTAAGGAGACTGTTTTAATATGGCGTCCATTAAATTCAAAACTGTGAATTCTTGGCACCTCATCGCACTCTACTTTTAATGCCAGCTTATAAGTTTTTAAATATCTTCTAAAAAAATATTCTGGACCATTTTTACTATTTCCTCCAGTAAACAATAACGTATGCACTTTTGGATGTGCTTTAATATATTTTAACAGGTCTCTTAATACTATATTTTGCATTCCTAAATCTGACGCATCAATTTTCTCACGTTCTGCACTTTCAACAATATCGCATATACCTATATGTCTAGAATTTAAAAAATGTTTACGTTGCAGGATAGCTTCTTCAGTTGTTTCAAACTTTAAATTTAAATCAAAAATCGTATTTAGAATAGGCCATAATTGTCCATCTATACTTCCATAACTAAAATTTACATCTCCAGGTTTAAATTCGCCTACAGAAAAACGTGGTGGTGGCAATGTCCCTACAATTAATTTTGTGGCTGATTCCGGTATAAATGGTGCATAAGGATGCTTATGTTTAAACATTATGTTTTGCTGTTTGCTTTAAAAATAGTATTTTAAAAGAAAAACAATGGGAAGAGGAGATAAAAAAACAAAACGCGGAAAAATAAATAGAGGTTCTTACGGCGTAAGACGTCCGCGAATTAAGAAAAAAGTACGTCCAGAAATAAAAATTGATGTCGACAAAGACACTACTGTAAAACGTTAACTACTGTTTTACAGCATGTCCAAAACGCTTACCAAATTTGGAGGCCATTAAAATTACAAATACAATAATGGCTATGGTACTAAACACATAAAAAGCATACAGGAAAACATCGTCTTTAGAATTGAAACAAAAATCTGAAGTGATACATGTTTCTAATGTTTTCTTAGACCCTATCGTTAAGGTTAAACTGGTAAGATACGTCACTAATACGACCACACCAATATACATTTTCGATAGCTTTTTAGGAGATTTTCCTGTAGGCTTAAATGCTTCGCGTTCGGTTTCAGAACGTTTATTATCTTGTAAAGACCAACTCGGTTTCTGTTGAGAATTGCTCATCGTATCTGTAGTTTTCGTAGTCAAATCCTTTTAAGTCTTCAACAGTTTTAGCATTAGTATCTATAACGTAGCGCGCCATTAAACCTCGAGCAAGCTTTGCATAAGTTGCAATCATTTTATATTCGCCGTTTTTAAAATTCTTAAACGTGGCAGTAATTACTGGCACTTTTAAAGATTTTACATCTACAGCTTTAAAATACTCATTACTAGCCAAATTTAAAAACAATTCATCGTCTTTTAATTCATCATTTAAGGATGCTGTAATCGTTTTTTTCCAGAACTCATACAAATTTTTGTTTGTTCCTACAGGCAATTTAGTCCCCATTTCTAAGCGGTAAGCCTGAATTAGATCTAATGGTTTTAAAACACCATATAAACCAGATAAAATTCTAACGGTATCTTGAAGCGTTCCTAATTTATCTTCAGAAATTGTGTACGCATCTAGTCCACGATACACATCGCCGTTAAATGCATAAATAGCTTGGCGTGCATTCTCTTTTGTAAACGGCAACGTCCAATCCTGATTTCTTTCATAATTTAACTGTCCTAAAGCATCAGAAATACGCATTAACTCAGACAATCCTTTTGCAGATTTCTTTTTTACAACTTTATTTAATTGCTCAGCTTCTTTTAAAAACAAAGCTTCTGTAGAAACTTCTGTTGGTAATTCGCGTTCTAAATCTAAAGACTTTGCTGGAGATATTACTAATTTCATATTCGTAGGATTATTTCAATTCAACTTCTATAATTGATTTCAGTTTTAAAATCAATCAAATTTACGTTTGAAATGACTGAAATCATATAGATAAATACTGTTATTTCTTATAATTACATAACAAATACTTATGCCTCATCTAACTCTTGGTGCTTCACATATTGTCTCCACTTTTCAATACACTGTTGCATATCTTCTGGGATGTCTGTATTAAAACGCATAAACTCTTTTGTTCTAGGATGCTCAAACCCTAAAGTCTTGGCATGTAGCGCTTGTCGTGGCAAAATTTTAAAACAATTATCTACAAATTGCTTGTATTTAGTAAAGGTTGTGCCTTTTAAAATTTTCTCTCCACCGTAACGTTCATCATTAAATAAAGTGTGTCCAATATGTTTCATATGCACACGTATTTGGTGCGTGCGGCCTGTTTCTAATTTACAAGACAATAGAGTGACGTATCCTAATCGCTCTATAATTTTATAATGCGTTACAGCTGGTTTTCCTTTATCTGCATCGTCGCCAAAAAAGACTGTATTCTGAAGTCTATTTTTAGGATGTCTACCAATATTTCCTTCAACGGTACCTTCTTCTTCATCAACATTACCCCAAACAATTGCGACATATTCACGTTCTGAAGTTTTCTCTGCAAATTGTAAAGACAAATGTGCCATCGCTTCTTCTGTCTTTGCAACCACCAACAAACCACTTGTATCTTTATCTATTCTATGTACTAAACCTGGACGTCCAGAAGAGTTTTCCGGCAGATTATCGAAATGATAAATTAAGGCATTTATTAAAGTCCCAGAATAGTTTCCGTGGCCTGGATGCACCACCATTCCTGCAGGTTTATTTACAACCAATAAATCGTTGTCTTCGTAAACAATATCGATTGGTATATTCTCGCCGACCAATAAATTCTCGTACGGCGGATGTGCAAAAAGCACTTTAATAACATCGTTACCTTTAACTTTATAGTTGGACTTAACGGGAACGCCATTAACAAATATATTACCTGATTTTGCAGCAGCCTGAATTTTACTTCGTGTGGCATTCTCTACAAAATTCATTAAATATTTATCAATTCGAAGTGGCGATTGCCCCTTTTCTGCTGTAAAAGCATAATGCTCGTAAAGCTCATCTTCAGCCTCTTCGTTTTGTGGTGTATAATCACTCATAATTTACTCTGGTCTATTACCGTTTCCTAATACTAAATCGATTTTAGATGTTTTAGGTAACATATCGCCTGTCTTTATTTTTTCGCCGTCATGAGATACTTCTAAAACCATATCTTTGGCAATATTGTCTTCGTATCTAATGGTTCCTACCTGAAAACCTAAAGCTTCTAAAGTAGGTTTGGCTTGTCTAAATGTACGATCTGTTAATGCTGGTACTAACACTTTTCTGTATCCAGACGGATTAAGTGTTATATATATTTTTCTATCTTCTTTAACTTTAAATCCTGCTTTAGGGTCTTGTTCTATAACAGAAAATCTAGGATAATCTGGATTGTAATTCGCAGAATCCTGAATTTGCATAACGAGCTTATTTTTTTCTAATTCAGCTCTAGCTACATCTATTGAAACTCCCGTTAAGTCTGGAACCGTTTCAAACTTACCATGGTTTGTTGTACTATCTAACCATCTTAATGTTAAATAACTCAACACAAAAATAGCAACTACAGCTAAAAGCAAATTAAGAAAGAATGTTTTACTAGTAAGGAATTTTATAAGGCCCATGATATAGAATTTGATTGGCAAAGATATAAAAACCGTTCTGTTTTTACTTTTGATTAATAAATGATATTTTAGCTAAACGATTTTTTCCATCGTTTGTTACTATTATGAAAAAAAATATAGCCATCGTTATGGGAGGTTATTCTAGCGAATATGAAATCTCCTTAAACAGCGGAAACGTTGTTTACCAGTCACTTGATACCGAAAAATTCAATGCATACAAAATCCATATTTTTAAAAATAAATGGGTTTATGTTAATAATGAAGATAAAGAATTTCCTATCGATAAAAATGATTTTTCTGTAACTGTTGATGGTAAAAAGACCAGCTTCGATTGTGTTTTTAATGCAATTCATGGTGCTCCGGGTGAAGATGGCCAACTACAAGGCTATTTTAATCTCTTAAATATGCCACAAACAAGTTGCGAAATGTACCAAGCTGCCGTAACCTATAATAAACGTGACTGTTTAAGCATATTAAAACCTTATGGTATAAAAACTGCTGAATCTTACTACGTTAATCTTGGAGATGTTATTGATGAAGATACCATAATTAAAAAAGTAGGCCTACCATGCTTTGTTAAAGCAAACAAAGCCGGAAGTAGTTTCGGTGTCACTAAAGCGTATAAAAAAGAAGATTTAAAAGCATCTATAGACACCGCTTTTAAAGAAGATGACGAAATTATTATTGAATCATTTTTAGATGGTGTAGAAGTCTCTGTTGGTGTGATTACTTACAAAGGAGCAACAACCGTATTACCGATTACAGAAATTGTAAGTGAAAATGATTTTTTCGATTACAAAGCCAAATATTTAGGACAGTCTCAAGAAATAACGCCAGCAAGACTAACCCCTGAACAAGAGCAAAGTGTAAATACGCTTGCTAAAAAAGTATATGAAATTCTAAAAATGAAAGGGTTTTCTAGAAGTGAATTTATATTCAAAGACGGCGAGCCGCATTTATTAGAGATAAATACGGTTCCTGGCATGACTAAAGAAAGTATTTTACCACAACAAGCCGCAGTAGCTGGAATATCTTTATCTGAGTTATTTGAAAGTGCTATTGAAGATGCTTTAAGATATAAATCGTAAATTCACGCCACTAAACTTTTAACACAGCTAACATGAAACGCGCCATATTTCCTGGATCTTTTGACCCTTTAACTTTAGGACATCTCGATATTATTTCTCGTGCCGTTCATGTTTTTGATGAAATTATAGTAGCCATCGGAATCAATTCTGAAAAGAACTATATGTTTACCTTAGAAGAACGTCTTAATTTTATAAAAGAAACCTTTAAAGATGAACCTAAAGTATCTGTAACAACCTACTCTGGACTGACTGTAGATTTCTGTATAAAAATGGATGTCGAATTTATTTTACGCGGACTTAGAAATCCTGCCGATTTTGAATTCGAAAAAGCCATTGCACAAACAAACCGTAAGCTTTCTGAAATAGAAACAGTGTTTTTACTAACCTCATCTAAGACCTCTTTTATAAGTTCTAGTATTGTTAGAGATGTAATACGACACAATGGAGATTACACACTCCTTGTTCCCGATAATGTAAGAGTAAAAAAAGCGCCATAATTGGCGCCTTTTTTTATTAAAATTTATATTCCGAAAGTGGTTTAGGAAACTCTTCAGGATTCGCTGCTAAGTGATAACGCGGATCGTGAACATCTTCTATTATAACTTCCTTAAATTTCGGATTCGCTTTATACATAAGTATTTTACAATCTTCACTTAAGTGCTTTAGCTTAATAGATTTTCCTTCAGCTTCATATTTATTTACAATATTAGTAATGGCTTCTAATGCTGAATGATCACTAACACGAGATTCTACAAAATCGATATACACCTCATCTGGATCGTTTTTAACATCAAATTTCTCATTAAAAGCGGTAATTGAACCAAAAAATAAAGGTCCCCAAATTTCATAAGTTTTAATATTTCCATCCTGAGAAAAACGCTTTCTTGCTCTAATCTTTTTAGCATTTTCCCATGCAAAAGACAATGCAGAAATAATTACTCCCACAAATACTGCAATAGCTAAATCAAAAAACACTGTCACTACAGATACAATTACTAACACCACTGCATCAGATACCGGTATCTTTTTCATAATACGTAAACTTGACCAAGCAAAAGTTTCAATAACCATCATAAACATCACCCCTACTAAAGCGGCAATAGGCACTTGCTCAATATATTTATCTGCAAACAATATAAATGTTAGTAAAGTTATCGCCATCATTACACCAGATAAACGTCCTCTACCACCTGCATTAATATTAATTACAGTTTGTCCAATCATACCACAACCACCAGTACCACCTAAGATTCCGCTTAACATATTCCCAGCACCTTGAGCTACACATTCTCTATTTCCATCTCCTCGTGAATCTGTTAATTCATCTACAAGATTCATCGTCATTAACGTTTCTATTAATCCTACAGAAGCTGCTAAAAACGCATAAGGCGCAATAAATTTTAATGTATCTAAATTAAATGGCAAATGGCTCCAAAGCTCTCCAAGATTTAGTTTGCTAGACAATTCGTCAAAACCGTTAAGACCTGCTCCTCCTCCATCTCTAATAAAATCTCCGACATTTATAGACTGTAATCCTCCAAATATTGAAATTAAAGTCACAATTAAAATAGCGGTTAATGCAGCAGGCATTTTTTTAGTCAATTTAGGTAATCCCCAAATAATTAGCATAGTTAACAGTACCAAACCAATCATAACATAAAGCTTATTGCCTTCCATAGTGGACTTTACAACACCATTATCTTTAACTGAATAAAACCCGTTATCCTGAACATTAAAGACGACTTTTTTAGTTTTTACGTCGAAAACTTGATTGTCGGACATAATAAACACCTCTTCACCAGTACTAGCATTAGTTATCGATTCTCCATTGATTGAAAACAATTTACTACCAGAAATTAAATCGGTTACAGCATTATCATTTACATTATAAACCAATTCTTTAGAAACGGTTTTACGCATGTTTTGACCGAATACATCTTTAGTATTTTCTTTAAACATACCCAATTGTGCCATAAAAATGACAATAGCCAAACCATTTACAAAACCTAACATTACAGGATGCGGTATTAATCGTACAAATTTTCCAAGTTTGAAGATACCCGACAAAATCTGAATAACACCCATTAACACAACCGCAGCTAGTAAATAGAAATAGCCCATATTTTCTACAGGCGTATCAAATAAAAGACCTTTAGCATGTCCTTCCTGGATCATGTGCACAAAAATAACTGCCACAGCTCCCGCTGCTCCAGAAATTAAACCTGGTCGTCCACCAAATAAGGCCGAAACAATTCCGATAATAAAGGCTCCAAAAAGGGCAACAATCGGACTAATTTGAGCCACAAAGGCAAAGGCTACAACTTCAGGAATCATGGCCAGTGATACCGTTACACCTGCTAAAACATCATCCTTCGCATTAGGTGTTATTTTCCTTATAAAATCTGTCATCTTTTCTTTTTTAAGAGGGGCAAAAATACAGTTAAAATGGGGACTCACAAGTTCTTAATGTAATAATTTCATTAAGTTTGTTTAAAAATACTAAGAATGAAATTATCCACCTCTGTTTTCATTATATTCCTATTATTGAATACCTTACACACACAATCTCAAAATGATTTCACAACACATTTTGAAAAAAGTAATGGTCTAGAAACAGCAACTTATGCAGAAGTTATTCAATTTTATAACAATCTCGCCTCAACGTATCCGCAAATAGACATACAAACTATAGGCGAAACTGACTCTGGAAAGCCACTACACCTGGTGACTTTGAACCCTGATAAGGTCTTCGAGTTTTCAAAAATCAGAACAAACAAACGTATTCTTCTCGTAAATAATGGCATTCATCCAGGAGAAAGCGATGGTATTGATGCAACCATGATGTTGTATAGAGACATTGTTCAAGGCAAGATTAGTATGCCTAAGCATACCGTTTTAGTAACCATTCCTATTTATAATATTGGTGGTAGTTTAAACAGAAATGCGACAACCAGAACCAACCAAAATGGCCCCTTAGAATATGGGTTTAGAGGAAATGCTCGCAATTACGATTTAAACCGCGACTTTATAAAAAGCGATACTAAAAACGCAAAAACGTTTGCAGAAATTTTCCATAAAGTGCAACCGGATGTGTTTATAGATAACCACGTAAGTAATGGAGCCGATTACCAATACACCCTCACGCATTTATTTACACAACACAATAAACTTGGCGGAAATTTAGGCACCTATTTACATACTAAAATGATGCCAGAACTGGAACAGAGTTTAGCTAAAAAAGAATGGGACATTACACCTTACGTTAATGTTTTTAATCAGGTTCCTGAAATTGGATTCAGTCAGTTTATAGATCACCCAAGATACTCTACAGGTTACACCACTTTATTTAACACCTTAGGAATGATGGTAGAAACACATATGCTAAAACCATACAAACCTCGAGTTGAAGGCACTTACGAACTTATGAAAAGTATGATTTCTATTATTGAAAAAGATTACAAAACCATTAAAACATTACGCGAAGATGCCAACAACTCCTTTCTTAATGCAAAGACTTACAGTTTAGGTTGGACCATAGACACCACAAAATCTTCTACACTGCAATTTAAAGGGTTTGAAGGCGAATATAAAACAAGTGATGTAACGGGTTTAAAACGTTTAAAATACGACAGAACACAACCTTTTACCAAACCTGTTACATACCAAAATTACTTTAAACCTACAGTGGAAATTACTATTCCAGAAGCCTATATTATTCCGCAAGGTTGGTATACTATTATTGAGCTGTTAAAACTGAATCAGGTAAAGATGATACCTTTGGAAACAGATAAAACGTTTACTGTTGAAAGTTACCACATAACAGATTTCAAAACCAAATCTTCACCTTATGAAGGTCATTATCTACACAGTAATACCACTACAGAATCAACAACCCAACAAATCACATTTAGAGCTGGCGATTTTTATATAGAAACCCGACAACCAGCCATTCGTTATCTTTTAGAAACTTTAGAACCGCAAGCTGTGGATTCGTTTTTTAACTGGAATTTCTTCGACACTATTTTACAACAAAAAGAAGGGTTTTCGCCTTACGTTTGGGAAGATTTAGCCTTAGCGCTATTAAATAAAAACCCAAAACTGAAGCAAGAATTTGAAGCTAAAAAAGCATCTGACCAAGAATTTAAATCGAATTGGTATGCACAGTTAGACTGGATACATAAACACAGTGACAATTATGAAAAAGCCCATATGCTTTACCCTGTTTTTAGAGTAAAATAATATGTGAAAAATTTAATATTAGGATGTAAAACATATTTAAAAATAATATACATTTGATTCAAATTTATATCGCTATGCAGCGCCATTAATGAACAAGTATATTGTTGTCAATCAACCTGAAAAATGGAATTTTTCGATTGAGAATATCAAAGTAATTTCTTCGCAAGAATACCTTACTAATCCTGAATTTTCACTAGTTAAAAAAGCTAGAATTTTCAACTTATGCAAAGATTACTCCTACCAATCTAAAGGCTATTATGTATCGCTTTTAGCAGAGGCTAGAGGTCATTTGCCTATTCCGAACATAAAAAATATAGTCGATTTAAAAGCTTTAAAACTTGTAAGAATTGTGTCCGACGAATTTGACGACACCATCCAACAAAGTTTAAAGAATATAAAATCGCAAGAGTTTACGTTAAGCATTTATTTTGGGCAGAACGTAGCACAAAAATACAAGGAGTTAAGCCTGTTGTTTTACAAACATTTTCAGGTGCCGTTTTTGCGCGTAAAATTTAACCATACAACCAAGTGGAACATTCAAAGTATTAAAGCTATTTCTGAATCTGAAATACCATCAGAGCATTTAGAAAGTGTTCAGCAATTTGCTAATCAATATTTTTCTAAAACACGTTACGATTTTCCGAAGTTAACTAAAAGTGATTTCGATTTAGCCATATTAGTAAACCCTAAAGATCCTGCGCCTCCAAGTAATGCTAAGGCCCTTAAGAAGTTTATAGATTTGGCTGAAAAAATGAACATTTATGCTGAAATTATTGAACCTAAAGATTTGTCCCGCTTATCGTCTTTCGATGCTTTATTTATCAGACAAAGTACAGAAGTAAATAACGAAGCCTACGCCTTTGCAAGAAAAGCACAGCAAGAAGGTCTCGCTATTATAGATTATCCAGATGCTATTTTAAAATGTTGCAATAAAGTGTATATGGCCGAAGCTTTGCAAAATGCAAATATAGATACGCCTAAGACAATTATTGTACACAAAGATAACAAGCAACAGGTACTTGATGAAGTGGGTTTACCTTGTGTGTTAAAAGCACCAGATTCTACGTTTTCTTTTGGTGTAAAAAAGGCCAAAACAGAAACAGAATACCATAACTTGGTTTCTGAGATGTTAAAAGAATCTGATTTAATTATTGCACAAGAATTCTGTCCGTCAGATTTTGATTGGCGCATAGGTATTTTAGACGACAAACCGTTTTACGCTTGTAAATATTACATGGCTAAAGGGCATTGGCAAATCTATAATTGGAATGCTAAAAAGAAAGACGACCAAGATGGTAATGCCGACTGTTTACCTATAGAATCTGTTCCCAAAAAAGTATTAAACATGGCCATAAAATCGGCCAAACTTATGGGTAAAGGTCTTTATGGTATCGACATAAAAGTGGTAGATAACAAACCTATGGTTATTGAAATTAACGACAACCCAAATATCGATTTTGGTGTAGAAGACGCTCATTATGGCGATGCCGTTTACACAGAAATTTTATCTGCATTAAAAAAACGTTTAGATTAAAATGAATAAAAAATATCATCTTTTTGATGTTTATGGAATTGAACTAGAATACATGCTAGTAAATCAATCCGATTTAAAAATTGCTCCAATTGTTGATGCGCTTCTCATTAAAAAGCATGGCAAATTAACCTCGGATATTGTAAATGGTAAAATAGCTTGGAGCAACGAATTGGTTGCCCATGTTGTAGAAATAAAAACCAATGGGCCAACTAAAAATTTAAATGGTTTGGCCGACTTATTTCATAAAAACGTATTAGAAATCAATGCGCTTTTAAAACCTTTACAGACCGAGTTATTACCTACCGCTGCTCATCCTTTTATGAACCCCGTAAGTGAAACGCAACTTTGGAAGCACAGTTATAGCGAAGTTTACGAATTATACAACCGTATTTTTAATTGTAAAAATCACGGCTGGAGCAACGTGCAAAGTGTTCATATAAATTTACCATTTTTTGACGATAAAGAGTTTGAAAAGTTACACGCAGCCATCCGTATAATACTTCCGCTTATTCCGGGTTTAAGTGCGAGTTCACCAATATTAGAAGGAAAATTGACAGGCTTTAAGGACACGCGATTAGAATACTACAAAACCAATCAGAAAGAAATTCCTGAAATGACTGGACTTGTTATTCCTGAGCGTGTGTTTACAAAACTGGATTATTTTGCCACTATTTTTGAACCAATTAAGAAGGCTATAAAACCATTTGACACCCATAATATTTTAGATCATCATTTCTTAAATTCCCGTGGTGCTATTGCGCGTTTCGATAGAAATGCCATAGAAATACGCTTAGTCGATATTCAAGAATGTCCGAAAGCAGATTTAGCTATTTGTGCTTTAATTATTGAAACTCTAAAATTATTAGTCAATAAAAAGCTATCGCCTTTAGCGGCTCAAAAACGATGGACTAAAGAAGACTTATATGTAATTCTTAATGATGCAATTAAACACGGAGAGACTTCAGTAATAGAAAACTTAGACTATCTAAATGTATTTGATATTGAAGACGCTTGTTCTATTCAAGATGTTTGGAAACATATCTATCAATTAGCTAAACCTAACATACACAAATCGCACTATAAGACTATTGAAACTATTTTAAACGAAGGCACTTTAGCAACTCGAATTGAAAAGGTTTTGGCAGAAGATTATTCTGAATCTAATGTGCTTAAAGTATACAAATCACTTACAAGCTGTCTGGAGACTAACACCTTATTTTTAAAATGAAATTGCTTTTAACTTGCGAACATGGTGGAGCAAACATACCTAAACGATTTGCATCTGCCTTTATAAATGAAAAAACCACTTTACAAACGCATCGTGGTTTTGATATTGGCGCTTTAGATCTTTTTAAGTATTTAAAACCGTTAGCAGATTTTACAAACTACAGTGAAACTAGTCGGTTATTAATTGAGCTAAACAGATCGTTGCATCATAAAAACCTGTTTTCAGAATATGCTAAAACGCTATCTAATTCAGATAAAGAATATCTAATTACTAGTTATTATAAGGTATACAGAAATGCTTTAGAACAATACATTTCAAAAGAAATTAATAAAGAAAACACAGTTATTCATCTAGCGATACATAGCTTTACTCCTGTTTTAAAAGGAGAACAACGCACTTGCGATATCGGACTTTTATATGACACCGAGCGTGCTGAAGAATCTAAATTTTGCAAAACATTTAAATCGAATTTACACCTTGAGAATCCGAGATTAAAAACACGTTTTAATTATCCGTATTTAGGAAAGGCAGATGGTTTAACAACCTATCTACGCAAACAACATCCTTTAAATTATATTGGTATTGAGTTAGAAGTTAATCAGAAATTTGCTTCACAAAATATGATGCCGTCACTTTTAAAGCATCAAATTTACGGAGCTTTAAAAGCGAGTATCATTAAATAAGCGGACGAATATTAGCATACGAATTTTCTAAAGCCTGAATCGCTTCAACTTCATTTAACCATGCCACTTTAGTAATGCCTTCGTTATGTTGTGGCCATAAATTTCCTTTAAAATCTGTAGACATTTCAAACCAATGCGTTACTTTAATTTTAAATTTACCGTTACGCTTAAATATGTGGTAGGTAGTATGTAAAGGCTTAGTAATTTTTAAACCTGAAACTCCTGTTTCTTCTTCTACTTCTCTTAAAGACGTTTCTTCTATGGTTTCACCAGACTCGGCTTTTCCTTTAGGTAAATCCCATTTATCGTTTCTATATATAAACAGAATACTGCCATCTTTATTATAAACTTTACCACCACCTGCAACAACGTTAGGTAGTTTCTTTAAAAACTTTTTAAGTAATTTATCTCCATTTTTGTGAATTAATCGCACTTCCTTTAAAGAAGTAGTATTTAACTCCTTAATTACTTTACCAATATGAACAGTATCTAATAAGTAATTCTTAAAATGTGTTTCCTTTTCAACCACAGTGGTTAAAATGATTGGCTTGTCGTTGACAAATATTTTATACATATAAAAAATATCCTACATTAATTATGGTAAAAGTATCAATTTTTATAGCAAACATATTAACTTTAAAAAAATAATTTTAATAGACAAGAAGTATTATTTTAATTAATGTGTAATTTTGCATCTATGATTTTAAACAAACAAACAGCTCGAAAAACTGCTGAAGTTTTACTGCAAGTAAATGCAATAAAACTAAGCCCTAGCGCTCCCTTTACGTGGGCCTCTGGATGGAAATCGCCTATTTATTGCGACAACAGGATTATACTATCTTTTCCGCTAATTAGAAATTACATACGTGAAACTATGGCCAAACATATTGAAGAACAATATGGAAAACCAGACGTTATTGCTGGTGTTGCTACTGGTGCTATAGGTATAGGTATGTTGGTTGCAGAATATTTAGGAGTTCCTTTTATTTATGTAAGACCTGAAGCTAAAAGTCATGGTAGACAAAACCAGATTGAAGGCTTTATCCAAAAAGGACAAAATGTTGTTGTTGTTGAAGATTTAATTAGTACAGGAAAAAGCAGTCTAAATGCTGTGCGTGCACTTAGAGAAGCAAATCTGAATGTAAAAGGTATGATTGCTATTTTCTCTTACGGTTTTAATATCGCTAAAGAGAATTTTGAAAAAGAAAATGTAATGCTTCAAACCTTAAGTAAC
Organism: Formosa algae; assembly: GCF_001439665.1. GTDB lineage: Bacteria > Bacteroidota > Bacteroidia > Flavobacteriales > Flavobacteriaceae > Formosa > Formosa algae. The sequence continues at coordinate 113,239 of NZ_LMAK01000078.1, forward strand.
TACGACAGTTTAATCATGCAAGCTGTAGAAACAAATTACGTTTCGCAAGCCGAAGTAAAAACATTGACAGATTGGAACTCCAATCCGAGTGAATGGAACGCTATTTGATTATATCTTAACAAATAAAAAATCATGAATTTAGAATCTCCAAAAGTAACGGTAGACAAATCATCTCAAGAGGTATTTGATTTTCTTTCTGATATTAAAAATTTTGAAAAACTAATGCCAGATAACATTAGTAAGTTTGAAATTTTAGACGACGACAAATTTCTATTCGCCTTAAAAGGGATGCCAGAAATTATTTTAAAAAAGAAAGAAGTGGTTCCGCCAAACAAAATAGTTTTAGGCGCTGCAGGCGGTAAATTAGACTTTTCTTTAGTAGGAAATATTACGGAGACTGCTGAAGGAAAAAGTGAGGTTAAACTTCAGTTTGAAGGCGATTTCAACCCTATGATGGCTATGATGGTAAAAGGACCTATTTCAAAGTTTATTGAAACCTTAGCGACTAAAATGCCAACATCTATTTAATACAACAAGGTTATTTCTTTTAAATTATAAACTTTTATAATTTCATCTTCTAACAGCACTTTTAAATGACCAAGTTCTGTTACACCAAGAATAAAACCGGCAAACATACTGCCTTCAGCATCTAAAAATGTTGAAGGCTTATTCTTTTTAAATAATTCGCTTTCGTATTCGTTTTTTATTTTTTTGTACTGTCCGCGTTCAAGCCAAGCAAAACATTCTTTTAATTCTACAAGAATGTGATATAATACTTCATCTAAATCAAAAACACGTCCTACCATATTAACTAAAGAAGACGCTTTGGGAAGTCCTACAAAATCTGTCTGATTAACATTTACTCCAATACCAAGCACACTGTCTCTAAGTCCGTTTGATGTTACAATATTTTCAATAAGCACTCCACATATTTTCTTATCTGCTGACAAAATGTCGTTAGGCCATTTTATTTTTACTCGAGGTAATGCCAGTTTTTTCAAAGCTTTATAAATCCCTATAGCGGTAACCATACTAATATAAAACTGCTTTTCTACGGGTACAAAAGAAACATCTTTAAATACACTAAACATTAGGTTTTTAGCGGTTTCAGACTCCCAAATCGTTCCCATTTGTCCGCGTCCCATGGTCTGTTCTTTAGCGACTACTACAGTATAATCTTCAACCATTTCGCAACTACTTAATTGTTTTAAAAAAGTATTGGTTGAATCGATGGCATCAAGTTTGATTATATGCATTTATATTATTTATGTAGGCAGGATGAAAACTTCTGCAAATTTTAAAGTATAAAGAACTAAAAAATAATAACTTTGTACAAATTAAATCAAATTAATGGCGAAAGAAAACACAAATTCAGACTTGCTAATTGCCACCATCTTAAGTGGAATTGAAGATGTTAAAGGAAAAGAAATAAATATTTTAGACTTACGTGAAATTGAAAATACGGTTTGTGATTATTTTATAATCTGCGAAGGTACCTCAAACACTCAAGTTAATGCCATTGTAAACGCTGTCCAGAAAAAAGTTAGTAAAGAACTTAAAGACAAACCTTGGCACACAGAAGGGCAAGACAATGCCGAATGGGTATTAATAGATTATGTGAATGTTGTAGTTCATGTTTTTCAAAAGCATATCCGCGAATACTACGACATTGAAAGCCTATGGGGCGATGCAAAAACAACGATAATTGAAACAAACTATTAGATTTAATGGCAAACGAAAAGAAAACTCCAAATAAGAAACCTAAATTAAATCCGTATTGGATTTACGGAGCTATTATTGCAATCTTTATTGCAATGCAGCTTTTTAACAGTAATAGTTTACAAGACTCTACCACAACTACTCCATCAGAATTCATGAAATATCTGAGCGATGGTGATATTGAAACTGTAGAAATTGTAAACAAGAGAGAAGCAGATGTTTATTTAACAGATGAAGCTTTACAAAAAGAAGAACATAAGAATTCAAAACCGTCTACGTTACTTCCAACAGCATCTAAACAGCCAAATTATAGTTTTGAATTTGGTGATTTACAAAATTTTGAAAATCAAGTAAATGCTGCAATTAAAGATCAAGGGTTAAAAACTCATGTAGAATACAAAACAGAACAAAACCTAATGGGAGATTTCCTTATTGGTATTCTGCCTTTTATTCTATTAATAGGAGTTTGGATCTTTATTATGCGTAGAATGTCTTCTGGTGGAGGTGGCGGTGCTGGAGGTCAAATCTTTAACATCGGAAAATCTAAAGCTAAATTATTCGATCAGAATACAGACGTTAAAACATCGTTTAAAGATGTAGCCGGTTTAGAAGGTGCTAAAGAAGAAATTCAAGAAATTGTAGACTTCCTTAAGAACCCAGAAAAATACACAGCTCTTGGTGGTAAAATACCAAAAGGCGCATTACTTGTAGGCCCTCCAGGAACAGGAAAGACCTTATTAGCAAAAGCCGTTGCAGGTGAAGCTAAAGTACCGTTCTTCTCTTTATCAGGATCAGATTTCGTAGAGATGTTTGTAGGTGTAGGTGCATCTCGTGTTAGAGATTTATTTAAACAAGCTAAAGAAAAATCTCCAGCAATTATTTTTATTGATGAAATTGATGCTATTGGACGTGCAAGAGGGAAAAGTAATATGTCTGGATCTAACGATGAAAGAGAAAATACTTTAAACCAGTTGTTAACAGAAATGGATGGTTTTGGAACCAACACAAATGTAATTGTGTTAGCTGCAACCAACAGAGCAGATGTTTTAGATAGTGCTTTAATGCGTGCCGGTCGTTTTGACAGACAAATTTTTGTTGACTTGCCAGATATTAGAGAACGTGAAGAAATTTTTGAAGTTCATTTAAAACCTATCAAAAAATCTGAAAATCTTGATACAGATTTCTTAGCAAAACAAACACCAGGTTTCTCTGGAGCAGATATTGCTAATGTATGTAACGAGGCTGCTTTAATTGCTGCAAGACAAGGTAAAAAAGCTGTAGACAAACAAGATTTCTTAGATGCTGTAGACCGTATTATTGGTGGTTTAGAGAAGAAAAATAAAATCATTACACCTAGCGAAAAGAAAGCTATTGCTTTTCATGAAGCTGGTCATGCTACAGTGAGTTGGATGTTAGAACATGCTGCACCTTTAGTAAAAGTTACTATAGTACCACGTGGTCGTTCTTTAGGAGCTGCATGGTATTTACCAGAAGAACGCCTAATTGTTAGACCAGAGCAAATGCTAGACGAAATGTGTGCTGCATTAGGAGGTCGTGCTGCAGAGAAAGTTATTTTTAATAAAATCTCTACAGGAGCTTTAAGTGATCTTGAAAAAGTGACTAAACAAGCACGAGCAATGGTTACCGTTTATGGATTAAGCGATAAAGTTGGAAACTTAACGTATTATGACTCTTCTAGTCAAAACGAATATGGTTTTACAAAACCTTATAGTGAAAAGACTGCAGAACTTATCGATAAAGAAATATCTGATATTATTGAAAAACAATACGAAAGAGCAATCAAACTTTTAGAAGATAACAAAGACAAACTTACAGAGTTAGCCGATGTACTTTTAGAAAAAGAAGTTATTTTTAAAGATAACCTTGAGAAAATATTTGGTAAACGCCCTTTTGATCCAGAATTAAAACCCCTTTTAGATAAATAATCTATTAAGTAGTTACGCTTAATAGCAGGAAAAATCTTAAATTGACCTTTGGTTAATTTAAGATTTTTTATCTTTGAACAAACCCTATTTAACATAGATTAATCGCAGATGTCTTAATGAGTCTATTTAGAAAACTTTTTGGTTCCAAATCAAATAAATCAGAAGAGGAAATAAAATCGGAAGACAGAGGCAAATACATGCCTGAAATAAAACTACCTATAGATGAAAAGTTTACAATAAACTTTAAGGAAAATGGTGGTAAATTTTTGTATTGCGAAAATTTAGATGAAATTTTTCAAACCCTAGATTATATCATAGAAGAAAACAGTTGGGAAGATAAAAAAATTCTTATTCTGGAAAACGAATTAAAAAAACGTTTTGCTTCATCTAGTTTAAACATGGCTAAGCCTAATGATACCGACACAACTTATTTTTTAACAAGTTGTGAAAGCTTAATTGCAGACGATGGTTCATTATTAATTTGTTCTAAACAAATCGCAGAAAAAAAACTAGCAGATCTTCCAAGTAATTTTATTGTGTTCTCCACTACAAGTCAGATAGTAGGAAGCATAAGTGAAGGGCTACGTAAAATTAAATCTAAAAACACGCAAAGAATTCCAACAAATATTACTACAATAAAGCATTTTAAATTAGAAGAGGAAAAAAACTTTATGACCTATGGTAGTAATTCAAAAAACCTATATTTGCTGCTTTTAGAAGACCTCTAACATGAAAGAAATTCTTACCAGAGCTATTTTTGGTTTTATATACGTTGCTTTATTAATTGGATCTCTTTATAATGAGCATGCAGTAACCGTTCTATTTTTTATTTTCGGACTTATATCTATAGGTGAATTTAAGAAACTGATAGACACTCGTACATTTACGCCATACATAATCTTTACCATTCTATATTTTGTATTTGGATACTGGCATATGGTCTCTCCAAAACTAGATGGTTTTAATGAAGCTACACAAATACTTCTAGTGCTATCTATATTTGTAAATCTATTCCTGATAAAAGATTTATTTTCTAAAAGAGCAATTCCGCTATTTAAATTTAAACGATTTCTACTCACTAGTTTTTACTTATCTAGCTCATTTGTATTCTTACTTTTGATTGCCCGATTTGGAAACGAATACCTACCTAGCATCATCTTAGGTTCATTTATTTTAGTTTGGGTTAATGATACTTTTGCCTTTATAGTTGGAAAAAATTTCGGTAGACAGAAATTATTTGAAAAGATATCACCCAAAAAAACAGTTGAAGGTTTTATAGGCGGATTGTTTTTTTCATGTGTTGCTAGCTATTTTATTGCTACCTTTACCCAAACTCTTGGTTTTAACCAATGGCTAATATTAGCAATAATTGTTAGTGTTTTTGGTACATTGGGCGACTTAGTAGAGTCTAAATTTAAACGTCAGGTAAATGTTAAAGATAGTGGTGTAATTATGCCTGGACATGGCGGATTACTTGATAGATTAGACAGTATTATTTTTGCAGCACCATTTATTTATTTGTTTTTAAGAATTTTAGATTATGTTTCATAAAGAAGGTTTTAAGATTATTTTAATCACTTTTGTATTAGTAATTGCTTCATTTTTGGCAATAGATAATTTCATTTCAACCGCTTGGTTAAGAAACGTACTATTTTTTGCATGTTTTGGATTCTTAATACTAATCTTACAATTTTTTAGAAACCCAAATCGTAAAGGTATTTTAAACGATAATCAAGTATTATCTCCTGTAGATGGTAAAGTTGTAGTTATCGAAGAAGTTTTTGAAAAAGAATATTTTAAAGAAAAACGCCTACAAGTTAGTGTGTTTATGTCTCCTATAAATGTACACGTTACACGATACCCTATTGGAGGAAAAGTGGTGTTTAGCAAATACCATCCTGGTAAATTTTTAGTGGCTTGGCATCCTAAAGCTAGCGAAGAAAACGAACGTACAACAGTGGTCGTTGAAAATAAGATTTTCGGGAAAGTTTTACATCGCCAAATTGCGGGTGCATTAGCAAAACGAATAGTTAATTATGCTAAAGTTGGGGATGATGCTATACAAGCTAGTGATTCTGGATTTATTAAATTTGGTTCGAGAGTAGATTTATTTTTACCTTTAGGAACTAAAATAAACGTTAACCTTAACGAGAAAGTTAAAGGAGGACAAAGTATTGTTGCTGAATTATAATGACTTCTGAAGAATTAGATATTGACTTTAAGGATGCCGTAGAACGCATTAATAATCTTCCGGGCCCATTTCCAGCAGATTTTCTGTTACGCTTATATGCGTATTACAAAAAGGCCACTAACGATTATAATAGACCTAATAGTGGTAAGCCCATTATAAATGCATTTAAAACAAATGCATTATTCCAAGTACAAAACATTACACAAGACGAAGCTAAGCGCATTTATATCGATCTGGTAAATAACTATAGTTTGTACAGAAAGTAGTATTAAATATTACTGTACTTACAAAGAATGATTACATTCTTACTTTATCTCGGTTTACGCATTCAACGTTAAGCATTCAACATAAAATTAAGAAACACCATATAAAAAAACCCTTAATGTATAAAGTTAAGGGCTTTTTGTATTGTAATATATTACACATATTAATGCTGTAAGACAAACTCTAAAGGCTGACCAGTTGTACCATTTGGAAAGCTAATTCCTAAGAGTCCTGAAATGGTTGGCGCAATATCTATAATCTCTGTTTTTTGTAAAGTACTACCATGCTTAATACCTTTTCCAAAGAATAATAACGGTACATGTGTATCGTAGTTTAAACCAGAACCATGAGTAGATCCTGTTTTGCTATATGAAATCACAGCAGGATCGAAAGCAAACAGCACATCTCCCGAACGCTTTTGATTATAGCCGTTTTTCAATAAAGCTTCCATATCATTTCCGCCGCTTGAAACAGAATAAGCTGGAGTAACATAATAAATATGATCGTAAGCAATTAGTTCATTTGCAATCTCTTGTTGAACGTCTTCCAACTTTAAATTTAAAACACTTACTTTCTTACGGTTTAAGAAGATTTGATTATTACTTATGTCTTCAATTAAATCTGTAGCACCATATTTTTGTGCCATAAAGGCATTCAATTTGTCATTAAATGAACTTTTTGCGAAATATCCTGAAGGAACATGTTGAGAATGTAAATACGAAGGAACATCTACAGCACCGTGATCTGCGGTTAAAAACACAGTATATTCTCCGTTACCTACATAACTATCTAACATTTTAAATAAACGTGCTAAGTCTTTATCTAGACGGATGTAAGTATCTTCAACCTCTTTAGAGTTTACACCAAAATTATGTCCGATATAATCTGTAGATGAAAAACTCACTGTTAATACGTCTGTAATATCATCTTTACCTAAATCTTCACCTTTTATAGCTTCTATTGCGAAATCTGCTACAATACTATTACCGTATGGTGTACTTTTTAAGATGTCGAATCCGTTATTTTCTTTACTTAAAGCTTTTAAATCATAAGGAAAAGATGCTGTTTTCTTTCCTTTAAATCCACCTTCAAATTCATTTAAATCGTCTCCACTTTCAGTGTATTTCTTGATGTTATAATACGTATCCCATTCTTTTAAGTAATTTTTTGCTTTTTTAGACGAATTGAAACTCTTTACCCATTTCGGTAATTCTTCTTGGTAATATGTACTTGAGATAAAATCGCCTTGATCTTCACCAAAGAACCAATAAGCCGCATTTGCTGTATGTCCTGCAGGTAATATCGCACCTCTATCTTTAATAGAAATACCTATAGTTTTACCTTCCATTTGTGTAAACAATCTATTTTCATCTGCAAAAGTAGTTGTCATCATACGGTGAGGCGACATTTTTCCTGCTTTGTTTTCTGTACCAACAGGCGCTACGGAAGCATCTTCTGCACAATACACAGAGGCTTTAATTTCTTTATCATACCAATTATTACCAATAATACCGTGATTCATTGGAGAGGTTCCTGTATAAATAGAGGCATGTCCAGGAGCTGTATAGGTAGGAATGTAATTAAAATGATTATTTTTACAGTTAAAACCTTCATTCATCATACGCTTAAAACCATCATCACCATATTTATCATAGAAGCGTGTTAGGTAATCATAACGCATTTGATCTACCACTATACCCACAACCAATTTTGGTTTCACGTATATGTCTGCAGGTTTTGTGTCCTGTGTTTGTTGAGCAAAACCAGTTGCAAAGAGCAAGCCGGCCGCAAAACTTAATATTGAATTTTTCATAAGAAAGAATTGAAATTTTGAATACAAAAATAAGGTTTTTAAAATCTTTCTTAATTTAAATAATCATTAAATAAGTAATAGTATTTTTTTACTTTAGCAGTTACAAACTATTCTATGAATTATCTACACAGTATTGGCACTTATATACTCATGATAATAGAGATTTTCAGAAAACCTACCAAATGGTCGGTGATGAAAAAACTCATTATTAAAGATATCGACGACTTGATTATTGGTTCTTTAGGTATTGTTGCATTTATATCTTTCTTTGTTGGAGGAGTTGTTACTATACAAACCGCTTTAAACATGGATAACCCGCTAGTTCCAAAATCTTTAATAGGTTTTGCAACCAGGCAATCGGTTATTTTAGAATTTGCTCCAACTTTTATTTCCATTATTATGGCTGGTAAAGTTGGTTCTTTTATTACATCCAGTATAGGAACTATGAGAGTTACAGAGCAAATTGATGCCTTGGAGGTTATGGGAATAAACTCGCTTAACTATTTGGTTTTCCCTAAACTTGTGTCTTTAATGTTATATCCTTTTGTAATTTCAATTTCTATGTTTTTAGGAATTGTTGGAGGACTAGCAGCTTGTGCTTTTGGTGGTTTTGCTACAGTGAATGATTATATAACGGGATTACAAGACGATTTTATTCCTTACCATATAATATATGCCTTTATGAAAACTATTGGTTTTGCATTCTTACTAGCAACAATCCCTTCGTATCATGGTTTTTATATGAAAGGAGGCGCACTAGATGTAGGTAAAGCAAGTACAGTCTCTTTTGTTTGGACCAGTGTTGCCATAATTACATTAAATTTTATACTAACTCAAATCCTGTTAAGTTAATGATTGAAGTTAAAGATTTACAAAAATCATTCGGGGATGCTCATATCTTAAAAGGCATTAGTACCACTTTTGATAAAGGAAAAACAAACCTTATTATCGGACAAAGTGGCTCTGGTAAAACTGTATTTTTAAAATGCTTACTAGGCTTATTTAATTATGAAGAAGGTAGTATTTCTTATGAAGGACGAATTTTTTCTAAATTATCTGACGAACAGAAACGCGATTTAAGATCTGAAATAGGAATGGTATTTCAAGGCAGTGCACTATTCGACTCCATGACTATTGTAGAAAACGTAAAATTCCCTTTGCGTATGTTTACAAAACTTAGTGAAAGTGAAATGGACGACCGTGCAAATTTTGTTTTAAAACGTGTGAATTTAGAAAATGCTCACAACAAATTACCTTCTGAAGCTTCCGGAGGTATGCAAAAACGTGTTGCTATTGCACGTGCTATAGTAAACAAACCAAAATACCTTTTTTGTGACGAACCTAATTCTGGCCTGGATCCAAAAACAGCTATAGTCATAGATAATCTAATTCAAGAAATTACAGACGAATACGATATTACTACTGTAATTAATACACATGACATGAATTCTGTTATGGAAATAGGCGAAAAAATTGTCTTTCTAAAAGATGGATTAAAAGCTTGGGAAGGTTCTAACGAAACCATTTTTAAAACCGACAATGAAGTTGTTACAGACTTTGTATACTCTTCAGAGCTATTTAAAAAGGTAAGAAAAATGTATATCGAAGAAAACCTTTAGTGCTTTACGCGTTCAACAAGTAAAGTATCTAATTTCAATTTAAGTTTTAACCAACGTTCTAACTTGTCTTGGTCTTTAGCTAGCACTTCTTCTTTAAGCGCTTTATCTGCTTTCCAACGGATACCAAATACGGGAATAGTATCTATCTTTTCGAAATTTGATGAAATCACAGGAGAATATCTAAACAGATCCAGGTTTTCATAATTGATATGAACTTCTTTTAAAATATCTTCAAAAGGAATAGTCTGATCTTCTAGGTATTGTAACTGTCCTACTCGCTTTTCTAAATAAGCAATCTTTTGAGTCTGAGATAATAAATCTAAGGAATCGCGCTGACGTAATTGCTCCATATACTTCACATTATCTACATTAGTTCTACTTTGATTAAATTCAAAATGTGCATTCCTTAATGTTGGATAATCTGCTAATTTGGCTTTTAACAGTTCAATAGTTTCATCTGGTATATATCCAATTCCATAAGTATTAAATATAAAACTAGATCCATCTTTACCATTAGAATATTCATAAACTACATTGCGTTTAATATAGTCATATTGTGGTAAACCTTTTAATTCGTGGTCTAAATATAATTGTGCTTCTCTTTTAAAATTACTTTCTTTTAAAACATCAACGAAGGTCCATATTGCAGGAATCATAGCAACAATCGCTAATAGAGATGCAATTTGAGAAATGCGTTTTCTCTTTTTAGAATTTGCGTATTTAATCATTGGGAAACGCAAAATCTTTAAGGCTATAAACGTAGCTAATGCTATAAAAATAGTATTAATTATAAATAAGTAGAAAGCTCCAGACGCATACCCTATCCCTTTAGAGAAATCGTCGAAAGACACTGCTAAACCATATCCTACAGTACATAATGGAGGCATTAAGGCTGTGGCAATAGCAACACCAAAAATTACAGACGCAATTGTTCCTTTTTTAGTTCGTGCAATAATTAAAGCAGCGCCACCAAAAAAGGCAATTAAAACATCTCTAATATCTGGTTTTGTTCGTGCTAAAAGCTCTAGTGATTCTTCTTGTAATGGAAAAAATTTGTAAAAAAGAAAAGCGGTTATTACACTCAAGAAAATCATAACCCCAAAATTAATAAGGGACTTTCTAAGTGTATCAATATCATTAATGGCTACAGATAAACCTATACCTAAGATAGGTCCCATTAATGGTGAAATTAACATAGCACCAATAACAACAGCTGTAGAGTTCGCGTTCAATCCAATGGAAGCGACGAAAATAGAACAAATTAAAATCCAAGCCGTAGCGCCCTTAAAAGGAATATCGCCTTTAATGGCAGCTATGGTTGCTTGCTGATCTGTATCTTGTCTAAAATCTAATAATTCTGATAAAAAATCTCGAATGCTATCAAGTAAACCCTGAGCATCTTTTTTAATGGCTTGTTTAGACTCACTTACAGCAGCATCCTGAGCTTCTGCTTTCTTTTTATCAGCTTCGTCTTCCGAAAAATCAAACTTATTTTCACTCATATATTAACAGTACTTGTCTCCGAATGTATCTCTCACTTTATTTCGTATTCCTTTAATATCTTGCTCTTTTGCTTTTGGATAAATTAGTAAAACATCATCCTTATCGATTATAATATAGTCATTTAAACCATCAACGACAACAATTTTATTATCTTTGGTTCTAATCATATTTCCTGAAGCATCCTCTACTAATGTTCTTGCATTTACAACAGCATTATTATCCTCATCTTTATCTAGCTTGTCATAAAGACTTCCCCAAGTTCCTAAATCATTCCAGTCAAATTCCGCAGATAAAACGTATACGTTTTTAGAGCTTTCCATAATAGCGTAATCTACTGAAATATTATCGGCCTTGACATAATTTTCTGCTATAAACTCAGATTCTGAAGCCGTGTTATAAGACGGAATTCCGTGTTCAAATAATTGAAACAATTCTGGCTGATTGGTTTTAAAAGCTTTTAATACACTAGCCACACTCCACATAAAAATACCGGCATTCCAAACAAAATTACCTTGCTTAATAAAAGATCTTGCAGTAGCATAATCTGGCTTTTCTCTAAATTGTTTTACAGGCTTTACTACATTTTCAGTTTCTGTATCGTACTCGATATAGCCATAACCTGTATTTGGAAATGTAGGTTGGATTCCTAATGTCATTAAGGCATCGTTCTGCTCACAGAAATCAAAAGCAGTTAATACATTTTTAGAAAAAGCAGCTTCATCTTCTATCCAGTGGTCACTTGGTGCAACTAACATTAAAGCATCCGGATTTTCTTTCTGAATTTTTAAAGCAGCATATAAAATACATGGTGCTGTATTTCTCATGGCAGGTTCAAGCACAACCTGTTCTTGCGATATATCTGGTAATTGTTCTAATACTAAATCGTTATAATCTGCATTAGTTAAGATGTATATATTTTGTTTGGGAATGAACTTTGACAAACGCTGAAACGTTTTCTGGATTAATGTTTCTCCAGTTCCTAGCATGTCGTGAAACTGTTTAGGGAAACTGTTCATACTTACTGGCCAAAATCTTGAGCCTACACCTCCTGCCATAATAATGGCATAATTATTTTTGTTCATTCTATTTATATTAAATAACTTCTATTTCTACATTCGGATTAAATAAATATTTTTTTCCGGTTTTAATTTCAATGCATTCAAAACGTTTAACACGCTTATTACCTTTCTTGAATTGTCGTCCATTATAAATCTTAAATAAACTTCCTTCGGGGACTTCAAAAATATAGGTTTTATCTGAATTTTCATCATATTGTTTTAAAGCTAATGATAAAATATGATCAGTATCGCTTGTTGCTTTAGGATTTATAAAATGTTTAGCTAATAGCGGTAAAAGTTCTTTAGGAAATACATCTGGATTTATAAATGGTAACATTAAATGTTGAAACGTATATTTCCACTCCTTACCATGAGGCTTTACGTGTGCGCCGTAAGCTTGGAACGTTTCAAAATGTGCTACTTCATGAATTAAAGTAATTAAGAAGCGATACGGATTTAAATTTGAGTTTACAGTAATTAAGTGTCTGCCATTTGGTAATTTTCTATAATCACCATGCCGCGTTTTACGCTCTTGTTTAACGATAAAATCTAATTTATCATGCGCTAACAATTCCTGAACTTTGGGAATTGAATTTTCGGGTATATAGCTTTGAAGTAGGTTCTGCATTACAACAAATGTAAGTGAAACAAAGGAAATTTCAATATTATTATAACCTTAAGCTTATATTTTTTAATCGCGAACTAGAGGCATTGTAGAGCAGCGTAATAACCCTTCTTGTTTAGATATTTCTGCATAAGGTACTTCTTCTACGATAAAATCTTTAGATCTTAACCATGTATTTAATCTCACAAACTTCTCTTCAGAAATTACAATGTGTTCATCTATAGAAAACACATTACTATTCATATTATACATCTCATCTCGCGTAATATAAAACAAGTTATCTGCTCCAAAAAGATCTACAAGATACATGTAGTCAGATTCGGCTCTAAACCCATCTTTATAAATTATACCTTTGTCTTTACCTACAGGCTGAAAGCAACAATCTAAATGTAATGCATTGTCTCTGGCTTCAGTTTTAGATTTCGCTAAATCAAACTCCTTTACTATTTTATTTGGAAATAGAGCTTTTATAAATTGAACACCTTCTAAATTTGTTCTTGCAGTTATATGATCTGGATAATCCTCACCTTTATAAGTTCCTATAAAAATATAGTCGTTCCAGAGCATTACATCTCCACCTTCAATATGTACAGCTTCAGGGGGTTTAACAATGTCTGTAGGATTAATTTGATCTATTACATGTTGTAAAGCATCTAATTCTTGTTCTCTATCTGGAAGAATGTTAGCTTTAATAAATTTATTATCAATTACAAAAGCGATATCTCTGGCGAAGATTTGATTATAATTTTCAATGATTTTAGGACGAAATACTTTAACATCGTATTTACTAAACACATTATTTACAGCCTCCATCTCTTTAATCATATCAGCTTCATCTGGATAAGTTCCAGCTTTAATATGTTCAATAGATTTCGGGTCGTATGCTTCTTCTATAGAAGGTACGTCTCCGTTACTTACTGCTGTCCCTAAAACTACGGCTCTTAATCGAGACGTTTCATTTGTAACATTTAATGATAACATATCTTATATTAAATAAAAATGTCATTTTGAATATTGGTAAAACACAGTTTATGTTTTAAAAGTATTCAAAATGACATGAGATTATTGAATCTATAGTTCCTTAACGGTTATCTACATCAACATAAGGTCTTAAAGTTTCACCTACGTATAACTGACGTGGACGACCAATTGGTTCTTTACGTAAACGCATTTCTCTCCATTGTGCAATCCAACCTGGTAAACGACCAATGGCAAACATTACTGTAAACATTTCTTGAGGAATGTTCATCGCTCTATAAATAACACCAGAGTAGAAATCTACATTAGGGTATAATTTTCTTTCTACGAAGTAAGGATCTTCTAAAGCTTCTTTTTCTAAACCTTTAGCGATTGCTAAAATTGGATCTTCAATTCCTAAAGCTTCTAAAACTTCATCTGCAGCTTTTTTAATAATTTTTGCTCTTGGATCGAAGTTTTTATAAACACGGTGTCCGAATCCCATTAATCTGAAAGGATCGTTTTTATCTTTGGCTTTAGCCATATATTTTTTAGTATCTCCACCATCTGCTTCAATAGCTTGTAACATTTCAAGAACAGCTTGGTTAGCACCACCATGAAGTGGTCCCCAAAGTGCTGAAATACCTGCAGAAATAGATGCAAATAATCCTGCATGTGCAGAACCTACTATTCTTACTGTAGATGTAGAACAGTTTTGTTCGTGATCTGCATGTAAGATTAATAATTTATCTAAGGCATCTACAAAAATTTTATTTTGTACATATTGACAGTTAGGCTTTGCGAACATCATTTTAAGAATATTCTCTACGTAACCTAAAGAATCATCACCATAATCAAGAGGTAATCCTTGTTTCTTACGCATAGTCCACGCTACTAATACAGGCATTTTACCTAATATTTTAACGATAGCTTTATACATATCCTCTTCTGAATTTACATTCACAGAAGAAGGGTTAAATGCTGTTAAAGCACTTGTTAAAGAAGAAATGATTCCCATTGGATGTGCCGTCTTAGGGAAAGCTTCTAATATTTTCTTTATATCTTCATCGACTGTAGATTGCGCTTTAATATCATCATGAAATTTATCATTTTGAGCTTTAGTAGGCAATTCTCCAAATATTAAAAGATACGTCACTTCTAAGAAGTCTACTTTTTGAGCAAGTTCTTCTATTGAATAACCACGATATCTTAAAATTCCTTTTTCTCCATCTAAAAAAGTAATAGCACTTTCGCAAGATCCTGTATTTTTAAATCCAGAATCAAGAGTGATTACTCCACCAGTGGCTGATCTTAAAGTAGCTATATCGATTGCGACCTCATTTTCAGTTCCTGTAATTAAAGGAAATTCGTACTTTTTCCCATCTATTTCAATTGTGGCTTGTTTTGACATATTAATTTACTTGTATTTTTTCCGTTTTTTTTGCTATCGGCTAAAATACAAAATCTATCACAATATTTATATATAAAAAATAAAGCATTTGGTTAAATTTTACTCAAATTTTTAGATAAAAAAAAGCGATTATCTCAAGAAATAATCGCTTTTTAAATATTTTGATTCTAAATATTAGAATTTGAAAGCTTTTCCTTGAGGATAATAAGCTACATCTCCTAATTCTTCTTCAATACGTAATAATTGGTTGTACTTAGCCATACGGTCACTTCTTGAAGCTGAACCTGTTTTAATTTGACCACAGTTTAATGCTACAGCTAAATCTGCAATAGTATTATCTTCAGTTTCTCCTGAACGGTGAGACATTACTGAAGTATAACCAGCATTTTTAGCCATGTTTACAGCTGCAATAGTTTCTGTTAAAGAACCAATTTGGTTTACTTTAATTAAAATAGAGTTTGCAATGCCTTCTTCAATTCCACGAGATAAACGCTCTACGTTAGTAACAAATAAATCATCTCCTACTAATTGTACTTTATCACCAATCTTATCAGTTAATAATTTCCAACCTTCCCAGTCATTTTCATCCATACCATCTTCAATAGAGATAATTGGGTATTTAGCTGATAATTCTGCTAAGTATTCTGCTTGTTCTTCACTAGTTCTAATTTTTCCTGTTGGGCCTTCAAACTTACTGTAGTCATATTTACCATCAACAAAAAATTCTGCAGAAGCACAATCTAAAGCAACCATTACATCGTCACCGAAAGTATATCCTGCTTTTTCAACTGCTAATTTAATAGAATCTAAAGCATCTTCTGTTCCTCCTTCTAAAGTTGGAGCAAATCCTCCTTCGTCACCTACAGCAGTACTTAAACCTCTGTCATGTAATACTTTTTTAAGATTATGGAAGATTTCTGTTCCCATTTGCATAGCATGCGTAAAGTTTTTAGCCTTTACTGGCATAATCATAAACTCTTGAAATGCGATTGGCGCATCACTATGAGAACCCCCATTAATAATGTTCATCATAGGCACTGGTAAAGTGTTTGCAGACACACCTCCAACGTAACGGTATAATGGCACACCTAATTCAAAAGCAGCTGCTTTAGCTACAGCTAAAGACACTCCTAAGATTGCGTTAGCACCTAATTTTGATTTATTTGGAGTTCCATCTAAATCAATCATGATTTGATCAATCTGATTTTGTTCGAAAACAGATGCTCCTAATAATTCTTGAGCTATAATAGTGTTTACATTATCTACAGCTTTAGAAACACCTTTTCCCATATATGCTTCACCTCCGTCTCTTAACTCAACGGCCTCATGTTCTCCTGTAGATGCTCCAGAAGGCACTGCTGCTCTTCCAAAAGCTCCATTTTCGGTATATACATCTACTTCTACTGTAGGATTTCCACGGGAATCTAAAATTTGTCTTGCATGAATGCTAACTATTATGCTCATCTTGATATAATTTAAAAAGTTAATTTTATTGTTTTTAAAGTACTAAATTACAAAATTGTAAGTCTAAATTTCAACAAATATTGGTATATTTCTCTTATAAAATTACTACATTGTTTTCGTAACAAAAAAACCACAAATAAAGCAAGCTTTTTTGTGGTTTTTAGTATCTATTTAGTGATGTTTTCTATAAATTCATCGAACAAATAATTGGCATCGTTAGGTCCAGGACTTGCTTCTGGATGATATTGTACCGAAAAACAATTCTTATTCTTCATTCTTAAGCCTGCTACAGTATCATCATTTAAATGTATATGAGTTATTTCTAAATCTGGGTGAGCTTCAACCTCTTCTCTGTTTACAGCAAAACCATGATTTTGAGATGTAATTTCACCTTTGCCAGAAATTAAATTCTTAACAGGATGATTAATTCCTCTATGTCCATTATGCATTTTGTAAGTCGATACTCCATTTGCTAAGGCAATAACTTGGTGACCTAGACATATACCAAATAAAGGTAAATCTCTTTTTATAATTTCTTTAGCCACCTCTTGTGCTGCTACTAAAGGTTCTGGATCTCCTGGACCATTAGATAAAAAGTAACCATCTGGATTCCATGCACTCATATCTTCAAAAGTTGAATTATAAGGAAACACCTTAATATAAGCGCCACGTTTAGCAAAGTTTCTTAAAATATTCTTTTTAATACCTAAGTCTAAAGCTGCAATTTTAATTTGAGATGATGCTTCGCCAATAAAATATGGTTCTGAAGTAGACACCTTAGAGGCTAATTCTAAACCATTCATATCTGGTATCTTTTTCAACTCAGCTTTTAATCCTTCAATATTATCTACATCTGTAGAGATAACAGCATTCATAGCACCATTATCACGAATATAACTTACTAGAGCACGCGTATCTATATCTGATACAGCTAATAAATTATTCGCATTTAAAAAGTCTTCTAAACTTGAATCTGCAGCTTCTCGAGAAAAATCGTAACTAAAATTTTTACAAATTAAACCTGAGATTTTGATAGTTTCAGATTCAACTTCAGATTTTTCTGTTCCATAATTACCAATATGAGCATTGGTAGTAATCATTAATTGTCCAAAATAAGAAGGATCTGTAAAAATTTCCTGATAACCAGTCATACCAGTATTAAAACACACTTCTCCAAATGCAGTACCTTCTCTGTTTCCAACAACTTTACCATAAAAAATAGTACCATCGGCTAATAATACAACTGCTTGATTTCTTTTTTGATATTTCATAAGTGAACCCGTTACGAGATAATTGAAACGTTATAACGTTTTAATATAATTTAAAATTAATATAACATCATTGTCATCTTTATAAGACAAATGATGGTTTTTTACGTATTGTTTTACCTCGTCTGCTTTATCGCTAGAGGTAAAACTATAAACTAATTTTTTGTTTAATTTAACTTCTTTTAAAACTTCATTAGAATCTTCTGCTAAAACAAAATATTTTTCTTTAACATTATAGGCATCTGCTTTCATCTTTTGATTAGTCATAGGATTTACAGCACCAACTATAATATCGAGTTGATATTTTTTTAACAGCGTTTTTTCTGAAGTCAAAAATAATTCTTGAAAAAATGAATTTCTTCTGAATTCTGGATCTAAATACCTCTTAAACACAGACGTACCAACAACTACTTTTCTTACATTACCTGGATTAATAATAAAAACTGAATCTTTAGATTCTTTTAATTCAAAACGTTCTGCTTGTAAGTTGTAGTTGATTCTAGATGTTTTTAGAGGTGAATTTACATCGTCAAAATAAATTTGAGAGTTGTTAGACCAACCATCATACAAATAAATATCTCCCTTTATAGTATTAGTTTCTGAATTGAATGCTCTTGCCCAACTCCCATTAATTGGTGAATTTGTAGCAAATGCTTGATAATCTTTTGTGGCATTTAAATTCTCTATTTGAGAAAAAGATGACAGTGAAATCAAGAATACTAATAAAGTTAGATAGAAATTTTTCATATTTTTTTTACACAAATATAAAAAAAAAGGCCACCCTGAAAATAGGGTAGCCTTTTTTTATTTATTCTAATGCTGTGTAACATTTATTCTTCTTCGTTAGAAGCTTTAGTTTCTACAACAGGAGCAGTAGTTGCTTTAGAACCACCTCTTCTACTTCTACGAGTAGTTTTCTTTTCAGCCTTACCAGCGTTATAGATTTCGTTGTAATCAACTAATTCTATCATTGCCATATCAGCGTTATCTCCTAAACGATTACCAAGTTTAATGATACGTGTGTATCCTCCTGGTCTATCACCTACTTTAGTAGCAACATCTCTGAATAATTCAGTAACTGCTTCTTTTTGTCTTAATTTACTAAATACTATACGTCTGTTGTGTGTAGTATCTGCTTTAGACTTAGTTACTAAAGGCTCAATAAATTGTTTTAAAGCTTTAGCTTTAGCAACAGTAGTGTTAATACGTTTGTGTTCTATTAAAGAACAAGCCATATTAGCAAGCATAGCTTTTCTATGAGCTGTTTGTCTACCTAAGTGATTTACTTTTTTTCCGTGTCTCATGACATTTGTGTTATCATCTTGCTACCAAACTCGACATCGAGGAGCAAAATATGATTAATTAATCTTTATCTAATTTGTATTTTGATAAATCCATTCCGAAGTTTAAACCTTTTACATTTACAAGCTCTTCAAGCTCTGTTAAAGATTTTTTACCGAAGTTACGGAACTTCATTAAATCGTTTTTATTAAATGATACTAAGTCACCTAATGTATCAACTTCTGCAGCTTTTAAACAATTTAGAGCACGAACAGAAAGGTCCATATCAACTAATTTAGTTTTAAGCAACTGTCTCATGTGAAGTGATTCTTCATCATAAGTTTCAGTTTGTGCAATTTCATCAGCTTCTAAAGTGATACGCTCATCAGAGAATAACATGAAGTGGTGAATTAATGTTTTTGCTGCTTCTGTTAAAGCATCTTGAGGCGTAATAGAACCATCAGATTCAATTTCGAAAACTAATTTTTCGTAATCTGTCTTTTGTTCTACACGGTAGTTCTCAATGCTATACTTAACATTTTTTATTGGTGTATAAATAGAATCTGTAAAGATAGTACCTATTGGTGCAGTAGCTTTTTTATTTTCTTCTGCAGGAACATAACCTCTACCTTTTTCAATAGAAATTTCAATATTTACAGTCACCTTAGGATCTAAATTACAGATAACTAGATCTGAATTTAAAACTTGGAAACCTGAGATAAATTTTTGAAAATCTCCCGCTGTTATTTGTTCTTGTCCAGAAATAGAAATAGAAACAGATTCGTTATCTACATCTTCTATTTGTCTTTTAAAACGCACTTGTTTTAAATTTAAAATAATTTCTGTCATGTCTTCAACAACACCAGGTATAGTTGAGAATTCATGCTCTACTCCTTCAATTCTAACTGATGTAATTGCAAATCCTTCTAAAGAAGAAAGTAAAACTCTTCTTAAAGCATTTCCAACCGTTAATCCATAACCAGGTTCTAAAGGTCTAAATTCGAATTTACCTTCAAAATCTGTGGAATCAATCATGATTACTTTGTCGGGCTTCTGAAAATTAAATACTGCCATATTTGCGTTTGTATCAGTTATTATTTAGAATATAGTTCGACGATGAACTGCTCGTTTATGTTTTCTGGAATTTGAATTCTAGCAGGTACAGAAACATATGTTCCTTGCTTAGTTTCAGAGTTCCATGTAATCCATTCGTAAACTTGACTTGAGTTAGATAAAGATCTATCGATAGCCTCAAGTGATTTAGATTTTTCTCTTACAGCTACAACATCTCCTGCTTTTAAGTTGTAAGAAGGGATATTTACTAATTCCCCATTTACAGTTATGTGTCTGTGAGATACTAATTGTCTAGCACCGCTTCTAGTAGGAGCAATTCCCATTCTAAAGACAACATTGTCTAATCTAGATTCACATAATTGTAATAATACTTCACCAGTAATACCTTGTGAAGCTGTTGCTTTTTTGAATAAACCTCTGAATTGACGTTCTAATATACCGTAAGTATATTTAGCTTTTTGCTTTTCCATTAATTGGATTGCGTATTCAGATTTTTTTCCACGACGCTTGTTCGCACCATGTTGACCTGGAGGATAATTTCTTTTCTCGAAAGATTTATCTTCTCCAAAAATAGCTTCACCAAACTTACGAGCTATTTTAGTTTTAGGACCAGTATATCTTGCCATTTTAAATTTGTTATAAGAGTGATTATGAATTAAGGTCTTAATCTTATCCTTCGATAATCGTTAATCTCTTGATTATACTTGTTAAATTATTTTTTTACGAGTGCAAATTTACATATAAAAAAATTAATACCAACTGTATATTAAAGCTGATATTAATTTTTTTTAGTATTTTGAAGTAAAATTATACTCTTCTACGTTTTGGAGGACGACATCCATTATGTGGTAATGGAGTAACATCAATAATTTCTGTTACTTCAATTCCTGCATTATGAATAGAACGGATAGCAGATTCTCTACCATTTCCTGGTCCTTTAACATAAACCTTTACTTTCTTTAAACCAGCCTCTTGTGCTACAGCAGCAGCATCTTCAGCAGCTAATTGAGCAGCATAAGGAGTGTTTTTCTTAGATCCTCTAAATCCCATTTTACCAGCAGAAGACCAAGAAATTACGTCTCCTTTTTTGTTGGTTAATGAAATAATGATGTTGTTAAAAGAAGCAGTTACATGAGCTTCTCCAACTGAATCTACTACAACTTTACGTTTTTTAACGCTTTTTGTATTTGACTTTGCCATATGATTTTAGTTTCTAGTTGTTAGTTGTTAGTGATAGAATCCTAAACTTTTCAATTTCAAACAGATTCATCTAACTTCTAAATACTAATGACTTTTAATTATTTAGTTGCTTTCTTCTTGTTAGCAACAGTTTTTCTTCTACCTTTTCTAGTTCTAGAGTTGTTCTTAGTACGTTGTCCTCTTAAAGGAAGACCCGCTCTATGACGTATACCTCTGTAACATCCAATATCCATTAATCGCTTAATGCTTAATTGAGTTTCAGAACGTAATTCACCTTCAATAGTGAACTTTGAAACAGCTTCACGAATAGCCCCTATTTCATCATCCGTCCAATCTTGAACTTTTGTGTTTTCGTCAACTTTAGCTTCTGCTAAAATTTGTTGTGATCTAGTACTACCTATTCCATAGATATAAGTTAAAGAGATCACTCCTCTTTTCTGTTTTGGTATGTCTACACCTGCAATTCTTGCCATAACTACCCTTGTCTTTGTTTGAATCTAGGATTCTTTTTGTTAATTACGTAAAGTCTACCTTTTCTACGCACGATTTTACAATCTGCACTTCTTTTTTTAACTGATGCTCTTACTTTCATCGTATTAGTATCTATAAGTTATTCTAGCCTTAGTTAAATCGTAAG
Source organism: Formosa algae (assembly GCF_001439665.1). Classification (GTDB taxonomy): domain Bacteria; phylum Bacteroidota; class Bacteroidia; order Flavobacteriales; family Flavobacteriaceae; genus Formosa; species Formosa algae. Next base: position 135,269 of record NZ_LMAK01000078.1, read on the forward strand.
GACTCATTTCTAATTTTACTTTATCTCCTGGTAACAACTTAATGTAATGCATACGCATTTTACCAGATATATGTGCAGTCACAATGTGACCATTTTCTAACTCAACACGAAACATTGCATTTGATAATGCTTCTATAATTGTTCCGTCTTGTTCTATTGCTGCTTGTTTTGCCATTGTATAATATATTAAGCTACTGCTTTTCTATTTTTACCCGTTTTCATCAAGCCATCATAGTGTCTATTCAACAAATAAGAATTTACTTGCTGCATCGTGTCAATTGCAACTCCTACCAAAATTAATAGTGAAGTACCACCAAAAAATAAGGCCCATCCAGATTGAACATTCATTAACTTTACAACTATTGCAGGAAATACTGCGATAAGTGCTAAGAAAATTGAACCAGGTAATGTTATTTGAGACATTATTTTATCTAAATATTCAGAAGTTTCAGATCCTGGTCTAATTCCAGGAATAAATCCTCCGCTACGTTTTAAATCATCAGCCATTTTGTTTGTAGGAACTGTAATAGCAGTATAAAAATACGTGAATATGATAATTAAAAATGCAAATAATAAGTTATACCAAAATCCGAATATATCAGAAAATTGTGATTGTAACCATTGTCCAGCAGCAGAGTCTTTCATAAAAGAAGTCCCTCCTATTAAACCAGGTACAAACATAATAGCTTGAGCAAAAATAATTGGCATTACTCCAGAAGCGTTAAGTTTTAATGGAATATATTGTCTTGATCCCATAATGTTCTTCTCATATCCTCCAGAGGCAGTACGTCTAGCATATTGAACAGCAATTTTTCTCACTGCCATAATAAGCATAATTGATGCAAAAATAATAACAAACCACAACACTAATTCAATAAGGATTAACATAACGTTATTCCCTTCTAAACGTGATGCCGCGTTTTGGAAAAAAGATAATGGTAAACGTGCTATAATACCCACCATAATTAAAAGTGAGATACCATTTCCAATACCTTTATCTGTAATCTTCTCTCCTAACCACATAGCAAAGATACAACCTGTAACTAAGATGATTATAGAAGAAAAGTAAAACAATCCACCTTGACCTAATAAAAAGGCGCTTTGAGGTATACCCAAACTTGGTAAACTTGCTAAATATCCTGGTGCTTGTACCAAACATATCGCAATAGTTAACCAACGTGTGATTTGATTAATTTTCTTTTGACCACTTGCACCTTCTTTTTGTAATTTTTGCAAGTAAGGAATTGCAATTCCCATTAATTGCACTACAATAGAAGCAGAAATGTAAGGCATAATACCTAAGGCAAATATTGATGCGTTAGCAAAAGCTCCTCCAGTAAATGCATTTAATAAACCCAATAATCCAGAATCTGTATTACTTTGTAAGGTTTCTAATTGTGCTGCATCTATACCTGGTAAAACTACTTGCGCACCAAAACGATAAACTAATAATAAACCAACGGTTAAGATGATTCTATTTCTTAGTTCTTCAATTTTCCAAACATTCTTTAACGTTTCTATAAATTTCATGCTCTATTACGTGATTATAAAGTTACAGCTTCTCCTCCAGCCGCTTCGATAGCAGCTTTTGCTGAAGCAGTAAATTTATGAGCAGTTACTGTTAATTTTGCTTTTAGTTCTCCTCTACCTAAGATTTTAACTAGATCATTCTTTCCAGTTACACCTATAGCCATTAAAGTATCTAAATTTACTGTATCTGTAATTTTCTCAGCATCAACCAATTGTTGTAGCTTGTCAAGATTTACACCTTGGTACTCAACACGGTTAATGTTTGTAAAACCAAATTTAGGTACACGTCTTTGAAGTGGCATTTGCCCTCCTTCAAATCCAAGTTTCCTAGAATAACCAGAACGAGACTTAGCACCTTTGTGACCGCGAGTTGCAGTACCACCTTTACCAGATCCTTGTCCACGACCTATTCTTTTTCCTTGATTTTTAACTGAACCTTGTGCAGGTTTTAATTTACTTAAATCCATTTCTCAGTTTATTATTAAGCTTCCTCTACAGAAACTAAGTGTTCAACTTTAGCAACCATACCAAGAATATTTGGTGTGTTTTCATGCTCTACGACTTGCCCAATACGTTTAAGACCAAGAGCTTCTAAAGTTCTTTTTTGTCTTTGTGTACGTTTTATTGTGCTTTTAACTTTCGTTACTTTAATCTTTCCCATTTCTATCGCTATTAACCTTTAAAAACTTTTTCTAATGAAACGCCTCTATCTTTAGCAATTTTTTGAGCACTTCTTAATTGAAGTAATGCATCGAAAGTTGCCTTAACAACGTTATGAGGGTTTGATGAACCTTGAGATTTAGATAATACATCGTGTATTCCAACTGCTTCTAAAACTGTTCTCACAGCTCCACCAGCAATTACCCCTGTACCAGGAGCTGCAGGAATAATGTTTACTCTTGCTCCACCGAATTTACCTTTTTGTTCATGTGGCAATGTACGTTTTACGATTGGAATACGTACTAAATTTTTCTTTGCATCTTCTACTGCTTTAGCAATAGCACTTGCAACATCTTTAGATTTTCCTAAACCGTGACCTACTACACCAGCTTCATCACCAACCACTACGATTGCTGAGAAACCAAATGCTCTACCACCTTTAGTTACTTTTGTAACTCTTTGTACACCAACTAAACGATCTTTAAGATCTAATCCACTTGGTTTAACTAGCTCTGCGCTTTTGTATTTTTGATACATAATTTCTTAGAATTTAAGTCCTGCTTCTCTAGCTCCTTCAGCTAATGATTTTACTCTACCATGGTATAAATATCCACCTCTATCAAAAGAGATAGTGTCTACACCTGCTTTTAAAGCTTTTTCAGCTACAGATTTTCCTACTAGAGTAGCAATTTCTGCTTTAGATCCTTTTGCAGCACTAATGTCTTTATCTCTTGAAGATGCTGAACTGATTGTTTTACCAGTTACATCATCTACTACTTGAGCATAAATTTCTTTATTACTTCTAAAAACAGATAATCTTGGTCTAGTTTCTGTACCAGAAACTATTTTACGGACTCTGCTTTTAATTCTTAATCGTCTTTCGTTTTTTGTTAACGCCATAACTTATAAATTATTAAGCTGATTTACCTGCTTTTCTTCTAATGATTTCTCCTACAAATTTAATACCTTTTCCTTTATATGGTTCAGGTCTTCTAAAGTCTCTAATTTTTGCTGCTACTTGTCCAACAAGTTGCTTATCGTGAGACGATAGTTTAATTATAGGGTTTTTACCTTTCTCTGATACTGTTTCAACTTTTACTTCTGGAGCAATATCTAATACAATATTGTGAGAAAATCCTAATGCTAAATCAAGTTTTTGTCCTTGATTAGAAGCTCTATATCCAACACCAACTAATTCTAGTTCTTTAGACCATCCTTTAGTTACACCTTCAATCATGTTATTGATTAAAGCTCTGTAAAGTCCATGTTTAGATTTTTCTTCTTTTCTATCAGAAGAACGCTCAACTATAACATTTCCATCTTCAACTTTAATTGCTACTGCAGAAAATTCTTGAGATAATTCTCCTAATTTTCCTTTTACTGTAACAATATTTTCGTTAATATCAACTGTAATTCCTTCTGGAATTGCGACTGGGTTATTACCTATTCTTGACATTTCTTATAGTCTTTAAATTAGTAAACGTAGCATAATACTTCGCCACCTACATTTTCTTGTTGAGCTTGTTTACCTGTCATTACTCCGTGAGAAGTAGAAACGATGGCAATACCAAGACCATTTAAAATTCTAGGTAGTTCTGTTGAACTAGCATATTTACGTAAACCTGGTTTACTGATTCTTTGAATCTTCTTAATTACAGGCTCTTTAGTTTCCTTATTGTACTTAAGAGCTATTTTAATAGTTCCTTGTACTGAAGAATCATCGAATTTGTAACTTAAAATATATCCTTGGTCGAATAATATTTTTGTGATTTCTTTTTTCAAGTTAGAAGCTGGTATCTCTACCACTCTGTGGTTAGCACGTACAGCATTTCTAATTCTTGTTAGATAATCCGCTATTGGATCTGTATACATATGTATTAATTTGCGGTTTTGGTTTTCAATATTTAAATTGAACCTGAAACCAATTTATAATTATTTTTTACCAGCTTGCTTTTTTAACACCTGGAATAAGACCGTTATTTGCCATTTCTCTGAATGTTACACGAGAAATACCAAATGTACGCATATACCCTTTTGGTCTTCCTGTTAGTTTACATCTGTTGTGCATACGTACAGGAGAAGCATTTTTTGGTAACTTTTGTAATGCTTCATAATCGCCAGCTTCTTTTAAAGCTTTACGTTTTTCTGCATATTTAGCTACTGTATTAGCTCTTTTTACCTCGCGGGCTTTCATTGATTCTTTAGCCATATCTTAGTTCTTTTGAAAAGGTAAACCTAGTTCAGTTAATAATGATTTTGCTTCTTTATCAGTATCTGCAGAAGTTACAAAGGTAATATCCATTCCTGAAATTTTATTAACTTTATCAATATCAATTTCTGGAAAGATGATTTGTTCTGTAATTCCAAGGTTATAATTACCTCTTCCGTCAAATCCTGTTGCTTTAATTCCGCCAAAATCTCTTACACGTGGTAAGGCTGAAGTAACTAAACGGTCTAAGAATTCGTACATTCTTTCTCCTCTTAACGTAACTTTTGCACCAATTGGCATTCCTTTACGTAATTTGAAAGATGCAACATCCTTTTTAGATAAAGTTGCTATAGCTCTTTGTCCAGAAATAGTTGTTAGTTCTTCTACTGCGTAGTCTACTAACTTCTTATCTGCAACAGCTGCTCCAACACCTTTAGATATTACTATCTTAGATAATTTTGGAACTTGCATAACATTCTTATATCCAAATTCTTCTGTAAGAGCAGCAATTACTTTGCTTTTATACTCTTCTTTTAGTCTCGGTGAATATGCCATAACTATATTACTTCATTAGATTTTTTAGAAAATCTCACTTTCTTATCGCCTTCCATTTTATAACCAACTCGAGTAGTTTCTCCAGTAGCAGTTAATAATGATAGGTTAGATATTTGAATTGGAGCTTCTTTTTCTACGATTCCTCCTTGAGGGTTTTGTGCACTTGGCTTAGTATGTTTCTTCACCAAGTTAACACCCTCAACAATCGCTTTGTTCTTATCGGTTAATACTTTAAGTACTTTTCCTTCAGATCCTTTATGATCTCCAGTTATTACTTTTACAGTATCTCCTGATTTTATCTTAAGCTTTGTCATCTTATAATTCATTAAAGCACTTCAGGTGCTAATGATACAATTTTCATGAATTGTTTATCACGAAGTTCTCTTGCAACAGGTCCAAATACACGTGTACCTCTCATTTCACCCGTTGGGTTTAATAATACACAAGCATTGTCGTCGAATCTGATATAAGATCCGTCAGGACGTCTTACTTCTTTTACAGTACGTACAACAACTGCAGTAGAAACAGCACCTTTCTTAATGTTTCCATTAGGTGTTGCGTCTTTAACTGAAACAACTATTTTGTCTCCTACAGAAGCGTATCTTCTTTTAGTACCACCTAGAACACGGATAGTTAAAACTTCCTTTGCTCCAGTGTTATCTGCTACTTTTAATCTTGATTCTTGTTGTAACATAATTACTTCGCTCTTTCAATTATTTCAACTAATCTCCAACATTTAGATTTACTCATAGGTCGTGTTTCCATGATCTTTACAGTATCTCCAATATTACAATCGTTAGTCTCGTCGTGTGCAACGTATTTTTTCGTTTTTAACACGAACTTACCATACATAGGGTGTTTTACTTTTTTAACTTCAGCAACAACAATAGATTTTTGCATCTTGTTACTAGTAACAACTCCTACACGTTCTTTTCTTAAATTTCTTTTTTCCATCTTTCAGCAGAATTATTGTAATTCTCTTTTAGTTATTTCTGTCGCAATTTTAGCTACATCGCGTCTTACGCTACGTAGTTGAATTGGATTTTCTAAAGGAGATATTGCATGTGCCATTTTCAGGTCTGAATAACTCTTTTTTGTCTCACCAAGTTTCTCTTGTAACTCAGCAGTAGATAATTCTTTAATTTCTGATTGTTTCATAACATCAAATAAATTATGCTTCGTAATCTCTAGCGATAACAAACTTTGTTTTTACCGGTAATTTTTGAGCTGCTAAACGTAATGCTTCTTTTGCAACGTCTAACGGCACTCCTCCTACTTCAAAAAGTAGTCTACCTGGTTTTACAACAGCTGCCCAATATTCAACGGCACCTTTACCTTTACCCATACGTACTTCAAGAGGTTTCTTTGTGATAGGCTTATCTGGAAATATTTTAATCCAAAGTTGTCCTTCTCTCTTCATGTGACGTGTAGCGGCGATACGTGCTGCTTCTATTTGACGCGATGTTAAAAAATTCGAATCAAGTGATTTTATCCCAAAAGTTCCGTTTGAAAGTTGGTGCCCTCTTTGAGAGTTCCCTTTCATACGTCCTTTTTGCATTTTACGAAATTTTGTTCTTTTAGGCTGTAACATTTTTTCTTTACTTTAAAAAATTACTTTCTACGACGTGGTTTATTATTACCTCCTCGTGTTCCACCTTTTCCTTGCTTCTTAGACAATCCAACAAGCGGAGAAAGCTCTCTTTTACCATATACTTCACCTTTCATGATCCATACTTTAACACCTAATCTACCGTAAGTAGTATGTGCCTCAACTAAAGCATAATCAATATCGGCTCTAAATGTAGATAATGGAATACGTCCTTCTTTGTAGTGTTCTGAACGCGCCATTTCTGCCCCGTTTAAACGTCCACTAATTTGGATTTTAATTCCTTCTGCATTCATACGCATTGTAGCAGCGATAGCCATTTTAATTGCACGTCTGTAAGAGATTCTGTTCTCAATTTGACGAGCAATGCTTGACCCTACTAAAAATGCATCAAGTTCCGGTCTTTTAATTTCAAATATGTTTATTTGAACTTCTTTACCAGTAATTTTCTTAAGTTCTTCTTTTAACTTGTCTACCTCTTGACCACCTTTTCCGATAATAATACCAGGTCTAGCAGTAGTGATAGTAACGGTTACAAGTTTTAAAGTTCTCTCGATAATTACTCTTGATATACTTGCTTTAGATAGACGTGCATGAACGTACTTTCTGATCTTATCGTCTTCGGCTAATTTGTCGCCATAATCGTTTCCTCCGTACCAGTTAGATTCCCATCCTCTGATAATTCCTAAGCGATTTCCGATTGGATTTGTTTTTTGTCCCATATCTATTAAGCTTGTATATTATTGTTAGCTCCAACTACGATTGTAACGTGGTTAGAACGCTTTCTTATTCTGTGCGCGCGACCTTGAGGTGCTGGACGTAATCTTTTTAACATAGATCCGCCATCTACTCTAATCTCCTTAACTATCAACTCAGCATCTTCAATGCTTGCATCTTCATTTTTAGATTGCCAGTTTGCAATTGCAGACAATAACAATTTCTCTAAACGGTTAGAAGCTTCTTTTGAACTGAATTTCAAAATATTAAGCGCTTTTTCTACCTTTTCACCTCTTACTAAATCGGCTACTAAACGCATTTTTCTCGGTGACGTAGGACAGTTATTAAGTTTTGCAAAAGCAACTTGCTTTTTGTCTTCCTTAATAGCGTCTGCCATTTGTTTTTTACGACTTCCCATAGCTTACTACTTTTTACCTTTGTTTTTAGCACCTGCATGACCTCTAAAAGATCTTGTTGGTGAAAATTCTCCTAATTTATGTCCTACCATATTTTCAGTTACATACACAGGAACAAATTGACGTCCGTTATGTACTGCAATAGTTTGTCCAACGAAATCTGGTGTAATCATAGAGGCTCTAGACCATGTTTTGATTACTGTTTTCTTTCCGCCTTCAACATTTTCTTGGACTCTCTTATCTAATTTATAATGAACGTAAGGTCCTTTTTTTAATGATCTTGCCATGTCTTATTTCTTTCTACGTTCTACAATATACTTATTACTCGCTTTTGTTTTAGAACGGGTTCTGAATCCTTTAGCAGGTATACCGTTTCTTGAACGAGGATGTCCTCCAGAAGATTTACCTTCACCACCTCCCATTGGGTGATCTACAGGGTTCATTACAACTGGTCTAGTACGAGGTCTTCTACCTAACCATCTACTTCTACCAGCTTTACCTGATACTAGTAATTGATGATCTGAGTTAGACACAACACCTATTGTAGCCATACAGTTAACTAAAATTAATCTAGTTTCTCCTGATGGAAGTTTTACTGTTGCAAATTTACCATCTCTTGCCATTAACTGAGCAAAAGCACCAGCACTACGAGCCATAACAGCTCCTTGTCCTGGACGTAACTCTACACAAGAAATAATTGTTCCTAATGGAATTTGACTTAACGGCATTGCATTTCCAATTTCTGGAGAGACACCTTCTTGCCCAGATACAACTGTTTGACCAACTTGTAATCCGTTTTGAGCAATTATGTATGCTTTCTCACCATCTTGGTAATTTAATAATGCAATAAAAGCTGTTCTGTTTGGATCGTATTGAATTGATTTTACTTCCGCAGGGATTCCCGCTTTAGTTCTTTTAAAATCAATGATACGATACCTTTTTTTATGACCACCACCAATATAGCGCATGGTCATTCTTCCTTGACTGTTTCTACCACCTGATCTTTTCTTCGGAGCTAATAAACTTTTCTCCGGCTTATCAGTAGAAATGGCGTCAAATCCATTTACTACTCTAAATCGCTGACCTGGTGTGATCGGTTTTAATTTTCTTACTGACATTTTTGTCTAATTACATGTTACTGTATAAATCAATCACTTCACCTTCCGCCAGTTGTACAAGTGCTTTTTTAACAGCATTTGTTTTACCATGTTGAATACCAGTTTTTGTAAACTTGGTACTTCTATCTGGACGGACATTTATTGTACGAACTTTTTCAACAGAAACGCCATAAGCAGCTTCCACTGCTTTTTTAATTTCTACCTTGTTCGCCTTAGTACTAACCATAAAGCTAAAACAGTTGTTTAATTCACTGTTTGTTGTTGCTTTTTCTGTTATTATAGGTTTAATTAAGATACTCATCGCTTCTCTATTTACTTAAATTCGTTTCAATTCCTTCTAAAGAACTCTCTAAAAGGACTACTTTATTTGCGTTTAAAATCTTGTAAGTGCTTAATTCTGAGTTTAATAGAACCTCAGAGCTCTTTAAATTTCGTGATGACAAATATACATTATTATTTGAAGCACCCAACACAAATAGTGATTTTTTATCTTGTAAGTCTAAAGCTTTCAATACACTAGTGAAATTTTTAGTCTTAACTGATTCAAAATTTAAATCTTCTATTACAACAATTGATTGCTCAGAAGCTTTAATTGTTAGGGCTGATTTACGTGCTAAGCGCTTAAGGTTTTTGTTAAGTTTGAAACTGTAGTTTCTAGGTCTTGGTCCGAACATACGTCCTCCTCCTTTAAAAACTCCAGACTTAATACTACCTGCTCTAGCAGTACCAGTTCCTTTTTGCTTTTTAATCTTACGTGTAGATCCAGAAATCTCAGCACGCTCTTTAGCTTTGTGAGTTCCTTGTCTTTGGTTTGCTAAGTATTGTTTAACATCCAAATACACAGCATGATTGTTAGGCTCTATAGCAAAAACTGAATCAGAAAGGTCTACCTTTCTTCCAGTTTCTTTTCCATTAATATCTAAAACTGCTACTTTCATTACTTCTCAATGATTACATAAGCGTTTTTATGACCAGGAACACATCCTTTAACCACAAGTAGATTCTTTTCAGCAACTACTTTTAAAACTCTTAAATTTTCAACTTTTACTCTATCAGTACCCATTCTACCGGCCATCTTCATTCCTTTAAATACTCTTGCAGGATAAGAAGCAGCTCCAATAGAACCTGGTGCTCTTAAACGGTTGTGTTGACCGTGAGTTGCTTGACCTACACCACCAAAACCGTGACGTTTAACAACTCCTTGAAAACCTTTACCTTTAGAAACTCCAGCGATATCTACGAATTCACCTTCTATAAAGTGCTCTACAGTGATTGCATCACCTAATTTGTACTCCGCATCAAAACCTTTAAATTCAACGATTTTGCGTTTTACAGAAGTTCCTGCTTTTTTAGCGTGACCTAAGTCAGCTTTAGTAGCACTTTTTTCTGTCGCGTCATCGAAACCAAGTTGAAGGGCTTTATAACCATCAACTTCTTCAGTTCTGACTTGGGTAACGATACATGGTCCAGCTTCAATTACTGTACATGGAATATTTTTTCCATTTTCATCGAAGATGCTGGTCATACCGATTTTTTTTCCAATTAACCCAGACATAATTATTAATTTATTTATTAGTATTATTTATAAAAAGATTCAGGGTCGAAACACGTTCAACCCTGAATGTATTTTTACCGTTTTTCCCTCGCTCGCAGCTTAGGACATGTTTATATAAAACTTTCGTTTCTGTAAAACTTACTTGAGTAAGTATTCTCTACTTAAACTTTAATTTCTACTTCTACTCCACTTGGTAATTCAAGTTTCATTAAAGCATCAATAGTTTTAGAAGAAGAGCTATAGATATCAAGTAATCTCTTGTAAGAGCTTAATTGAAATTGCTCTCTCGACTTCTTATTAACGTGAGGAGAACGTAATACAGTGAAAATTTTCTTGTGAGTAGGTAATGGAATTGGTCCTGTTACTACTGCACCTGTACTTTTTACAGTTTTTACAATCTTATCAGCAGACTTATCTACTAAGTTATGATCGTATGATTTTAATTTAATTCTGATTTTTTGACTCATATTCTTAGTTTTAAGCGTCTGTACCTTTAGCTGCCTTAATCACTTCTTCAGAAACATTTGAAGGAGTTTCAGCATAATGTGAAAATTCCATAGTTGATGTAGCACGACCTGAAGATAATGTTCTTAATGTTGTTACATATCCAAACATCTCAGATAATGGCACGGTAGCTTTTACAGTTTTTGCACCTGCTCTGTCTCCCATACTGCTCATTTGTCCCCTTCTTCTATTTAAATCTCCTACGATATCACCCATGTTTTCTTCAGGAGTAATAACTTCAATTTTCATAATAGGCTCCATGATAACTGCTTTTGCAGCTTTAGCACAATTTTTGAATCCTAACTTTGCAGCTAGTTCAAAAGATAATGCATCAGAATCCACATCATGATAAGATCCATCTTTCAATGTCACTTTCATTGCATCAACTTCAAAACCTGCTAGAGGTCCATTAATCATTGCAGCTTTAAATCCTTTTTCAATTGAAGGGATAAATTCTTTAGGAACGTTACCACCTTTAATAATAGATTCAAATTGAAGACCAATAACACCTTCATCAGCTGGTTCAACAGTAAACGCAATATCTGCGAATTTACCACGACCACCAGATTGCTTTTTATAGACTTCTCTATGATCTGCAGCTTGTGTAATAGCTTCTTTGTACTCAACTTGAGGTTGACCTTGATTTACTTCAACCTTAAACTCACGTTTTAAACGGTCTACAATAATATCTAAGTGTAACTCACCCATTCCAGAAATAATAGTCTGTCCTGAAGCTTCGTCTGTACGTGCTGTAAATGTAGGATCTTCTTCAGCTAATTTCGCTAAAGCCATACCCATTTTATCTACATCTGCTTTTGTTTTAGGTTCAACCGCAATACCAATTACTGGGTCTGGAAAATCCATAGATTCTAAAACTATCGGGAATTTTTCGTCTGAAAGTGTATCCCCTGTTTTGATACTCTTGAATCCAACTGCAGCTCCAATATCTCCTGCTTCGATATAATCGATAGCATTTTGCTTGTTAGCATGCATTTGGTAGATACGTGAAATACGTTCTCTTTTACCAGAACGGTTGTTTAACACATAAGATCCTGCATCTAAACGACCAGAGTATGCACGGAAAAATGCTAAACGTCCTACGAAAGGATCTGTTGCTATTTTAAATGCTAAAGCAGCGAAAGGCTCCTTTACATCTGGTTTACGTTTTTCTTCAACGTCTGTATCTGGATTCGTTCCGACTACACTTTCTCTATCCATTGGAGAAGGTAAGTAACGACATACAGCATCTAATAAGAATTGTACACCTTTATTTTTAAAAGCAGATCCACAAATCATAGGAATGATTGCCATATCCATTACAGCAGCTCTAAGTGCAGCATGCACTTCTTCTTCTGTAATAGAATCTTCGTCTTCCATAAACTTCTCAAGTAAGTTTTCATCGTAAGATGCAACTTCCTCAATTAATAAAGCTCTGTATTTACGAGACTCTTCTTTTAATTCTTCTGGAATATCAATAACATCAAAAGTTGCCCCTTGTGTTTCATCATGCCAGATGATTGCTCTGTTTTTAACTAAATCTACAACACCTTTAAAGTTTTCTTCGTCACCAATGTTTAAAACTATAGGCACAGCATTTGAACCTAACATTTCTTTTACTTGATCACAAACTGCTAAAAAGTTAGATCCTTGACGGTCCATCTTATTAACGAAACCTATTCTAGGCACTTTATAATTATCCGCTAATCTCCAGTTAGTTTCAGATTGTGGCTCAACACCATCAACTGCACTAAATAAAAACACTAAACCATCTAATACACGTAATGAACGGTTTACTTCAACCGTAAAATCTACGTGACCAGGTGTGTCAATAATATTAAAATGGTATCCTTGAGAATCAGCTGTTGGCTGACCATCTAATCTTGGAAATACCCACTCACAAGTTGTAGCAGCAGATGTGATAGTAATACCACGTTCTTGCTCTTGCTCCATCCAGTCCATAGTTGCAGCACCATCATGCACTTCACCTATTTTATGAGAAACTCCAGTATAATAAAGAATACGCTCTGTTGTTGTTGTTTTACCAGCATCAATATGAGCAGCAATTCCTATGTTTCTAGTTAATTTTAAATCTCTTGCCATTTTATTTAGAATCTAAAGTGTGAGAATGCTTTGTTAGCTTCTGCCATTTTATGAGTATCAACTCTTTTCTTAACAGCCGCACCTTCTTCTTTAGCTGCTGCTAAAATTTCTGATGCTAAACGTTGTGCCATAGATTTTTCGTTTCTTTTACGAGAGAAGCTAATTAACCACTTCATTGCTGTTGAAACTTTTCTGTCTGGACGAATTTGCATTGGAATCTGGAATGTTGCACCACCTACTCTACGACTACGTACTTCTACGTGAGGCATAACGTTAGATAAAGCATCTTTCCACAACTCTAAAGCTGTTTTTTCTTCGTCTGTTTTTTTTGAGTCTACGATGTCAATTGCGTCGTAGAATACCTTAAAAGCTACCGATTTCTTACCATCCCACATCATCATGTTAACGAATCTAGTTACTAACTGATCGTTAAAACGCGGATCTGGTAAAAGCGGTCTCTTTTTTGCTGCTCTTTTTCTCATGTCTTTTCTTTAAAAGATTTTAATTACTTCTTAGGGCGTTTTGCACCGTACTTAGATCTACGTTGTGTTCTACCTGCAACACCTGCTGTGTCTAAGGCACCACGAACGATGTGATATCTAACTCCTGGCAAATCTTTTACCCTTCCACCTCTAACCAATACTATCGAGTGCTCCTGTAAATTGTGACCTTCACCAGGGATGTATGCATTTACTTCATTACCGTTAGTTAATCTAACCCTTGCTACTTTACGCATTGCAGAGTTAGGTTTCTTAGGTGTAGTAGTGTAAACACGCGTACAAACCCCTCGTCTTTGAGGACACGAATCTAAAGCAGCCGATTTACTCTTCTTGGTTATTTTGGCTCTTCCTTTTCGTACTAATTGTGAAATTGTTGGCATATTTTCTATAAAATTTATAAAATATCCTCTTCTTAGAGGGCTGCAAATGTAAGGATTTATTTTTATTTTTCAAACCCTAAACAATTAATTTTCAATTGAATTTAACTTTTATTCTAAGTTATATATTATTCCTTTACTTTTTCCGTTAGTTTTACATCTTTAAAGCCTACCAAATAGTGCAAAATAAAATTTTAATATTCTTCATCTTTTTAGTTGCAACATCTAACGTGCTGTGCCAGAATTTAATATTAAATATTCATGGAGAAACAGATAAAGAAACAACAGTTTTAGACTCTGTTGGCTATTTAAAAAATCATAAAAACTACAAATCCTTAGCTAATACAATAGATACACTAGCGGTACAATTAAATAAATTAGGATATATAGAACACCTGTTTGAAGCGCCAGAAAAAAGTAACGATTCTACTGTTAATGCATTTGTTACCTTAAATAAAAAATACGAATACTTATATATAAGGTATAATCCACATGCTATACCCTCTGAACTATTAAATTCACTTGACATAACTACAGACAATAGTAACTTACAAATTAAATTTATTAATGTAGAATACACACTTGGGTTACTAAACGCTAAACTTACAGAAAATGGTCTCCCTTTTTCAACATTACAACTTGAGCATATTAAAATTGAAAACGATAGTGTAAAGGCTGAATTAATAACTTCTCAAAAAGACACACCTAGACACTTAGATAAGATTGTAATTAAAGGGTACGAGAAATTTCCCAAAAAGTTTATTAAGTATTATGCTAAACTTAAACGAGGTAATCTTTTTAATATGGATCAGATTATTGAAAAGACCAATACTATAAATACATTAACGTTTGCCAACTTAATTAGAGATCCAGAAGTACTTTTCACAAAAGACTCTACAACACTATATATATATGTAGAAAAACAAAAAAGCAATAATTTTGATGGTTACATAGGTTTTGCGACAAATGAAGATACCAATAAATTAGAATTTAGCGGATACATAGATATGTTATTCCGGAATAACTTGAATTACGGTGAAACTTTAAAGCTATTATATAGAAGTGACGAAAACGAACAAAAAACATTTAATATTAATATAGACGCTCCTTATATATTTAACTCACCTATAGGAGCCGATTTAGAATTAAACATTTTTAAGAAAGATTCAACTTTTTCTACCGTAGACCAATCTTTAAAATTGTATTACCAAATTAATACCAAACACAAAGCTTATTTAGGTATTTCATCAACACAATCTAACAATTTGCTAGACGAGTCTTATTCTACTTCAATAGACGATTATGAATCTACGTTCTATACAACACAATACAAATACTTAAACACCAATCAAGACAACTCCCTGTTACCTACAAAATCTTATGCAGATATAGAATTAGGATTTGGTTCGCGCACATATGAGGATACCAAAGAAAATCAAATTCT
This sequence comes from Formosa algae, assembly GCF_001439665.1. GTDB lineage: Bacteria > Bacteroidota > Bacteroidia > Flavobacteriales > Flavobacteriaceae > Formosa > Formosa algae. The sequence goes on from NZ_LMAK01000078.1 coordinate 150,560, forward strand.
TGTGCAGTCGGAATTATATCATAGTTTTTACCTAAACCACAACAATAGCATTTTTACAAGAGTTACGTCTGGTTATTTGCAATCTGAAAATTATTTAGAAAATGAGCTTTTGTATTTTGGAGGTATCAATTCCATACGTGGTTTTGAAGAAAATAGTTTAACCGCAAATATGTATGGTGTTCTAAATTTAGAATACCGATATCAGCTCAATTCTACCATTTACATCAACACAATTACAGATTTTTCCTACTTAGAGAATAATGTGACTGAACAAAAAGAAAAAATAATTGCCATTGGTGTCGGTTTTACACTCTTAACAAAAGCAGGCATATTAAAATTACAATATGCTAATGGAAAAACTGAAAGTCAGCCTTTTAATATCGATAATGCAAAAATACACATCAGTATAACAGCTCAATTTTAGCCTCTAAATTTAGAGTTTTAGAATTTTCAAAGACATTTAACAACTTTTAATTTAAGGATTATTTATTGTTTAATTAACTATTAATTAAGAGTTTTGCCGCCGACTAATTCAAAATTACTAAAAATGAGATCAAAGTTTAGTGGAATTCTAACGCTATTCCTAGCGTTTGTTGTGCAGTTTACTTTTGCACAAGAAAAACTAATTTCGGGGACTGTTTCCGATGAAAACGGTATACCTCTCCCTGGGGTTAACATTGTTATTAAGGGCACCTCTCAAGGTACTCAGACAGATTTTGACGGAAATTATACAATTTCTTCAGAGACAGGTAGCACATTATCTTTTTCTTTTATGGGCTACAAAACAACAGAAAAATTGGTTGGAGCTTCTTCCACAATTAATGTGACTTTATTAGAAGATTTGGCTGAACTGGATGAAGTTCTTATTGTAGGATATGGTACATCTACATTACGTTCTTTTACAGGTACAGCAACACAAATTGACAGTGAAGCATTAGGGCGTAAAGCTGTATCTAACGTTTCTCAAGCTTTAGCTGGAGAAGCTGCAGGTGTACGTGTAATTAACACTAGCGGACAACCTGGTGAAGATGCAACAGTGCGTATTAGAGGTTTTGGTTCTCTTAACGGAAACAGAGATCCGTTATACGTGTTGGACGGTATCCCTTTTACAGGTTCTGTGAACTCAATTAACCCTAACGACATTGAGTCGACTACTATCCTTAAAGATGCCGCTGCAACAGCTATCTACGGTTCTAGAGGAGCAAATGGTGTTATTGTAATTAACACTAAAAAAGGATCTAAAAACAATTCTGAAATTGAAATAGATTTAAAAACAGGTCAGAACTTTAGTGCTTTACCTCGTTACTCAACTATCTCTTCTCCAGAAGAATATATTGAAACAAGCTACGAAGCTCTTAAAAACAGAGGTAGCCTTTTAGGTTACGATGGTACAGCATATGCTAACAGCCTATTATTTAGTAGTACTGGTATTGCTACAGAATACAATATGTGGAATGTAGATAGTGGTGCAGATTTAATCGATCCTACTACTGGAAAAGTAATGGATGGTGTGACACGTAAATACGATCCAGAAAACTGGGAAGATTACGCGTTCCAAGAATCTAACAGAACAGAAGCTAACGTTAAAATTAGTGGTGGTTCAGACAAAACAAGATACTTTACTTCTTTTGGATATTTAAACGATGTTGGATATTCTATTAACTCAGACTTCGAGCGTTACTCTGTAAGAGCAAACATAGATCACCAAGCAAAAGATTGGTTATCTGGTAATCTTAATATTGGTTACACGAATTCTGAAACTAATAATGGTGGACAGTCTGAAGATTCAGGTTCTGTATTCTGGTTTGTAGACAATATTCCATCTATCTATCCTCTATTCTTAAGAGATGATGACGGAAACAAAATTGACGACCCATATTACGGTGGTTATGTATACGATTACGGTGAAACTCGTGGATTTGGTGGTTTAACAAATGCCATTAGTGATGCACACAACTCTATCTCTAACGATGTTGTTCACGAATTAAATGGTAATGCAAGTATTGATATTGCGTTTAACGATGATTTCAAATTAATTAACAAATTTGGATGGAACTACAAAAACAGTAATTTCAATAGCCAAGACGGACCATACTACGGACCAAGCGCGTCTCAAAACGGATCTATCTACAAAGAAAGAACAGATATTTTTTCTTACAACTTATTAAATATGTTAACCTATAAGAAAAAATTTAACGGCCATGCTTTTGATGCACTTGTTGCACACGAAGCTAACGACTGGGAAAGAGAATACTTATTTGGTTCTAAATCTTATTTAACAGATCCTAACAGTACAGACTTTAACGATGCTGTTGTACAATCTAACATGTCTTCTTATACTGAAAGCTATTCTTTAGAAAGTTTCTTTGGACAAGTAAATTACAACTATAACGATACATATTTTGTATCTGGAACATTAAGACGTGATGGTTCTTCAAGATTTGAAGACGGAAACAGATGGGGAACATTTGGATCTGTTGGTGCTTCATGGGTTATGTCTAACGAAGACTTTATGTCTAACCAAAACATTTTTAGTTTCTTAAAACTAAAAGCAAGTTACGGTAAAGTTGGAGATCAAGGTGGTGTAGATTACTACTCTGGAAACGATTTATATACTGTTGGTAATTTAGATGACCAACCTACGTTAATTTTCGATACTAAAGGAAACCCAGATTTAGAATGGGAAGTTTCAGATCAGTTCCAAGCTGGTGTAGAATTTTCTTTAGGAAAATATTTAGATGCTAGTGTAGATTACTACATTAAAGATACAGACAATTTAATCTTTGACAGACGTGTAGGAGCATCTATAGGTTATGCTTTAGTACAAGTAAACGATGGGGCTCTAAGAGAATCTGGATTAGAATTTGATCTTACAGCTCACCTTGTAAAAAACAAAGATTTTTATCTTGATTTAGGCGTTAACGGAGAAATAACTTCAAACGAATTAACACGTATGCCTATCGATCCTGCTACAGGAGAAGAAAAATTATTAGACATTAGTGGTCGATATGGTAGAGCAGAAGGACATTCTATTTACGATTTTTATGTACGTGAATGGGCTGGTGTAAATTCTGAAACTGGAGAAGCACAATGGAACCAATACTTCTATGATGGAAACGGTAACGGTGTTGTAGACACCGATGAAGGTATTTCATCTTTAACAGAATACGAAGCACTTTATCCAGACAGAGAAGTATCTAAAACAACTACAACAACGTATTCAGATGCAACTCAAAAATTCGTAAATAAATCTATCCTTCCAGATGTAAGAGGTGCTTTCAATATCGCTACAGGCTACAAAGGATTCCAACTTAACGTACAATTCTTATACTCTATTGGTGGTTACGCATACGATTCTGTTTACGCAGGATTAATGAGCAACACTCAAGTTGGTGGTAACAACTGGCATACAGATATTAGAAACAGATGGCAACAAGCTGGAGATATTACAGATATCCCAAGATTATCAAGTAATTTAGATCAGAATGTAAATGCTACATCTACAAGATTTATTACTAAAGCAGACTACTTAAGCTTAAACAACATCCGTTTAGCTTACTCTATTCCAGAAACATTTGTTAAGAAAATGGGTATGTCTAACTTCACACTATCATTAACTGGAGACAATTTAGCACTTTGGAGTGAAAGAGACGGATTTAATCCTTCTGCATCAGAAACTGGAGTATCAGACACATATAGCTACTCTCCTTTAACAACAGTTACTCTTGGTCTTAATGTAAGATTCTAAAAAATAATAAACATGAAGAAAATAATATATATACTATTAGGAGTTTCGTTAACTACTGCGGTAAGTTGTAGTGATGACTTCCTAGAAAAAGATCCATCAGAGTTTATGTCTGATGAAGAAATAGCAGAAATTTCACCAGATTACCCAGAATTATCAGAAGCGATTTTAAGAGGTAATTACGAAAACATGTACGTAACCGGTTCTGGTGGTACAGATTTAGATCATGATGATTTTGGTCAGAAAAGTTACGATATTTACGGAGACATGTTATCCGGAGATATGGTTCTTGGAGGCTTAAACTACGGATGGTATTCAGGTATTTCTGAAATGCAATCAACTATCGACTTTACAGATACAGACAACTACAAACCATGGAGATACTATTACCGTATTGTAAATGGAGCGAACTCTGTAATTGATGGTTACGGTGGAAACGATGCAGAATTAGAAGCTGGTACAGATGCAATCTATTCTTTTGCTCAAGCTCGTGCTATGCGTGCTTATGCTTACTTTTACTTAGCAAACTTATTCTCTACATCTTACGATGCTACTGCAGAAATTTTACCTATATATACATCTTTATCTCAAGACAACCAACCGTTAAGTACTACGGCAGACGTGTATGCACTTATTATTGAAGACTTAACATATGCTGTTGAAGGATTAGATGGATTTAGTAGAGATTCTAAATCTTACATCAACCAAACAGTAGCACAAGGACTTTTAGCTTATGCATACGCTGCAATGGGAGAAAATGCTTTAGCAAAACAAGCAAGTTCAGACGCTATTTTAAGCTCTGGAGCTAGCATTGTTAGCGAAACAGAAGCTGTTGGCGGATTTAACGATGTTACAACTAGTGCTTGGATTTGGGGTACAGACATTACTATTGCTTCAGACTTAGACTTAGTATCTTGGTGGGGTCAAGTAGATTTATTTACATATAGCTATGCTTGGGCTGGAGATCCTAAAATTATTAACGACGAATTATATGCTGCAATTCCTGATAACGATGTTAGAAAAGGACAGTTTGTGAATGCCTATGGAGATGGTCAATTATACCCAATCAATAAATTCTACGCTCCAGACAGAGTTGTAGGAGGACAACGTAACATTGAAACAGATTATTTATACATGCGTATAGATGAAATGTACCTTTTAAACGCAGAAACTGCAGCAAAATCTGGAGACGAAGCAACTGCAATATCTGTACTTAAAGCGTTATTAGATGAGCGTTTAGATGACACATCTTATGTAGACCAATTAAGCGGAGATGCATTATTAGATGAAATCATTTTACAAACACGTATCGAGTTTTGGGGTGAAGGAAAAAGTTACTTATTAATGAAACGTAACAATTCAGATATTACCTTAGGTAGTAACCACCTTACTTACCCAAGTCAAACAATTTCTTCAGACGATGATAGATTGACTTTAGATATTCCTCAATTAGAAATACAAAACAACCCTTTTATCAACTAATCTAAACAAAAACGTTAGATTATATATAAATGGTTAATGTTATTAAAGCCTTGTGTACATGTTACACAAGGCTTTTCTTTTTTACATATTTAAAAAATTTAAATAGATAATATTTATTACTATATAATATAGTATAATAACTTAACATAATTATGACAATCGTGTCAATAATTAATTTACAGAATTAAATAAATGAAAAAAACAACTTTTTATGTTAAAAAAAGCATTATGAAGTTGAAAAAAACATTGCTGTATTTTCAAAATATCAATTATTTCGTAGCTGTTTTATTAATTTCTCTTCAAAAAATCTAATATTTTCCAAATTTTAAGGAATAATTATTGTTTTATTAACTTTTAATTAAGATTTTAGTTTCCGACTAATTCAAATCAAATAAAAATGAAAACAAAGTTTAGTGGAATTCTAACGCTGTTTCTAGCGTTTGTTGTGCAACTAACATTTGCACAAGAGAAATTAATTTCAGGGACTGTTTCAGACGAAGCCGGCCTACCTCTCCCTGGGGTTAACATTATTATTAAAGGTACCTCTCAAGGTACACAATCCGATTTTGATGGTAATTATACTATTTCTGCAGCAAGCGGAGATGTATTATCATTTTCTTTCATGGGTTACAAAACAACAGCAGTTACTGTAGGCGCATCTAGCTCCTTAAACTTAACAATGGCTCAAGACTTATCTGAGCTTGACGAAGTTGTAGTAACAGCATTAGGTATTAGAAGAGAAGAGAAAGCATTAGGGTATTCTTCTCAATCTGTATCTTCTGAAGAACTTACAACTGTAAGAGATGCAAACATTGTAAACTCTTTAAGTGGTAAAGTCGCAGGTATTAACGTAACAAACGCTTCTGGAGCTGTAGGTTCTGAAAGTAGAATTGTTATTCGTGGTATCTCTTCTATTAGTGGAAACACTCAACCTTTAATTATTGTAGATGGTGTTGTTATGGACAATACAAGTTATGGTGATTCTGGTGCGTATGGAGGTAATAGTACTCCAAACGGTATAGCAGATCTTAACCAAGACGATATTGCATCTATGAACGTTTTAAAAGGTGGAGCCGCAACTTCTTTATATGGTATGCGTGGTGCTAATGGTGTAATTGTAATTACAACTAAATCAGGAACTACTAAATCTACCCAATTAGGAATAGAGATTTCTAGTAGTGTTAGTTTTGAAAACGCTTATGTATTACCAGAATACCAAAACTCTTACGGACAAGGTTTTGATACTACATATTTTGAATACGTAGATGGTGTAACTGGAGACGGTGGAATTGACGAAAGTTGGGGAGCACCTCTAGATGCTGGATACGAATTTATTCAATGGGATTCTTTTGATGGTGAAGCTAAACCATGGGTATCTCATCCAGATAATGTTAAAGATTTCTACGAAACAGGGATTACAACTAATAACAACATTGCTTTTTCTAAAAGTGGAGACGGTTATAACGGTAGAATCTCTTTGGGTATGACAGATCAAAAAGGTATTATATACAATACAGATTTAAGAAAATATAACTTAGGTGGTAAATTAAATTTCGATTTATCTGATAAGTGGAGTGCAGGAATGTCTGTAAATTATATTAAAACAGAAAGTAGCAACTTACCTTCTTTAGGATATGGAGATGCGAACAACCAAATCGGTCAATTAGTATGGAGTGGACGTAATGTTGATTTCCAAGCTTTAAAAGATTGGAAAAATCTTCCTTTAGGTTATGCTGCTGGATCTGACACAGCTACTCCAATTAACTGGAACTTAGCATACAACAACAACCCATATTGGGCTTTAGACACAAACACAAATACATTTGATAGAAACAGATTATTAGGTAACATAAATATTACTTATCAAATTACAGACGACTTAAGCTTTACTGCTCAAACAGGTATCGATTATTTCTCTTCTTTAGATACTAAACGAAGAGCATTTGGTACATACGAAAGTACTAGAGGGTCTTATGAAGAAACACAACGTACACGTTACGAAATTAACAGTCAAGCGATTTTAAACTATAATATTGATATTACTGAAAAATTCAATACAAGTTTAAGCCTTGGAGGACAAACAATGGTAAATAATTATCACCGTTTATACATGGCAGCTTCAGAATTACAAGTACCAGATGTATATAATATCTCTAACACAAGAGATGGTGTAACACCAAGTTTAGATCAGTCTCAAACAGATCAAAAAATTAATTCAGGATTTGGTATCGCTTCATTTTCTTACGACGATGTGGTATTTTTAGATCTTACCGGACGTAATGACTGGGCATCTGTATTACCATCAACAAAAAACAGCTTCTTCTACCCTGGTGCTAATTTAAGTGCTATTGTTAGTGATATAGCTAATATGAATAATACATTTTTAAAGCTTAGAGCAGGTTGGGCACAAGTAGGTAGTTCAGGACCATTATCACCTTACAGTTTAGAACCAGCATATACATTTGGTACAGCTTGGGGAACAACTCCTGTAGCCTCTTCTCCTACTACATTATGGAATCCAAACATTAAAAATGAAACTACTGAAGAATTTGAAATTGGTTTTGATGCAAGATTCTTTTCTAATCGTTTACGTGTAGACTTTACATACTACGACAAAGAAACGTCTGATGTTATTATGGCAAAAGAAATTTCTGGAGCTTCAGGAAACTTATACTTCTGGGACAATGCAGCAACATTAACTAACAAAGGTTACGAAGTTACTTTAGGTGCCGATATCATTAGAAATGATGGTGACGGATTCAATTTAGGATTCTCTGCAAACTTTGCACGTAACAGAAACAAAGCTCAAGATATTGATGATGATCCAACAACAAACAATGGAAGTATTGTTTTAGGTGGACTTTGGAATGTAGATATCCAAGCTAATGAAGGTGAAGCCGTAGGTACAATTTACGGTCCTGCTTTTGCAAGAAACGATGATGGAGCTATTATTTACAGTAATGGTTTACCAACTATAGATCCAACAAACCAAGTATTAGGTAACATTAACCCAGATTGGACTGGAGGTTTAAATATAGACATGTCTTACAAAAACATCAGATTCTCTACTTTATTTGATGTGAAATGGGGAGGAGATATTTATTCTCAAACAAACAGCTGGGGTAACTACGCTGGTGTACTAGCCGAAACATTACCAGGAAGAGAAACTGGTATTATTGGTGAAGGTGTAAAATCTGACGGTAGCGGCGGATGGGTTGCTAACGATATCGTACAAACTGCATCTACGTATTACGGAACTGTGTATGGTTCTAACATCGGAGAATCTGCAGTATACGACGCTTCTTTTGTGAAGTGGAGAGAATTAGCTTTATTCTATGACTTCCCATTAAAGAAATGGGCTAAAACAGGAGTTGATCAATTATCTTTAGGTGTTACAGTACGTAACTTAGCTATTTTATACAAGAAAACACCAAACATCGATCCAGAATCTGCATTTAGTAACAGTACTGGAGCACAAGGTTTAGAGTACGCTCAAGTACCTTCTACACGTAGTATTGGTATTAACTTAAATGTTAAATTTTAAAACTTAAAGTAAAATGAAAAAACTTAAATATATATTCTTACTAGCTACTATATTACCAATGTTGGTAATGAACACTAGTTGTGACACGAATTTTGAGGAGATAAACACAAATCCAAACGATCCTGCCACAGTACCGAGTACTTTATTATTAGCAGGGATATTAAGATCGTCTGCAAATGAAGTTCAAAATTACTTCCTAGCGGGAGAAGCGGCCTCTTGTTGGGTACAACACTTAGGAAAACCTGTATATAACGATAGTGAATTATATATACCAAGACAAGGAAGTATTGAAACGTTCTGGAACGTATTTTACGTATCAAACATTAACAATGCTAACTTAATGCAAGGTTTAGCTGAAGAAGAAGGAAATAACGATATGCAAGGAATTGCTTTAGTTATGAAAGCTTACGCCTACCAACTATTAACAGATACTTTTGGAGATGTTCCTTACACAGAAGCAGGTCAAGCTTCAACTACAGGAAACACTACTCCTGTTTACGACGATAGTGAAATTGTATATGCTGGTATTTTAGATATGCTAGATGATGCTATGGTTTTATTAGACGGAACAGGTACTATTGATGCCGGTCAAGATTTACTTTACGCTGGAGACTATATGTCTTGGAAACGTTTTGCAGCATCTTTAAAATTTAGAGTTTTAATGCGTGTGTCTAAAAACGCAAGTGCATTTAACGTACAATCAGAATTACAAGCTTTAGTAGATTCAGGTCTTTTATTCACAAGCAACACAGACCAAGCTGCTTTAACGTTCTTATCGGTAAGCCCTAATGCAAACCCTTATTTTGAAGGCTTAGTAGATGGTGGTCGTACTAACGAGTGGTGTTTAGGAGAAAGCCTTGTAGACTATATGTTAGCTAGCGACGATCCAAGACTTGCTGTATACGCTCAAGAAGTTGGCGGAAACGGATCTGGAAATGGATATGTTGGTAAACCTGCAGGAATCGCTAATGTTGGAGAAACTATTTACGGAGACTCTAACAACGTGTCTTTAATTGGTGAAAAATACTTAGAAGCAACGCAACCAGCTTACTTTATGAGCTATGCTCAACTAAAACTATTAATGGCTGAAGCTGCTGAAAAAGGATATATTTCTGGTGAAGCAAGTACATATTATGCTGAAGGAATTACAGCGTCTTGTTTAGACAATGGAGTATCTACAGGTAGCTTATCGTTATTCTATAGCGGAGGAGCAACAGGTTTAAAACAAATAGCAGAGCAAGAATGGGTTGCATTATATATGCAAGGAAATGAATCTTGGGCAGAATACTTAAGAACAGGTTACCCAGAATTACCATTAGCAATTGATGCTGTACAACCTAGTATTCCATCTCGTTATAATTATCCTGGAGCAGAACAATCTCTTAATAATGCAAATTACACAGCTGCAGCAGATGCAATTGGTGGAGATACTTTAGTAACAGAACTTTGGTGGCAAAATTAATTTAAAATGAAAAAAATGAAAAATTTATTATATATATGTTTTGTAATGCTAAGTGTACTTAGTTTTACATCATGTCAGGAAACTGATACAGACACTGTAGTAGAAACAGAAGGAGAAGCAGGTGTTCTTGTTAATGTATCTAACTACTCATCTGGCGCACTATTAGGTTCTCCAGAATCAGGAAAAGAATTAGACGAAGCTTCTATTGAATTCTCTGAAAGTTATTTAACATTAGTGGTTACTAAGCAATCTGGAGATTTTTCTCAAGGTGTAGAAAGTATTCAAGCTTACAAGTCGCTTAATGGTGGTGAAGAAATTTTAATCGGATCTTCAGAAAGTTTACCTTTTAGTGTAGAATATACTACTATTGAAGAATTTGTAGATGGAACAGGATTAGATGTTGCAGATTTAAGAATTGGAGATTCTTTTAGCTTCATTATTAAAGTGGTTAAAACAGACGGATCTGTATATACATACAACACAAGTATGGGACGTTTTCTTTTAGCTATTAACTGTTCTTACGATTTAAACGGAACTTACACCATGACAAACTCTGTTTGTGGTAGTGAAGTAGAAGTTGAAATTTCACAAAATTCTGATGGTACATGGTACGCTTCAACAGCAGATGGTGGTTTATTACAATATTGTACAACAAACACAACTTTACAAAACTTTGGTAGTTTTGCAGTGTCTTGTGGAGGTATAGTTGATGCTTCTACAACTGCAGGAGGACCTGACTATTGTGAAGGTGGAGATTATGGTATTGGATGTATTACTGGCGGAACTTGGGATCAAGAAACAGGAATACTACAAATGACACACAACGATGCGTTCTTTGGTGTTGGTGCATATACGTCTACATACGTAAGAAAATAATTCATAGTAGAATTAAAACTTTAACATATAAATTATGAAAAACATATATAAAACTTTTTGTCTATTGGCTTTATCAGGTATAGTGTTTACATCTTGTGAAGATGGAGACGACCATACAGGAGAATCACTAATAGAATATACTAATGTTGGAGCAACGGTATCTTCAGCATCACAATCTTATACGGTAAGCGAATCTGATATTCACACATCTGGTGATTACACCATTCCTTATACTGTAACACTTAACGAAGCTGTAACAGCAACTACTATTATTGATTTAATTCAAACAGGTGGTGAAGCAGATAGCGAAGATTACGAAACATCATCTATTACTGTAAGTCCAGGTAACACAACAGGAACGGGTTACATTACTGTATTTAGTAACGCTTATGTAGAAGGTACTGAAACTTTAGAATTAACTGCTAAATCTAGAGCGAACCTAAACATTAACGATTACTCAATTGATATTACAATTGATGACGACTACATTAATGATCAACTTGATTTCCAATTAACTTGGGAAGGTTCTTTCACCGGATCTGTAGGTACTGGAGCAGATTTAGTATTAGATTTCTGTGCTATGGATTTTGATATTCTTATTTATGATGAAACTCTAACTGATGTAGGATTTTATAATGCAGCAACAGGATCTTGTCCAGAGTCAGCTACATTGTCAGGTTTACCTGATGGATTTTACTATGTAGTTGTAGATTTATACGACAACCCATTATATGTATATGAAGGAGGAATAGATGTACCAATTACATTCTCTTGGAGCCAAGATTACTTTGATTCAGTGACAGGTTCTATAACATTAAATGCATATAATACAGATTCTACTTCTGGAACTTATGCAATTGCTACTATAACTATTGAAGATGGTTACATTTATACAGTACAAGCGTACTAATTAAAAGCCATATTTAAATATGATAAAACCACCTTTAACAAGGTGGTTTTTTTTATATCTACATTTAAAACAAAAAACCAAGGGCAACAACCTCATTCCTATTCTTGGTTAAGAAATTCAAAAACACCTATTTTTAAGACAAATTAATCACTCAAAATTAAGTATATAAAATAGCCTAAATAAACTCAAAAATCCGAGCACATTTAAAACCCCAAAAACGATCAAAAAACAGACCTGCAAACCAATATTATTCAACTTTGATTTTTTGTGCTTAAAAACACTAAAAAACACCTTAGAAATGTTAATTTAAGGTTAAGCAAATCACATAAAAATGTTACAATTAGACATCTTGCAGCCAAAATGGGGTCGAAAAAGAATGACAACCGTGTCAAAAAAGGCTAAAACGAATAATAAACACCATAAAACGGGGGGTTTGGAACTCTTAAAATATTATCAATTTAAAAATTCATTGAGAAATCACTTAAATATTTATTATTTATACTCGAAATATTAGATATTCCTCAAAAAACACAAAAACATCCAAACTTTAAGTTATTATTATTGTTTTATTAACTATTAATTATGAATTTGGTCATTGACTAATTCAAATAAAATAAAATGAAAACAAAGTTTAGTGGAATTCTAACGCTATTCCTAGCGTTTGTCGTGCAAATTACGTTTGCACAAGAGAAGGCAATTTCAGGGACCGTTTCAGACCCAAACGGTTTACCTCTTCCAGGAGTTAACATTATAGTAAAGGGTACTACAAATGGAACCCAAACAGATTTTGATGGTAAATACTCCATTACAAGTGCTACGGGCGAAATCTTATCTTATTCTTTTATGGGATATAAGACGAAAACCGTAACTGTAGGAGCTTCTACAACTATCGATGTGACTTTAGAAGAAGATTTAGCACAACTTGATGAAGTTGTTGTAACTGCCTTAGGTATCTCGAGAGAGAAAAAATCTTTAGGGTATGCGAGTCAAGAAGTAGATGGTGAAGCCGTTTCTAAGGTTAAAGCTCAAAACTTCGTTAACTCTTTATCAGGTAAAGTTGCAGGTTTAAACATTAAACCTTCAGGTACTATTGGTGGTTCTACAAACGTAGTAATACGTGGTAACAGTTCTGTTGCTGGAAACAACCAAGCTTTATTTGTTGTAGATGGTATTCCAATTGATAACGGAAACTCTAACTCTTCAACGCAACAAGCCGGTGGTGGTGGTTACGATTATGGTAACGCTGCATCTGACATTAACCCAGACGATATTGAGTCTATTAACGTATTAAAAGGTGCTGCTGCATCTGCATTATATGGTTCTAGAGCATCGAATGGTGTAATTATGATTACAACTAAAAAAGGTAAAAAACAAAAAGGTATTGGTGTTACTATTAACTCTAGTGTTACTGTAGGTACACCAGATAAAGAAACATTACCAACTTACCAGAAAAAATATGGTGCTGGTTACGGTGCATATTACTCTAGTAGTGATGGATATTTTGACTTAGTAGATGTAAATGGAGATGGTATTCTTGATGAAACTGTTGTATTTACAGAAGATGCATCTTACGGTGCTGAGTTTGATCCAGACAGATTAATCTACCAATGGAACTCTATCTATCCTGGATTAGATACTTACCAACAAGCTACACCATGGGTTGCTGCAGAAAATGATCCTAACACAGTTTGGACAACATCTTCTACTTTAATCAATTCTGTTGATTTAACTGGTGGTAACGAAAAAGGAACTTTCCGTTTAGGTTATACAAACATGATGCAGGAAGGTAACTTACCTAACTCTTCAATTAAAAGAAACAACATTTCTTTTAACGGATCTTTAAATTTAACAGAAAAACTTACTGCTTCTACAAGCTTTAACTTTAGTAAAACAGATGGTAAAGGACGTTACGGAACAGGTTACGATTCTAAAAACCCAATGCAACAGTTTAGACAATGGTTCCAAATGAACGTTGATTTAAAAGAGCAAAAAGATGCTTACTTTAGTACAGGTGAAAACATAACTTGGAATTCTAACAGTGTTTCAGACACCTCTCCTATCTACTCAGATAACTTTTACTGGACACGTTACGAGAACTACGAAACTGACACGCGTAACAGATATTGGGGTAATGTAGTTTTAGATTATGAAATTACAGATTGGTTAAGTGTTTTAGGTCGTTTTACTTTTGATACTTATTCTGAATTACAAGAAGAAAGAATCGCAGTAGGTTCTGTAGATGTATCTGAATACTCTCGTTACAACAGAAATGTATCTGAATACAACTACGATTTAATGTTATCTTTCAATAAAGATTTAACAGAAAAAATAAACCTTTCTGGTATTGCTGGTTTTAACTTAAGACAAAACAATACGAATAGCATTTATGCCGTAACAAATGGAGGTTTAAACCTTGCAGGTCTTTATGCTTTATCTAATAGTGTAAACTCTATTGAAGCACCTTCTGAATATGATGCAACTAAAGTTGTAGATGGTGAATACGTTCAAGCAAGTTTAGGTTACGATAACTTTGCCTTTATTGAAGGAACATATAGAACAGACCGTTCTTCTTCTTTACCAATAGACAACAACCGTTATGATTATTGGTCTGCAACTGGATCTTTAATATTCTCTCAGTTATTAGAAGCAGATTGGTTATCATTTGGTAAATTAAGAGGTAACTACGGTAAAGTAGGTAACGATACAGATGCTTACAATGTATTTAATACGTACGCAATTGGAACACCATTTAACGGTGGTATCGCAACTAACCCTAGTGCAAAATCAAATCCAGATTTATTACCTGAAGAACAAACAAACTGGGAAATTGGTTTAGAAATGCAATTCTTTCAAAAACGTTTTGGTTTTGATGTAACATATTACGATGCACTTAACGAAAACCAAATTACAAGTGTACCATTATCTAACTCTACAGGATATACTTCAGCATTACTTAATGCAGGAACAATTTCTAACAAAGGTTGGGAAGTAACATTAAATGTAACTCCTATACGTACAGAAAACTTTACTTGGGATATGAATGTTAACTGGTCTAAAAACGAAAGTTTAGTAGAAGAATTAACAGACGGTATTGACAATTTAGAATTAGCTTCTTTCCAAGGTGGTGTTAGTATTAACGCAACTCCAGGAGAAGCTTACGGTACAATTAGAGGTACAGATTTAACATACAATGAAAACGGAGAACCAATAGTAGGAACTAACGGATATTACGTTAGAACAAGTACAAGTAACAATGTAATTGGAGATATTAACGCTGACTGGAAAGCTGGTTTATATAACTCTTTTACTTACAAAAACTTTAACTTAAGTTTCTTAATCGACATGCAAAAAGGTGGAGATGTTTTCTCTCTTGATACTTGGTATGGTTATGCAACAGGTCTTTATGACTTTACTGCAGGAACAAACGATTTAGGAAACCCAGTAAGAAACTCTGTAGCTGATGGTGGTGGAGTTATTTTACCAGGTGTGCAAGCAGATGGTTCTGTAAACACTGTAAGAGCAGAAGCTAACACGTATGCTAACCCTTGGGGATATGCTAGAGCAGCAAATTCACAACACGTTTACGATGCTGGTTATGTTAAACTTAGAGAAGCAACTTTTAGCTATAGCTTAAAAGATTTAGACAGATTACCATTTACAGGAGTTACTTTCTCTGTAATCGGTAGAAACTTGTGGATTATTGACAAGAGCGTACCTTACTCAGATCCTGAAGCAGGATTAAGTTCTGGTAATGCTCAAGGATACCAATCTGGTGCATACCCAAGTATTAGAGAAGTTGGTGCAAGTGTTAAATTACAGTTCTAAAACAAGAAAAAATCATGAAAAAAATATTTATTACAGCAATTTCTTTTGTACTTCTTGCATCTTGTATGTCTGATGAGAAATACGAAAGTTATAACGAAGATCCTAAAAACCCAACACAAGTAGAAGCGTCTTTTCTTTTCAATTCTGCTACTGTAAGTTTATTCGACCAAATGACAAGTACCAGTGTTAACGTAAATGTTTTCAGACTACTTGCTCAAAACTGGACAGAAACAACCTATATCGATGAGTCTAACTACGACTTAACGGGAAGAACAATTCCTCAATACCATTGGTCTGAGTTATATAGAGATGTCCTTTTAGATTTAAAAACAGCTAAAGAATACACTGAAGCTGATACAGAATTATCTGCTGAAGATATGGCAACTCAAGTTGCTCAAATCGAAATTTTAGAAGTGTATACTTGGCAACAACTAGTTGATACATTTGGAGATATTCCTTATACTCAAGCTTTAGATGCTACAACTTACCCTTTACCAGTATATGATGATGCTGCAACTATTTACGAAGATTTAATCTCTCGTCTTAATTCAGCAATAGCTGACTTATCTGGAACTGGTTTTAGTTTAGACAACATTTACAGCGGAGATGTTTCTGCTTGGTCTAAATTTGCTAACTCTTTAAAATTAAGAATAGGTTCTCGTATTGTAGATGCTCCTGGAATGTCTGCAACAGCTCAAACGGCTATAGAATCTGCAGTAGCTGCAGGTGTATTTACATCTAACGCAGATAACGCAACTATCGCTTACACAGCAACTAGCCCTAATACAAACCCTTTATGGGAAGATTTAGTTGAATCTGGACGTTCAGATTTTGTTGCTGCTAACACTATCGTAGATTTCATGAACGACTTAGATGATCCTAGACGTTCTGTATTTTTCGATGACAACTTAGGTTCTGGTGTTTACGAAGGAGGACCTTACGGAGATAACAACACATATTCTTTATACACACATATTGGAGACGACATGTACGACCCTGAATTTAGAGGAGTATTATTAGATTTCTCTGAGGTATCTTTCTTCTTAGCTGATGCAGCACAAAGAGGTTTTTCTGTAGGTGATACTGCTGAAAATTTCTACAATACTGCAATTACAGCTAATTTCGATGACTGGGGAGTTGATGGTGTAGATGCTTATTTAGCACAACCAGATGTTGCTTACGATGCTTCTGATTGGAAAACATCTATTGGTACACAAATGTGGTTAGCAATGTATAATAGAGGTTTTGAAAGCTGGACAGCTTGGAGAACTTACGATGCTCCTGAATTTAACTTACCAGTTAACACAGGAAATCCAGTTCCAACACGTTACACTTACCCTGTAAACGAGCAAAACTTAAATGAATCTAACTGGTCTGCTGCTTCTACTGCTATTGGTGGAGATGCACAAACAACAAAGTTATTCTGGGATGTTAACTAATTAGTTACTCATTCTAATAAGAGTTTATTTTATAAGCAGCCGACTAATAGTATTATTAGTCGGCTGTTTTTTTATCATTACAGAACC
The DNA here is from genome assembly GCF_001439665.1 of Formosa algae. GTDB lineage: Bacteria > Bacteroidota > Bacteroidia > Flavobacteriales > Flavobacteriaceae > Formosa > Formosa algae. Next base: position 167,930 of record NZ_LMAK01000078.1, read on the forward strand.
ACTTTTTTTGAAGTGGTTTTTTTATGCCCAATATTTTTAATTGCAAATACATAATTTATTGTACTTTTGGTGCATGGAAAAAGAGACTCAAATTTTTGGTATTCGTGCGGTAATAGAAGCTATTCAATCTGGAGAAAATATCGACAAGGTATTTGTTCAAAAAGGATTGAAAGGAGAATTATCTCATGAACTAGAAAGTGTATTACGTAAACAACGTATAAACTTCTCTTATGTTCCTGTAGAAAAATTAAATAAACTTACTTCTAAAAATCATCAAGGTGTAGTCGCACAAATTGCTCCAATCACATTTTGGGATATTGAAGAGTTAGTTACTAAAGTCACCGAATCTGGAAAAACACCACTATTTCTTTTGCTAGATCAATTAAGCGATGTTAGAAATTTTGGAGCTATTATTCGTACTGCAGAATGCACAGGTGTAGATGGTATAATTATTCAGAAAAAAGGTGGAGCTCCTGTTAATGGAGACACCATTAAGACAAGTGCTGGTGCAGTATTTAAAATGCCCATTTGTAAAGTAGACCATATTAAAGATGCCATGTTTTACATGCAAGCGTCTGGTATAAAAGTTATCGCTGCCACAGAAAAAACAGAAGACTTAATGTACGATGTTTCTTTTACAGAACCTTGCGCAATAATTATGGGATCAGAAGGTAAAGGTATAAATCCTTCAGTATTAAAATTAGTAGACGCAAAAGCAAAACTACCTTTATTAGGAGAAATTGGATCGCTAAATGTATCTGTTGCTTGTGGTGCCTTTTTATATGAAGCGTTAAGACAACGTCGCTAGTAGGTAGACTTCTCTCCTACTCTCATAAAAATACACTACTACATTCTATAAATCTATTTTTAATGTTTATGCATTACAATTAAGCATTGTTAAAATAAGGAACTATTTATAATACTCATTCAGAAAATAAAACCTCAGTGACTTTATAAAATTGGTTCAACTTCATTTTATAAAAAAACCGACTCTATATATCAAAAGATTCAGTCTTTATACAAATTAAAGAAGAAAAAAGTTTGACTGTATAACCTGACAAAATACTATTCCAAACTGCCCGTAAATTAAATCGGCATTAACTGTGCAATAAAGTCTTTTTTTAAATTTTCAATCTTCCTACAATAAAAAGCAACTAATTTTCAAAAATGCATGTTTCATAATTCTAAAAACCCTAAACATATTCTAGCATTTTTAGAGCGCAATTCAGACCAAAGCATCAGTAAATACAAGCTTTTTCTCAACTAATCACAACATTAATTTTGTGTATTATTGTTAACTAATCGTTAACTTAAAAGCCGAATAATCCAAAAACTGACGTTTTACACATAAAAACGTGTTAAATAAACAGACAATTGCATCCGTTTTAAGCAAAAAACGCGAAAAATCTGCGTCGTTTCGGTTATAACAAAGGATGTTTCTTTATTAAGTTATAAAAAATATCAACAGTTTACCTTATTATACATTAAAAACTCAAGACTTTTTAGTTATTCTGCAAAAAGCAACATAAACCTTAATTTTTAGTTAAATATTATTGTGTTATTAACAAATAATTATGATTTTCACCATTAGACTAATTCAAATTAAAAATAAACATGAAAACAAAGTTACGTGGTATTCTAACGCTATTTCTAGCGTTTGTTGTGCAATTAACGTTTGCACAAGAAAAAACAGTTTCAGGTACGGTTACCGGAGAAGACGGATTACCGTTACCAGGAACTACTATTTCAGTTGTAGGAACATCATCTGGAACCTCTACAGATTTTGATGGTAACTATACTATTAAAGCCAGTGCGGGCAGCAAATTAAAATATAGTTTCATGGGATTTATTTCTCAAGAAATTACACTAGGTATGTCTAATACCATAGATGTTGTATTAAAAGAAGATGCAACATCTCTTGAAGAAGTTGTTGTTGTTGCTTATGGTACTACAACAAAAGAAGCTTTTACAGGATCTGCAGGAGTTGTAAGTACTAAAGATTTAGACTTACGTCCGTTAAGTTCTCCTATTGGAGCAATCGAAGGTAAAGTTACAGGAGTACAATTCTTATCATCTTCTGGACAACCAGGATCTTCTCCTAGTATTGTAATTAGAGGTGTTGGTACTTTAAATGGTAATACAGATCCACTTTTTATTGTAGATGGTATTGCTTTTGAAGGTGGTTTAGGAACATTAAACCAAGACGATATAGAATCTATGACGGTTCTTAAAGATGCGGCTTCAACGTCACTTTACGGATCTCGTGCTGCAAATGGTGTTGTAATCATTACAACTAAAAAAGGTAAAAGAGGTAGCGGAATTACAGTAAATGCAACTAGCCAATACGGTGTAATTACAAAAGGTATTAACGAATACGATGCTGTTAATCCAGGAGAGTACTACGAATTAATGTGGCAATCTTACAAGAATGCTTTAGGTGGTGACGAAGCTGCTGCAATAGAAGCTTCGGCATCTATTTACAACCGTTTAGGACGTAATCCTTTTAATGTTGCTAACGACGAGATTGTAGATGTTAATGGAAACTTTAACCCTAACGCACAAATTATCGCAGAAGACTTAGATTGGTACGGTGCTTTAGAAAGAACTGGATCTAGATCTAGTAACTCTATTAACGTATCTGGTGGGGGTGAAAAACACTCAGTATTTTTATCTGTGTCTAACTTAGACGAAAAAGGATATGTTATAGAAAGTGACTATAAAAGAGTAACTAGCCGATTAAGCGGTACTTTTGATGCTGCAGACTGGTTATCTTTAGGTGGTAATATTAATATCTCTAACGAAAAGTCTCATGGACCTCCTTCTAGAGGTACATCTGTAGCAAACGTATTTGCTTTTGCTAAAAACATGGGATCTATTTATTCTCCGTATTTATTAGACCCTACTACAGGTGCTATTTTAAGAGATGAATCAGGAGATGTAATTTGGGATCGTGGTGAAAGTGTTGCATCTTTAGGCATACCATCTAGACCAACAAGTGTAGGACGTAATGCATTAGAAGAAGCAATTTTAAATAATGAACTTACAACTACAGACAATTACGGATACAGATTTAATGCAGACTTTAAACCTTTAGACGGACTTAAAGTTAGCTTTATATATGGTCAAGATTACCAAGATGGTGTAAACCAAAGTTACGAAAATGCAGAAGTTGGTGATGGTGCTCCAACAGGTAGATTCGATGACAACAGATACCAAAGAACTACAGAAAACTTTAATCAAATTATATCTTACAACAAATCGTTTGGTGAGCATAATTTTGATTTAACTGCAGGTCATGAAAGTTTTAGTAGAAACTATTCTTCAAACAGAGCTTTTAAAAGCACACAAACTGCAACAGGAATTTATGAATTAGATAACTTCTCTGTAGTGTTAGATGCCTCAGGTAGTAGTACTGACTATAAATTAGAAGGTTATTTAGCGAGACTAAACTACGACTTTGGTAATAAATATTACTTAAGTGCTTCTGTAAGAAGAGATGGATCTTCTGTATTTACAAATAACAAATGGGGTACTTTTTACTCTGTAGGTGGGGCTTGGAGAATAGACCAAGAAGACTTTATGCAAAACTCTGTTTTTAATAGCTTAAAATTAAGAGCTTCTTACGGTGAAGTTGGTAATGACCAATTAGGATCTTACTACATCTCTCAACCATTATATGCTATTTACTCTAACGCAGGTGAGCCTGGTATTTATTGGGACACAACTGGAAATGCAGATTTACAGTGGGAATCTTTAGATAGTTATGATGTTGCTTTAGAATATGGTTTATTTAACAACCGTATATCTGGTTCTTTTGAGTATTACAAGAAAACAACTTCAGATCTTTTATATAACGTGCCAATCCCTGCTTCAGAAGGACAAATTGAAGCTCCAGATAACATAGGTGATTTATATAACGAAGGTTTTGAAATTAGCATAAATGCAGCCATAGTACAATCAGATAAATTCTCTTGGAACTTAGGCTTACAAGCTTCTACTTTAAAAAATGAAATTACATTCCTTCCAGACCCTTTTATTGATGGTTCTAAACGTTGGGAAGCTGGACGTTCTAGATTTGATTTCTACTTATACGATTATGCAGGTGTAGACTCTAGTAATGGAGACGCATTATTCTACATGTACGAAGAAGTAGGTGACGAAGTAGGTGTTGCTGTATTAAACGAAGATGGTACTCATGCTACAACTAATAGTTGGGCAGATGCTGGTAAAGGTTATGTAGGTGCTACTGCAGTACCAGATTTAATTGGTTCTATCTCTAACAGCTTTAGCTACAAAAACTTTGAACTTAACGTATTATTATCTTACCAAATCGGAGGAGATATTTTAGATTATGGTTATGCAGATATGATGCACTCAGGAACCTACGGAGCATCTTTACATCCAGATGCACTTAAAGCATGGAAAAATCCAGGAGACATTACAGACGTACCACGTTTAGAGAACTCAAACACAGATTTATCGCCTAGCTTATCATCAAGATGGTTAACAGATGCGTCTTACTTATCTATTAGAAATGTAAATTTAGCTTATAGCTTAAGTAATAATACTATCGATAAAATAGGATTAGATAAATTAAGATTATTTGTAACAGGAGAAAACTTATTTATGTTTGCTGAGAGAGAAGGATTAAACCCTCAATACAATCTTGCAGGAACACCTTCTGGAAATGACTATAACCCAAACAGAGTAATCTCGATTGGATTAAACGTCGCTTTTTAAATTATATAATTCTAAATTAAAACATACACAAAATGATACGAAAAAAAATATTATTACTACTTGCCATGTCAATGGTAGTAATCGTAGGCTGTAGTGAAGATTATCTTGACACTGTACCTACAGATTCAATATCAGAAGAGGCAGCACTTTCAAGTACAGAAAATATGGACCTTATTTTAAATGGGCTTCATAGAATGATGTACGGTCAAAACGTTTTAGAAGGCGCTACTTCTAGTAGATCTGGAGAGAGTTACTTTATCCCATCTTTTGATGCGATTGGAGGAAACGCTATTCATTCATCGCCAGGTAATGGTTGGATGACTTCTGATTTAAAATGGACTAGTCATACAAACCCAAGTTCTACTACAAATTTTAACTTATGGTTTCAACGTTACCACTTTGTAGAAACGGCAAACACAATTATCAATAAAGTTGCAGAAAGTGATTTTACAGAAACAGAAGATTTAAATAAAATCTTAGGTCAGTCTTACGCTTACCGTGCTTGGGCATATTTAAGATTAGTAACTAGTTTCTCTAGAGGATATATCTATGGTACACCATCATCAGATCCTGGAGTTCCTGTTTTAACTGAAGCAGGTGCACCTTACGAAGGAGGTCCTCGTGGAACTGTAGAACAAGTATATGTACAAATGGAAAGCGACATTAATGCTGCTGTTTCTTATTTACAAAATGCGAGTGCTGCAGATAACAAATCAAACATCTCTTTAAATGCTGCTTACGGTATTAAAGCGCGTATAGCTTTATCTAAAGGAGATTGGGCTACTGCTGCAGAAAGTGCTGCTTTAGCAAGAGATGGTTATCCATTATTAAGCGAATCTGATTGGTTATCTGGATTTAACTCTTATGATTTATCTGAAGTTATTTGGGGTGGACAAGTTATTGACACTGAAACAAACTACTTCCAATCATACTTCTACTTTATTGCATTTGCATTCAACGGAAGTTTAAACAGAAGTAATCCAAAATTAATTAGTAAGGAATTATACGACAGAATTCCTGACACAGATTACAGAAACCAAGCATGGTTACCTTTAGCACCTAACACTAACTCTGCAGCGTCTAACGACCAAGGAGGAAGTTATGAAACGGATCCTAATTATGATAATGAAGAAGATTTCTGGGCTGCTTGGTCTGAGATCATCGAAAAATATGGCGCTACAACTGCTCATAACACACACCCTTACATGAATGTGAAGTTTCAACAAAAGAATCCAGGTTCTATCGATCCAGATGATGTTATCTATATGAGATCTGCAGAAATGGTTCTTATTGAAGCTGAAGCAAAAGCCATGTTAAATGATGTTGCAGGAGCACAAGACGCATTAGATGTTTTAGGTTCTGCTAGAGATAGCGCTTTTGATAAAACAGCATTTACAGATCAAGCGTCTTTAATGGATGAAATTAAATGGCAAAGACGTGTTGAGTTATGGGGTGAAGGATTTAGTTACCACGATAACTTAAGATGGGATGAAGGTATAGACCAAACTAACTCTGGTGCTTCATTTACACTTTACGGAGATGGTTTCATACAAGATAAACCATCAGTAAATGATGACTGGATTCACAAAATTCCTCAATCAGAAATTGATGCTAACCCTTACATGACTGACGCTGACCAAAACTAGGCATCACTTTTAATGTGAGTATAACAATTATAACAAACAGTTATAAATACGAACTAAGCTTATTAGCGGTTTCTAAAAATAACTGTACGAGGCTCAACAGAAGTCTCAGGAGGAGAAAACTATAGCTCGTTAGAATCTACTGATTTCGATCCCAAGTAATATTTAATTAGTCATTAAATACTTAAACCACCTCTTTTTGAGGTGGTTTTTTTATGCTTTTATTTTTTAACTCAAAAGGTAATACACTACAGATTTTAAAATAGAATATAATTGACTTATACATGGTGAATGCTTATAAACACGGCCCCACTATATGTACTGTATTAAATAAAATCCATTTTGTAATAAATTAGCAAACTTCCCGCCATAAAACTTCATGTGTTAATACTTCAATGCTTTACATAACACCGCCCCTATATTCTTCCTTTTCCTATACATTATAAAATTTTCAAAAGGCATTAAACGTAAAATTAGTCATACAAAGCTTGCTTAAAGCACGTCTTTTTTCAATATCGTCTTAAAGATTGACACTAAAATTCATTAAAATTTCAGTTAACACTTAAAATCAGCAAAATAACATGTCAAAATATTGATAAATCAATAATTTAACATATAAGATATTTTATATTTAAACAAAAACAACATCTTAATATAATAATTCATTAAAAATCACAAATTACAAAAACTAACAAATACAACACCTTGTATTATTAACAAAAAATTATGATTTTAGATACAACCTAATTCAACTATAATCATATGAAAAAAAAAGCTTGCGGAGTTTTAACACTTCTACTGTTCTTTATGCATTTTACATATGCACAACAAAAAACAATTACAGGTTCGATAACAGGACCAGATGATTTACCATTACCCGGCACATCCATCATGGTTAAAGGATCTACATCTGGAACATCTTCAGACTTCGATGGAAACTATTCCATTTTAGCTTCACCTGGACAAACTATTATATTCAGTTTTGTGGGGTACAAACCCCAAGAAAAAATAGTGGGTACTTCTAACACCATTAACGTTACTTTAGAAGAGGACGCTTCTGCTTTAGACGAAATAGTATTAATGGGGTATACTAAAACTAGTCGAACAGAACTTACGGGATCTACAGTGCAATTAAACAATGAAGATTTTGAACAAGTTCCTGTTTCAACCATAGACCAAGTACTTCAAGGAAAAGTAGCTGGTTTAACCTTTAACGTAAACTCTGGTACTCCTGGATCTACTTCAGATATTAGAATTAGAGGTAGAAGTTCTCTAACTGCTGGAAATGATCCATTATATGTTATAGATGGTGTACCGGTTTCTAGTACAGCTGCCAATAGCACCACTTCTGGATCTACATTTTCTCCTCTTGCTTCTATTAACTCTAACAACGTAGAAAGTATAACCGTATTAAAAGATGCTTCAGCTACGGCTGCCTATGGTGCACGTGGAACAAATGGTGTAATTGTAATTACAACTAAAAATGGAAAATCTGGAAAAACAACCTTCAACTTTAATTCTTCTTACGGATTTTCTAACGATGCTGTAGATGGACCACAAGTATTAACTGGGGCAGAAAGAGAAACGTTATACTACGAGGGTGTTTTTAATACTTACGGAGAATCTTATGGTTTTGACTTAGCAGGCGCACAAGCTTTTAGTGAAGCTAATAATTTAGATGGTGGTGTATATACAGCTTGGAATGCTGCTGGACGTCCAGAGGCAAACTGGGAAGATGTTATTACAAATAAAGATGCTCCTTTAATGGAATACAATATTTCTGCCAGTGGTGGAGATGAGACCTACAACTTCTTTACATCATTAGGGTATTATGACCAAGAAGCTACAGTAATTGGATCTGATTTTCAAAGATTCACTGGTCAAGTAAATTTATCTAAAGATTTCTCAGACAAAATTACATTTACTACAAGAAACTCAGGGTCGTATTCTTATCAAGATGGTTTATTAGAAACGAGTGCTTATTTTTCTTCACCTAGAGCCGTTAAATTCTTTATGCCTCCTACAGATCAACCTTATGATGATGCAGGAAATATAAATTTAGATACTTCACTACCAAATCCACTTTGGATTGCACAAGAAGATATAGACGATTCTAAATTTACAAGAATTACATCTAACAACTCATTAAACTGGGAATTACCAATACCTAACCTAACATTTAACACGACTGTTGCTATAGACTTACAATTATATAACTACAAGAGATATCGTAACCGAGTAGACGGAGATGGTGCCTCTACAAATGGTTATGGATGGCAGTCTAATAGCACAAGAACTAATTATGTGTTCCAAAACAATTTAGATTACTTACTAAATATTAATGACGACCATAGTTTAAACTTTAAAGCGTTACAAGAATTTCAGAAAAACAGATATAATTATTTAGAAGCTGATGCTGAAAACTTTGCTGATGATGGCTTAACAAATCTAAACTCTGCAGGTACACCTACTACAGCGAATTCTTATTTTACGGATTGGGCAGTAGCTTCATACACAGGATTAATGCACTATAGTGGTTACCAAGGAAAATATGTTTTAGACGGAACCATTCGTAGAGAAGGAAACTCAAGATTTGATGCGTCTGATAGATGGGGAACTTTCTGGTCTGTGGGAGCAGCTTATAACATGCAAAAAGAAGCCTTTTTAGCAAATTCTTCGTGGTTAAGCACCTTAAAATTAAGAGGATCTTATGGTTTAACAGGTAATGCTAATATTTCTATTAACCAATACCAATCCCTTCTTGGATATGATGGAGATTACAACGGAACCTCTGCCATTTACTTAGATACTTTTGGAGCAGATGGACTATCTTGGGAAACGTCTAAATCTTTAGATCTTGGTATAGATTTAGGTTTTTTTAATAATAGAATTACAACGAACCTGACTTACTATAGAAGAGTTACAGAAGACATGCTTCTTAATGTTAACTTACCGTATACTTCTGGTTTCTCTTCGCAAATTGCGAATGTTGGGGAAATGGAAAACAAAGGATTTGAATTTGAATTAAATGCAGATGTTTATCGTTCAGAAAAAGTAAGCATTTCTTTTGGAGGAAACTTAGCCACTAACGAAAATGAAGTTCTAAAAATGTACGAAGACAACTCGGGAGAAGAAACTGTAATTAGCGGAACAACTCAAAGAGTAGAATCTGGTCATCCAGCATATGGCTGGTATATGGTTACATCGGCAGGTGTAGACACCGAAACGGGTGATGAATTATATTACATAGATGGCAAAGGAAGTGAAACTACTAATGATTATAATGCCGCTAATCAAGCTTGGCAAGGCGGAAGTGCTTTACCAACAATTACTGCAGGAATTTATGTAAACATAGAAGCATATAATTTCTTTTTAAATGTGTCTTCTTATTATGCTGGCGGACATAAAGTTTACGAAGACTGGGCGAGATACACTAACGGAACGGATTTATTTACCACCTTATACTATCAAGGAGTAGACGCTATTTTAGACAGATGGCAAGAACCTGGAGACGAAGCACGTTTTGGTAAAATGAGATATGCAACCACAGCATGGCAACAAAATAGTAAATTTTTATACGATGGAGATTTCTTTAGAATTAAAGATATAACGTTTGGATACAACCTACCTGAAAGCGTTAATTCTATTGCAGGCTTACAATCTGCTCGAATTTTTGTTAAAGCAACAAACCCGTATACTTGGGTTAAAAGTGATTATTTAAAATATGATCCTGAAATAGACTCTGATGGGTTTACTGGTTTAGAAACTCCACCTACCAAATCAATAATTCTTGGTCTTAACATTAATTTTTAATACACTATGAAAAACATAAAACACATATATAAAATCTTAACAGTAGCCACCCTATTATTTACTATAGGCTCTTGTACTACCGAAGATTTAGACCCTTCCTTAGAGCAAAATAAGTCTGTTGAAGATGGTATCAATTCAATAAATAATATTTCTGGATTAATGTTGGGTGCTTACGAATACTTGACAGAAAGCGGATACTATGGTAGAGATTACATCATTACTAATGAAGTAAGAACAGACAACTGTTTCTCTAACGGAAACTCTGGTCGTTTCACCACCGAAGCGTCATTTGCCTATAATGCAAATACAGGATATTTTTATGACGAAGCCTACGAGGCCATTGCGATTGCAAACGTAATTATAGCTCAAGATATTACAGCCTTAGCTACAGATACTAGCGAATTAGAAGAAGGTTATCACATCCAAGGGCAAGCCTATGCATTAAGAGCATTGGTTCACTTTGACTTATTAAAACAATATGGACAAATGAATACTGGAGGGACTTTAGGAATTGCCTATGTTACAGAATATAAAGGGGAAGATTTATACCCAAGCAGATCGACTTATTCTGAAAACGTTACCGCTATTATGGCCGACCTACAAACAGCCTTTGATATGATGAGTGATGACTATTACGATTCTACAAAAATAACAATGTCTAAATATTCTGCTAAAGCTATAGAATCTAGAGTGGCCATTTATTTTGAAATGTGGGATGATGCAATATCAGCATCTGAAGCCGTAATTAACTCTGGTTTATACAGTATGGTGTCTTCAGCCAATTACGTTAGCTCATGGTCTGCCGGAAGTCAGCAAAATTCAATTTTCGAACTGGCTTATACAAGCTCAGATAACTTAAGCAGTAACAGTTTAGGTTTTATTTACAGGTTAGGAGATAGTGGTAGCTACGGTGACGTGCAAGTTCTAGACGAGGTAATCGATATTTTTGAAGAAGGCGATGTAAGAGCAGATATATTAGGTTACGAAGGCACTTTGTTACGTAATCTATATAAATATCCAGATATTAATGGATCTGATAATGTCCCTGTTATTCGTTACGAAGAGATTATTTTAAATTATGCAGAAGCGTTATACGAATCTACAGGTGGTGGTTTAAGCGAATTAAACTCACTAAGAACTAACAGAGGTTTAGCTGGCTTAACAACTATAACCAAAGACGCTATTATAGACGAGCGTCGTAAAGAGTTAATGTTTGAAGGTTTTAGATTTGATGATCTTATGCGTACTGGTCAAGACATTGAAAAAACATCTTTACAACAAAACTTTACCTCTACTATTAGCTATGGAGATTATAGACTAGCGTATCCAATTCCGCAAAACGATATAGACACAAATGCTAATATGGTACAAAATGAAGGATATTAATCCTTAAATAAAGACCACTTACTTTTAGAAGTTAAAGAGACTTCTATACGTGGAAGAACTGAGTAAGATCACACTTTAGTTCAACATAAAGTAATTTTTAATTATTTATGTAATTAGTCTGTTGCAAGACTGCTTTTAAAAAAGCAGTCTTGCTTTTTTTTATACATTCTCAATTAGCAACTTCTTCTTCATCATCTTCATCTTTGTGCGCCTTAAACACATAGCGATATTCAATTTTAGGACGATGTTGTTGCTGCTCTAAAGACTTCACTGACTCGTCTTCTTCCAAATCTTCAATAATCTTATGCTCTATAAAATTACCATCTGTATCAAAATGTTTTAAGAATGTATCATCATCTTCATTATAATCTTCCCTTTCCCAAGCAAACTGTTTGGGCTTAGCAATAGCCTTCTTAAAAAACAAAGCAAAAATTAAGCCCGTTATCAATCCCGACAAATGTCCTTCCCAAGACACACCTTCTTGTACCGGCAACACATACCAAATCATACTTCCGTATAAAAACACGACTAAAAGTGATAAGGCCACCAATCTGTAGTGTTTAGCAAAAACACCTTTAAAAAAAATAAAACTTACCAACACATATATTAAACCACTTGCGCCAATGTGGTAAGATGGCCTACCTATACACCAAGTTAAAAATCCAGATACCAAAATACCATAACCTAAAACTTTCCAAGCAATTGGTCTATAAAAATAAAACAGAGCAACACTTAATACAAATAACGGAATAGAATTATGGTATAAATGAGAAATCCCTGAATGTATAAACGGACTAAAAATGACACCTTGTAAACCAGATAAAGTTCGCGGATAAATGCCATGTGAATTAAAAAAAATATGTGTTTCAATTTCAAACCAGAACACATACCAAAGCAATAACACAAAGGCTAACGGATAAGCAATAACGCCGTTCGAAAATTTAAAATGTTCGTATTTTTTCATGTATTATATTTCAATTCAATAATCAAATTGTAAACCGTTTTTAGCTATGATGATAAAATGTCAGTCGATAAATATTTAAAAACATTAAAAAATAAGTAATTTTACAATATGAACGCACCTTTAGCAGAACGTTTACGTCCTGAAACTTTAGACGACTATATTAGCCAAACTCACCTTGTAGGACCACATGGTCCATTGCGTATACAATTAAAACAAGGCTTAATTTCATCTATGATTTTCTGGGGACCTCCAGGTACAGGTAAAACTACTTTAGCAAATATTGTTGCTACACAATCCGGCAGACCGTTTTACACGTTAAGTGCCATAAATTCTGGTGTTAAAGATATTCGTGAAGTTATTGACAAAGCAAAACAAAGCGGAGGTTTATTTACAACAAAAAACCCGATTCTATTTATAGACGAAATTCACAGATTTAGTAAATCGCAACAAGATTCTCTATTACAAGCTGTAGAAAAAGGTTGGGTGACTCTAATTGGAGCAACCACAGAAAACCCAAGTTTTGAAGTCATTCCTGCCCTACTCTCCCGTTGCCAAGTGTATGTTTTAAATGCATTCGATAAAAACGATTTAGAAGCACTCTTACATCGTGCTATGGAAACGGATTCATTCTTATTAGAAAAGAACATAAAACTAGAAGAAACAGCGGCTTTATTGCGTCTTTCTGGAGGTGATGGAAGAAAATTATTAAATATTTTTGAGCTTCTTGTAAATACTTTTGAAGAGGAAGATATTGTAATTACAGATGAGATTGTGCTTAAAAAAGTACAGAACAATACGGTGCGATACGACAAAACTGGAGAACAACATTACGATATCATATCGGCCTTTATAAAATCTATTCGTGGTAGCGACCCCAATGCGGCAGTCTATTATTTAGCACGAATGATAGAAGGTGGCGAAGATGTTAAATTTATTGCCCGCCGCTTATTAATTCTTGCTAGTGAAGATATTGGTAACGCCAATCCAACAGCTCTGGTTATTGCGAATAACACCTTTCAAGCGGTATCTGCTATTGGATATCCGGAATCTAGAATTACCTTAAGCCAATGTACTACGTATTTGGCTTGTTCGCCTAAAAGTAATTCGGCTTACGAAGCGATTGGAAAAGCACAACAATTAGTAAGAGCTACAGGAGACTTATCTGTACCACTAGGCATAAGAAATGCACCAACTAAACTTATGAAAGAATTGGGCTATGGCGAAGATTATAAATATGCCCATAGCTATGCAAATAATTTTGCTGAACAAGAGTTCTTACCAGATGAAATAAAAAACACCAAGCTGTATGAGCCTGGTGCTAATGCTAGAGAGCAATCTGATCGTAACTTTTTAAAGCAACGCTGGAAAGCTAAATATGGTTATTAATATTTAGAATATTAATTAGTCCTTAAAATTTCACGTTAAGTGTTTCTTGTTTTAAAGTTTCGCCTTCGTAAAATTCGATAACCCATTTATCACCTGATTTACGAACTGTGGCTTGTTTACCCTCAACAAAGAACACATCTTTTATATTGGTTTCTTTTAAAATGTAAACCACTTTTGGTGTACTATCTACTAACTGATAACCATTAGTAATGGCTTGTGCATATAATACATCAGACACTGGAGCGACTACTTCTGATACAGCATTTGAAGCAACTGCTTTAGTAGCAACCGCCGTTTCTGTTACTGCAGGAGCAGGAACTGCAGGTGTACTAGCAACTGCAACAGCTTGGTATTCATAATTTACATCCTCAAAAGATTTAAATGCATTTCTTAATGCCAACTGATAAGCCTTTTTATAATCTTTTTCTTTAGTGGTCCCATAATCAGATTCAAACACTATGGCGCTTTTACAATCTCTTAATAACACTTTTAATTTGGTAGTAAATAAACTCGATTCGTTAAGCACATCTACACGTAAAGCTAAACAGCCATTTGCTTCTAAATCTGCTGGCATTACTTCATTTTCCATGATCGCTACAAATCCTTCTTTTTCCAATAAAAACTGCGTTAACGCATTCATTTGGTAAAGATTTGGTTTCTTTAAAAAATCGAAAGTTTCTGGAACAATTACATATTTATAAGCATTTAAATTTGTTTGTGCTATAGAGCTAAAACATACGCTTATAAACAATACTAAAAATATTTTTTTCATGAGTTTAATAATTTATGCAAAGGTAATTAAGTTTTACAAATAGGTTTTTAAATCTATTAATTTGTCTATCTGAGTTATATCTTGATGTGTTGTTAACGGTATTTCATTAAAATAAATTGCTTGCAAACCAACATTTATAGCTCCAAGAATATCGGCTTCTAAATTATCGCCAATCATAATACTTGTATTTACCTCAGCATTTGCTTGTTGTAATGCAAAATTAAAAATATCTGGATGTGGTTTTTTTACACCAGCTTGCTCAGAATTTGTAACCGTTTTAAAATATTGATTGATTTTAGAGCCTGCCAATTTAGAGTTTTGCACTTCTTCAAATCCATTTGTAATAATATGAAGGTTGTACTTAGGTTGTAAATAATTTAATATAGAAATGGTATCGTCGAACAAATGGTTGAATGATGATAGGTAAGCAATATAATCATCAGATAATTTATACACCAAATCTGATGTTATCGGCATTTTTAACTGTACAAATGTATCATTTAATCGTCCAAATCTCAAGGTATCTTTATCGACTTCTCCTTTTCTAAAACGGCTCCAATAATTAAAATTTACCGGAACATAAGCATCTAAAAACACATTTAAATCGATGTCTAATTGATTTACTTCGAATATTTTTTGAAATGTTAAGGACGAATTTTTTTCGAAATCCCAAAGGGTATGATCTAAATCGAAAAACACATCTGTTATGTTATTTGTCATCTTCTGTAGAGTCTAAAATAATATTGAATAATTCTTTAAAACCTTTCCAACGGCCGTATCCGCTAAATGTGTAATTATGAAAAATGGGCACAAATTCGCCATTTACTCGCTTTACCTGATTGATAATATATTGTAGCGATTCCTTTTTATCTAAAAAAGACGAATACCTTAATAATGCAGAATCTATAACGTGATAAGAGTTTATACGTAAAGGTGTTTGTACTTCGTAATCTAAATCGTAAAAGAAAAACGGCGTACAAGTTCCTGCCCTAAATCCCAACTCATTAACATAACCCATGGTATAATCGTCTAGAACTTCTAACTCGACTAAATTCCGATATAAATCGGGTAGATTTAATTTAGAAAATGAATTCCGAGATTCCAACAAAGAGGTATTAATTATCCCTTCCATACGTTGCTGCTCTTCCTTAAGTACAGCTTTATCTTCAATAGCAAAATAAGAGACCTTAAGCCCTACTTTACAGTAATCTGCTACAGATTTAATTAACGACACAAAATCTTTTCTATGTACGCTTATGCCCTTATCATAGGTTGAATAATCGCCAATTAAAAAGAAAAAATGAAACCGATGTTTGGTCTGTTTTTGTCTGTTTAAAATGTATTTGAATGTATCGTGCGGATCGCGTTTTAAATTAAAAAGCACCACATACCTATAGTATAATCGTTTAAATTGGAGAGCAAAGAGATCTTTAAACGTTCCACCCATGGTTCGCATTAATCCTTTTAACCTAAAATCGTAAGGCGATGGTACATCTATAACAGGTTTTATACTGTATGTTCGGTTTTTAAATTCGTAATCCGGATAATGGGCTTCTAAAACAGCTTTAAATTTGTAAGCCCAAATATCGACTACGGGCTGATTTAAAAACTTGTATTTATAAGCTAGACTTTCCTTAGCAACATACCTTCCAAACTCATCTTTTACGTGTGGTAAATATTCTTCATATCTACTTAACAAATAAAAGGAAGCGGCAAAAATATCGTATGGCAATGCACTCTTATCACCATTAAAAAAGAAACATTTAGTATCGTCCCAATTGGTAATGTTTAAATCCGGATCTGACAACCCTTGTTCGAATAGCAAATCGTGACTTCTTATAAAAATTTCTTTGCCTAAAGGTTGTCTGGTATACGACATTTTAAAACTGTCGTGAGCAATAAACGTTTCTATAGTCGTGGTAAACGACACTGGAATACCAAGAATTCTGGTACAGAGATGTTTAAACGTAAATTTTATACGTGGCGTTATTTTATGGGTATATACTAGAAGCACACATTGATTTTAAAGTAATAAAAGTAATGATTTTACACTAAAGAATACCGATAACTCAAGTAAAAGCATACTACATCTCATTTTCATCGGCAAAACTAAAATATGAATGCTCGGTTATAATCACATGATCTAAAACTTTAATATCTAAACTAGACGCTGCTGTTTTTAATTTTTGAGTAATTTGTTTGTCGGCTACACTAGGCTTTAAAGTCCCTGACGGATGATTATGCACCAAAATAAGTGCCGTCGCACCTAGCTCTAAAGCCATTTTTAATGTTAAACGTACATCGACTAAAGTGCCGGTTATTCCGCCTTTACTTAATTGTTGTTTTTGTAGAATAGCATTAGAATTATTTAAATAGATAATCCAAAATTCTTCGTGAGCTAATTCACCAAGAATAGGTTGCATAATTTCGAAAACAGATGCAGACGATGTGATTTTGTTTTGTTTTACAGCTTCCTCACCTCCACGACGTCTACCTAATTCCATAGCTGCTGCAATAGCTATCGCTTTAGCTTCTCCAATCCCTTTAAAAGCCATGAGTTGTTTGATAGATAATTTCCCTAAAGCTCTTAAATTATGATCAACACTTCCTAAAATACGCTTAGTTAAATCTACCGCACTTTCTTCCCGATTGCCACTGCCTATTAAAATAGCAACCAATTCGGCATCGCTTAAAGCAGCTTGTCCTTTATAAAGCAACTTCTCTCTAGGCTGATCGTCTTGCGACCAATTTTTAATTGAAAACGGAATCTTTTTTTCTGACATACTATAAATATAAAAATTGTAAATTACCAAACCAACTAAAACAACTGATAATGAACTCTTTATTTGAAACAACCTCATCCCAATCTATTTTAGATAGATTAGATAAACTCACACCAGAAACTCCAGCACAATGGGGTAAAATGGATGTGTCCCAAATGCTGAAACATTGCCAAGCACCATTAGACATTGCGTTAGAAAACATAACTTTAACTTCAAAAACAGGATGGCTTCAGAAACAAATAATGAAACTTTTTAAACCCTTACTATATAATGACAAACCGTGGAAACAAGGTTTACCAACCGCTAAAGAATTAATTATAGACACACCTCAAGATTTTGATAAAGAAAAAACACGTTTAGTGTTATTAATTACAGAATTCTCTAAAAAATCTACCGTAAAAACATGGCCAAATCATCCGCTTTTTGGTTACTTTACACCCGAACAATGGGGCAAAATGCAGTACAAACATTTAGATCATCATTTAAACCAATTTAACGTCTAACTAAATTATTTCACCGTTGAGTTATCCGCCTAACATACATCAAGATTCCGATAAAAATCACCTGATAGAAGTGATTAAACATTACCCTTTAGCTACAGTGATTTCTATAAAAGACAATACGCCTTTTATTACACATTTGCCTTTAATTTATAAATCGGGCAAACTTATAGGGCATATAGATAAAAACAATCCTCAGGCTAAACTGCTAACAGGAAACACAGCAGTAACCGTTATTTTCTCAGGTCCAGATTGCTATATATCTCCGAGTCTAATGGGCGCAGAAGCCCTACCCACTTGGAACTATATAAAAGTACACCTTCAAGGTACTGCAATAGAAATAGAAAATGAAAATGCCATTAAACAATCTATGGTAGATATGACATCGTTTTTAGAAGCACCTGAAGAAGCTTATATTTTAGATTTTCATAATCCTAAAATGGACCAATTTGTAAATTATGTTATGGGATTTGAAATTGATATTACCCATTGGGAAGGCAAGTTTAAATTGTCTCAGAACAAAGATCAAGACATACAAAATCTGGCCAAACAACAGTTAATTTCTGTAAATAAAACCACTATAAAACCGTTTTTAGATAAGGTCTTTTAAATTTTATAACCTATTTTAGATTTATATCGTCATTAAAATATGCAACCAAACAGATTTAAATATCTAATTTGTATACTGCTTTTGTTCTCATCTTATGTAACAAAAGCACAAACCGACTTACTTTCAGAGGTAGAAATGGTCACCGGTAATTTAGATTCTACACAAACATCTAAACCCAAAGCTATTAGTTCTGTTAATATTGTTCAAGAAATTGAAAACACAAATAACGAGCTAAAATTAACTCAGAAAAAGGTCCAGATTCCAGAAAATATTAAAAAGATAGATTCTGTACACGCCGTACATTATCAGTTTTTATTACAGGAATCTAATACTCTAGAAAACTTTATTAAGGCCAGTCCTAATCTTCAAAAAATTGACAACCTTATTCTAAAATGGTACGGATATAAAAGCACATTATCTAGTTGGCTATCTACAGTAAACAATCAGGAAACCCGTAATTCCAGATATATTAATAACATTATTAATAAAGAAAAAACGTGGGAACTCAGTTATAAAAAAGCCATAGAAAACGATTCTCCAAAAGAAATTCTAGAGGCCATAAAGAAGGTTTGGGACAAGACAAAGCAGACTAAAGAACTCATTATAGACAACAATAACTATTATCTTATTCTTGAAACTGAAATTAATGATCAGATTAACGTTACCGAACAAGTAATGGAAGATCTAGAAACATTAAAAAATTCTCATGTTTACGACATTTTTTATCCGCGTCACGAAGCTTTATGGCACTCCACTTTTACTTTAAAATCTGAAAGCCCAGAAGATAAAGACAATGTAGAATCGATTAAAAATAACGTCTCAAGCTCTTACGAATATTTAAAAAACAGAAAAGGAACCATACTATTATACATCATTTTTTTAAGCGTAATTACCTTGTTTATATTACGATTAAAAAAAGGGTTTCTTAAATTTAAATACAAGGAAAGAACTAAACGTTTAGCACGTGCTAGAACAACTATTATACATCAAAGTAAGATTTGTATTCTATTTCTGTCTTTGTTGGTTTTGAAATCTATGTTTACAAATACACCTAAACTGTTTTCAGACATTACAACCTTATTAATTTTAGCTACAGCAATCCCACTTATGCGGCCATATATGCATAAGCAGTTTAAAGACATTGTATTTTTTGTTATTTTATTTTTTGTACTTAACTCTTTAAAATCTTACGTTTGGTTTACGTCTGGATTGTATCGTATTTATATTTTATTTGAAGCCATTGTCGTTATAATTGTGCTTTACAAATTCACTAGTCCATACAAAAGAATAAAAAACTTGGAAGTTGATGGTTTCGGAAAATTACTAATTCGTCTAACACCTATAATCTACATTTTAAGTGTCATTTCTATTATTTCTAATATTTTAGGCTACACAAATCTTACAGACATTACTTTAAAAATAAGTACACAAAGCGGAATAATAACAACATTTTTCTATAGTTTACTTATGATTTTTAACGGCATTGCCATAGGTGTAATTAATAGACATTATGGCGTAAAATCTACTTATGTAGAAATGGATCGTTTTCATATAGAAAAACAAACTATTAAAATCTCTAGAATTGTAGTCACAATAATATGGACTTTATATTTTCTAAGCATTATAGATGTTTTAAGTCCTATTCAAGAAACCATTAGTTATTCCTTATCAGAACCTTACCAAATAGGTAGTTTAACATTTACTCTAGAAGGGGTTTTAGGATTTATTTTCACCTTAATACTAACCTATTCTTTAACTAAACTAATATCGTTTTTAATAAACGATGGCGATGGTGTTTTAAGACTTCTTAAGCTTCCAAAAGGAATTCCTGCTGCGGTGTCTTTAGTGATTAGGTATTTTATTTTAGGCTTCGGAGTTATATTAGCACTCGGAGCATTGGGAGTCGATTTAAGTAAATTTAATTTAATGGCTGGAGCGCTAGGTTTAGGGATTGGTTTTGGATTACAAACTGTTATTTCCAATTTTGTGTCTGGGTTAATTTTAGTGTTTGAACGTCCTATTTTACTTGGAGATACGGTTGAAGTTAATAACTTATTAGGAACCGTAAACCGCATTGGAGTAAGATCTTCCAGCATAAATACGTTTGATGGCGCTGAAGTTGTCGTACCAAATAACAACTTAATTTCTAATGATTTAATAAATTGGACGCTCTCTAACAATACTAAACGTGTTGAAGTATTAATTGGAACGTCTTACAATTCTGACCCTAACCGCGTATTGGAAATTTTAACAGAAATAGCTACAGGAAATAAATACACCTTAAACGATCCGCCGCCAAGAGCTTTATTTAATGATTTTGGAGACAGTGCGCTTAACTTTAGATTACTTTTTTGGGTACATTACGAAGTCGGTTTACAAGCTAAAAGCGATATATCTATTAGTATTTATAACCGTTTTAAGGCTGAAGGCATAGAAATACCCTTCCCTCAGCGCGACCTTAACGTACGAAATTTGCCCGATAATTTAAATAAGTCTACGACTTTAGAAGATGACATCTCTACGGAATCAACACAAAAAGAAAACCAAATAGAATACTTACCAACACATAAGAATTCGGAAGAACCAGATAAGATGAAATAATAACATTTAATAATAAAAAAAGCGAGTTTAGATATTTCTAAAACTCGCTTTTTTTATTATAATTAACTCTTTACACTTTTTGGAATAATCAAGAAAGGTATCTTAACTTATTTAGTTAATAAGTGTTTTAACATCATTAAAATCTAATCCGCCATAATTTCCTGAACTCATTAATAGCAGGGAACTATTTTCAAAATTTTGGGCAAACAAAAACTGTTTAAACGATTCTGGATTGGTATAAATAACTAAATCGTCGCGTTCAAAAGCCTCTGCTATTTGCGTTTTTGTTACCGCGTCTAATTTTTTAATTTCTACGGCGTGTGGAGAGAAGAATACCACTGCTTTATCTGCAGCATCAAGAGTACCTTTATATTCTTTTAAAAATTCAGCATTTAAACTACTATATGTATGCAACTCTAAACAGGCTACTAATTTTCTGTTTTCAAATTGTGCTTTTACCGCATTTGTTGTCGCTTTTACTTTACTTGGCGAATGTGCAAAATCTTTATAAGCAATACTGTTATTACCTTCTGCAATTTTCTCTAAACGCTTGCTAGCGCCTTTAAAGGTTGAAATCGCTTCATAGAAGTCGTCTTCATCAATTCCCATATGCTGACAAATCCATTTTGCTCCTGCAAGATTGTTTAAATTATGCGCGCCAAACACTTCAATAGGCAATGGTCCTTCTGGCGTTTCTAATAAAGTTTCTCCATCTTCTACAATATATTCAGGAGTATGATATGGTAATTTTCGTATCGGGTTTTCAGACGATTCTACAACACGTTTTACAGCATCATCTTCTTCATTGTACGTAATACTTCCTCCGTTTACAATACTGTCGACAAATATTTTGAATTGCTCCTCGTAATTTTCATAAGTCGGAAACACGTTAATATGATCCCAAGCAATACCGCTTAAAAGTGCAATATTAGGTTTGTATAAATGAAATTTCGGACGACGGTCTATTGGCGAGCTTAAATATTCATCGCCTTCTAATACCATAAAATCATTGTCTTCTGTAAGTTTTACCATCACATCAAAACCGTCTAGTTGTGCACCAACCATATAATCTACATCGCGATCGTGATAATGCATAACATGTAAAATCATAGATGTAATGGTTGTTTTACCATGACTTCCACCAATTACGACACGTGTTTTATTTTTGGACTGTTCGTATAAAAATTCGGGGTAACTGTAAATTTTAAGTCCTAAATCCTGAGCTTTTAACAACTCCGGATTATCGGCTTTTGCATGCATTCCTAAAACTACAGCATCAAGTTGCGAATTGATTTTTTCTGGAAACCATCCAAAAGATTCGGGTAACAATCCTTGGGTTTGTAATCTTGATTTTGAAGGTTCGAAAATCTCATCGTCGCTTCCCGTAACGTGATAACCTTTGTTATGTAATGCCAAGGCTAAATTGTGCATAGCACTTCCACCCATGGCTATAAAATGTACATTCATAAACTTATTTTGAGGGTTGTAAAGATACAGGTTTTAATACGTTTTAAATAAGATTACTGACTAATCTCAGCTATTTTTTGCTGAAAATCGTCATCCTTAAATTTTGTAAACGCTGCTCTTAAAACTGTAATTGATTTATGGGTTTGATTTTGGTTTAAATAAAATGTTGCAAGCGTATTATAACACACTTTAGATTGTCCAACTTCTACAGCTTTCTTGTAGTGTTGTTCTGCCAATTTATAATCATGATTCTTTTCATAAATATATCCTTTGGCTAAACATCCATCAACTACAGATAAGGCCTCCAATTCGTTAGCATACATTATTGCAGTGGTTGTACTACCGCCTAAAACCCAAGGTAATTCAATGTAAATTTTAACCAAAGCCCATCGTGTATCAATATGCTTTGCATCTAATGTAGCGGCGGTTAAAAATGCTTCTTTTGCATCTAAAACCAACGGAATTGCTTGCATTTTACTTCCGTTAAGCGCTTTCATGGCTAAAGCACCTCCATATTTATAATAGTAATTTGCAACATCAGTATGTGCATTTATTAATACTCTATATTGAGATATGGCTGCATCCCATTTTTCTGTGTGACTGTAAGCATCGCCTAGCAATTCTATAACATCAGAATGTTCTATAGGCAATAAAGATTCTGCTTCAAGAGTAACAATCACTAAATCATATTTTTTATCGTTAAAATGGGCTTGTGCTTCTACCAAAGGTTGTTGCGAAAACATAGGCCCCGAAATGCTAAAAAACATAATTATAATACAAAAAACGAAACGATTCATAGCGCAAAAATAATCTATTTAAAAGCGCAATTAATTATACTTTTTTAAAATTTAAAGCCTAAAAAAAGAATTAACTTTCTAACATAAACCAAAAGTGGAACTGTTTTTGATTTCATTTTTTTGAAACAACACTAACCTTCTCTTATATGAAAATCTTTACGTCTTTAATTCTTACCCTATTCTTTACTAATATCAGCTTGTCTCAAGTCCCTAATTATAAAAAATTATGGTCGGAAGTTGAAACTCTAGAATTGAAAGATTTACCAAAGTCGGCTTTAGAAAAAGTAGAGCATATAGATAAAATTGCATTGCAAGCAGACAATCAACCTCAGCATATTAAAGCCATGCTATACAAAAGTAAGTTTGCTTTAGTCTTAAAGGAAGATGCGCAATTAGAAATTATAGATAATTTTAAATCTGAAATCGCAAAAAGCGAAGCACCCTCAAAAAATATTTTAGAAAGCATGCTTGCTAATTTTTATTGGGATTATTTTAAGCAGCACCGCTATCAGTTTTATAATCGGACCAAAACGGCTGAAAAAGTAGACGAAACAGATTTTAGAACATGGGATTTAAACACATTGTTTGCTGAAATTCAGCTACATTTTCAACATAGTTTAACAGATGAAACTATTTTAAAAAACACGGCTATAGACACATTCTCTGATTTAATTTTAGAACAGAAAAACTCCAAATTATACAGACCTACTATTTTCGATTTACTAAGTCATAATGCTTTAGAGTTCTATAAAAGTAATGAACGTAATATTACAAAACCCGCGTATACATTTACTATCGATAATCCTAAACTAGCGAGCCCAGCACAAACTTTTTTAGATCTTAACCTAGAAACTAAAGACACCACATCTTTAGAGTTTCAGGCATTAAAAATTTATCAAGATTTAATATGTTATCATTTAACCGAAAACAATATAGATGCACTTGTTACTATAGATATTGAACGTTTGTTATTTGTTAAAGCGCATGCTGTTTTTGAACATGCAGATGATTTAAGTATTGAAATGCTTAAAAAATCTGAAGCATTATATGGAGACCATTCTATTTCTGGATTTTATAATTTAGAAATAGCTAAAATTTGGAAAACCCAAGGCGAAAACTATGCTGCTAAAACTCTACCCGAAACACAATGGAAATTAAAAGATGCAGTGGCATTATGCGAATCAGTTATATCTAAATTTCCAAAAAGTAATGCGGCAGCATATTCGGAAGCTTTAAAATTAGAGATTCAACATCCCGAAGTCAGTATTACAAACGAATTAATTTTGCCAAACAATAGCAAATCTCGTTTTCTAATTACCTACAAGAACCTAGAAAATTTAGATTTTAAAGCTGCAAAAATCAGTCGTAGAGCGTATCTCTATTTTAACAATTTATTCTCTCAAAAAGATAAAGATAGTTTTGCGAACACACTTAACTTTAAAACTGCCTGGACCGCCAAGTTAAAAAACGAAGGCGATTTTCAAGAACATCGCACAGAAATTATTGTCCCAGAATTAGACAACGGTATATATTTAATTACTGCTACAGACCCGCTATCAAAATCTAAAACATATAACACACTTCAGGTTTCAGACATTGCTATTGTAAAAAAAGATAATCCTGAACAACTAACTTTTCAGTGTATTAACAGAACCACAGGAAAACCATTCACAAATACCAAGGTAACTATTCTTTATACCCACAATAGAAGTAAAAATAAAACAGAAACAAAAACCACAGATGCATACGGAAACTTTAGTATACCTAAAACTAATGAATACGTCAATTTTGACTTAACCATACACACTCCTAACGACACTGTACATTATGACGATTTTTATTTGGGCAGAAATTATAATCGAAATGAAGATAAAAATACAACTAACTACAAGTCGTTTGTGTTTACCGACAGAAGCATTTATCGCCCTGGACAAACCCTGTATTTTAAGGCTATAGCCATGCAGACTCAAAGTGGTGATAATCACGTCTTGAAAGATGAAACTTTACAAGCCACCTTATACAATTCAAATTACGAAGAAGTACAACAACTAAGTTTAAAAACCAATACTTACGGCTCTATTCATGGTTCATTTATTTTACCTAGTTCAGGTTTAAACGGTCAGTATAACATAGAAATTAAAGCGAAATCTGAGAGTAAATCTATGCTTTCCCGAACTTATGTTTCCGTTGAAGATTACAAACGGCCGACTTTTGAGGCACATTTTTCTCCAATTACAGATACTTACACAGTAAATGATTCTGTTAAGGTTAGCGGAGAAGCTCTGGCGTTTACAGGAAGTAAAATAACAAATGCTAAAGTAGTATATCGTGTAACACGAACTGCAGATGTACCGTATTGGTATTATAGATCGATACCGCATTATAATTCCGAATCTTTAGAAATTACACATGGCGAGACACTTACAGATGATGCAGGACAGTTCACCATCAATTTTAAAGCCATTCCCGATCTAGGTTTAGACAAAGCATTTTTACCTGTTTTTAACTATAGAATTACAGCAGATATTACAGACATAAACGGCGAGACACATTCTAAATCTACTACAGTTTCTGTGGGTTACCACACCGTAAAAGTGCAATTGACTATAGATCGTAAATTAGATAAAACGTCTAAAAACAATGTTGTAAACGTAAGTACGACTAACCTTAATGGCGCGTTCGCTCCTATTATCGGAACTTTAAAAATATATAAATTTATAGCTCCCAACCATGTCTTAAGACCACGACCTTGGGCTGTACCCGATTATAAAACTATAGACGAAGCTACTTTTAAATCGCTTTTCCCATTTGACACGTATCAGGATGAAGATAGAACAGTACTGTCCAAAAAAAGTGAACCTGTCTTTGAAAAAATAATAAATACAGAAAACACTAAAACGCTTAATTTAGAGCATACAAAACATTGGGAATCCGGAAAATATATTGCAGTATTTGAAAGTAAAAACAACTTAAATCAAGATATTACAGACCAGACCACTTTCGAGTTATTTAGTATTAAAGACAAAACGGTTTCAGACCATGGATTGTTTGAGATTAATACAAACAAAACAGAATATAAGCCCGGAGAATCTGTAGAATTAAATTTAGGTTCTGCTGCTAAAGATATAGTCGTTACTGTAGAAATAGAAAAAGACCATAAAGTGTATGCTCAGCACATCATCAACTTAAGCGCAAATAAAGAAACTATTAAAATCCCAGTATTACCTTCAGATTTAGGCGGATTTGCCATTCATTACAGTTACGCCGCTTTTAATAGTTTTAGTTCGGGAACGTTAAATATTTCCGTGCCTTATCCGCCTACAGATTTACAAATAGAAACTGAAACCTTCCGCGATAAAATTCAGCCAGGAAGTGAAGAAACCTGGCGTTTTAAAATTTCTGGACCTCAAGGCGAAAAAGTAACAGCAGAAGTGCTGGCTAGTATGTATGACGCATCTTTAGATCAGTTTAAATCGCATGATTGGTCTTTAAATGCTAATGCTTTACCAACCTATTATGCTTATAATAATTGGAGAGCGAACACTGCCTTCGGAACCAATAATACATATTTATATATTAATGTTCCGCATAAAAACATAACACCTCAAGGCTATGATGCCCTAAATTGGTTCGGATTTAGTTTTAACGGCAATAGTTGGGTCAATCGTCAGTATTTAAACAGAAAAAGATCTAGCATGAAAAATCCTTCACCATCAGCAGCACCTGAAATTATTGAAGTGGTTGAAGATGAAGAGGAAGTAGAAGAAATTGTCATGGAAGACACAGACGTAGCGTTTTCTAAAATCCGAGGAAATGCTTCAGTAGATAAAGATAGTATAGCACCTCTTTACATTATAGACGGTGTCGTATCACAAACCAATACGCTTAGTAAAGAAGATATTTTAAGTCTTGAAGTTTTAAAAGGTTCCGAAGCCACTGCCTTATATGGCGTAAAAGGAGCTAATGGCGTTATTATTATTACTACTAAAAATGGATCTACTTTTAACGATGTTAAAATCAGAAAAGACCTAAAAGAAACAGCTTTCTTCTTTCCGCAATTACAAACCAATAGCGACGGCGAAGTTAGTTTTAGTTTCAGATCGCCAGAAGCTTTAACGCAATGGAAACTACAGCTTTTAGCTCACACTCCAAGTGTACAAACGGGTCAGAGCACATTAACAACCGTTACCCAGAAAGAATTGATGGTTCAGCCTAATGCACCACGCTTTTTAAGACAAGGCGATGAGATCACCATTAGCAGTAAAATTGTAAATCTTTCAGAAAATTTACTAGAAGGGCAAGCGGTGTTACAACTTTTTGATGCTGTTACAAATGCACCTATAGATATTAATTTAGATAATATAAAAGCAATAAAGCCTTTTACAGTCCATGCAAACAACAATACACAAGTTTCGTGGACACTTAAAATTCCTGAAACTGTAGATGCTGTTCTATATAAAATTTTAGCAAAGACAGAAAAATTTAGCGATGGCGAACAAAACATATTACCTGTATTATCTAACCGCATGTTAGTGACCGAAAGTTTACCAATGTGGGTAAACGGAAACACATCGCGCACATTCCAACTCGATAAATTAAAATACAACAACTCTAAAACTTTAAAACACCATAAACTGACATTAGAGATTACTTCTAATCCAGCTTGGTATGCCTTACAGGCTTTACCATATGTTATGGAATACCCTTACGACTGTAACGAGCAGGTATTTTCCCGTTTTTATGCCAATAGTTTAGGAAGTCAAATTGTACATTCTAATCCGCGTATTCAAGAGGTTTTCAACTTATGGAAATCGAAAGATGCACTTATTAGCAATTTAGAAAAGAACGACGAATTAAAATCTATTCTTATAGAAGAGACACCGTGGTTACGCGATGCACAAAGTGAAGCCGAACAAAAGAAACGCATTGGTTTATTGTTCGATTTAAACACCATGACAAATTCACTTGAAACAGCTAAACAAAAACTAGAGCGCAACCAATTAAATTCTGGAGGGTGGCCGTGGTTTGCTGGCGGACGTGAAAACCGATACATAACACAACATATTCTTACTGGTTTTGGACATCTTGAACATTTAGGGGTTAATACAGACGCAAATGCTAAGATGCTTAGAAAAGCACTTCAGTTTAGCGACAA
Organism: Formosa algae; assembly: GCF_001439665.1. Lineage (GTDB taxonomy): Bacteria > Bacteroidota > Bacteroidia > Flavobacteriales > Flavobacteriaceae > Formosa > Formosa algae. The sequence goes on from NZ_LMAK01000078.1 coordinate 196,547, forward strand.
AGCTTTTATTAAAACCTATCGTGATATATCTAAATACAATGCAACTCCAGATTATGATGCGAATCATTTAACAAGTATGCAATTGCATTATTTGTATATGCGAAGTTTTTATACTGAAGACAAACCTTCTGAAGAACTTCAAAACATTATAAATTATTACAAGTCACAAATACAAACATTTTGGACTAAAAAATCTTTATACGACAAAGGATTGATGGCTTTGATTATGCACCGTTCTGGAGATAAAAAAACAGCAACGGCTATTATAAAATCATTACAAGAAAACAGTATTACAAGTGAAGAATTGGGTATGTATTGGAAAGCAAACACAGCATCTTGGTATTGGAACGCTGCTCCTATTGAAACCCAATCGTTATTAATTGAAGCGTTTTCAGAAATTGAAAATGAGACAAAAACTATAGATAATTTAACGAAATGGTTATTGAAGAATAAGCAAACCAATCGTTGGTCTACAACCAAATCGACTACAGATGCTGTTTATGCCATTTTACTTCAAGGCAGTGATTGGATATCTGTTTCAGACGCCGTTAACGTGACCATTGGAGATGAACCTATTCCTGAATCAAAACTAAAAAATAACGCAGTAGAAGCTGGTAGTGGTTATTTTAAAACCACATGGAACGCCGATGAAATTACACCTGAATTGGCCGAAGTTACCTTAAAAAAGAATACTACAGGAACTGCCTGGGGAAGTTTATATTGGCAGTATTTTGAAAATTTAGATGCCATTACCTCAGCAGAAACACCTTTACAATTAACAAAGAAATTATTTCTTAAATCGAATACAGATACAGGAGAAGCACTCAAAGCCATTGAGCCATCAACTAAATTAAAAGTTGGAGATTTAATTACTGTGCGTATCACTTTAAAGACAGATCGCAACATGGAATTCCTTCATATGAAAGATATGCGCGCATCTGGTTTAGAACCCGTAAATGTTTTATCGTCTTACAAATGGCAAGATGGTTTAGGATATTATGAAAGTACTAAAGACGCTGCTACGCACTTCTTTTTCGACAGTGTAAGCAAAGGTATTTATGTCTTTGAATATGATTTGCGCGTAAACAACTCTGGTAAAATGAGTAATGGTATAACAACTATAGAAAGTATGTATGCACCAGAATTTAATAGTCATAGTGAAGGCACCACTATAACTATTAAATAAGAATTATTAGTCATAAAAAAAGGAGCCTCAATGGGGCTCCTTTTTTTATATCATTTAGAAAGACTTAAACGTTAAGCATTTTCCAAAGTTTATCTTTTAATTCGGTAATACCTTGTTGGGCTACTGCCGAAATAAAAATATAGTCTACACCTAATTTTTCGTCAAGTTCTGTTTTTAATTCAGCTTTTAATTCATCATCTAACATATCGCATTTAGAGATGGCTATTAAGCGATCCTTATCTAACATTTCAGGATTATATCGGCGTAATTCGTCTAATAAAATTTCATATTGTTTTGTAATATCTTCAGCATCTGCTGGAATTAAAAACAATAATGTCGAGTTACGCTCAATATGTCTTAAAAAGTAATATCCAAGACCTTTACCTTCAGCTGCACCTTCAATAATACCAGGAATATCTGCCATAACAAAGGTTTGGAAATCGCGATATTCAACAATACCTAAATTGGGTTTAAGTGTCGTGAATTCGTAATCTGCAATTTTTGGTTTTGCTGAAGTAATAACAGATAATAAAGTCGATTTCCCTGCATTAGGGAATCCTACTAAACCAACATCGGCTAGTAATTTCAACTCTAAAGTCACATACTTTTCTTCTAAAGGTGTTCCTGGTTGTGCGTAACGCGGTGTTTGATTTGTAGAACTTTTAAAGTGCCAGTTTCCTCGGCCTCCCATTCCACCTTGACTAGCAATACGCTCTTCTCCGTGTTCAGTAATTTCGAAAAGCACATCGTTAGTTTCAGTATCACGAACAACAGTTCCTAACGGCACATCTAAATACACGTCTTCCCCATCTGCACCAGTACTACGCCCACTACTTCCATGTTCGCCATGTCCAGCACGTAAATGACGTTTAAACTTTAAATGAAAAAGTGTCCATAAATTATCGTTACCTCTTATAATAACGTGACCTCCTCGACCACCATCGCCCCCATCGGGACCTCCTTTTGCGACATACTTTTCGCGGTGTAAATGCGTAGATCCTTTCCCTCCATTTCCTGAAGTTAATTGAATTTTTACGTAGTCTACAAAATTTCCTTCCGTCATAATTATTTGGACTTTTCTAATAAAGTCTTTAAAATGTTATAAATAATAATTGATTACTTATAGTGCGTCTATAACTGTACTTAAACGCTCTGTAATCTCTTCTACAGAACCTACACCATCTACACCAAAGTAGCGATCTTGTTCTGAGTAATAATCTTTTAATATGGCTGTTTTAGAGTAATACTCTTTAATACGATTTGAGATTATAGACTCATCTGCATCATCAGAACGACCACTTGTTTTTCCACGTTCTAATAAACGTTCTATTAAAATACTGTCTTCTACTTCTAATGCAATCATAGCATTAATTTCAGAATCTTTACTATGCATTAACTCTTGTAAGGCTGCTGCTTGTGCACTTGTACGCGGAAAACCATCGAAAATAAATCCGTTAGCACCTGCATTTTTTTCAACTTCTGCACTCAACATTTCAATAGTTACCTGATCTGGAACTAATTCCCCTTTATCCATATAAGATTTGGCTAACATGCCTAAAGCGGTTTCATTCTTTATATTGTAACGAAATACATCTCCGGTAGAAATATGTACTAAATCGTATTTTTCTTTTAAGAAATTGGCTTGTGTTCCTTTCCCTGCACCTGGAGGTCCGAATAGAACTAAATTTGTCATATGTTGAGTTGTTTTAATTTGATATACTTCTGGTAAATTTCGACCCAATCCGTCGTAATCTAAACCATAACCCACTATAAATTTATCTGGAATTTCTATTCCAACATAATGAAGTTTAAAATCCTTTTTATAAGCGGTTGGTTTATAAAACAAGGTTGCAATAGTCAATGATTTAACATTTTCATTTTTAAAAATGCGGTGAATTTCGGCTAATGTTCCTCCAGTATCAATAATATCTTCTAAGATCACTACAGATCGTCCAGATAAATCTTGAGTTAGCCCAATTAAACGCTGAATGTCTTCTGTAGATTTTACACCTTCATAAGACGCCAACTTAATAAAAGTCACTTCGCATGGTTTTGGGTATTTTTTCACAAAATCGCTTACAACCATAAACGATCCGTTTAAAACCCCAATAAAAACAGGAACTTCATCTGCAAAATCCACAGCGATTTGTTCTGCCATTCTTGTTATGGCATCATCTATTTGTTTCGCCGTAATAAATGGCTTAAAAAATTTGTCGTGAAGCTTAATCATAAAATAACCTGTTTTTTGTTAATTCTTGGCAAAGATAATCAAATGAGACCTATAATCTAATTTAGAAAAAGGTTTCATGGTATTGATTCCTTAAATTTAGAATTAATTTCATATTAAAATGTATTTTTGTGACGTCTAAAACACGAGTAAAACTGTTATATAATGAATTATTTTTCATCAAATTTTAAATTAGGAATATTAGGCGGCGGCCAATTGGGTAAGATGCTACTTACCGAAACCCGTAAATTCGACATTTATACCTGTGTCTTAGATCCTAGTGAAGAAGCACCTTGTAAGGTAGGTAGTAATGAGTTTCATTTAGGTGATTTAATGGATTACGATACCGTTTTAAATTTTGGAAAACAAGTAGACGTTTTAACTATTGAAATTGAAAATGTAAATGTAAATGCACTTGAAGATTTAGAAAAAGCCGGTGTAAAAGTATACCCTTCTTCAAAAACCTTAAGAACGATTCAAAACAAGGCGGCTCAAAAATTATTTTATGTAGACCATAATTTACCAACAGCACCATTTTCTCGTTTTGCTTATACGGTAGAAATTGAAGATGCCATTTCTAACGGTGGTTTAGATTTACCTTTTGTATGGAAATGTGCGCAATTTGGCTACGATGGTACAGGAGTTAAAATTGTACGCGAGTTAAAAGATCTTGAAAATTTGCCTAATGTAGAGTGTATTGCAGAACAATTAATTCCGTTTAAAAACGAATTGGCAGTTATAGTATCTCGAAATGTATCTGGCGAAATTAAAACCTATCCAGTGGTAGAAATGGAATTTCATCCAGAAGCCAACCAAGTAGAGTACGTTATTTGTCCTGCAAGAATAGCTCCAGAAGTAGCTAAAAAAGCAACCAATGTAGCATTAAAAGTGGCTCAAGCTTTTAATCATGTTGGATTGTTGGCCGTAGAAATGTTTCAGACGAAGAACGATGAAATTATTGTAAATGAAGTTGCACCAAGACCACACAATTCGGGGCATCAAACTATAGAAGCAAGTTTTACTTCTCAATTCGAACAACATTTAAGAGCCATATTAGATTTACCTTTAGGAAACACTGCTAATAAGTTAAATGGTATAATGGTAAATTTAGTTGGTGCAGAAGGGCACACTGGCGATGTTGTTTATAAGAATATTGAAACTATTATGGCTATGGACGGCGTTACGCCACACATTTATGGTAAAAAACAAACACGCCCATTTAGAAAGATGGGACATGTTACTATTGTAAATGAAAACATTGCTACAGCGCGCAGCATTGCAGAGCAAGTAAAAAACAGTATTCAAGTCATTACAGAATAAAAAAGCAATAACAATAAAGAAAACATACATATTATGAGTAAAGTTGGCGTTATTATGGGAAGTAAAAGTGATCTTCCTGTTATGCAAGATGCAATAGATATATTAAAAGAATTTAACATAGATGTAGAAGTAGATATTGTATCTGCACACCGTACTCCAGAAAAACTATTCGATTATGGCAAAAATGCTCATACACGTGGCATACAAGTTATAATTGCTGGTGCAGGTGGTGCTGCCCATTTACCAGGAATGGTAGCCTCTTTATCTCCTTTACCTATTATTGGAGTTCCTGTAAAAAGTAGTAATTCTATAGATGGTTGGGATTCTGTTTTATCCATTTTACAAATGCCAGGAGGTGTTCCTGTAGCAACAGTAGCGCTTAATGGCGCTAAAAATGCAGGAATTTTAGCAGCCCAAATTATAGGAAGTTCAGACCCTAAAGTCCTAGACAAAATAGTACATTATAAAGAAAGTTTAAAACAAGCTGTTATAGAAACAGCCAAAACCTTATAAACACAAAAAAGCCTCGAATTATCGAGGCTTTTTTTCGCTATTAATCAATAAATTTTTTCAGAGTAACCAGCTCTTTTATGAAAAAAATCCTTGCAAAGATATAATAATTCTTAATTTTAAAAGTATTTAAAAACATTTTTTAACATTTATTTAGATAAAATCGAACAAAAAATGAATATTCTATTACATCCATTTCAAACAACATACAATACAGCTCCATTTTCCGCAATAAAAAATGAAGACTATTTACCTGCAATTACCACATTAATTGAAGAGACTAAAACAGAAATTGACAACATAACCTCTAATCCTGAACCTCCAACATTTGAAAATACAATTGAAGCTTTAGAGTTTTCTGGACAACAATTAGATCGTGTTACAAATATCTTTTTCAATTTAAATTCTGCAGAAACTAATGATGCCATTCAGAAAATAGCACAAGAGGTTTCTCCTCTACTTTCAGAATTTGGAAATGATATCACTTTAAACGAGGCTCTTTTTGAACGTGTTAAAGCCGTATATAACAACAAGGCCGACTTAAATTTGAATCCTGAGCAAATCATGCTATTAGACAAGTCTTACAAAAGCTTTTCTAGAAATGGTGCAAATTTAGTTGAAGGCAAAAAGGAGACACTTCGTAACATAGATAAAGATCTAAGTAAATTAAGCTTAACCTTTGGAGAACATGTTTTAGCAGAGACCAATGCATTTGAAATGCACATTACTAACGAAGCAGATTTAAGTGGCTTACCAGATGGCGCTAAAGAAGCTGCAAAGCAATTAGCAGAATCTAAAGATAAAGACGGATGGTTAATCACTTTAGATTATCCGAGTTATATTCCGTTTATGACTTATGCAGATAATCGCGAACTGAGAAAGAAACTGGCCATTGCTTTTGGTAAAAAAGGCTTTCATAATAACGAATTAGACAACCAAGACATTGTTCTAAACATTGTAAAAAAACGGTTTCAGCGTGCAAATTTATTAGGCTATAAAACACATGCTCATTTTGTTCTTGAAGAACGCATGGCAAAAACACCTGAAACGGTATCTCATTTTTTAAACGAACTTTTAGAGAAAGCAAAACCTGCTGCCCAAGAAGAATTTAAGTCTCTTGAAGATTTTGCAAAAGCATTAGATGGAATTGAGCGTCTAGAAAAATGGGATGCTTCTTATTATGCAGAAAAATTAAAACAAAAATTATTCGATTTAGACGATGAAAAATTAAAACCCTATTTTAAATTAGAACACGTAATTAATGGGGCGTTTAACATTGCTAAAAAATTATACGGTTTACATTTTGAAGAGATTGATACCATAGATAAGTATCATGAAGACGTATTAACCTATAAAGTTACAAATGAAGCAGGTGATTTAGTCTCTGTATTTTATGCCGATTTCTTTCCGAGAGCCGGTAAACGAAATGGCGCTTGGATGACTTCGTATAAATCGCAATTTGTTAAAGACAAAACTAACGAAAGACCACATATATCTATAGTGTGTAATTTCACAAAACCAACAAAAAGCAAACCGTCTTTATTAACATTTAACGAAGTCACTACATTATTTCATGAATTTGGTCATGCCTTACACGGCATGCTAGCCAACACCACTTACCCTAGTTTATCCGGAACAAGTGTGTTTTGGGATTTTGTAGAATTACCTAGTCAAGTCATGGAAAACTGGTGCTACGAAAAAGAAGCTTTAGAATTGTTTGCAACGCATTACGAAACTGGAGAGGTAATCCCAATGGAGTTGGTTACTAAAATAAAAGATTCTGCAGCATTTAACGAAGGTATGCAAACCTTACGCCAAATTAGTTTTGGTTTACTAGATATGAATTGGCATGGTATAGATCCTTCAGCAATTAGCAGTGTAAAAGCACATGAATCTGAAGCTTTCGAAAACACTAAATTGTACCCAGATGTAGCAGAAAACTGCATGAGCACCTCTTTTTCTCATATCTTTCAAGGCGGATATTCTTCTGGATATTACAGTTATAAATGGGCAGAAGTATTAGATGCAGATGCTTTTGAGTATTTTAAAGACGCTGGAATTTTTAACAAAGAAGTGGCAACAAAATTTAAAGATAACATATTATCTCAAGGAGGAACAGTAGATCCTATGACGTTGTATAAGCGTTTTAGAGGACAAGAACCTCAGCCAGAAGCCTTGTTAAGACGCGCTGGACTAATAAAATAATTTTGAAAAGTTCATAGTCTAAATGACTATGAACTTTTTTTAAAATGTTAAAGCTTACAAAAACTCACCTTTAATTCTAAAATAGTTTTGCTATTTTTGAAAACTAACTGACAACTTGTTATATGCCTGAACATAAAATCGATGCAACCAAATGGATAGACTCTTATTCTGACTACCTATATAATTACACCATTTCTAGAGTTAGCGATTCCGAAATTGCTAAAGATTTAGTTCAAGACACTTTTTTTGCCGGTTTAAAATCAATGAAAAACTTTAAAGGAGAAGCTAGTGAACGCACTTGGTTAATTTCTATTTTAAAACGAAAAATAATTGATTATTACCGTAAAATAAATTCTAAAAAAGGAAAAGCAGAAGTCCGCATGTCCTACTCTACCGATAGTGACGGAGAGGGAGAATGGCTAGAAGAACGTGTAGAAGATAAGTCTTACAAAAATGCAGAAGACACCTTAGAAAATACAGAACTTAGTGTTGCCATTTACAACTGTTTAGATAAGTTACCCCAAAAGCAAGCTCAAGTTTTTAAAATGAAGACCATTGAAAATTTCGACACAGAAATAATTTGTAATGAATTAAATATTACAGCGTCTAATCTATGGGTTATTATACATAGAGCGCGAACAGCCCTTTCAAGCTGTCTAGAAAAAAACTGGTATTAATTATGAATAAATTATTTATGTCTTGCGAAGAAGCCTCACATATTTGTGATAAGGCACAATACAACGAATCTACATTTTGGGAACGTTTAAAGTTTAGAACACATATTTTATTTTGTGGTTTATGCAAAAAACATTCCGCAGATAATCATAAATTGACTGAAGCTATAAAGCAGTCTAAAATTGTGTGTTTAGATAGTAAAACAAAATCTGAAATGAAAAAATGTTTAGAGCAGGAATTAAAAAACCAAAAGCTTTAATCGTTAAAAAACAATTCTAACCCTAACCAAACTAGAGGAATTCCTTCCACCCAAAACGCAGTATATACATCACTTTGTTCCTTTCTTGAAAAAATTATACTCAAAAGCAATATAATTGTAATAATAAACTGAACTAAAACGTAATGCCCTATTAAATGGGTCTTTAAAAATTCCAAAGAGAAAAATATTAACCCCAATACAATACCTAACATTTTAGTCCGATTTACCCCTATTTTCTGAGGTATAGTCCCAAGCTTTAAACTATCGTATTTTAAATCTCGAAGTTCAAAAGGCAACATTAATGCTATTATAAATACAAAGCGTTGTATAAAGGTTAAAAGCACATCGTCATCAAACGCATAATGCTCGTTAACTAAAGGTAGAAATACAGTTACCCCAGCCCAAACTAAACCTATTAAATACACTTTCAATCCGCTTATACTTCTCAAGTTCTGATGCTTGTCTACAAAAAATCGTTTTGGCAAAAACGGAATGGCATACATAAAAGTCACTGCTCCAAAACCACTTATAATTAACACTGTATTTAACTCTAGTTTAAACACAAAATAGCACATAAACAGAAAGCATAATAATGTAAACAACTCTATAACTCGTAACCAACTTGCCATTGATCTGCGATGCATTTTTGCCAAACCAAAATACTTGACAAAATTATACCCTACAATAGAAGCAAAAAATATAAAGCACAACATATTTACATCGGTAGGTAATCCGTATTTCATTAAGGTTATCGCTGCCAAAGAAAAGACAGATAACGAGACATGAATACTGGCATTGAGGTAAAATTTAAAGAGCTTTTTCAACATTATCATTTCGCTAAAATAAATAAACTATTATTAACGACCATCTTTAACAAAAATCTTTGAAAAATCGTACCAACAGTACCTAGTAAATTATGTATTTTTGCGGCGCAAAACACAATTATAATTTATGAATACAAATGCTTTCTCATTGCGTCATATTGGTCCTAGAGAAGCGGACCAAAAACAAATGTTAAACACCATAGGCGTAGATAGTCTAGATCAACTTATATACGAGACGCTTCCTGATGGTATCCGTTTAAAAAAGCCTCTTAACTTAGACGCTCCAATGAGCGAGCACGAGTACTTAACTCACATTCATGAGTTATCAAATCAAAATAAATTATTCAAATCCTATATTGGTTTAGGCTACCATCCAACCATTTTACCTGCTGTTATTCAACGTAACATTTTAGAAAATCCAGGTTGGTATACAGCATACACACCATATCAAGCAGAAATTGCTCAAGGGCGCTTAGAAGCTCTATTAAATTTCCAAACCATGATTACAGATCTTACGGGAATGGAAATTGCGAATGCGTCTTTATTAGACGAAAGTACTGCTGCTGCAGAAGCTATGAGTTTACTATTTTCGGTTCGCGATCGTGCTCAGAAAAAAAATGGTGTAAATAAGTTTTTTGTTTCAGAGTCTGTTTTACCTCAAACCTTAGCATTATTACAAAGCCGTTCAAATCCTATTGGAATAGAATTGGTTATTGGAGACGAAACTACTTTCGATTATAATTCAGATTTCTTTGGAGCCATACTACAATATCCTGGTAAAGACGGATTAATTAGCGATATTAAAACATTTATAGAACGTGCTAACGCTGCGAATATTAAAGTGGCGGTAGCTGCAGATATTTTAAGTTTAGTAAAACTTGAAGCTCCAGGTAAATTCGGAGCAGATGTTGTGGTTGGTACAACACAACGCTTTGGTGTCCCTATGGGATATGGAGGACCACATGCAGCCTATTTTGCAACTAAAGAAGCTTACAAACGTGATCTTCCTGGTCGTATTATTGGTGTTACTAAAGATATGAATGGTAACCGTGCGTTACGTATGGCGTTACAAACCCGTGAGCAACATATAAAAAGAGATAAAGCAACTTCTAACATTTGTACTGCTCAAGTTTTATTAGCAGTGATGGCTGGAATGTATGCCGTATATCACGGTCCAAAAGGCTTAGAATTTATTGCTAATGCTGTTCACGATAAAGCATCAGCATTATCAGAAGCTCTAAAAACTATCGGTTTTAAACAAAAGAACGGCACTTTCTTCGATACTTTAAATATTGAAGCAGATGCAGAAAAAATAAAGGCAATTGCTGAAGCTAAAGAAATTAACTTCTTTTATCCGCATGCCGATGCCGTTTCTATCTCTATTAACGAAACGACTTCTATTTCAGATTTAAATGCTATAGTAAGCGTATTTGCTGAAGTTATAAAAGCAGATGCTGCACCTATTGAAACCATAATAGGAGCTAATAACATACACGAAAGTTTACAACGTAAATCTGAGTTCTTAACTACAGACGTTTTTAATGCTCATCATTCCGAAACAGAATTAATGCGCTACATTAAGAAACTTGAGCGTAAAGATTTATCGTTAAATCACTCTATGATTTCTTTAGGATCTTGTACCATGAAATTAAATGCGGCTTCAGAAATGCTACCGTTAAGTTGGGCAAATTGGGGAAGCATTCACCCATTCGCTCCAATAGATCAAGTACAAGGTTACCAAACCATGCTAAAAGCTTTAGAAGATCAGTTAACAGAAATTACTGGTTTTGCTGCAACCTCTTTACAACCTAATTCTGGAGCTCAAGGAGAATATGCTGGCTTAATGGTTATTAAAGCATATCATGAATCTCGCAGAGACACGCACAGAAATATTTGTTTAATTCCATCATCGGCACACGGAACTAATCCTGCAAGTGCTGTTATGGCTGGAATGAAAGTGGTGGTTACAAAGTCGACTGCAGAAGGAAATATAGATGTAGACGATTTACGAGAAAAAGCAGAATTACATAAAGACAATTTATCATGTTTAATGGTAACTTACCCATCTACGCATGGTGTGTACGAATCTGCTATAAAAGAAATCACACAAATTATTCACGATAACGGCGGACAAGTATATATGGATGGTGCCAACATGAATGCTCAAGTTGGATTAACAAATCCTGGAAATATTGGAGCAGACGTTTGTCACTTAAATCTACATAAAACCTTTGCTATTCCTCATGGTGGTGGTGGTCCTGGTGTAGGTCCAATTTGTGTTGCAAAACAATTGGTTCCATTTTTACCTGGAAACCCAGTTATTAAAACAGGCGGAGAACATGCTATAAAAGCAATTTCTGCAGCACCTTTCGGATCGTCTTTAGTATGTTTAATATCTTACGGATATATAAAAATGCTAGGAACTAAAGGATTAGAAGATTCTACAAAAGCAGCAATACTAAATGCAAACTATATTAAGAATCGTTTACAAGGTCAGTTTGACACCTTATATTCTGGAGAATGCGGACGTGCAGCACATGAAATGATTGTGGATTGTAGACCATTTAAAGAACACGGTATAGAAGTTACAGATATCGCTAAGCGTTTAATGGATTACGGTTTTCATGCTCCAACAGTATCTTTCCCTGTAGCAGGAACTTTAATGATTGAACCTACAGAAAGTGAAAGTAAGCAAGAAATGGATCGTTTTTGTGATGCGCTTATTTCAATTAAAAAAGAAATAGATTCGGCTTCTAAAGACGAGCCTAATAACGTGTTAAAAAATGCACCACACACTATGGATATGCTAACAGCTAGCACATGGGATTTTCCATATTCTAGAGAAACAGCAGCCTTCCCATTAGAGTATGTACGCGACAATAAATTTTGGCCAACAGTACGTCGTGTAGATGATGCTTTTGGAGATAGAAATTTAATCTGTACATGTGCACCAATTGAAGATTATATGTAATAAAATAGCGATTTGAACATCGTAAATTACACCTAAATAAGCATTGCCTTTATAGTAATTGTGAGTATCTTCATAGAGACAAAACAAGCTGTAAAGGCAATTTTTTTTTAATGAGCATAAAAATCACAGGAACAGGAAGTTACATACCTTCTATTGTTCAAAAAAACGACGATTTCATCAATCATTCGTTCCTGAATAATGATGGAACTAACTTCGAAAATGACAATACTGTCATAATTGAAAAATTTAAATCTATAACTGGCATATCTGAACGTCGTTATGCAAAGGACGAATTCACATCTTCAGACATTGGTTTTTTAGCCGCAGAAAAAGCAATAGCGAATGCAAACATAGATCCGGAAACTTTAGATTATATTATTTTCGCTCACAATTTTGGAGACATTAAATCCGGAACCACACAAAGTGACATGCTTCCTAGTTTAGCCGTTCGCGTTAAACACAAACTTCGTATTAAAAATCCTAAATGTATTGCTTACGATTTATTGTTTGGCTGTCCAGGTTGGATAGAAGGTGTTATTCAAGCACAAGCTTTTATTAAAGCAGGAATCGCTAAACGTTGTTTGGTAATTGGTTCGGAGACGCTTTCTAGAGTTGTAGACAAACACGATCGCGATGCCATGATTTTTTCTGATGGCGCTGGGGCATGTGTATTAGAAGACACAACTGAAGAAGGAGGAATCTTATCACACATCACAGAAAGTTATACCTACAGTGATGCTTTTCATTTATCGTATGGCCCGTCATTTAATAAAGACTTGAAAGACGACACCATGTACATTAAAATGGATGGTCGTAAAATTTATGAATTCGCATTAACTCACGTCCCTGCTGCAATGAAAGCCTGTTTAGATGCTAGCGGAGTAGGTATAGCCGATGTAAAAAAAGTATTTATACATCAAGCCAATGAAAAAATGGACGATGCAATTCTAAAACGTTTTTACCGTCAATACAAAACTAAAATTCCTGAACACATCATGCCAATGACTATTGGAAATCTAGGAAATAGTTCTGTAGCCACAGTACCTACTTTACTAGATGTGGTAAGACATAATAAATTAGAAAATCATAGCCTTAACACAGGCGATGTTATTATATTTGCAAGCGTTGGTGCAGGAATGCATATTAACGCCATTGTATACAAATATTAAAAGTACCGCTTATGCGGAAATAGAATACCATGTACGAAAGTCACTTTCCGCATAAGCGCTATAAAAATACTATTGAATTCTTAGAACAACACGTTACTAAAGATTCTAAAATTTTAGATTTAGGTGTGGTAAATCCATTTACACAAGTTATGGAAGACCACGGATTTCAAGTTCAAAACACCTCTGGTGAAGATCTAGATTTAGACACCACTGCCCTGCTACATTCGGATGCCAATGTGGTAACCGCTTTTGAAATATTCGAGCACCTCTTATCTCCTTTTACCGTTTTAAAAGATATTAAAGCAGACAAACTTGTTGCAAGTGTCCCGCTTAAATTATGGTTTGCAGAAGCCTATAGAAGTAAAACGGATATGCGAGACAGACATTACCACGAGTTTGAAGATTGGCAGTTTGATTGGCTAT
>NZ_LMAK01000079.1 GCF_001439665.1 Formosa algae
AAGTTGCTTCTATTGGCGGGTATGTTCAGGAGTATCAAATTGATGTGAATCCTGAATTGATGAAGCAATACGCTGTTTCACTTCAAGATGTGGTGAAAGCAGTTAAAGCCTCTAATCAAGATATTGGCGCACAAACCTTAGAAATTAATCAAGCTGAATATCTTGTACGTGGTTTGGGGTATGTAAAATCGATTTCCGATTTAGAACAGGCTGTGGTAAGTTCGCAGGCATTTACGCCCATCCGAATACAAGATATTGCCCATGTGACTTTAGGTCCGGAAGCCCGACGTGGTATTTTGGATAAAGAAGGTGCCGAAGTTGTTGGAGGTGTTGTCGTGGCGCGTTATGGAGCCAATCCGATGGAGGTCATTACCAATGTGAAGCAGAAAATTAGTGAGATGCATTCAGGATTACCGTCTAAAGTCTTAGCTGACGGTACCGTATCTCAACTCACCATAGTTCCTTTTTACGACAGAACCATACTGATACAAGAGACTCTAAATACGCTTGAAGACGCCTTGACTCTAGAAGTCTTAATTACCATTTTAGTGATTGTCGTAATGGTCTTTAATTTAAGAGCCTCCATTCTTATTTCTGGATTACTACCGGTTGCGGTGCTTATGGTGTTTATCGCGATGAAATTCTTCGGAGTAAGTGCCAATATCGTGGCTTTATCGGGAATTGCCATTGCTATAGGAACGATGGTAGATGTGGGTGTGATTTTAGCAGAAAATATCATTCGTCATTTAGAAGACAATGAATCTGATGCACCAATAAATGACGTGGTTTATCGTGCCACAACAGAAATCTCAGGAGCTATTATTACAGCGGTAATGACTACCATTATTAGTTTTATTCCGGTGTTTACTATGATTGGAGCCGAAGGTAAATTGTTTAGACCTTTAGCTTTTACAAAAACGATGGCTTTAACGGCATCTCTAATTGTGGCTCTGTTTTTAATTCCACCATTTGCAGCTTTTATATTTAGAAAACGGCCTATAAAAAAACAGTTTACGCTTGTTGTAAACATTGTATTAGTCGGAATTGGATGTTGGGCCGTGTTTAGTGGTTATTTTATAGGTATTGTATTAGTTGCTTTTGGTGTTCTTTGGTTTTTAAAGTCAACTTTTAACTGGTCGGAATCTCGACTAAATATGATACACAGTGTTCTTGTTGCCATAACCATAGTCTGTTTACTTGCCGAATATTGGCGCCCATTAGGGGTCTCTAAAAGCATTTTTGTTAACCTGATTTTTGTGGGAGTGGTCTGTTTTGGGGTCTTAGGTTTTTTTACGGTGTTTAGAAGATATTATACGCGCATTTTAGAATGGGCTTTGGCGCATAAAATGTTGTTTTTATGTATTCCAACAACCATTGTTGTGTGTGGTTTTTATATCATGAAACATATGGGGAAAGAATTTATGCCGTCCTTAAATGAAGGGTCTTTTTTATTGATGCCAAGCGCGATGCCACATGCGGGTATAGCAGAAAGCAAGCGCATTTTACAACAATTGGATATGGCCGTGGCGAGTATTCCAGAAATAGAAACGGTTGTAGGGAAATCGGGACGAACAGAATCGGCTTTAGACCCAGCACCCTTATCGATGTATGAAAATATCATTCAATATAAATCGGAATACATGTTGAATGCTGATGGCAAGCGTCAACGTTTTAAGGTGAATGCAGATGGACTTTTTGTATTGAAAGATGGTCGATTGGTAAAGAATGTAAATGATGAAACATCTTCAAATCAAAAACATACAACAGGGTTGTCTTCTATCGATTTAAAAGTAGAAGCATCACAATTAATTCCAGATAAAGAGGGTGTATTTTATAGAAACTGGCGACCAGAAATTACATCGTCAGATGATATTTGGAACGTTATAATTGCAAAAACACAACTTCCTGGTGTGACTTCAGCGCCAAAACTTCAGCCCATAGAAACGCGACTCATTATGTTACAAACAGGGATGCGTGCACCAATGGGTATAAAAATAAAAGGACAAGATTTAAAACAGATTGAAGCCTTTGGAAAATCTTTAGAACCCATTTTAAAAGACTTAGAAGGCGTGAAAGCGGAAGCTGTTTTTGCAGACCGTATTGTAGGGAAACCTTATGTGTTAATTGATATTGACCGTGACCAATTGGCACGTTATGGTGTTTCTATAGAAACCGTTCAAAACGAATTAAAAGTAGCTGTTGGCGGTATGGTGCTTACACAAACTGTAGAAGGCAGAGCACGTTACGGGGTGCGTGTTCGGTATCCGAGAGAATTACGTTCTAGTCCGACCGATTTAGAAGGTATTTATATTCCGGTGGCTCAAGGCAGTCCCGTCCCATTAAGTGAACTGGCGACTATAACATACGAGCAGGGGCCACAAGCTATAAAGAGTGAAGATACGTTTTTAGTCGGCTATGTGTTGTTTGATACTTTAGATGGTTTTGCTGAAGTGGATGTGGTTGAAACCGCTCAGAAACTCATACAAGAGAAAATTAAAACGGGAGAGCTGGTCGTTCCTAAAGGGTTGACTTATCAGTTTACAGGGACTTACGAAAATCAGTTGCGTGCAGAAGCGACTTTACAAGTTGTAGTGCCTTTAGCTTTGGCTATTATTTTCTTGATTTTATATTTTCAGTTTAAATCGGTGTCAACCTCGCTCATGGTATTTACAGGAATTGCTGTAGCATTTGCCGGAGGATTTGTTATGTTGTGGTTATACGGTCAGGATTGGTTTTTAAATTTTAATGTGTTTGGGGAAAATCTACGGCACGTATTTCAGATGCATCCCATCCATTTAAGTGTGGCCGTTTGGGTTGGATTTATTGCCTTATTTGGAATAGCGACAGACGACGGTGTGATTATGGCAACCTATTTAACCCAAACTTTCGAAAAAAATAAACCCGAAGACATTTCAAGTATTCGCCGTGCAGCAGTGAATGCCGCAGAGAAACGTATTCGTCCGTGTATCATGACAACGGCCACCACTATTTTAGCCTTATTCCCGGTATTAACCTCTACAGGTCGCGGTAGTGATATTATGATTCCGATGTCTATTCCTGTGTTTGGAGGGATGATTATAGATGTGACATCGTATTTTATAGTTCCTGTATTATACAGTTGGAAACAAGAATTTATGCTTAAAAAACAACAGAATAAAACCGAACGCATCTCATGATAACACATCAAAAATATAATGTAATATTAGGTGTGTGCTTGCTGACTTTTGTAGGCACGATACACCCTGTATATGCACAAGATTTAACCGATTTAATTCATATGGGTTTAAAACAAAATCCGAATGTGATTAATGCCGATTTACACTACCAATTAGCGACGGAACAGGTGCATGAAGCACATGTTATTCCGAACACTGATATTAGTTTGGGGTATTTTGTTAGTGAGCCTGAAACACGAACTGGACCTCAGAAATTTAAAGCTTCGGTAACTCAAATGCTACCTTGGTTTGGAACTGTAACGGCACGCGAAAATTATGCGACATCTTTGGCAGAAGCACAGTACGAAAACATTGCCATTTCGCAACGCAAGTTAGTGTTGTCTATTTCTCAGAATTATTATCAATTGTGGGCCATAACAGAAAAACAGCAGGTGTTACAAGAGCAGTATGCGATTTTAAAACGTTTTGAAACTTTGGCTTTAGCAAGTGTTGGCGTTGGAAAAGCATCAGCAGTAGATGTTTTAAAATTACAAATGCGACAGAATGAAATTGAAGCACAAAAGCAGCTTTTAGAACAGGATTATTTAGGGGTTCAAACTAAAATTAATTCCGATTTAAATCGACATACCTCTGAATCGATTACAGTAACTTCAACTTTAGAAATTCCTACAGAGAATATATTGCAAGTGGAAAAAGTGACACCGGTGCATCCCGAACTGTTGCAATACGACAAACTGTATGCCTCTGTAGAACAATCGGAACTTCTAAATCAGAAAAACAGTGCGCCGATGTTAGGATTTGGTTTAGACTATATTGCCATAGCCGAGCGCCAAGATGGGACACTAGTTGATAACGGAAAAGATGTTATTATGCCTATGTTTACGGTTTCTATTCCTATTTTTAACACGTCCTATGCTTCTAAAACTAAACAACATGAACTTCAAAAAGACATTTATAAAACGCAGAAAACAGAAAAAATGAATGGATTAATTTCAGTCTTAGATGTTGCTGTAAAGCAAAGAAAATCAGCAAGGATTAGTTACGAGACTCAAATTAAAAATATAAATCAAGCCAAACATGCTCAAGATATTTTGATGAAAAGTTATGAAACGGGCAGTATCGATTTTGATGCAGTTTTAGAAATTCAAGACTTGCAGTTAACATATGAAATAAGAGCGATTGAGGCCACAATGGCCTATTATAATCAGCAAACATTAATCAATTACATCACACAATAAATACACAATTAAATTTTATACTTATGAAAAATGCAAAACACCTATTAGGAATCACTATTTTAGGAATCACATTACTAACGGCAACAGCATGTAAGCAAGAAGCTAATAAAACGGAAACTTCTGGACATGAGCAAGACGCTAATGTAGACGCGAAGACTGCGGTGCAAGCCAAGCCAGAATTTAAAACAGATAGTATTGCTACAGTGTTTCAGGATTATTTACATTTAAAAGATGCATTGGTACAAACAGACCATGCAGAAGCTAAAAGCGGAGCAAAGCTATTGGCTGATGACGCTACAGATGAAAGTGTGAAACGTATTGCTACTAAAATATCAGAGCAAGAAGATATTAAGGTGCAACGCGAATTGTTTTCAGAATTAACCACAGCATTAAAACCTGTTTTAGCAGCTCAAATTACTTCAGGAGAAATTTACGAGCAACATTGTCCGATGGCATTAAAAGCAGGAGCAAATTGGTTAGCAGTAGAACAAGAGATAAATAATCCGTATTACGGAGATAAAATGTTGCGTTGTGGCGTGGTACAAGAGACTATAAAATAATACAAAACTTAAAACTATGGATGCGCACGAGGAACAACATATCTTTATAAAAAACATGGTTTGCGACCGATGTAAATCGGCTGTGAACCAAATGCTTGCCGATTTGGGTGTGCCCGTGTTTCAATTAGATTTAGGACATGTGGTAACGGCTCCCATAGCTCCAGATACTTACAAGGTTTTAAGTGAGAATCTTAAAGCAGCCGGTTTTGAAATGATTCAGCAAGAAGAAGACCGACTTATTGAACATATTAAAACCATACTTATTGAAACGGTGGCGCATCCACAGCTTATTTCTCAGACCATTTCGGAAGTACTTACTCAGCACATTCCTAAGGAATATTCGGCATTAAGTAAGTTGTTTAGTAAGCATATGGGGCTAACGATTGAGAAATATGTGATACAACTGAAAATAGAAAAAGTAAAAGAATTGCTGCAATTGGGGCAATTGCAATTTACAGAAATCGCAGATGTTTTGGGGTATACGAGTAGTAGCCATTTAGCCAATCAGTTTAAAACCATCACCGGCATGTCTATGAGTACTTATAAAGCTTCAGCTGAATGGAATCGCAAAACCATCGACAAAATTGTATAAATATCATCCATAATCCTGTAAGCGGAGTAAAGGTATAAGTGGTAATTTTATAGTGTAAAATTTAGAATCATGACACATACATATAAAATATCGGGAATGACTTGTAATGGCTGTCGCAGTCATGTAGAACAGCTTTTATCGGATGTTGAAGGTGTTGAACGTGCCTCAGTAGATTTAGAACAGGCTGAAGCTACAATTGAGATGCTAACACATATTCCGATTGAGAGATTCCAAAAGGTTTTGCAAGCAGATGGGGATAGATATTCCATTGAAGTTGAGGACAAGTCTAAACAAGTTTCCGAGCTGATGACACATACATATAAAATATCGGGAATGACGTGTGACGGCTGTCGCGGTCACGTAGAACAGCTATTGTCTGATGTTGAAGGTGTAAAAAGTGCTTCAGTAGATTTAGAACAGGCTGAAGCTACAATTGAGATGACAACACATATTCCGATTGAAGAGTTTCAGAAGGCTTTGCAAGCAGATGGAGATAGATATTCCATTGAAGTAGAGGATGATTCTAAACAAGATTTAGAACTGATGACACATACATATCATGTATCTGGGATGACGTGTAACGGCTGTCGCGGTCATGTAGAACAGCTATTGTCTGATGTTGAAGGTGTTGAACATGCTTCAGTAGATTTAGAACAAGCTGAAGCTACAATTGAGATGACAACACATATTCCAATTGAGACGTTTCAGAAGGCTTTGCAAGCTGATGGAGATAAATATTCCATTGAAGTAGAGGACAATTCTAAACAAGATTCAGATGGCATGACACAAAAGTTTCACGTCGCAGGTATGACGTGTAACGGCTGTCGTGGTCACGTAGAACAGTTATTATCTGATGTTGAAGGTGTTGAAAGTGCCTCAGTAGATTTAGACAACGCCGAAGCTACGATTCGCATGACGACCCATCTTCCCATTGAGACGTTTCAAAAAGTATTGCAAGCAGATGGAGATACGTATACCATTCATCCTTTAGGACAAGCTCCAAAACCCAAACCAAAGCAAACACCTAAAGATATGGGTGCGGGCACATATTATTGTCCGATGAATTGCGAAGGTGATAAAACCTATGATACGTTTGGAGATTGCCCAGTGTGTGGTATGGATTTGGTAAAAGAACAAGGTTTAAAACCTAGTGCAACAACCTATACTTGCCCAATGCATCCAGAAATTGTAGAGGATGAACCAGGCGATTGTCCTATTTGCGGTATGGATTTAATAGCTGTAGCAGGTGAGGAGGCAGATGAAGATCCGTCTTATAAAAAGCTCCTTAATAAGTTTTGGTTGGCCGTCGGATTTACGGTGCCTATTTTTATAATAGCCATGTCCGAGATGATTCCGAACAATCCATTATACAACCTCATGCCTTTAAACTATTGGAATTATGTGCAATTTGCTTTATCGATTCCGGTAGTGTTTTATGCGACTTGGATGTTCTTTGAGCGTGCATATCGTTCTATAAAAACATGGAACTTAAACATGTTTACCTTAATAGGAATAGGAGCAGGTGTGGCTTGGTTGTTTAGTGTATTTGGTTTGTTGTTTCCCGAGGGTATTCCAGACCAGTTTAAAACAGCATCAGGAACCGTACATGTGTATTTTGAAGCGACCACGGTGATTTTAACTTTGGTGCTTATGGGGCAAATTTTAGAAGCCAGAGCTCATAAGCGCACTAACGATGCTGTTAAGGAATTACTGAAATTAGCACCCAATTCGGCCGTGCGTGTGGTTGATGGCGTAGAAGAAAATGTGTCGATTGATGCCATACAATTAGGTGATATATTACGCGTAAAACCTGGTGATAAAATACCTGTAGACGGTGCGATTACTGAAGGTGAAAGTACAATTGACGAATCTATGATAACAGGAGAACCCATTCCTATGACTAAAACGGAAGGCGACCAAGTGACTTCAGGAACTATAAATGGTAAGCAATCATTTTTAATGAAAGCTGAAAAAATTGGTGAAGATACTTTGTTGTCTCAAATTGTAGATATGGTTAATAAAGCGAGTCGTAGTCAGGCACCGATTCAGAAATTAGCTGATAGAATTTCAGGCTATTTTGTACCCATTGTTGTGGGAATTTCAATACTCACTTTTGTGCTTTGGGTCATTTTTGGTCCAGAACCTAAATATGCCTTTGCATTTGTAAATGCCATTGCCGTTTTAATTATTGCTTGTCCGTGTGCCTTAGGTTTAGCCACGCCTATGTCAGTCATGGTCGGCGTTGGTAAGGGCGCTCAAAATGGTGTGCTTATTAAAAATGCTGAAGCTTTAGAACGTATGCATCAGGTTGAGGTGTTAATTGTAGATAAAACAGGAACCATTACAGAAGGGAAACCATCGGTACAACAGGTAAAAAGTGTGTCCGAAGATTTTACAGATGCCCAAGTGCTTCAGTATATTTCATCTTTAAATACACAAAGTGAGCATCCTTTGGCAGAAGCTACTGTAGAGTATGGTAAAGCGCAACATGTGACGTTTTTAAAATCTTCAAAATTTAACTCTGTTTCAGGACAAGGTGTAGAAGGTATTATCGAACATAATAAGGTGGCCTTAGGAAATGAGTTACTGATGGAACGGGTGCAAGCCAAACTTCCTTCAGCCATACAATCAGAACTTTTGGCTTTACAACAACAGGGGCAAACGGTGTCCTTTTTAGCTGTAAATGGCGATTTGAAAGGTTATATCACTATAGCCGATAAAATTAAAGCTAGCAGTAAAAAAGCTATTCACGAATTACAAGCCTTAGGTATTGATGTAATGATGCTTTCGGGGGACCATGAGACTACGGCTAGTGCAGTGGCTAAAGAATTGGGGCTAGAACATTATAAAGGAGGGATGTTGCCTCAAGACAAATTAAGTGAAGTTGAAGCCTTACAAAAGGCAGGAAAAGTTGTCGCTATGGCAGGTGATGGTGTGAATGATGCGCCAGCATTAGCTAAAAGTGATGTGGGTATTGCTATGGGAACAGGAACCGATGTGGCAATTGAAAGTGCTGCAATTACTTTAGTAAAAGGGGATTTACATGGGATTGTAAAAGCCAAAAAACTGAGTAATAACGTTATGAGAAACATCAAACAAAACTTGTTTTTTGCACTGATTTATAATTCGGTGGGTGTACCGATTGCTGCAGGTGTGTTATATCCGTTTTTCGGAATATTATTGTCACCTATGATTGCTGCATTAGCGATGAGCTTTAGTTCTGTGTCTGTTATTGCGAATGCTTTAAGGTTAAAATCAAGTAAGATTAATTAATAATTATGAAAATCTGTAATCCTTCATTAAAGGACTGACATACAGAATTTGTTATTCCTCATTTTCAAATTATAGGGAACTAAAATGAATTTTGTTTGGGCTTATGATAATTACAGATAGTCTATAAAAACTATTTATCATGAAAAATTCAAACACACATAAAAATCCGTACAAAACATTTTTTATTATGCTTGGCTGTTCATTTGTGGCCATGTATATCACAATGTATTTAAATACATATGCCATAGACCATGTGTATTTTAGTTTAACACGATTCTATATGTCCTGTTTAGGGATTTCGGCAATGGCTGTAATTATGTTGGCATTCATGCTTAAAATGTATAAAAATAAAAAAATGAACCGCGCCATCGTCGCAGGTAGTTTGGTGTTATTTATTACAGCATTATCCTTGGTTCGTGCACAAAAACCAATTGTAGGCGACCTGTTGTGGTTGAAAGCGATGATTCCGCATCATTCTATAGCTATTCTTACCAGTGAACGTGCCGATATTAAAGACCCAGAAGTGAAACAATTGGCAGAAGATATTATTGAAGCGCAAAAGAAAGAAATTGAAGAGATGAAAGGGATGATTAAACGATTAGAAAATAAATAATTAGAATGAAACATCATTATATATATGTTGCTTTAGCATTAGTTGTCGGGCTGTTTTTAGGGTATGTGCTCTTTGGAACGTCTACTTCGGAAACTCATGAAACTCATGAGCATACTTCAGATGAGGTTACAAATGCCATGTGGACCTGCGCTATGCATCCTCAAATTATGAAAACGGAGGCAGGCGATTGTCCGATTTGTGGGATGGAATTAATTCCTGTAACCACAGATGCCAGTGGTTTAACAGCACAACAATTCAAGCTGACTAAAAACGCTGAAGCTTTAGCAAATATTACAACCTCTGTTGTGGGGGAAACGAATGATACGTCTCAACATTTAAAATTATCAGGAACAATTCAAGTGAATGATGATGAGTTATTTATTCAGCCCGCACATTTTAATGGCCGGATAGAAAAATTATATGTCACCTCTCTCGGGCAGCAG
Source organism: Formosa algae (assembly GCF_001439665.1). Lineage (GTDB taxonomy): Bacteria > Bacteroidota > Bacteroidia > Flavobacteriales > Flavobacteriaceae > Formosa > Formosa algae. The sequence continues at coordinate 9,896 of NZ_LMAK01000079.1, forward strand.
GTCCATAAAGGTCAGTTGGTTGCCAAAGTGTATTCTCCGGAGTTAATTAATGCGCAACAAGAATTAATTACGGCTTATCAATTAAAATCAACTCAGCCTGAATTGTATAATGCGGTACGTAATAAATTTAAGAATTGGATGATTCATGATGAGCAATTGCAAGATATCGAAACCTCTGGAGAGGTTATTACCCAATTTAAAATATACTCGCATGTGTCGGGAACGGTTTCCGAAATTTCAGCGAAAACAGGCGACCATATTATGGATGGAAAAGCGATTTTTAAAGTCGCTAATTTAAATACGGTTTGGGCGACGTTTGATGCGTACGAATCTGATATTAATAGCTTAAAGGTTGGACAGTTGATAGATGTTTCAGTAAAATCTTATCCTAATACAAAGTTTCAATCTAAAATAACTTTTATAGACCCGATATTAAATGCATCGACGCGTACTGTGAATGTTAGAACGGTGTTACAAAATACAGAGCACTTATTTAAGCCAGGAATGTTTGTGGAAGGTGTCATTAAAACTAATAAAGATACCAACACGAAGGTTAAGATTACTATTCCTACTTCTGCAGTGATGTGGACAGGAAAGCGCTCTATAGTGTATTTAAAAGTCAGTATAGATGCACCTGTTTTTGAAATGCGTGACATCGTACTTGGAAATAAAATAGGGGAGACTTATCAGGTTTTAGAAGGATTAACTGCAGGAGATATAATTGTTACTCATGGTACGTTTACAGTTGATGCTGCGGCACAATTGCAAGGAAAAGCTTCTATGATGACAAAAAAAGACACTCATACGATTCAGACTAAACCTATGGCTTCGGAACAATTTCAAGAGGTGCCTGAATTATTTCAGAATGCCTTAGGAAATGTGTTAGTTGCTTATATCTCGTTAAAAGATGCGTTGGTGGGAAGTGATTTTGAATCGGCTATGCTACAATCAAATCAGGTATTGGAAATGTTAAATGCAGTAGATGGACATACTATTTCTAATCGTCCAGAAATGATGAAAACATGGTTAGCGATATCATCGCAGATGAAAAAGGATTTATTTGATATTCAAAATGTTACTGAGCTGGAATCTTTGCGTTTACAGTTTTCTAAATTGAGTTTAGATTTAAAAACGTTGATAGAAAATTATGGTGTTTCGCAAAAAGTGTATGTGCAATTTTGTCCGATGGCCAATCAAAATGATGGCGGATATTGGTTGAGTTTATCTGCAGATATATTGAATCCGTACTACGGAGAGCGAATGTTAACATGTGGCGAAAATGACAAAATCGTAGGGTAAAAAAGGTGTGTTTTTTATTTTATAATAAGAACTAGATTGCTTTTATAAGAATACTATAATATTTTTATAAGTAAAAACTATGGGTTATGTGCTATTGTTTAAAAATTTTAATGTTAATTTGTGTCTGTTTTAATAACATAATTAATTAAAAAATTAAATAATGGAAGTCTTATTAGATAATGTAATACCAGAGAATCATCCTCGAATGTTTACAACAAATGCTTCAGAACATAAAGAATTAATTAAAATTAAACAGGCCATAATGGCGTTAGACGGTGTAGAGTCTGTGGAGTTTATGGATGTTGTTTTTCCTAAACAATTTAGAGTATCGGTCTCTAAGATGATTGAAGTTAGGTTTATTGAAGAAGCCGTTAACGATGTCGGTTTTAATGCAATACCAAGGGAATATTTATCCTTTTAAATATAAAAAAAAGCTAGTCTATAACAGACTAGCTTTTTGCTTTTATAATATGTAGTGAAGTGTTAGCTTATTTTAATCCATACAAGGTTACATCTGCAGTACCATTTAAAATACCTTTAGTATCGTACCAAAATTCTATACTTCTTAATTTACGTTTACCACCTACTAAATCTATAACGCGGCTTTCTCCATTTTTAGGAATCGTAAAACGCGTTTCAACTTTTTGAGAAGCTCCAGCTTCATAATTCACTACTAAACGGTGCATGTTTACAGGAGCATCTTTCACTTTAAATTTAATTTTTCGGTACGAATCGAATGGTCCGGGCACATTAATTTTATCGTGATCTCCAGTATGTTTAGCATGTGTAGTTCCTAATTTTACCCAACCTACAGCTGCTGTCTTATGTACAACAGGTCTTGTTTTTATGTTTCGTTGTGCAGAAACATATTGTAGGCTAAATAGGCATACGGCAAATGTTGCCAATAAGGTTTTGATTGTCATTTTCATAATAGCGGTGTTTACATGTTGGTTTATTGGTATAAATATACAGAAAACATGAATATAAGTATGTTTTTTGAATGTTACTAAAGACAGTGTATTATATGATTTTTTTGATGACCCGAAGTTTATGAGTATGCGTATTTTTATCTACGTTATAAATACCCGAATGGTCTAATCTGTCTATTCTAACCTTACCGTGCGCATGAATAATATAATTGTCGTTCATAATAATTCCTACGTGAACTATTTTACCTTCATTATTGTCGAAAAATGCAAGATCTCCAGCTTCACTTTCTTCAATAAAACTTAGAGGTTCACCTTGAGTAGCTTGTTGAGATGCATCTCTAAATATTTTATAACCATTAAGTTTGTAAACCATTTGAGTTAAACCCGAACAGTCTATTCCAAAAGGAGTTTTTCCACCCCATAAATAAGGCGCATTTAAATACGTTAAGGCTGTATTTATAAGGTTAGATTTTGGAAGAACAGAGTCTGAAATACTTCCATCGTGGGTATGATTTAGAATGTCTAAACTATTTAAAGTAGCGCCTAAAGGAACCGTGTAGAGCTGATCGTTTTCATCGTTAACAAACTCGACTAAATCGGTAGCTATTTTAGGTTGTTCCTCATTTAATTTGTAGTAAATGTCTTCAGTTATCTCAAAATATTGTTTGGTATCAATCCACCCTTCATACTTATCGAAGGCCAAACGGATTCTACACCAGTTTTTTCGTTGTTCTAAAACTTTAAAATGTTCCCCATAGAGTACCTGAGAGACAAGCTCTGAAGCATCAGAAGGTTCTATTCTTAAAGGGACAATGCTTAAATTACAAACGCCGTATTGCATTAATTAACTGTTGAATTTTGGTCTAAATATAGAATTTAATGAGTTTTTAAAAAAAGATATTGCGATTTAAAGTCGTTCTAAAATCATGGCCGATGCCCCGCCACCGCCATTACAAATGGCTGCAGCACCAATTTTAGCGTTGTTTTGTTCTAAAACATTTAAAAGTGTGATGATAATGCGTACACCTGAACACCCTAAAGGATGCCCTAAAGATACGGCGCCACCGTTTACATTTACATTATGATCTGTTAATCCTAAGAGTTTCATATTGGCTAAACCGACCACAGCAAAAGCTTCATTTAATTCGAAATAATCGACATCTTGAATAGATATACCTGCCTTGTCTAAGGCTTTTGGTAAGGCTTTAGCAGGCGCTGTAGTAAACCATTCTGGGTCTAGAGACGCATCTGCATAACTTTTTATAACGGCTAGAGGTTTTAAACCTAAGGCTTCAGCTTTTGCTTTACTCATTAAAACAACCGCTCCGGCACCATCATTTATAGTCGACGCATTTGCTGCAGTCACTGTACCATCCTTACTAAATACTGGGCGTAAAGCAGGGATTTTATCTAATTTAACGTTGGTATATTCTTCGTCTTTATCACATATAATAGGTTCGCCTCGACGTTGAGGTATTTCAACAGGGACAACTTCATTATCAAATTTTCCTGATTCCCATGCTAAAGCTGATCGGGTATACGATTGTATGGCATAATCATCTTGTGCTTCACGAGAAAAGTGATATTCAGAAGCACAAGCGTCTGCACAAACGCCCATAGCATTGTCATTATAAGCATCTGTTAACCCATCTTTTTGAAGTCCATCTACAACACTTACAGGTCCGAATTTTGTACCTGTACGTGCGTTCATATAGTGCGGGATTAGACTCATGTTTTCCATGCCTCCGGCAACAACAACATCTGCATCGCCTAGGGCAATGGCTTGAGCGCCGTTCATTATAGCTTTCATACCAGATGCACAAACTTTATTTACTGTAGTACAAGGCACGGTTTTAGGGATTCCAGCATAAATTGCTGCTTGTTTGGCAGGAGCTTGTCCAGCACCCGCTTGAACAACTTGCCCCATAAAAACTTCATCAACCAGACTGGCATCTAGATTAATTTTATCTAGAGCCCCTTTTATGGCAACAGCTCCTAACTTAGTCGCAGGAATTGTTGATAGTGTACCTAAAAAACTTCCGATAGGAGTTCTTGCAGCAGAAACTATAACGACTTCTTTACTCATAACAATGTTTTTAGGTTTAATTGTTGCGAAATTAATGAAATTAATAGGATTTAGGAAGGATTCCTTTCTTATAAACCTGTTAAAAACGCTTTAATTTATTACATTTGATTTTTCCTTAAAGACATACATGAAAGACTTTGTAAATACCTTATACAGGAATCACACCTTGTTATATAAAGTATTGCTTTTTATTTGCACGACTTTTTTAATAGTGTATTTATTTCCAAAAAGTGGACGATTTAAATACGACTTTGAGAAGGGTAAACCTTGGCAGTCGGAAAATTTATATGCGCCCTTTAATTTTGCGATTAAAAAAAGTCCGGAAGAAATTTCGAAAGAAAAGCAAGAAATTACGGCTAATGCCATTCGGTATTTTGATATTGATAGTGGTATAAAAGAGCAAGTGTTTAAGGACTTCGAAGTTACATTTAAATCGAGTGTTCCAGACACCATTCCAAGAGCAGATTCTAAGGTGTTATATCGCGAAGGGACTAAGCTGTTAAATGCTTTCTATCATTTTGGAGTGCTTCACGAAGATTATAATTTTAATGCTAAGAGCACGGTTATTCTATTAGAAAATCGTGTCGAGAAGGTGAACTCGGAATATTCAAACTTAGTCAAGCAAGAGAATATTAGACCACAGTTGCTAAAGACGTTAATGGATTATAATTTAAAAGATTATGAAAAACTCTTTTTGTCTATTTTCTACGATGTTATTCAGCCCAATTTAACTTATAACAAAGCCTTTACAGAACGCGCACTAGAAGAAGAACTCGGTAAAATTTCGTACACCAGAGGAAGTATTGAAAAAGAAACCCTTTTAATTTCTAAAGGAGAAGTGGTTGAAGGCGATAAGTTTCAAGTTTTAAAATCTTTAGAATCTGAATACGAATCGCAAGTTTGGAGTGCCTCTAATTACAATTGGATTGTCTTTGCCTATACACTACTTGTCGCCTTAGCATTATTGATGTTATTGTTGTTTTTAAGAAAGTATAGACGCGATGTGTTTGAGAATAATAATAAAGTTACGTTTATCTTTTTTAACGTGCTCTTTATGGTATTTATAACCTCTATGGTTGTAAATTATAATGCGCATTATATTTATGTGGTACCCATTTGTATGTTGCCGTTGGTGTTAAAAGCCTTTTTCGATTCTAGATTAGGTCTCTTTACACATGTGGTTACTATGCTGTTATTGGGGTCTATTGTGCCGAATAGTTACGAGTATATGTTCTTGCAAATTATTGCAGGGATAGTTACTATTTTAACGGTCTCAGAACTTTATAAACGTGCCAATTTGTTTATTTCAATTGGTCAGATTACCTTAATCTATATTGTAGCTTACTTTGCCTTTTTCGTGATTCATGAAGGGAGTATTGATAACTTAAAATGGGAAACCTTTTTAATGTTTATTTTATGTGGATTAGCCACTCTATTTGTACAACCTTTAATTTATGTTTACGAAAAGATGTTTGGTTTAGTATCAGATGTCTCTCTGTTGGAGCTTACAGATACCAACACCAAGTTATTAAAAGAATTAGCAGAAAAGGCACCTGGAACATTTCACCACTCGTTAAACGTAGCGAATTTGGCAGAAGCATGTGCCAATGAAATAGGCGCAAATAGTATGTTAATTCGTGTAGGGGCATTGTATCATGATATTGGGAAAATGAAGAATCCGACATATTTCACAGAAAACCAATCTACAGGTATCAATCCGCATGATGAATTGTCGCCTAAAGAAAGCGCGAAGATTATTGTAGATCACGTACTAAATGGTATAGAAATAGGGAAGAAGAATAATTTGCCCGATCGTGTGATTGATTTTATAAGAACGCACCACGGAACAAGTGTAGTGTATTATTTTTATATGATGGAGAAGAAATCACATCCAGATGAAGTAAATATAGACGACTTTAGGTATTTAGGTCCGAAGCCCTTTAGTAAAGAAACGGCTATATTAATGATGTGCGATAGTGTAGAAGCGGCCTCTAAAAGTTTAAAAGAACCGACCTCTACAAAAATTGATGCATTTGTTGAAAGTATAATTGATAAGCAGATGGACGAAGGTCAATTTTTAAATTCTAACATTACGTTCAAAGAAATTCAATCTATTAAAAAAGTGCTAAAACTCAAGCTAGCAAACATTTACCATTTGCGAATAGAATACCCTGAATAATTTTTATAAAAAAAGAGGAAAAAAGGTTGTGATATTTAATAACAAAGCTTAAATTTGCAACCGCAAAAATATTGAAACGTTCATTATTTTAGGAGAGGTGCCAGAGTGGTAATGGAGCAGATTGCTAATCTGTCGACGGGTAACTGTCGCCAGGGTTCGAGTCCCTGTCTCTCCGCAATATGTCTTTAGATATTAATATCGGGAATTTAAAGATAAACATACACCTCGGGGTGTAGCGTAGCCCGGTTATCGCGCCACGTTTGGGACGTGGAGGCCGCAGGTTCGAATCCTGCCACCCCGACAAAAAGCCTTACAGTTTCTGTAAGGCTTTTTTAGTTTTAAAAGGTTTTTGTGCAGCACTACTAAGCTTATGTAATGAGCATATATCAATATCTTCAGTCTGCATATTCTTTCATAACAAAGCACACAATTTAGTGTTATAATGTATTGTCTTTGGTTGTAGTTGGAGCGGAAAACAAGATCACTAAGTACAGATCAATTCCGTAAAGGTTTTGGTATATAGTCTACTAATTACTAGATTTGAGATTCAATACTAATTAAATCTATACTTTTAGCCTTCAAAACATGTTTAAAATGCATAATCATTATTTATTTTGAATTTTTTTCATGAAATTTAAATACTGTCATTAGCTACAATCGTTAAACACACCATCCTCCTAAACTAAAACCTAATAATGAATAAAAAACACTTTTACAGAAAAAAACGCTACATCATACCATTCATTATTATAATTCTTCTAATAGGATTCCGTATATATTTACCAACATTGGTAAAACATTACGTTAATAAAAGTCTATCAGAAATTCCGGGCTACTACGGTCATGTAGAGAGCATTGATATTGCTTTATACCGAGGAGCCTATGGTATTAATGGTTTATATCTTAATAAAGTAGATGCAGAGACCCAAGTCCCGTTTTTAAACTTTCCTGAAACAGATATTTCTGTTGAGTGGAAATCGTTATTTAAAGGACGTGTGGTTGCTGAAATAATTATGAATGATTCCGAATTGACATACGTTTTTGAAGATCAAAATACCGAAACGGATACGATAGAGACGGAAGAGGAAGATTGGACAAAAGTATTGACCGATTTGGTGCCGTTAAGCATAAATCATTTTGAATTACATAATGGCAAGCTAGCCTTTGTTCAAATATCTGCAGATCCTAATATTGATTTATCTGTTGAAAAATTAGAACTCACGGCCGATAACCTAAGGAATGTTGTTGAAAAAGAGCGTGTTTTACCCTCTCCAATACACGCTACAGGGACATCTTTTGGTGGTGGTCAAGTCAAATTAGATGGAAAACTTAATTTAATAAAAGATATTCCTGATATGGATATTGCTTTTTCTCTGGAAAAAGCCAACGCAACAGCATTAAATGATTTTAGTAATCATTATGCAGGCATCGACTTTGAGAGTGGTACGGTAGAATTATATAGCGAATTAGCTATTGCAGACGGTTTCTTAAAAGGGTATATGAAACCCTTACTAATAAAGACGAAGTTAATTGGAGAAGAAAATGGATTTTTGGATACGTTATGGGAAGGTTTGGTTGGATTTTTTAAATTTTTAGTAAAAAATCATAAGACCAATAGCTTAGCTACGGAAATACCAATTGAAGGCGATTTAAATAATGTTGAAGCGGGTGTGTTACCTACTATCTTCGGTATTTTTGAAAATGCTTGGATTAAGGCTTTTCAGAATGAAACAGATGGTACCATAGAATTTAAAGATGCTTTTAAAGAGACTAAATAATGTATAGCAGCGTAAAACCGACTAAAAAGAGTCGTTTAAAAGGTTTTTAATCTGAAAAACCTCAGACTGCTTTTAATTATGTTGAAGTATTGTCGTCTAGAGTTAGTTGGTATTTAACTATCATTATTAGCTTTTTTTAGCATGAAATCTTTTAGTATGTTTATAATATCAATTTGCTCTAAAGTATGATATAACGTAGATCTCGTACCGATAATTACAAACAACCTTCTAAAAAAAAGGACTCTAAGTATCTAACTAAAAGGCTTATATCTTAAAAACCGAAAAGCATTATTTTATAAAATTTATACTTCAAGAATAGCTGTTATCTTTTAAAACATAATATGAACATTTATAAAACACTCCTATTTATCATATTGCTTAATGTAAGCAGTTCAATTTATGCGACTAACGAATTAGACTCGTTAATTGTGAAATTGGAAAACGAAATGGCTAAAAGAGAACTTTACGATCAGGCCAAAGAATTACGCATTACAAATTTGAAAATACATTTGTCTGAACCCAATGTGTCCCTTGAAAATCAATATTTCTTAACTAAAAAGTTAATCAGCGAGTATGAATATTATAGTTTTGATTTCACGCTCCATTACATTGAAGAGAATCTTGCCATTGCCAAAGCAATTGATAATTCTTATTTTATAAAAGAATCTACTTTAAGGTTAGCTAAACTTTTAGCGACTTCAGGAAGATATGATGAATCTATAAAATTACTAGAAGACATTTCATCTAAAAACCTATCCGACGAATTAATTAGAGCATACTATATCATTTACAAAAGATGTTATTCAGAGCTGCGAAGCATTTCTACAGTAAAAAATATCAGTAATAAATATAACAAGCTGTACTTTGTGTATAAGGATTCGTTAAATGCACAAATCTCTAAACTCGATGCTAATTCTGATTTGTATTTAAAATTGATTGAGCAAAACTATAGAGATGCAGCGGACACTAAAAAAGCTTTAGAAGTTAACTCCAAACGATTAGCAATGGCTAAAATGGGGTCGCGAGAATTTGCAATGGTAGCTTTTGACCGCTCTTATATGAGTTATGAATTGCATGGAAATAGAATTGATCAAAAAAAATATCTGATATTATCTGCAATCTCAGACATTCAATCGTCGGTAAAAGATAATGCTTCTATGTCTAATTTAGCAGTCATTCTTTTTGAAGAAGGTGATGTAGATAAAGCGCATAATTATATTAGTTTTTCTTTTGAAGATGCCAAATTTTACAATTCTAAGTTACGATTTCTAGATATATCTAATGTTTTACCGGTCATTGCTAAAGCTTACGAAACTAAAAACATTAAACAAAGTAACCGACTTAAAAAGCAACTCATCTTTATTAGTGTGTTGTCCTTAATTTTAGCTGTAGCCTTATTTTTCATTTTTAAACAATTCAGAAAAATAAAGATTGGACGTGAGCATTTAAAAACGGCCAATTTGCAATTAAAGGATTTAAACGAGCAATTAAATAGTTCTAATACAGATCTGAAACGGTTATACGAAGAATTGTCTGCTGTAGATACCATAAAAGAACAATACGTTGGTAGCTTTTTAAATTTGTACTCGGAGTATATTGATAAGTTAGATAATTACAGAAAGAATGTTCGGAAATACATTGTGACTAATAAAACCAATGATTTGCTAGAACTGGTGAAGTCAAAAAATATTATAGATGAGGAATTAAAATTATTCTATACTAATTTCGATAAATCGTTTCTACATATTTACCCGAATTTTATTGAAGGCTTTAATGCATTGTTAAAAGAAGAGGGGAAAATTGTGGTTAAAAAAGAAAATACTTTAACCGTAGAGTTACGCATTTTTGCTCTTATTAGATTGGGGATTGTTAACAGTTCTAAGATTTCTAAAATCTTAAGATACTCTGTAAATACCATTTATAACTATAGAGTTAAGGTTAGAAATAACGCATTAGATAGAGAAACATTTGAGGATATGGTAAAAAAAATTATGTAAAATTAATATTTACACATAATTATCCCTTAAAAATTACTTTTTTCTGATAAGTATTCACTTCAATTTACTAATTTTTCTTTGTTTTTATAACAAATTCACTACTTTTTTAAATACTTAATATATTTTTAAACACCTGTATTACAGTGTTTTAATTGTTTTTTAGTCTACTTAAAATCTACTTTTTTGGTACATTGGGTTGTACTTCACTCATTACTTGGTTTAATTTGTTTCATGCTTCAATGATTTGATAGCTACAAACCAAACTAAACTAAATATGAAAAAAAACAATTTGAACTTAAAGTCGTTCGCGATTTTATTTATTCTTTCAACATGGTTTTCTTTTGCACAAGAGATTTCCATTACTGGAATTGTAAATGACGAAACAGGATTCCCAGTTCCTGGTGTAAATGTTATTAAAAAGGGAACCAACACAGGTACCGTAACCGATTTTGATGGTGCGTTTAGTATTGATGCAGAAGTAGGAGTTACATTATCCTTTAGTTATATAGGATATATAACCCAAAATGTTGTTATAAAAGACAACACTGCTTTAACCATTTCTCTGGTTCAAGACCTGTCAGAACTTGATGAAGTTGTGGTTGTTGGATATGGTACTCAGAAAAAGAGCGTGGTAACTGGCGCAATTTCTGGTATAAAAGAAAGTGAACTCGAAGATTTACCCATCACTAGAGTAGAACAAACCTTACAAGGTAGAGCTTCAGGAATTACCATAGCATCTAATTCTGGACAACCCGGATCGTCTTCTACAGTAAGAGTTCGTGGTATTACTACTTTGGGAAGTAACGACCCGCTTTGGGTGGTTGATGGCGTTGTTGTAGATGCCGGTGGTATCGGATTTTTAAACCAATCTGATATTGCATCAATTGAAGTCTTAAAAGATGCTGCATCTCAGGCCATTTATGGAGCTAGAGCAGCAACTGGTGTAATCCTTATAACAACCAAAAAAGGAAAATCTGGTAAATTAAGTATAAACTATAATGGTTATACTGGATTTTCTTCAGCAGCAAGAAAAATAGATTTATTAAATGCCGAGCAATATGCGACCTTAATAAACGAGAAATCTGTAGCAGGAGGAGGAAGTATCCTATTTTCAGATCCAGCGTCTTTAGGAGAAGGCACAGATTGGCAATCGGTTATTTTTAACGATGGTGCCCAAAAAACCACGCACGAGCTTAGCTTAAGTGGCGGAAACGAAGTGTCTAAATTCTATGCATCTTTTGGTTATACCGATCAGGAAGGTATTGTAATGAGTGATATTTCGCATTATACGCGAAAAAATATTCGTCTAAATTCTACACATAAGATCACAGACAAACTTACTTTCGGACAAACCGTAGGGTATTCTAACGAGAAAACTGTTGGGATTGGTAATACAAATAGTGAATATGGTGGGCCACTATCTTCAGCCATTAACTTAGATCCTATTACACCAATTGTAGAAACAGATCCAGATCTTATAAATCAGGCGCCGTATACCAATACAGGAGTCATGACAGACGCTAATGGTAATCCATATGGTATATCTAGTTACGTGGCTCAAGAAATGTCTAATCCTTTAGCTTATCAACAAACCCTTTTAGGAAATTATAGTTGGGCAGATAACTTTGTGGGGAATGCGTATCTGGAGTTCGAACCTATAGAAGGGCTTAAATTTAGAAGTACACTTGGTGGTAAATTAGCGTATTGGGGATCTTATGGTTACACACCAGTCTCTTTTTTAAATGCGAGTAGTATAGTGTCTCAGAACAATATATCACGTACAAGTAACAAAGGTTTTGGATGGAATTTAGAAAATACCGTGTCTTATACTAAGTCTATTAACGATCATAATTTTAGTGTGTTACTAGGTCAAGGTGTGTATATTGACAATATTTCTACTGGAGAAGGTGTCACATATTACGATATTCCTGTAGATAATTATAAAGACGCTTCTTTTAACTATAGCGTTCCTACAGATCAGGTAGATGCCTATGCGTACACAGGTACAGAGCATAGAGTTACGTCTATTTTCTCTAGGTTAAATTATAATTATAAAGAGAAATATTTATTAACAGCTATAGTGCGTAGAGATGGTTCTTCACGATTTGGTTCTAATAATAAATACGGATATTTCCCTTCATTCTCTACAGGTTGGGTGCCTTCTAACGAAGATTTTTGGCCAGAGGATGCTATTGTAGATCAATTTAAAATAAGAGGAGGTTACGGTGTTACGGGTAACGATAACATTGGCGATTTTGCTTATTTATCTACAATTAGTGATGGTAGAAATTATACCATTGGTACTTCAGGTTCAGTAACTATTGGTAACAGTCCAGATGCACCATCTAATCCAGATTTAAAATGGGAAGAAACCAGTCAGTTAAACATTGGTTTCGATACAAGAATATTAAGAAACATAACAGTGGCATTCGATTGGTATAAAAAAGTAACCACAGGCATTTTACAAGATGTTTCTATTCCTGGCTATGTTGGTGCTATTAGCAGTCCAACCGGAAACGTAGCCGATATGGAAAACAGAGGTATTGATTTAGAATTGGGCTATTCTAAGCAATTTAACGAAGTCAACTTTTCACTTAATGGTAATGTGTCTTATTTAGAGAATGAGGTAACGTTCTTAGGGAATAATGTCGATTTTATTTCGGGAGGATCCACCATTCAATCTAGTACATACCCTATAACAAGAACCGAGGTTGGCCAAACTGTAAACTCGTTCTACGGTTTTAAAACCAATGGTATTTTTCAAAATCAAGAAGAGATTGATAATTATATAAATTCTGCTGGGACTGTAATTCAGCCCAATGCTCAACCAGGAGACTTTAAATGGAAAGATTTAGATGATAACGGAACGATTGATTCTGATGATAGAACATTCCTAGGGAATTCTGTTCCTAAATTCACTTTTGGATTTACCCTTAACTTAGATTATAAAAATTTCGACCTTTTAATATTCGGTCAAGGTGCTGCAGGAAACAAGATTTTCCAAGGGTTAAGACGATTAGATATTGCGAATGCCAATTATCAAACTTCTGCTTTAGGACGCTGGGTAGGCGAAGGAACTTCAAATCTATTTCCTAGACTTACCACAGACGATACCAATAATAACTTCTCTAATCCATCAGATTTTTATTTAGAAGATGGTGATTATTTTAGATTTAAAACCATTCAAGTGGGCTATACTTTACCTCAAGATATATTAGGTAAATACGGAATTGATAAATTAAGAATTTACGTGACAGCCGAAAACCTGTTTACGTTTACTAAATACACCGGTTACGATCCCGAAATTGGTGGTGATGTATTTGGAATTGATCGTGGGTATTATCCACAAGCAAAGACCAATCAACTTGGAATTAATTTACAGTTTTAATAAAAATACTTGAAGATATGAGACTTATAAATATAAAAAATATATGTATTACGCTTTCAATATTAGTTGTTATGGCATCCTGTAGCAAAGATTATTTGGAAGTAGATCCTGAAGGCACTGCTTTGGAAGAAAATTATTATAAAACAGCCGAAGAAGCCTATTCTGGTTTGGTTGCTGTTTACGATATTATTGGTAAACAGGCCAAAGGTTTTGAGAATATGATTACGTTGTTAAATTCGGGGTCAGACGATCATTATACCGGTGGAGGAAGTTCATCAGACGGTTCGCAACTACAAGCTTTTTCTAACTATACGATTAGTGAATCTACAGTAGCCGAAAGTTATTGGGACGATTTTTACCAAGGTATTTTTAGAGCAAATACACTTTTGGTGAAGTTACCAGATGTAGATATGGACGACACTCTAAAAGCAAGATATACTGCAGAAACCAAAGCATTACGAGCCATTTACTATTTTGAATTGGTGAGATTGTTTGAAAATATTCCATTAATAACAACACCACTAACTACAGATGAATATTATACTGTACTTCAGGCAGATCCAACAGACGTTTATGCACAAATAGAAACCGATTTAATTGAAGCTATTAACGATTTACCTGTAACCTTAGAATTGTCTACAGAAGCAGGACGTTTAAGTCAAGGTGCTGTAAAAGCCATGTTAGGAAAAGTCTATCTATATCAAGATAAAAACACTTTAGCAGCAGAACAATTTGCAGCAATTAATGGTACACCAGGATCTACAAGTGATTATGGTTACAAGTTATTAGATGATTTTTCAGCATTGTGGGATGTCGATAATACTTATAATAGTGAATCTATTCTTGAGATAGCCTATACAGATGCAAGTAATGCAGATTGGAGCAATTGGGGTTATGGAGACGATGAAGGGAATAGCTTAAACGTTATGGTTGGTCCAAGAGGTTTTGTCCGTACTTCAGGCTCTACAGCGCCAGATTATGCTACAGGATGGGGCTTTAATATTATAACTCAAAGTTTATATGATGCTTTAGAAGGAGATCCTAGATTTGATGAAACGATAGAAGATATCGGCGCTTTAGCCGAAGCTGGTCAAGTAGAATACGAAAAGAGTTATCAAGATACGGGCTATTTTCTTAAAAAATTCATGCCGTTAACTGAAGATGTATCTACAGGTGGAGGTGCTACGGTTTTAAATTATAAACAACATGTTTATATGATACGTTTAGCAGATACCTATTTGTTAGAAGCCGAAGCTTTAGGTGGAACAGGAACACGAGCTCAAGCCTTATTAGACGCGGTAAGAGCACGCGTAGGTTTGTCTTCTGTAACCGTGTCTTTAGATGCTATTTATGCTGAACGTCGTTTAGAATTAGCTGGAGAAGGGCATAGATGGTACGATTTAGTAAGAACAGGTCGTGCAGCATCTGCATTAGCAGAGAAAGGATTTGTAGCTGGAAAAAATGAAATTTTGCCAATTCCATTAGCAGAACTAGAGAATACATTGTTGGTGCAAAATCCGAATTACTAATTATAAAAACGAAATCATATGAATTTAAATATAAAATTAAATAAAGCGTCTAGCTTTTTAAGCATAGGGGTTGTCATGGCATTTCTATGTGCGTGTCAACCAGACGAGTTAGGTGATGGTAATGGTCTGTATAACGATAATTTGGACGCTAGTTTCACCATAACACCTGTTTCAGATGCTAACAATACATATGTGTTAACAGCGAATGAAAGCTATATCTCATCTAATTGGGATTTAGGATTGGGTGCTGGATTTTATTCAGGTGGTCAAAGCGAAGACATATTTTTACCAGACGCAGGAACATATACAATCTCTCATCAAGTTATAGGAAAAGGAGGGATTTCGAATTCGGTGTCTCAAGAATTAGAAGTCGCCGTTTCCGATCCTGTTTCGGGAAATATTGTGCTTGGTGGTAAGTTTGAAGATACGAGCGATTACGACCAATGGACTATCTTAAATATCAGTGATTCTGGAGCGTATTGGGTGTTTAACGAAGGATCTGCTACTGTTGTAGCTAGCGGTTATAGTCAGCAAGCTATTTACCAAGCTATAGATGTTGTTGCTGGACAAACATACACTATAGATATGCTTGTGTCTGGTGAGTCTAATGATGAAACCTGGTTTGAAGTTATGGCCAGTTCTGAAGTACCAACCCAAGGACAAGATTATGCTAACGGATTAGTCATGGGACTAAATACATGGAATGGTTGTGGTACAGGATCTTTTTCAGGGCTGTTATCTAATGTCGGGTGCCTTACAAATTCTAATTCTGGAATAGTAAGTAATTCGGTAACTTTTGAAACCTCTGGAACGATATATTTTGTAATTAAATGTGGCGGTAACCAAACCTCTGGCATTAGCATTACGAATGTAGAAATGAGAGGTTCAAATTAAATAATATTCATTTAGTTTTTGTTAAAAGCCCATATGGTTCAGGATATGGATATATGGGCTTTGTTTTTTGAAGCACACCAAAGATGTTCAATTGAAAAAATCTTAGTGTTCTATATCTAGTTAAAATTCAGTCATTTTAAGTATGGACTGTTATAAATAAAATTAAACTATGTATATTTTTATGAATCATCCGTTTACATTTTTATTAATCGCTGTTTTAATGGTGAAATGCTCATCATCAGAAACCACTTCAGACGACGTAAATGTTATTCCTCCAGATACTAATACTTCCTATAGTAATGTAGATTTATACGTCACAAAAGCAGATCAATCAGAATTATTTCAATTGCAGTCTACTAAAGTACCTGCGTATTCAGATAATTCTAATTTTTCAATTGACGTAGATCCTGAAATTACATATCAAGAGATGGATGGTTTTGGATATTCACTAACAGGCGGTAGTGCAGAGCATTTACACAATATGTCTGATGCAGCTCGAACTGAAATTTTAGATGATCTATTTAATGCAAATCAGACCGGTGTTAGTTATCTAAGAATAAGTATTGGAGCATCAGATTTAGATGCTGAAGCATTTTCTTATAATGACTTAGCAGACGGTGAAACCGATATAAATTTAACCCAGTTTTCTATAGCTAAAGATCAAGACCATTTAATTCCTATTCTTAAAGAAATATTAGCTATTAATCCGGATATTAAACTTATGGGATCGCCATGGTCTGCTCCAACATGGATGAAGACCAACGGGAATTCTATTGGCGGAAGCTTAAAGCCTGAGTATTATGCCGTGTATGCCAAATACTTTGTAAAGTATCTTCAAGCGTATCAGGCCGAAGGTATTACTATAGACGCCATTACAGTGCAAAACGAACCTTTGCATGATGGTAATAATCCGAGTATGTATATGGAGGCTTTAGATCAAGCCGAATTTGTTAAACACTATTTAGGACCAGAGTTTGAAGCTTATAATCTTGAAACTAAAATTGTAGTGTGGGATCATAATGCAGACAATCCGAGTTATCCGATTACAATTTTTTCCGATCCTGAAGCCAATGCATATGTAGATGGTTCTGCTTTTCATTTGTATAATGGATCTATAGAAAATCTAAGCACAGTACATAATGCTTATCCTGATAAGAATCTGTATTTTACAGAACAATGGGTAGGAGTAAATAGTGATTTTGATGATAATTTATTGTGGCATACACGAGAGCTAATAATTGGTGCTACTCGAAATTGGTGTAAGACAGTTTTAGAATGGAATTTAGCATCTGATTCTAATTTAGAGCCACACACAGATGGTGGATGTACAGAATGTTTAGGCGCATTAACCATAGATGGTGATACTGTAAAGAAGAATGTAGCCTATTATATCATTGCACATGCATCTAAATTTGTAAGACCAGGATCTGTTAGAATTCAGTCTAATTACCATACAGATTTGCCTAATGTCGCTTTTAAAACACCCACTGGCAATGTAGTTGTTATTGTAGTAAACAACACCTCTGTCAATAAATCATTCAACATAAACACACCTACAGAATCAATTTCAACAGCTTTAGATGCGGGTTCGGTTGGAACATATATCTGGTAAATAAAAACTATACACACATGAAATTTAAGCACACAAAAAAACATCTCAGTGTTATTGCATTCACACTTTTAATTCTGTCTTGTACGTCTAACAAAAAGGAAACTGAACCCTTGAAAAGAGAAACAATGGAAACACCTGCAAACATATCTTACACAGATAAAAATGTCGTGGTGTATACCACAGCAAAAGATACCAATTTAAGACTTACACAAACCAATAATCTCACATTTGTAAAATCAGATCAACCTTCAGAGGCAGAAGTTTCAGTGTTTGTAAATCCGAATAAAACCTTTCAAGAATTTTTAGGAATAGGGGGCGCTATTACAGATGCATCTGCAGAAGTATTTGCAAAATTAAGACCAGAAACTCAAGAGGAATTGTTGCAAGCTTATTTTACAAAAGATGGTATTGGGTATAATATCATTAGAACAAGTATTCACAGTTGCGATTTTAGTTCAGGCAGTTACACTTATATTGATGAAGGCGATGCCGAATTAACATCTTTTTCTATAGCTCACGATAAAGAATTTAGAATCCCAATGATTAAAAAAGCGGCAGCTTTAATCCAAGACGATTTAATTTTTTACGCTAGTCCATGGAGTCCGCCTGCATTCATGAAAACCAACAACGACATGTTACACGGTGGTAAATTATTACCAGAATACAATCAAGCTTGGGCCAACTATTACGTTAAGTTTATAGAAGCTTATGAAGCGGAAGGCTTACCTGTTTGGGGACTTACCATTCAAAACGAACCTATGGCGGTTCAAATCTGGG
>NZ_LMAK01000080.1 GCF_001439665.1 Formosa algae
TATGAAAATATTAGCTCAAATGTTGAAGAACATCGAGAGACAAAAAGGTAAAGTTGAATTTAAAGCGCCTTTAGTTGTTGCGCCTCCAACTTACAATATTGTAGATGAGTTAAAAGCAGAAGGAGACTGGGAAGTATTACAAAAATATTCTGGTTTCGAATTTGATGATAACGATCCAAAAGCAGTAGCACGTACAGGATACGAAAACATGCTATATTTAGAGCGTCCAGGGTGTAACCTTTGTATGGGTAATCAAGAAAAAGCTGAACCAGGAGATACAGTAATGGCAACATCTACGCGTTTATTCCAAGGACGTGTGGTTAAAGATTCTGGAGAGAAAAAAGGAGAGTCTTTATTATCTTCAACTCCAGTTGTAGTCTTATCAACTATCTTAGGAAGAACGCCTAATTTAGCAGAATATCAAGAAGCAGTAGAGGGTATTAACTTAACAAAATTTAAGCCTTCAAGTAAATTATTATCTATCTAATTCATAGATTTAAATCATAAATTAAAAGCCCGTGTCTAAATCAGACTCGGGCTTTTTTTTGCTATGTATGATCTTGCTTCTTTATCCGAATTAATGAATTTATGTCTACTATTTTTATAAATTTGTTTAAACATCCAACCAAAATATGCTAACTAAAAAAACAACGTCTTTATTATTATTTATCTGTTTCATATTTTTTGTAGGATGTGATGATAAACCTAGCGTCTCTTTAAGTAATATTCAAAAATTTAAAGACCATATCTTCGAAGTGTCCTCAGGAGTTATTTCAACCAAAGATCAGATTAAAATTGTTTTAATTAATCCGATGAAGGATGTATCTTCAGAAGTAGAGTTAGATCAAAGTATTCTTAGTGTGTCTCCTAAAATTTCAGGAAAGGTAATGGCGCTTAATAATAGGACTATTGCTTTTATACCTAATGAAAGATTCGATTCAGATACGCGATATACTTTTGAATTAGATTTAGGAGCCTTACAAGATGTTAGTCGTGAATTTAAGACGTTTATTTTCGATGTTAAAACCATAAAACAAGACTTTCAGGTCAATACAAAAAACCTGCAAAGCTACTCAAGAGATTGGCAATATTTAAATGGTATTATAAAATCTAGTGATGATATTTTAACATCGACCGCAAAAAAAGTAGTTACTGTTAAGCAAAATGGGAAAACGTTACCTATTAAAATTGTGAGTGAAAACATCGATGGTAACTATTTCAAGTTTAAAATAGATAGTATTCAACGTTTTGAAAATGACTCTGAAATAGAAATAGAATGGGATGGAAGCGATTTTGACATTGATACGAAAGGTGACTATACGTACGAAATACCCGGGAAAAATAATTTTAAAGTCATAGGTATTAATGTATTTGATGAAGAGAGTAAATACGTAGAAATTAACTTCTCAGATCCTGTTAATAGCAACCAAAATTTAGATGGTTTAATAACAATACAAGGTCAAGGCAACCTTTCTTTTTCTAAATCTAATAATATTGTCAAAGTCTATATTCAAGATGTTAAAGACACTAAAGAAATTACAATACACAGAAGCGTAAAAAGTAGTTATGGAAATACATTAAAAAGTAGTGTAACCCAAGAAATTACTTTTGAAGAAATAAAACCACAAGTAAGATTATTACAAAACGGTACCATACTTCCTAATTCTGAAAATTTAAAATTTAATTTTGAAGCAGTTAGCCTAAAAGCTGTCGATGTTACAATCATTAAAATTTTTGAAGACAATGTATTACAGTTTTTACAAAATAACGATTTAGGAGGTAGTGACGAACTTTTAAGAGTTGCTAGACCTATAGCTAAAAAAACAATTAATTTAAGTGGTTCTGGTGACGATCTTTCTAATTGGAAGGCATATTCTGTAGATTTAAAAGCAATTATAAACCCTGATCCCGGAGCAATTTACAGAGTAGAACTTAGCTTTAAAAAAAGCTATTCAAATTATAAATGTGAGAATGAAAATGATGAATTAATAGAGGAAGAAACTATTAATTATGATCAAGAAGAAGCTGAATTTAGTAATTGGGATTCTTCATACTACTATGATGATTATAGTTGGAGAGATTCAGATAATCCATGTGAAAACTCATACTATGTCAATAAAAAAGTTAGCTCTAACATTTTAGCCTCTAATATTGGAGTCATTGTAAAAGAAGGTAAGAAATACACCTATTTTATTGCAGCTAGTGATATTGTAAATACAAATCCAATTGCAGATGCAGATGTGAAGTTTTATAATTACCAACAACAATTAATTGGTCGCCAAAATACAGACAGTGAAGGGAAACTAACTTTTTCAGCAGCTGCTAAAGCCTATTTTGTAATCGTTACTAAAAATAAAATAAGTACATATGTGCGATTAAATGATGGTAAGTCTTTATCGGTTAGTAAGTTTGATGTGTCTGGAGCCGAATTAAAGCGGGGTTTAAAAGGGTTTATTTATGGAGAACGAGGTGTTTGGAGACCAGGAGATACCATTCATTTATCGTTTATGTTAAATGATAAAAACAACAAATTACCAAAGAATCATCCTGTTAAATTAGAAGTTTTTAATCCCTATGGAAACTTATATTCTTCAGAAATTAGTACTCAAGGTTTAAATAATTTTTATCGCTTTACGGTTCCAACAGATCCAGATGATTATACAGGGTCTTGGATGGCTAAAGTAAGTGTTGGAGGTGCTAATTTTACTAAAGTCTTAAAAATAGAAACTATAAAACCTAATAGGTTAAAAATAAAAACGTCTCTAGATGAAGATTTAATTACTGCAAACAAATTGGTAACAGGAAATCTTGAGGCTTTGTGGTTACATGGCGCCATTGCAAAAGATTTAAAAACAGACGTCACAGTAAGTTTTAACCCTATTAAAACAGAATTTAAAGCATTTCCAGGTTTTGAGTTCGATGATCCTACCAAAACGTTTACCTCTCAAGACAAAGTTGTTTTCGATGGTAAGGTCAATGAAAGTGGTAAAGCACAATTTACATTTAAACCCAATACAAAAAACAGTCCAGCAGGATTGTTAAGAGCCACATTTTTATCTAAAGTCTATGAAGAAGGAGGCGATTTTAGTTCAGATGCTTTTGCTGTAAATTATGCGTCGTATACATCTTATGTGGGTTTGCTTACTCCAAAAGGAGATGCTTCAAGAAATATGTTACTTACAGATACTAAACATAAATTTGAAGTGGCTACAGTTGATGCTTATGGGAAACCAAAAGCTGTAAAAGATTTAAAAGTAGCGATTTATAAAATAAATAGTAATTGGTGGTGGAATGAAGATGAAGATAACTTATCCTCTTTTGATACAAGTTCCAGTAAAAACGAAGAATTTACCACACAAGTTTCTACAGATGCTAGCGGAAAGGGAACATTTGAATTTGAATTGAAATATCCAGAATGGGGACGTTATTTAGTATACGTTACAAATCCAGAGTCGGGACATTCAACAGCTAAAATGATATTTGTAGATTGGCCAGGTTGGGCTGGAAAGGCAAGAAAAGGAGATCCGTCTTCGGCAACGATGCTTTCATTTTCTACAGATAAAGAAAAATATCAAGTTGGAGAAACAGCAACAGTTACATTTCCATCATCTGGTTCTGGTAGAGCATTAGTAACTTTAGAAAATGGAACCGGAGTGCTTAAAGGGTTTTGGGTTAAGGCAAGCAAAGGCGATACTAAATTTGAATTGCCAATAACTAAAGAGATGACACCAAATGTGTTTATAAACATTAGTTTATTGCAAAATCATAACAATACAAAAAACGATTTACCCATTAGAATGTATGGTATTACAGGTATAGCTATAGAAAATCCAGAAACAAAGCTTCAGCCTGTAATTAATATGCCAGATGTTTTAAAGCCGGAGGAAGAAGTTACCGTAAAAATTAGTGAAGAGAACGGAAAAGCAATGACGTATTCTATCGCTATTGTAGATGAAGGTTTGTTAGACCTTACACGATTTAAAACACCAGATCCTTGGTCTGTATTCTATAAAAAAGAAGCTTTAGGGGTAAAAACATGGGATGTTTACGATGAGATTATTGGTGCTTTTGGAGGTCATATTAATCAAGTATTTAGTATTGGTGGAGATGATATGCTTGCTGGTAGTAAAAATCAGAAAGCAAATAGATTTAAACCTGTTGTTATTTATAAAGGGCCATTTCAGTTAGATAAAAATGGCAGTAAGACACATCGTATTAAAATACCTAAATATATTGGTTCTGTTAAAACAATGGTGGTTGCTCATAACCCAGAAACGGAAGCTTATGGAAGTGCAGGAAAAGCGACGGCTGTTAGAAAACCTTTAATGGTTTTAGCGTCTATGGCAAGAAAAGTAGTTCCAGGAGAAAAAGTTAGAATTCCAATCACTGTTTTTGCTTTAGAAAACAAAATTAAAACAGTAAAAGTATCTATTACGTCAAATGATATTTTTAAAGTTATTGGCGCATCCTCTAAAACAATTACATATGCCAGTCCAGACGAAAAAATGGCTTATTTCGATGTAGAAGTGCTTAAAGATGGTATTGGAAAAATAGATATTAGTGTTAGTGGCCACGGAGAACACGCTTCCTATAATTTAGAGTTAAATGCTTTTAATCCGAATCCAGAAAGTATTGAAGCTATAGATATTGCATTACAACCTAATGCATCACAAACTTTAGATTTTAATACGTTTGGAGTTATTGATACGAATAAAGCACAGTTAGAGTTGTCTAGTTTTCAACCTATAGATTTTACAGGTAGATTACAGTATTTAATTGCGTATCCTCATGGTTGTGTAGAGCAGACAACCTCTGGAGCTTTTCCTCAATTATATTTAAATGATGTTTTTAAAATATCTGAAGAAAAGAAAGCAGCAACACAAAAAAATATAGAATCTGCTATTGATAGATTATCAAAATTTCAGAAATCAAGTGGAGGGTTTTCATATTGGCAAAATCAGAATACAGTAGATGATTGGTCTACAAGTTATGTCGGACATTTTTTCCTAGAAGCAGAGAAAAAAGGGTTTGTACTACCTATTAATTTTAAAACCAAATGGATAAATTATCAAAAGAAAGCCTCTGAAGGCTGGAGCTCTAATGGAAATCAATTAGCACAAGCTTATCGTTTATATACACTGGCATTGGCTAGAAATCCTGACAAATCATCTATGAATAGGCTAAGAGAGCTTGCGCTTCAAGGTAATTTAAATGCCTTAGCGAAATTAAGACTTGCTGCAACTTATGCTATAACAGGTAAAAAAGATGTGGCTAAAGCATTAATAGCCGATTATGGGTATAACGGAGATTTAGAAATTGCGGCTAAAAATGAAAATAATTATGGTTCTGAATTACGAAACCTAGCGATGTTTTTAGAGACTTATATTGTGTTAGATGATGAATTTAAAGCAAAAGAAATTGCAGATATTATCGCTTCATCATTAACAAGTGACACTTATATGAGTACTCAAACTACTTCATATTGCCTTTTAGCGATGTCAAAATATGCTAATTTTATAGGTAATGAAGGTATTAGTATCAGTTACAAATTTAATGGTAAAAAACAAGAAACTGTAAAATCTGACAAGGCTATAGTTCTAGATAATTTTAATGTGAAATCAGGTAGCAATACGATTCAAATTAAAAATAATAAAGATAATATTGTTTATGTTCGATTATTAAATAGCGGGATTTTACCTATAGGAAATGAAAAGGTTATTGAGAAAAATATTTCAGTGACTATGAGTTTTACTGATAGATTAGGTAAAACGATTGATGTAAATAAAATTCTGCAAGGAACTAATTTCGTTGCAAATATAACCTTAAAAAATAATAAGCAGTTAGCTGTGGATGATGTTGCTTTAAGTGCTTTGTTTCCTTCAGGATGGGAAATTATAAATACAAGGTTTAATCTTAATAATTCTAGAAATAGTAACATTACCTATGAAGATGTACGAGACGATAGAGTTAATTATTACTTCGATTTAAAATCTAATGAAACCAAGAGTTTTAAAGTTTTGCTTAATGCGTCCTATTTAGGGAGTTATTATTTGCCTGGAATGCAGGTAGAAGCCATGTATGATAATGATTTCTTTGCACGTACAAAAGGACAATGGGTACAAGTATTAGAATAAATAAAGGCTTAGTTAAGCTTAGAATATATTTAAAAAAACATAGGTTTAAGACGTTTTTAATAGTTGTTTTTGGCCTATGTTATATATTTTGTCTTCCCGAAAAATTATTTATTACACCCAACTCAACCCTAATAGAAAGTAAAGATGGTGAATTGTTGGGTGCTTTAATAGCTAGTGACGGACAGTGGCGATTCCCTGATTTAGATGTTGTTCCTGATAAATTTAAATACTGTATCGTTCAATTTGAAGACGAACATTTTTATGAGCATCCAGGTTTTAATCCTATATCCATGTTCAATGCTCTTAGGGCTAATATAAAAGCAAAAAAAACAGTAAGAGGTGGTAGCACGATAACCCAACAAGTCATTAGACTTTCCCGACAAGGACAAAGCAGATCGTACTTTGAAAAACTTAAAGAGTTAATTTTAGCAACACGATTAGAATTTAAATTTTCAAAAGAAAAGATTTTAAAAATGTATGTTTCACATGCGCCTTATGGTGGTAATGTGGTTGGTTTAGAAGCTGCTTCGTGGAGATATTTTAATGTGGCTCCTACAAAATTATCATGGGGACAAAGTGCAATGCTTGCCGTATTACCAAATGCTCCAAGTTTATTGTATCCAGGTAAAAACGCAGATTTACTTTTAAAAAAACGAAATCGGTTATTAAAGAAGTTGTTAGAATCTCATATTATAGATCAAACAACTTATAATTTATCTATAGAAGAAGACATTCCTACTAAACCTAAAAACTTACCTCAAGTAGCTCCTCATTTATTACAAAGGGTAGCGAAAAAGAATAGAGGAGAACGTATTAAAACATCAATAGATCTCACCGTACAGGAATTAGCACTACAAATAGTAAATAAACATTACACACTACAATCTCAAAATGGTGTATATAATATGGCTGCTCTTATTTTGGATGTTAAAACTAAAAAAGTGATAAGCTATATCGGAAACACAAATACAACTAAAGCACACCATAAAGATGTTGATATAATTACAGCTCCTAGAAGTACAGGAAGTATTTTAAAGCCTTTTTTATATATGTCTATGTTAGATACCGGAGAGTTGTTACCCGAAACCATATTGCCAGATGTGCCAACTACAATAGGTAATTATAAGCCTGAGAACTTCACGTTAGAATATCTAGGAGCAGTTTCAGCAAAATTGGCTTTAGCAAAATCACTTAATATTCCCGCTGTTAGAATGTTATATTCGTATGGTATAACACGGTTTTATGATGATTTACAATCACTTTCAATATCAGATATTAATAAAGGGGCAGATCATTATGGACTCTCATTAATACTTGGCGGTGCCGAAGGTAGTTTATGGGATATCTGTAGTGCATATAGTAATCTAGCATCAACTCTTGTGCATTTTAATTCAAATTCTAGTCAGTATTATGTAAACGAATTTCAACAACCCAATTACAACAAAGAATTTAATGCTGATTTAGGAGCTTTAACTTTTGATAAATCACATCTTAATGCGGGTAGTATTTATTTTGGGTTTGAAGCGATGAAAGAACTTAATAGACCGAGTATAGATAATTCATGGCGTTATTATAATTCTGCACAAGAAATTGCATGGAAAACAGGAACGAGTTATGGTAATAGAGATGCTTGGAGTGTTGGTGTTACAAAAGATTATGTGGTAGGTGTTTGGGTAGGAAATGCTGACGGTGAAGGAAGACCTGGCGTAACAGGTACGAGTGCTGCTGCACCGGTAATGTTTGATTTGTTTGACATACTACCAAAATCGGAATGGTTTGCAACACCTTATGACGATTTAATTGATACTAAAATATGTACTAAAAGTGGACAATTAGCTAGTGATATTTGTCCGAGTACACTACAAAAAATACCAGCTAAAGGTTTAGAAACAACATTATGTAAGTATCATAAATTAATTCATTTAGATCAGACAAGAACCTATCAAGTCAATACGTCTTGTGAAAAACTAAGTCATATAAATACAGTGTCTCAATTTGTTTTACCGCCTTTAATGGCTTGGTATTACAAAAAAAATAATGTCGATTATAAAACAGTACCTCCTTTAAGAGATGGTTGTAAAGGGGAAGCTACAACTGTTATGGCTTTTTCAGAACCTGTAAACACTAATACTATAATAGTACCTAAAGGAATTTCTGGAGCACGGAATAAAGTAATTTTTAAAGTAGCTCATAATGATGCCAATGCGACTTTGTATTGGTATGTAGACGATACCTTTTTAAAATCGACTACTAATTTTAATGAAGTTGCTATAGACTTAAATGTAGGCGAACATATTATTACTGTTTTGGATCATTTAGGGAATAGTATTCAGAAAAAAATTCTTGTAAAATAATCTGCATTTATAATATACATTTTCAACTTTTAAGGATTCAGAATTAGAGAAATGTCAATCCTATATATTGCTTGTTTTATTCTTATTTCTATTGTTATTACGCGACCTAATTTGTATCGACTTAGAGTTAGTGTTTAGTACAAATGGTCAGTAAATTTGTTCAGTATATGCCTTCTTGTTACATACTAAAAATTATGATGTGTTATTATTCAGAATATTAAGTTAAAAGATTCTATTTTATAATCATTCTATATAATATTATCTTTTTTATTACTCATTCACATTTTGTAACTTAGACTAAATTCAAATAACAAAAAAAAACGAAATTTTATGGCATTTGACATAGACATGATAAAAGGTGTGTACACCAAAATGGCGGATCGTGTAGACAAAGCACGCGGCATTGTAGGCAAACCGTTAACGCTTTCTGAAAAGATTTTATATTCTCATTTATGGGACGGGACTCCTGATAAAGCATTTACAAGAGGGAAAGACTATGTGGATTTTGCTCCAGATAGAATTGCATGTCAAGATGCGACTGCGCAAATGGCTTTATTGCAATTTATGCAAGCTGGTAAAGATAATGTCGCTGTACCAACTACGGTACATTGCGATCACTTAATTCAAGCTAAAGATGGTGCGTCTACAGATTTAAAACACGCAAACGATGTAAGTAGTGAAGTGTTTAAATTTTTAGAGTCTGTATCTAATAAATATGGTATCGGATTCTGGAAACCAGGAGCAGGTATTATTCACCAAGTGGTTTTAGAAAATTATGCATTCCCAGGCGGAATGATGATTGGTACCGATTCTCATACTGTAAATGCAGGTGGTTTAGGTATGGTAGCTATTGGTGTTGGTGGTGCAGATGCTGTAGATGTGATGGCAGGAATGGCATGGGAATTAAAATTTCCTAAATTAATAGGAGTGAAGTTAACCGGAAAATTATCGGGTTGGACTGCGCCTAAAGATGTCATTTTAAAAGTAGCCGAAATTTTGACTGTAAAAGGAGGTACGGGTGCTATCGTAGAATATTTTGGTGAAGGTGCAACATCTATGTCGTGTACCGGTAAAGGTACCATTTGTAATATGGGAGCCGAAATTGGTGCAACAACATCTACATTTGGTTACGACGAATCTATGGAGCGTTACTTACGTGCCACAGAACGTGAAGATGTAGCAGATGCTGCAAACGCAGTAAAATCGTATTTAACTGCAGATCCCGAGGTTTACGCAGATCCAGAAACGTATTTTGATGAAGTTATTGAAATTGATTTATCTGTATTAACACCATTATTAAACGGACCATTTACGCCAGATTTATCTACACCTGTTGGCGCTTCAATGACTGAAAAAGCCAAAGCGAATGATTGGCCTTTAAAAGTGGAATGGGGTTTAATTGGATCGTGTACGAACTCGTCTTACGAAGATTTATCTCGTGCATCATCTATTGCGCAACAAGCTTTAGATAAAAACTTAAAAACAAAAGCTGATTTTGGTATTAATCCAGGTTCAGAAAAAGTTAGATATACAACAGAGCGTGACGGAATTCTTGAAATTTTTGAGAAATTGGATGCTAAAATATTTACCAATGCTTGCGGACCATGTATTGGGCAATGGGCAAGATATAGCGATCCTAAGAATGCGCCTAAAAATAGCATCATCCACTCGTTTAACAGAAACTTTGCTAAACGTGCCGATGGAAATCCAAATACGCATGCTTTTGTAGCCTCTCCAGAAATGGTGGCAGCAATTGCCATTGCGGGACGTTTAGATTTTAATCCGATGACTGACAAGCTGATTAATGAAGATGGGGAAGAAGTGATGTTCGATGAGCCAACAGGATGGGAATTACCTCCAAAAGGTTTTGAAGTTAAAGATAACGGTTACTTAGCTCCAGATGAAGACGGAAGTGGTGTTGTAGTATCTGTTAGTCCAGATTCTGAGCGTTTACAATTATTAGAACCATTTACACCATTAGGTGATTCTATTACCGGTGCTAAATTATTAATTAAAGCATTCGGAAAATGTACAACAGACCATATTTCTATGGCAGGACCATGGTTACGTTTCCGTGGACATTTAGATAATATTTCTAATAACTGTTTAATTGGTGCAGTAAATGCATACAATAAGAAAACAAATTTTGTAAAAAATCAATTAACGGGTGATTATGCTGGTGTTCCAGATACAGCTCGTGAATATAAGGCTGCTGGTATTAAATCTATAGTGGTTGGAGATCATAACTATGGTGAAGGATCTTCTCGTGAACATGCCGCTATGGAACCTCGTCATTTAGGTGTGGCTGCTGTGTTAGTGAAGTCTTTTGCTCGTATTCATGAAACAAACCTTAAAAAACAAGGGATGTTAGGATTAACTTTCGATAATGAAGCAGATTACGATTTAATTCAGGAGGACGATACCATTAACTTTTTAGATTTAAATGAATTTGCTCCAGACAAACCACTTTCAATAGAGTTTGTACATGCAGATGGTTCTAAAGATGTAGTTGTTGCAAATCATACTTATAATGCGGCTCAAATTGCATGGTATAAAGAAGGTTCTGCATTAAACTTAATTAAGAAAGAAAATGCTAAAGCGTAATTTTAAGTCACGTTTTTAACAACTGTATTATAAATAAAAAAATCTAGCCTTATTAGGCTAGATTTTTTTGTTATAGGACGTATTGATAAGCTATTAGCAATAGAAAGTTTACTTAAGAATAAGTTTAAAACTACCTTGTCCTGCGTTATTATCTATGGTTATAAAATAAAGTCCTTTAGCTAGAGACGATAAGTTAAAAGATGTGTTGTTTAAAGCTTCAGAAGAATCAAAATAATACGTTTTTACAATTTCTCCAGAAACAGACACTATATGCATTACAGATTTACCAATCGTCTCTGTTGTTGAAATTTGAAATATCCCGTTAGATGGATTTGGGTATGCACTTAATTTATAATTTGCTGTATTATTAACTTCTTCAACACCTAAGGTGGCTTGTATTAATGGTGTGTTACTAAAATTAATAAGTTGTCCATCAATATAATATTGTGCTTTAAAGCCATCATTACAATCGTCGCAAGTAACGCCTGTAACACAATCAGGATTGTTTGGATGACAATAATCAACATAAGTCGGATCAAATCTATAGCTAAAATCTACAGTGCCTTTAGAGATTTGAGAGGTCATATCTACAATATCTGGCGGTGCTATAGATCCTGGACACCATCCAGCTCTATTATAAGTCCATGTGCCTTGTTGTCCGGTACAGCTATCAGGATTTGGATTACACGTATTCCATAAATTTTGAGTATAATTTGGCTCACCATCAACATCAATATAATTTGTAGCATTATAAAACTCAGCTGCATTTTCAGAATTATTGTCTCCCCAACCATGACCGGTGTTCGATAAACGCAAATGGGAACTTAAAATATTTGCATTGTAAGTGTAGTTTGCAACAGGAACCGGTTGTAAATCGTCCGGATTTCCTAGATCCCAGTTTCCATCCCATAATTCATCAACACTTGAATATAAATATTCTGGTGTGCCTTGCTGATATTCAAAATCTAATGATATTTGCCAGCCACCAGTGCCCCAAGTATCAATAAACATTCTAAACTCCACTTCGCCTTGTAGTAAACTAGCATAATCGGTTAAATCGATAGTGTGGCTACAGCCCACACCGTATGGGGTAATGTATCTAATTATCTGAATCCAATTTCCGTCAGGGCCCATAACATCAATAAAGGCTCTACGGTCCCAATTATCGCAGTCTCCTGTTGTAGATGGACATTCAACTAATAAATTGGCTATAATCTTGTCATAGCTTCCCACATGTTGTGGCATTGTAAATGTGCCATAAAAATTTCGACTGTTAGTTGTATTGTATTCAATAACAGCTTCATCCATGGTTTTTACATTTTGAGTGCTTATACTATTACTAACTTCAACGTTTTTTGTTATTGTGGTATTTTCACCATTAGAACCATAGGCTGTGATGTGTATTGTATGTGATCCATAGGCCTCTGGAGTCCATAACGCATAGTGTAAATTATTTTCACTGTATACAGTGAGTGGAGTATCATCTACTAAAACTTCTATACTATTTATGCTAATTAAGTCGGCTTCTTCTATAGCGGAAGTAATGTAAATAGGGTACGCATAAAATGATGGCATCTCTATAGGATAATCTTCTGTAAGGCGTGTTGAAATAGAAGGGGAGAAGGTGCTAAGGTCTATTACTTCAAATTGTGTAAAGGTTTCTGCTGCATTATAATTTGCATTACCAGCTTGCTCTGCTTTTAGGGTTACGGTCCCAACAGTACCATCTAATGTTACCGTATTGCCATTAATTGTTGCAGGTCCAGATACAATGCTGTACGCGATATCTGTTAACTCGGAAGTTGAGGTGGCAGAAACATCAAAAGGATTGGCAGTAGTACTTTTTTTATCTACAGCATTAAAAGTTAGGATTTGATTTTGTTTGCCTGAGCCATCTCCTGTCCCAAATAAATCGATAGAAGAGTTTGCTGTGATATGTGGATATTCTCCATTACCTGTAGTGTCATTTTCTTCTGACGGATAGTATGAAAACACAAAGTGCGTCGCAACGGTATCTGGACTTTGATCTAAGGTGGCTTGATCTACTATAAGCGGATTGTTACCATTACCAACTCCCAATTCGCCATTATTGTTATATCGCTCTTGTCCGTTGGCGTGGACTAATCTTACAATTGGAGCATAATAATCTCCATCAATAATTCCACCATTTTTGTATGTATCGTCTACACCATTACTAGATACATTAAAAATGGTATAGGTTTTTGTAAATGTTTCATCTCCATTATCAACTGTTTCTGTTGTATAATAACTATTGCTAACATCTACATCGTTTAGAAGTCCTAGTGTCATATTTAATCTGTCTGTAGCAGCAGTCCAATTTATATTGTCTGGAGCTTCTGCAACTAGAATACCATCTGGATAGGGGTAAAAACGAAGATTTATAGCATTATCGGCGTCGTTAGGAACATTGCTTAATACAAATGTAATAGGTGAAGATGTCGCTAAAGTACCGTCGGGATGAAATTCTGCAGGTTTTCCTGTGAATTCAAAACTAGCCTGACCAAAACTTATAGTTGTAACTAATAAGTAAAGTAGGCATATTATATATTGGAGGTTTTTTTTGTTTTTCATATGTATAATGAGTGCATGAAATATGCGTATTAATTAGGAAGGTTTAAGGTGTAGAAAAGTATCGTTCTAAAACAGGAAATAGAGCCAAGTAGATATTTTAAATGCTATTAATCAATACAATGTGTTTGTCTAAATACGCTCTGTTTTTTAACGACTAAAAAAAAATCCTGTTATATGTTTTAAATACAACAGGATTTTAATTAAAAGGTTAAAACTTATAGGATCTTATTTTTTAAGAATCTTTAAGTTTGCAACTTTGTTATCTTCTCTTACTTTAACTATGTATAGTCCAGTAGTTAATGTGCTCATATCTACAGATTTACCGCTAGTTCTAATAACAGCCTTTCCTGTGATATCAAATACGCTAATATCTAAAACACTATTACTTGTTGTTTTAATGTTTAAAACATCTACAACTGCATTTGGATAGGCTTTAAGCTCGTCATCTCCAAAAGCAACATCTTCAATACTAAGTAAACTACCTCCGTAAATAAGTTCAATTTCTTCTTCACTAAGTGCTTCATCATAAACTCTAAGGTCATCAATTCCTCCTCCGTCGAACCATTTTAAGGTATTATTTCCTCTACTTCCAATAGTAAGTAAATCATTTGTAGTGTTAAAAGAGTTTCCTGTATTACTACCTCCGTCGTTAGTCGTTTTATTACCATCTATATAGAAGATTATATCCTCTAAGGCATCTCCATCATCATAAGTAAAAGCGACATGGTGCCAGTTACCATCTTCTAAATCTGTACTTCCGCCAGTAGTATAATTTCCGTTTACATTACCTCCTCCTACTGCTATTTGTATTCTGTCTTGAGCAGCAGCTAAAGTCCAAGTTACTCTTCCTTGAGAGCTAGAAGTAGGATCTCCCATGTTAAGTATAACATGTGATCCTCCACCACCAGATATATCATCAAAACGAATCCAAGCAGCAAAAGTACGCGCATCATCACCTAAAATAGAATGATTGGTAGTACTTTGAATTTGAACATTAGATGAATTATCGATAATACTTACATTGTCAGTATATTCACCAGAATCAGCATCATAAGCATAGCTAGAAAAGTCTATTGCATAACTTCCTTCTTTTGGAGTCGCACTATTATAAACTATTAATGAACCTTCTCCATTAGGATCGGTAACCTCAAAAGTAATCCCATCAGATTCTGTAGTACTTGCTTCTAGATTGTTTTCAAATCTAACATGTAAAAATGCATCAGGGTCTTGTGCATGTACAGTCCCAACGGCTAAAGTTGAAATTGCAAAAAATGATAAGTTTTTAAGTAATTTTTTCATCATAAAATAATATTATTGGATTAGTTGTTATTAATTTATGTAAAACAACTGATTTGGAACTTTTTTTTTAGATGAATAACAAAGCAACGTACTTAAACAACAATTTTATTAAGCTTAATGTCTTGTATTCACCAGGTTTTGTGTGTAAACGATTAAAAAACAGCATATTATTTTTATATGGGTGCTATGTAGTAATTAAGAGGCAAAATGAAGCTCAGAATTAGGTGAATTTATAACTGATTTCATGTCTTCTGTTTTCAAATTAAAATGCATTTGGTTGTCAGAGTTTTATATTTATAATTCAATATGAAGTCAGATTTAATTACAGCAGTAATAAGTACTATTATATATAGGTAGGAAAAGAAGTTATTAGAGAACTATTGTTTGAAACAATGCCAAGAGGTTGTAATGCTAGATTGGAGAGATTGGTAATATTTTGTTTTAAGAGGTTTTATTGGTGGCTTTATTTATTTAGTAGTTAATACACGGTTTAAAATAATACATATAATTGTAAACAACATTCTGAATATACTTTAGAATTTTGTAACTAAATTTGAAACGCATCATCTGTATAGTGAATGTATCTGTTTTAAACCCCATGTATCTCATGTTAAAATCAAAAAAAAATAAAGTTTCAAATATTATTTTTGGAGTGTTTTTAGTGTTATTAATTATTCCACAAACACGGCAGCCTATTCAAGTGTTTATCCAAAAAGGCCTAGCGTTATTTGGACCATCTGTAAAAGCTAAAGCAGATCAGAAACAAATAGATACTTATCAATGGAATCTAAGTGATTTAAACGGGACGCCATTTCATTTTGAAGCTGCTCAGGGAGACGTTATTTTGGTCAATTTTTGGGCTACTTGGTGTCCGCCTTGTATAGCCGAAATGCCAAGTCTTGTAGATTTACATGACGATTATAAAGATAAGGTACAGTTTTTATTTATTTCAAATGAAGAGAAAACAGTTATCGAAGCGTTCTTAAAAAAGAACCAATTTCAAATTCCGATACATCAACCCATTTCAGCAGTTCCAGAGTCTTTGCAGACATCTACAATACCAAGAACTTTATTAATAAGTAAAACAGGCAAGATTGTGATTGATAAAACGGGAGCATCTAACTGGAACAGCCAAACAGTTAGAGAAACCATAGATAAATTATTAGCAGAATAGAATTAATACCATTTGAGCTCTGCTTATTTAGCTCTTTAAACAAATTGATGGCGTTTTAATAGAAGAACGTCTTAACCTCAATTTGGTTAAAACCTACAAAGGTGACTGTATGCGTAGGGAATGAGTGTTTAAATTAGATTGTATTTAAGTATAAAATGAAGGAAATGTTATACTGAAATTTGTAAGATTATATAAATTAAAAAAGGTTAAACATTGCTGTTTAACCTTTTCTGTGACCGGGCTGGGGCTCGAACCCAGGACCCTCTCCTTAAAAGGGAGATGCTCTACCAACTGAGCTACCAGGTCATTGTTTTTCTTTCTCTATAACGAGGGTGCAAATATACGACCTTTATTTAGATAAACAACTAATTTTTGATATTATTTTTAAAACATTTTTATGTGTTCTTTTCTTAGAAGAAAACATGTGTTTTAAACTATTGATAACAAATGGTTTATGTTACTTGTGTAGCTGTTTAAAAACATGAAAAAAAATAAAAAAGAGTTAAAAAGTGCGCACGAGAAGATTCGAACTTCCACGTCCTAAACGGACACTGGCCCCTCAAGCCAACGCGTCTACCAATTCCGCCACGTGCGCATTATAAATAGGGTGGTGTATAAATAAAAAAGGTTAAACGAATATGTTTAACCTTTTTCTTGTGACCGGGCTGGGGCTCGAACCCAGGACCCTCTCCTTAAAAGGGAGATGCTCTACCAACTGAGCTACCAGGTCATTGTTTTTCTTTGCGTATTGCGGGTGCAAATATATCATCTTTATTTAGAAATCCAAGCCTGTTTCTTATTTTTTTTTCGTTTTTTTGTTGTGCAATTATGTATGTTTTTAAGTATCAATAAAAAGCACTTTTAATGAATTTAATTTTAATAGGATATATGGGGTCAGGAAAGTCAACTTTAGGTAGAAAGTTGGCAGAAACTTTACAATACCCCTTTATAGATTTAGACGATTATATGGAAGAACAAGAACAGTTATCTATTCCAGAATTATTTAAAGTGCGAGGGGAAATTTACTTCAGAAAAAAAGAACACGAATATTTAAAAGCACTTTTACAGGAACAAGATAATGTGGTACTGGCGCTTGGAGGTGGTACACCGTGTTATGCTAATAATATGGATCTCATTACTAAAAATGAAAATGCAAAGTCTTTCTATTTTAAAGCCGGAATAAAGGAACTTACAAGTCGTTTAAAGCACGAAAAAGAAAACCGCCCATTATTAAACCGATTTAAAACAGACGACGAACTAATGGAGTTTATAGGAAAACATATGTTTGAACGTTCTGCTTATTATAATCAGGCAGATGTTGTAATTCCTGTAGATAATACGACAGAATTAGCTGTGTTAGAACAGGTGATGTCGCATTTAGTCTAAATAGGCTTCGTAATGCTTAGCATCAAAATCTACAGTCACATGCTCGTTTAATGAGGTAGATAACGAAATACCTTTAAAATCGGCCTTTACAGGATATTTTTTATGGTTTCTATTAACAAGTACAGCTGTTTTAAATTGTTTTAACGGCACATCTAAAAAGAAACGTACGCCATAAATTAAAGCAGTTCCAGAATTTAATACATCATCTATTAATACAATAGACTTGTTTTGGTATTCTTCAATACTTAAAGATGTTTTAATCTCGTTTCTCGGATTTTTTTTATCAATACTAACTTTACAAAGTATAGGTTTAATAGGTGATATTTTACTTAAAACCGATTTTAGTTTTTTTGCTAAGACATAACCATTGCTATCAATACCTGCTAAAATAACTTCTTCTTCGTACACGTTACTTTCATAAATTTGATACGCGATACGTTTAATTTTATGATTGATTTCATCATGTGTTAAAATGATATTTTTAGTTGCTTCCATTTGAGTATTGATATTTAATCAAAGATAAAAAGAGTTTTTTTATCCCGTTATTATTTTAGCATTATTATAAAGTGTAGAATCTTGACGTTTTATAAGTTTTCTTTAAGTGGATTTTCATCTTGATCGTCTTGATAATCGTCTATATCTCTACGATCTTTTTTAGTCGGTCTACCGGTTCCTTTTTTACGATAATAATCTTTTGCGTATTTTAAAAGCTCTTGAGCTTCAAAGGCTTCTTTTGGAGTTGTATCTACACGATAAATATCTACCAATTTAGCACCAACCCGATTTGGAGGTAAATCGTTGACTTTTAAACTATAATTTATTTGATCTTTTCTGACTTCAATTTTATCTTGAGGATAGACATCACGACTGGGTTTAACAACAGCGCCGTTTACTTTAATATGTCCCTTCTTACATGCCGTGGTTGCAATACTTCTTGTTTTGTAATAGCGCACACACCATAAATATTTATCTATTCGCATTCTTTAATTGTAAAAATCGTCGTTTTATAATAAGGTAGTATACATGTTACCTACGTGTCTTAAATATCAAAAATAAGCAATATTGAAATTAACAACACGCTCTTTAACTATTTTATTGTAGTATTCATAAACAGTTGTAAACCTTAATAAATTATGTTGTCTATAAAAAGGAACTATACATTCAAATAGATCTATATTAGGAAGTCGATTAAAGTTTTAGAGAGACACTTAAAATAAGTTGCTCGGGTCTAGAATTAATGGTCACGACATCTAAACCGCTATTGGTAAGGTATAGTAATTCGTAGTCTTCGAGTCCGCGTTCGTATCTTAAATCAATTCCAATACGGCTAAAGTTAAAGGCAATTCCAAAATTAAGACCTGTGGTAATATCTTCACTGCGATCTTCTGCGCTAATGTTATCTAGTTTTGTGTCTATAATATATTGAAGTGTTGGTCCGGCAAATATGCTAAATGGACCAATTATCTGTACACCAATTAATGCAGGAGTATCTACTTTCTTAACGCTAAAGGTATCTTGATCGTATGTACTACTAGTTTGGGTGTAGATAACTTCTGTTTTAAGGTAAATTAAGCTTCCAAACTTACCAAAAACACCCAAATGAAAACCCGCGTTATGATCTGGGTGTTCTATGTATTTACCTAAAGATTCGTAACTGCCGTTAGAACTATAATTCAAACCACCTTTTAAACCGAAACCAGTACCTGACTGTGCCGATGAAACGTGTATAGTGCAAAGAATACCAAATAGTAGGACTATTAATTTTGTCATAGTTTTGTAAATAGGGAGGTTTTAAAAAACGAAACTACTAAAATTATTTTCTTTTTATCGTTGTTTAAAGAGTCTTAACGATTAATTGATGCTTAATTGTATAAATGATAGTATTAGCAGTTAATAGATATATTATTATTATCGTGAAAAGCCATGTGTTTTTTACATTCTAATAGATAAACTCAGGACAAGTTGATCTGGTCTAGAATCTATTGTGACAAGATTAGCATTGTTGTCTGTAAGAAATTCAGCTTCATTAGAATTAAAACCACGTTCGTATCTTAAATCCAGACCAATGTTTCGAATGTTTAATGCGAAACCAAATTGTAATCCCATACTAATATCTTCTTCAATGTTGTCATAATCAATGTCATCATATTTAGAATCGATTATATATTGAAAAGATGGGCCAACAAATGCACTTAAAGGACCAATTAAACGGATTCCTACTAAAGCGGGTAAATCAATTTTCTGAATTTTAAATTCGTTACGGTTGTACTCACTACTGGTGCTGGTGTACATTAATTCTGGTTTAAAGTACAATCTGCTACCAAATTTAGCAAAAACACCCAGATGGAAACCAATGTTTCTGTCTGAGTGTTTTATATTGGAGCTGGACGAAATAAAGTTCCCGTTAGAACTATAATTTAATCCGCCTTTAATACCATAACCTGAACCTGATTGTGCCGATGTAAGCTGTAACGCTCCAACAACAACACTTAGCATTAGGATTATCTTTTTCATAGATGTCGTTTTAATGTGTTTTTACATTAAACGCGAATCTACTACATTTATTTTCTTTTAATCACCGTTTCGCAAGCCTTAACAATAGCTTCAGCGTTTAAACCGTACTTATCCATTAATTGTGCTGGTGTTCCAGATTCTCCAAAAGTATCATTTGTACCCACAAATTCTTGAGGTGTTGGGTTGTGTGTTGCTAATACACGGGCAACGCTTTCTCCTAAACCACCAATAACATTATGTTCTTCAGCAGTAACAATACATCCTGTTTTTGCAACAGAATCTAAAATAGCTTTGGCATCTAATGGTTTAATAGTGTGAATGTTTATAACTTCGGCAGAAATGCCTTTTTCATTTAAAGTTTTAGAAGCTTCTAGTGCTTCCCATACTAAATGTCCGGTAGCTACTATAGTCACATCTGTACCTTCTGTAAAGTTGATGGCTTTTCCGATTTCAAATTTCTGGTCTGCAGGCGTAAAAATGGGCACAGATGGTCTTCCAAAACGAAGATATACTGGTCCGTGGTGTTCTGCAATTGCAATTGTAGCTGCTTTAGTTTGGTTGTAATCGCAAGGATTAATAACCGTCATACCTGGTAACATTTTCATTAACCCGATATCTTCAAGGATTTGGTGTGTTGCACCATCTTCACCTAAAGTTAAACCCGCATGCGATGCACATATTTTTACATTCTTATCTGAATAAGCAATAGATTGACGAATTTGATCGTACACACGACCTGTAGAAAAGTTAGCAAAAGTACCTGTAAATGGAATTTTACCACCAATAGTTAACCCCGCTGCGATTCCCATCATGTTTGCTTCTGCAATACCAATTTGGAAAAAACGTTCTGGATTTTCTTTAATGAATTCGTCCATTTTTAAAGATCCAATTAAGTCGGCACATAAGGCAACTACATTAGGGTTTGTTCTTCCAAGCTCTGCTAATCCAGCTCCAAATCCGCTTCTTGTATCTTTTTTCTCTGTATATGTATATGTTTTCATTGTCTTTTTGATTGTGAGGATTAGTAGTCGCCTAAAGTTTCTGGGTTTTGTCCTAATGCATTTGCAAGTTGCTCGTCGTTAGGTGCTTTTCCGTGCCATGCGTGGGTGTACATCATAAAGTCTACTCCATGTCCCATAACTGTTTTTAATAACACACAAACAGGTTTTCCTTTTCCTGTTAAAGCTTTAGCTTCTGCCATACCTTTTAATATAGCGTCTATATCGTTTCCTTCGTTAACTTCTAAAACATCCCAACCAAAAGCTTCAAATTTAGCTTTAATGCTTCCCATTGGTAACACTGTATCTGTAGAACCGTCTATTTGCTGACCGTTTAAATCGATAGTTGCAATTAAGTTGTCTACCTTTTTAGCAGAGGCATACATAATAGCTTCCCAGTTTTGACCTTCTTGTAATTCACCATCACCATGAAGGGTATATACTAAACTTGTATCGTTGTTTAATTTTTTAGCTTGTGCAGCACCTAGCGCTACAGATAAACCTTGGCCTAAAGAACCAGATGCAATACGTACTCCAGGTAAACCTTCGTGAGTTGTTGGGTGTCCTTGTAATCTAGAATCAATTAATCTAAAGGTATTTAATTCTTCAACTGGAAAATATCCGGCATGTGCAAGTACACTGTAAAATACAGGAGAAATGTGTCCGTTAGATAAGAAGAATACATCTTCGTTTAAACCATCCATATCAAAGCCGTCTTTGCGGTCCATGATCTCATTGTATAGGGCAACTAAAAATTCTGCGCATCCTAAAGAACCTCCTGGGTGACCAGAGTTTACTTTGTGTACCATGCGTAGAATATCTCTACGAACCTGAGTCGTTAAATCTTGTAATTCTTTTGTGTTAGCCATGTTTTATAACTTGATTTTTAAAGGCTCAAAAATAACCCTTTATGTCTGTTTAACAAATTAATATTTTGCTAATTTACTTAAAGGTTTACGTAAATACTGTTATTATTCAAAATGTGATGCGTTTTTTTAAAATTTTAATAATAACTAGGCTCAAATTGAACACTTAAAGCAGATGAGTTAACTATTGATTCTTAATTTTTTTTAAATACCAATACATATCACAGCGAGTTAATTATCTTTGCCAACTGATTGATTTTTTGAACATGACATTTGACTTAAAAGCACAAGACCTGCAAAGTAAAGCCAGAGCTGGAGTAATAACTACAGATCACGGTAAAATTGAAACACCTATTTTTATGCCCGTAGGGACCGTTGGGTCTGTAAAAGGTGTACACCAGCGTGAACTTAAAGATGATATAAATCCAGATATTATTCTTGGAAATACCTATCATTTATACTTGCGTCCGAAAACTAAAATCCTTGAAAAAGCAGGTGGTTTACATAAATTTATAAACTGGGACCGTAACATTTTAACCGATTCTGGAGGGTATCAAGTGTATTCATTGTCTTCAAACAGAAAGATAAAAGAAGAAGGGGTAAAGTTTAAATCGCATATAGATGGAAGTTACCACGTGTTTACTCCAGAAAATGTAATGGAAATTCAGCGTAGTATTGGTGCCGATATTATTATGGCATTCGATGAATGTACGCCTTACCCTTGCGATTATAACTATGCGAGACGTTCTATGCATATGACGCATCGCTGGTTAGAACGTTGTTTAACGCATTTAGATAAAACACCTTATACATACGATTATGCCCAAACATTCTTTCCTATTGTACAAGGGAGTACGTATAAAGATTTACGTAAGCAATCTGCAGAATATATTGCTAGCGTAGGTGCAGAAGGTAATGCCATTGGTGGTTTATCTGTTGGGGAACCTGCAGAAGAAATGTACGCTATGACAGAAGTGGTAACGGATATCTTACCATGGGATAAACCTCGTTATTTAATGGGAGTGGGTACACCTATTAATATATTAGAAAATATTGCACTTGGAGTCGATATGTTTGACTGTGTAATGCCAACACGAAATGCTAGAAACGGAATGTTGTTTACAGCATACGGATCTATTAATATTAAAAATAAAAAGTGGGAAGACGATTTTTCTCCTATCGACGAGATGGGCATCACTTTTGTAGATACAGAATATTCTAAAGCGTATTTAAAGCATTTGTTTTCTGTGAATGAATTATTAGGAAAGCAAATTGCAACCATACATAACTTAGGTTTTTACCTATGGTTGGTTCGTGAAGCGAGAAAACATATCTTAGCCGGAGACTTTAGAGTTTGGAAAGATATGATGGTTAAACAAATGGATAATAGATTATAGTATTGAAAATATTAGATTGGTACATATTAAAACGGTATTTGCTCACATTTTTAATGATGTTGTTGCTATTCATTCCTATTGGGATTACCGTGAATTTAGCCGAAAAAATTGGTAAAATTTTAGAAAAAGAAGTGCCTTTTGGCGAAGTCGTATTATTCTATTTAGATTTTACCGTGTATTTTGCACACCTTTTATTTCCATTATTTTTATTTTTATCTGTTATATTCTTCACCTCTAAATTGGCAAATAATACAGAGGTTATTGCTTTTTTAAGTTCTGGAGTGTCCTTTTCAAGGTTTTTAAGACCGTATATGATTGGTGCTACGGTAGTAGCTATTTTAGCCTTAATTTTAGGAATGTACCTTGCGCCAGAAGCTAGTAAAGGTTTTAATGATTTTGATTATAAATACTTTAAAAATAATAAGAAAGCGGTAGAGACCGGGAGTGTGTACCGACAAATTAACGATCACGATTTTATCTATGTAAGTAGTTTTGATGCCAAAAAGAGAATGGGACAAAACTTTACTTTAGAACATGTTGTAGATAATAAGATGGTATATAAAATGAGTGCTCGTAACATTCGTTATATTGAAAAAGACTCGGTGTACCGTATGGTAGACTATGTAAAACGTATTATTGGAGAAAACAACGACGAATTTATAACACAACGCCGTAAAGACACTATTTTTAGTTTCGATTTGGAAGATTTAACACCTTTAGAATATATAGCCGAAACGTTAACGTATAGTGATTTAAATCAGTTTATAGAAAAAGAAAAGGAAAGAGGGTCGTCTAGTATTGGGCGCTACGAGCTTGTAAAATACAGAAAGTGGAGTTTACCCGTTTCTGTATATATATTAACTATTATTGCCGTAGCTGTGTCGTCTAAAAAACGTCGTGGTGGTATGGGAGTTAACCTTGCCTTTGGTGTAAGTATAGCCATGGTATTTGTCTTTTTCGATAAAATATTTGGTGTTATGGCAGAGCAGTCAGATTTCTCACCATTGGTAGCCGTATGGTTTCCAAATATTATTTTTGGGGTACTAGCTGCCTATCTATTGTACCATGCGAGACGTTAAATTACTCAATTATTTGCATATGCACCTGTTGGTGTTTATTGCAGGATTTACAGCAATTTTAGGAGAATTAATCACCATAGATGCCATTCCATTAGTTTGGTTTCGTATGCTCATGGCTACAGGGTTAATGTATGCGTATATTCGTTTTAAAAAGATTCCTATAAAGGTGTCTCCAAAAACAATAGCAAGGTTTTCGTTTGCAGGAATCATTATAGCACTACACTGGATTACTTTTTTTGGAGCGATAAAGGTTTCTAATATTTCGATTACCTTATCTATGGTATCTTCTGGTGCTTTTTTTGCATCTATTTTAGAGCCAATCATACATAAGCGAAAAATTATTAAATACGAAATGGTATTCGGTTTGGTGGTTGTTTTAGGTGTTATTATGATTACGCAGAGTGAACTTCAGTATATAAATGGTATCATTTTAGGAATTATTTCAGCTTTTTTATCCGCTTTATTTGCGGTGCTGAACGGAAAATTTGTGAAAGAACACAGACCGTCTGTTATTTCAATATACGAGTTTATTAGTGGGGTATTATTCATCACCTTATTTATAGCCTTATTTGGAACAGGATTTAATGCAGAATTTTTTAGTGTAAGCACTTCAGATTTGTGGTATTTGTTTATTCTAGCCTCAGTATGTACTGCTTATGCATTTATTGCATCCGTAAAAATCATGGAACATGTCAGTCCATATACGGTAATGCTTAGCTTTAATTTAGAACCTATTTATGGTATTATTTTAGCGATAATATTATTCCCAGAAACAGAAAAAATGTCGACTAATTTTTACTTCGGAGCCTGTATTATTTTAGGTGCAGTGGTGCTTAATGGCATCCTTAAAAATTGGAAAGCACTAAAAAGAAAACGG
This sequence comes from Formosa algae, assembly GCF_001439665.1. GTDB lineage: Bacteria > Bacteroidota > Bacteroidia > Flavobacteriales > Flavobacteriaceae > Formosa > Formosa algae. The sequence goes on from NZ_LMAK01000080.1 coordinate 25,275, forward strand.
TCTTAACAAAATATCAACGCTAAAGTTTTTATATTTGTAGGCTAACTAAAAAACAAAACCTTCATTGGTATGGAATATTTAGAATTTGAACTTCCTATTAAAGAGCTTGAAGAGCAATTAGATAAATGCGAAATTATAGGTAAAGAAAGTGATGTTGACGTATCAGAGACCTGTAAGCAAATCGAGAAGAAGCTTATCGAGACTAAGAAAGAAATATATAAGAATTTAACGCCTTGGCAACGTGTCATGATGTCTAGACACCCAGATAGACCTTATACTTTAGATTATATTAAGGCGCTTTGTGGTGAAACTTTCTTAGAGATGCATGGCGATAGAAATGTGAAAGACGATAAAGCCATGATTGGTGGTTTAGGTAAAATAGGCGACCAAAGCTTTATGTTTATCGGACAACAAAAAGGATTTAATACCAAAACAAGACAGTTTAGAAATTTCGGGATGCCAAATCCAGAAGGCTATCGTAAAGCATTACGCTTAATGAAGTCTGCAGAAAAATTTGGAATTCCTGTTGTTACTTTAATAGATACTCCTGGTGCTTACCCTGGTTTAGAAGCAGAAGAACGCGGACAAGGAGAAGCCATTGCAAGAAATATTTTAGAAATGACTCGTTTAAAAGTACCTATTATTACCATTATTATTGGTGAAGGTGCTTCTGGAGGAGCATTAGGCATTGGTGTTGGAGACCGTGTGTTAATGTTAGAAAATACGTGGTATTCTGTGATTTCTCCAGAATCTTGTTCTTCAATTTTATGGCGTAGCTGGGAATATAAAGAACAAGCTGCTGATGCTTTAAAGCTTACAGCTACAGATATGAAGAAACAAAAGTTGGTAGACGAGATTGTTAAGGAACCAATTGGTGGTGCACATACAGATCGCCAACAAACGTTCTCTATAGTTAGAGATGCTATTATTAAATCTTTCGATGAACTTAAAAACTTATCACCAAAAGATTTAGTGAAAAAGCGTATGACAAAATATGAAAATATGGGAGTGTTTAAAGACTAACTCTTTCACTACCCAAATGTTACAAATCTGAAGTGGTCTAGCTTCAGATTTTTTTATGGTTATTAACAAAATTTGTAAGTTATTAACAGTTAGAATGTTCAATAATCGTTAACATCAACCGTTAAAAATCATGTGTTAATAGCGCCAATTTAGTTACTTTCGCAGTTATGAAGCAACCGAATCAATTACAAGGCTACAAGGTCGATAAAAGCACTTTAATAAACTTAGAACGCGGAAAAATTCCGCCACAAGCTACTGATTTAGAAGAGGTTGTGTTAGGTGCTATGATGATTGATAAAAAAGGTGTCGATGAGGTCATCGATATTTTAAGTGCCGATGCATTCTATAAAGAATCGCATAAACATATTTTTGAAGCTATATTTCAGTTGTTTGAGAATAGTGAACCTATTGACTTATTAACGGTTTCTAGTCAGTTAAAGAAAAGTGCTAAGCTAGATTTAGCAGGAGGCGATTTCTACCTGATTTCTTTAACTCAAAAGGTGTCTTCTTCGGCCCATATTGAGTTTCACGCACGTATCATATTACAGAAATTTATTCAACGTAGTTTGATTAAAATTTCTTCTGAAATTATTGAAGATGCTTACGATGAAACGAAAGATGTTTTCGATTTATTAGATGCTGCCGAAACCAAGTTATACGAGGTCACCCAAGGGAACATTAAGAAGTCGAGTGAAACGGCGCAAGAATTGGTTATTCAAGCCAAGAAAAAGATTGAAGAAATCTCGAATAAAGAAGGATTAAGTGGTATTCCTACCGGATTCGATAAGCTAGATAAATTAACATCGGGATGGCAACCTTCAGATTTAATTATTGTAGCCGCTCGTCCAGGTATGGGTAAAACTGCATTAACCTTATCTATGGCTCGTAATATTGCTGTAGATCAAAACATACCCGTTGCCTTTTTCTCTCTGGAGATGGCATCTGTACAGTTAATTATGCGTTTAATATCTTCTGAAACTGGTTTGTCTTCAGAAAAATTAAGAACAGGAAAATTAGAGAAACACGAGTGGGAGCAACTAAACGTTAAAGTAAAAGGTCTAGAAAAAGCACCACTGTTTATTGACGATACACCCTCGCTTTCTATATTCGATTTACGTGCAAAAGCCAGACGTTTATCGTCGCAACACGGTATTAAATTAATCATGATTGACTACCTGCAGTTAATGACAGGTGGACCAAGCCATGGTGGAAACCGTGAACAAGAGATCTCGATGATTTCTCGAAACCTTAAAGCTTTAGCAAAAGAATTAATGGTGCCTGTAATTGCACTATCTCAGTTATCGCGTGCGGTGGAAACGCGTGGTGGATCTAAACGTCCGTTACTATCCGATTTACGTGAATCTGGTGCGATTGAGCAGGATGCCGATATTGTATCGTTTATTTACCGTCCAGAATATTATAAAATTGAAGAATGGGATGATGATGAACGCTCGCCAACAGAAGGTCAAGCCGAATTTATTATTGCTAAACACAGGAATGGTGGATTAGAGAATATCCGATTGAAGTTCTTAGGTCACTTAGGTAAGTTCGATAACTTAGATGATTTTGATTCGCCTTACGAGTTCCATAGTAAGATGAATACCAATCCTAATGATGATGCTTCTGGATTTGCTTCTGGTAATAGTTTTCCAACACCAACAGATGCGTTTGGGAGTGCTATGAATGAAGACGATGATAACGACGTGCCGTTTTAATTAGTTTATACAATAACATAATATAAACCATGATTAGTAGTTAATACAGATCATGGTTTTTTTATACTCATGCGTTATTTAGGGTAACCTTGCATTTTAGTTTTTGTCATAAGATAACATTTAAAAGGACTAGTTGAAACTCTGTTTTCTGTAGCATTTCAGACAAGGTTTTGGAATTCTGTTTTCTCTAGATTGAAAAAATTAACAGCTAATCTTTTTATAAAGTATATTCAAAGGCATCAAAAATTAAGTATCTTTCAACTTCAATTTTTTACCTATAATGATTTTGAAACGCGTCTTATTCTTACTCTTATTTTTATGTCTTTCAGTTAAATCCTTTGCATCTTATATCTTGATTCCTATGGATGCGGACGGACAGAAAAATCATCTAAAAGCATACGGCATGACCTATTGGGCGCTCGATAAGCAATTAAAAGTAAAATGGCTGCTGAATTATCGTGGAGGCTCTTTTTTAGTACCGGATACCGATGCTATTCAAAGGGAATGTCAGATTCGAGGGGTGTCTTTTGAAGTCATATCTAGTGATAAAGCTGAAAGTATTCTAGAACTAATTGATAGTCCGAGTCAGAATATGGAGGCTGTAGTTCTAGAAAAAGCACCTAAAATAGCTGTGTATACGCCCAAAGGAAAATTACCTTGGGATGATGCTGTGACTATGGTGTTAACCTATGCTGAAATTCCGTATACCACAGTGTACGATGAAGATGTTTTAAATGATAATTTGTTGTTATACGATTGGTTGCATTTACACCACGAAGATTTTACAGGACAATTCGGAAAATTCTATAATAGTTTTAGAACAGCTGCTTGGTATATTGAAGATAAGAAAGAAGCCGAAGCTTTAGCTACACGATTGGGATACAATAAAGTGTCTGATGAGAAACTGGCAGTAGCTTTAAAAATTAGAGATTATGTTGTTGGTGGTGGTTTTATGTTTGCCATGTGTAGCGCAACAGATTCTTTTGATATTGCATTATCTGCAGAAGGGATAGATATTTGTGAAGCCATGTTTGATGGCGATGCGAGTGATCCTGGCTATCAGAAGCAGATCGATTACAATAAGACATTTGCTTTTACCGATTATATTCTAGAACGCGATCCTAAGGTCTATGAGTTTTCATCTATTGATATGACCACTAAACGACGTATTTTTAAAGATGCTGATTATTTTAGCTTGATGGATTTTTCTGCCAAATGGGATCCTGTGCCTACTATGTTATGTCAGAATCATACGGCTTTGGTGAAAGGGTTTATGGGGCAAACGACTTCGTTTACACGCGACGAGATCAAGTCTAATGTATTGGTGCTCGGGGAAAACAAAACTAATGGTGAAGCGAAGTATATTCACGGAATTAAAGGGAAAGGTTTTTTTACATTCTACGGCGGTCACGACCCTGAAGATTACACGCATAAGGTAGGCGATCCTAAAACGGAACTGGAATTACATCCGACTTCTCCAGGGTATCGGTTAATTTTAAATAATGTGTTGTTTCCTGCTGCTAAGAAGAAGAAACAGAAGACTTGATTGGTTATTGGTGAGAGGTGAATGGTGAGTAGTGAGTGGTCAGAAGTTTTTTAGTGAATTGTGAATAGTTTTTGATTGTTGTTTGCGTTGATTAGATTCCTCCTTTGTCGGAATGACAATTTGGGTGAGTGGTGAATCGTGATTAATGAGAGGTTTTTTAGTGAAAGGGGTTTAGTGAATTGGGAGTAGTTTTTGATTGTTGTTTAGGTTGATTAGATTCCTCCTTTGTCGGAATGACATTTGTTTTTTATTCGTGAGAAGTGATTCGAGAATTGTTTATTTAAAATTGTGAAAACTTTGGCCTATCGAGAATGTAACTTAAAATGTACAGTGCACAGCTCGTAAAATTTTAAGCTGTTTGAGCAAGAATATGTTGCTCGACCTCACTATCTACTTTACATCGAAATCATAATAATTCTTAAGTTTTACAAGCGAGTTCTTAAAATTTAGAGCTGAAACATAACATTTAGTTACAGTGTCGTAAGCCTAGATTTTTTTGGTTCGTTTTTTCATTAATGGAAAAAATGAACATCTTTTTCTTTTGTGGATTGGTAAGTGGTGAGAGGTGAATCGTGAGTAGTGATAAGTTTTTTAATGAATAGTTGTTGATTGTTGTTTCGGTGTTTTAGATTCCTCCTTTGTCGGAATGACAATTTGGGTGAATTGGGAGTAGTGAGAGGTGATTAGTGAATAGTTTTTGATTGTTGTTTACGTTGATTAGATTCCTCCTTAGGTCGGAATGACAATTTGGGTGAATTGGGAGTAGTGAGAGGTGATTAGTAAATAGTTTTTGATTGTTGTTTACGTTGATTAGATTCCTCCTTAGGTCGGAATGACAATTTGGGTGAGTGGTGAGAGGTGAATTGGGAGTAGTGAGAGGTGATTAGTGAATAGTTGTTGATGAGTTTTAGGTGTTTTAGATTTCTCTTTTGGGCGTAATGACATTTGATTATTAATGATTAAGTGATTTGTTACATTTGAGATATAAATGTTTCCTTTGTACCTTTAATTCAAAAGCTTATTTATGGTCCATCAAAAAGAGATTACTTTAAAACCATATAAACGTGGGTTTCATATTATCACAGAAGATATCCTCAAAGCATTCCCTGAATTGAGAACTATACATGCAGGATTGTTACAGGTATTTATTAAACATACTTCAGCGAGTTTAACCATCAATGAAAATGCAGATCCTTCCGTACGTGTCGATTTTGAAAGTCATATGAATATTATGGTGCCTGAGAATCAACCGTATTATATTCATACCTATGAAGGGGCAGACGATATGCCTGCACATATAAAATCGTCTTTAATGGGAGCGAGTGTTCTAATTCCTATTACTAATGGTCGGCTTAATTTAGGAACATGGCAAGGCATTTACCTCTGTGAGCACCGAGATTATGGCGGATCCAGACAGTTGGTCTTAACAGCCATTGGTGCTTAAAAAATATTAAGAGGCTTCAACAAGTTAGAATGCTTTTAAAAGTCTGCTATTGGGATTACTTAGCCGCTTTTGCAGCAATCAGTTGCTCTAACACAGTTTCAACGCCAAGGGCATCATTACTAGAGGTTTCAAAACGCGCTGTATGTTTTACATTCGGATGTGCATTGGCCATGGCATAGCTAAAATACGCACGCTCAAGCATTTCTAAATCATTGTTATAGTCACCAAAAACCATGGTTTCATCTTCAGAAATACCAAACTCATCTTGTACGAGTTTTAAAGCAAAGCCTTTATTGGCATCATGGTGCGAAATGTCTAACCAATTCTGCCCGGACACTTTAATTTTAAACTCATCTTCTAAATGCTTTATTTTTGGATAAATATTAGCTTCAGAATCTTCTATATGATAGATAGCCAGTTTTAGAAACTCATCGTCTGTGACTTTAGTCAGATCGTCTACCGTATTAAACTCGGTGTAATATTCACTTAATAATTTAGGGAAATGAATGTTATCGGTTTCTATATAGGCTTTCGTTTTACCGCATAGTACAATAAAGGTGTCTTCTATAGTTCTCAATAGCGGAAGAATGCTATTAATCTTGTCTTTAGATAGTGTCATTTTGGCTAACTCTTGGTCGCCACGCTTAGTAATTCCTCCGTTTTCAGCAATAATGGTAATCTCATCTTTTATAGCATCTAACTTTTCAATAATACTGAAATACTGACGGCCGCTAGCCGCAATAAATTGGATGTTATGGTCTTGAAGTTGACGAAATAATGTGTAGAACTGTGGGCTCACTTCCCCTTTAGAATTGAGTAAGGTTCCATCCATATCGGTAACCACGAGTTTTACTTGAGATAATTCCATAGTGCATTTTTTTTGAAGCCTCAAAAATACAGTTTTTAATGTCGCTGAGGTGTTAAGTGGGTGTTATTTTATGAACTGGTTTTGGTTGATGGTGAAGGGTGAAGGGTGAATAATGAGAAGTGAGAAGTGAGAGGTGAAGGGGGAGTTGTGAATTGTTAATTTAGTTTTAATGATGAGATGCTTCGCTTCGTTGCTCTTCGCTCTGCATGACAGTACTGATTAGTGATTGGAGGTTTTTTTGTCATTCCGACGGAGGGAGGAATCTCATTTTAGATGTGTTTTGTTGGGGGGTATTTGTGAGATGCTTCGCTTTGCTCTGCATGACAGTTGGTGAGTGGTGAATTGTTAATTTAGTTATAATGATGAGGTACTTCGCTTCGTGCCTTGCTCTGCATGACAGATAGATTTGTCATTGGAGGTTTTTTGTCATTCCGACGGTAGGAGGAATCTCATTCAAGATGTGTTTTGATAGGGGGTTATTTGTGAGATGCTTCGCTTTGCTCTGTATGACAGGTGGTGAATGGTGAGAGGTGAATTGTTAATTTAGTTTTAAAGATAAGATACTTCGCTTCGTTGCTCTTCGCTCTGTATGACAGGTGGTGAATGGTGAGTTGTGAATTGTTAATTTAGTTTTAATGATGAGATGCTTCGCTTCGTTGCTCTTCGCTCTGTATGACAGTACTGATTAGTGAATAGTGAAGGATGAGATGTTTTGCTACGGTCTGCTGGAGAGTGAGGTTGTTTGTATTGTGGATGTTTGAGTTGCTTCTATAAGCTCTAATAAAAAACATTTCGGGATTAAAACCGATTTGTTATATTAGCGCAACTAAAATCAGTACCTTGAATTCATCAAACCCAACCGATCTTCCGTGGTTATATACCATCTCTCCGAAGCGTAAATTAATCGATCTTAACTTTAAGGAAATATGGAGGTATAAGGATTTGTTGTTCTTATTCGTAAAGCGAGATATCGTTACCGTATATAAGCAAACCATCCTTGGTCCGTTGTGGTATTTTATACAGCCTTTATTTACTTCTATAATCTTTACGGTTATCTTTAATAATCTGGCAGCCATTCCGGTAAAGCCTGGTGTGCCTGCTTTTTTGTTTAACTTGGCAGGGATTACAGCATGGAATTATTTTAAAGAATGCCTTACGGGAACGAGTGATACGTTTACTAAAAACCAAGCGATATTTGGGAAAGTGTATTTCCCAAGAGTGATTATTCCCATGTCTATAGTCGTCTCTAATTTGGTGAAGTTTGCGATACAAATACTCGTGTTTATAGGATTTTATGTCTACTATGCTGGTTTTACTAATTCAGCTTATGCGGCGCGTCCGGAAATCAGTTTACTACTATTACCAGTGCTGGTTCTTATTATGGGACTCTTAGGGTTAGGCTTTGGGATGCTTATTTCCTCGATGACTACTAAGTACCGCGATTTAACCTTTTTAGTCACTTTCGGTGTGCAATTGTTAATGTATGGCTCGGCGGTGATGTATCCGTTGTCCTTTTTTGAAGAAAAGTTGCCAAGTGTGTCTTGGCTTGTGGCTTATAATCCGATGACCATCGTAATCGAGGCCTTTCGTCATATTACATTAGGGGTTGGAGAGATTTCTGTGTCTCAATTACTGTATATTGGGATTGTGAGTGTCTTGGTGTTTCTCTTAGGACTTATCGTGTTTAATAGTACGGAGAAGAAATTTATTGATACGGTTTAGAGTGAGGGAATAGTGATTGGGTTTGTATTCGAGAGATGCTTCGCTTCGTTGCTCTTCGCTCTGCATGACAGGTAGGTTTGTTGTTTTAGGGTTCTATTATGAGATGCTTCGCTACGTTCTGCATGACAGGTGATTTCATGAATTGGAGGTTTTATTGTCATTCCGACCTAAGGAGGAATCTTATTCTAGATATGTTTTATTTTGGGTTCTATTTGTGAGATACTTCGCTGCGTACCTTGCTCTGCATGACAGTACGTTTCATGTATTGGGGTTTTAATGATGAGATGCTTCGCTTCGTTGCTCTTCGCTCTGCATGACAGTTTGTTTCATGATTTTGTGTTCAATGTCATTCCGACCTAAGGAGGAATCTCATTTACGGTAATTTTTATATAGTTTCAATTAGTGAGATGCTTCACTGCGTTCTGCATGACAGTACATTTCATTATTGGGGTTTTAATGATGAGATACTTCGCTTCGTTGCCTTGCTCTGCATGACAATTGGGATTGGTGATTGTGGTTCAAATGATGAGATGCTTCGCTTTAATCAGCATGACAGGTATTATATTGCAGAGGTGTTTTGTTTCGTTTTTAATGGTAGAATATTAATGATTGTATGAGTTTATCTTTCTACTAGATCATGTCATTTAAAAAGTGCCAATTAGGATTAAATGCTGAGATTAGTTTGTCTTTTTTCATTCGGCTATATCCTTTAATTTGTTTTTCTCTTTTAATAGCTGTTTCAATACAGGAAAAATGTTCGTAATAGACTAAGAATACACAATTATATTTTGCTGTGAATGCTTTAGAACAGGGATTTGGATTGTTGTGAATATATAAACGCTCTTTTAAGTTTCCAGTTACACCTGTGTATAACACGGTTTTGTTTTTATTGGTTACGATGTAAACATAGTAGTTATGATTCCCTTTTGTTTTCATGTCTTTAATTTATGAAAAAATTGTGATTGTTTTAATTTGGGTAGATTGATGAGATGCTTCACTTCGTTGCTCTTCGTTCTGCATGACAGTATGTTTCGTGATTCAGTATCTTTTGTTGAGATGCTTCGCTTTGCTCTGCATGACAGGTGTTTTTGTTATTGGGGTTTTAATGATGAGATGCTT
>NZ_LMAK01000081.1 GCF_001439665.1 Formosa algae
ATAATTGAATGTCCAAATGGATAATAGATTTGGCAAAATACAGAGTAAAAATTCACAACATTTTGAAAGACTAAAAATTTACTAAAAATCAAAAAAAAGTTAAAATTATTGTCGGAATTAAACACTTGAAAAAACATTCAAACACTGAAAAACCAAAATTGTAAATTGAGCAAAATGTGGAATTTTAATTCAAAGGCTAAATTTCAAAATATAAATAAATAAATAAACTCGGAGAAATAAAAATACTTGCTACAACACCATATATAATTTATTGCTGGCAAATTGCTTACTTACGAAAATCCTCTCGGATTTTCTTTGTCCGTAATTATTTACTAAATTAGTTGCTTAACCACGCTACAAGCCATATACAAAACCGTTGTAACACATTTGACGAAACGTTTCCTAAATCAAAATACCGTTTCACCCAATAAGACTTTTTCAAAATAAAAATCTGAATTAAATTGAACTCAAATCAAACCGACCAATTTTGAAAAAAGCACTATTACTTTTATTATTATTATTTTCAACTGGAATCACATTTTGCCAAGTAAAAGAGTATGGTGGTATTGTAAAAGCAAAAAACGATAACCTTCCACTTCCTGGAGTAAATGTAATTATTAAAGGAACAAAAATCGGAACTCAAACAGACTATAATGGAAATTTTAATATTTCAGTTCCTGATTCTTTAAATGTAATAAGTTTTTCATTCCTTGGAATGGTTCCTTTGGACTATAAACTCAAGGACGAAAAGACTCTTGAAATATTTTTAAAAGAAGATTGTAACATTGACTGGTTTGATGAGCGACATATTGGATTTTATTTAAATAGCGGTCTTGTTAATAATCCTGTTGGTGGACTATTTCACTTTTCTTTTACACCAAATTATAATTGGCCAACACTTAAAACAGGAATTAGCTACCAAACCAACCTAAAAGAAAATAAGTTTCTTAAAGCTTATTTGAATTTTCATCATCTTTTTGTCAATTGTGATTTTAACGCCGACATCAATTCCACTTTGAGAAACTTGGAGTATGATAATAATATAGAATTAACTGCATATTCAGTTGAAACAAGTCTTAATTTTAATCGTTTTAGTGCGATAGTTGGCTTAAGCACTATTGACTATAATAAAACGTCGGAAAACGAAAATATAAATTCCATTGGACCAACATTCGGACTTGGAACTTGGATTGGACAACCCTTTTTAATGTCTGTATCTGCGAAAACAACGATTTATAAAAATTTGAGCGAATATCACGCTGAAATTAAAAAACAGTACAAAGGAGTTTATGGATTTCTAAAATATTATAAAGTTAACGACTTTAATGAATTGAGTTTAGGAATCGGAATCGAATTAAGTTATTAAAAAATAAAAACGCATTACAACACCGTACAAAATTAATTGCTAGTGCAAGCCTACTTACGAAAGTCCTCGCTGACTTTCTATCTGTGATTTATTTGTTAAATTTATTACTTAAACACACAACTAGCCATACACAAACATGTTACCATTAATTTGCTATTTCAATAAAAATTCGCCTGTAAAATGTTGTTGTATCATTTCAGGTAATGTGTGAAAGCCTACAGCTTGAACATCCCTAAACAGTCGTTCCAATTCAAATAGTCTGTAATAACTTTGTCCTCCTACCGTTTCCATGGCTTTACTAACCGTTTCCTTGCATGCATTAGCAACCAAAGTCTTTCTGGCCAATATTTCAACGCCTTTTTTTTCGTCGGCTTCAAAATCCAAATTATTGGCTATTTCAATCATATCTTTATGAAGCACTTGGGCCAATGTAAGGCTGTTGTACATTTCTCCTAGCAAGAAAGAAGTATGGAGTGGCCTAATTTCTTTTGCTTTTAATTTTTCTAAAGTAATCTTCATTGCTTTTTCTGAAATACCTATATATGGTGCCATAATTAAGGGTAATGCAACGGTTAAAACAACGTTCCAAAACAAAGGAAATTCTCCTTTTAATCTTTTCATAACAATGGAGTCTTCTGGAACAAACACCTTATTTAGCATCACGGTCTGCGAACCTGTTCCACGCATTCCCAAAGTATGCCAATCATCTAATAGTTCTATCCCGTCAGATTTCATAGCTATTGTAAAATGTAATACTTGCCACCCATCTTCTGGATTATTAAAAGGTATGCTGGTCACCAAAAGATCACCTATTGCAGATTGACTTGCAAATTGTTTTTTGGCTGAAACCAAATAACCATTGTCAGTTCTTGTCATGGTTCCATTAGAATCTAGCCAGTCACGTGCACCTGTACTAACCAACACTAAGTTTTCATCGGCTACTTTCCTTAAAAATTCTTCGCCTGTTCCTTCGTGTTTATATTTCCAGATATTTGCTGCAAGAAGATGTTGATGCATAGACAATGCCAATGCTGTTGAAGAGCAATACTGCGCTATCTTAACCAATATAGCGCACATATCTTTAAAGCACACTCCTGCACCTCCCAACGCTTTTGGGATCATGGCTGTTAAATATCCATGCTTTTTCAATAACAGATAATTATCGGATACAAAGGTATCTGTTTTATCGTGTGCCATTCCATTTGCAGCCAACTCGGCACCTAGCTGGTCTATTAAATTTAACCAGTGCATTGAAGGGATTTCAGTTACCTTGTTTTCATGAATATTCATAATAAATTAAGTTTTTCTATAATATCGTTCAAACAGACAGTTGTGCTTTTTGATATTTTAAAGGAGTAATTCCATTCTCGTTCTTAAAAACCCTAGCAAAATGGGCAGGACTTTCAAAACCACTATCAAAGGCCACTTCGTATACTTTTTGATTGGTATTCTCTAATAATCGTTTCGCATGAAGAAGTCTTTTTTTAGTAAGCCATTTTCCTGGTGATGTTTCATAAGCACTATAAAAGTCGCGATTAAAAGTACTTAAGCTTCTGTGCGTTAGTCTTGCAAATTCTTCTAGTGATAAATTATAAACAAAATTGGACTCCATTATATTTTTAACCGATGGTTTAACTTCTTGAGCAATTTGTTTAAAATAACTCCCTATGTCAGGGTTATAAGGCAATGATAAAATATTGACCAACAACTCCTGAAATTTAATTTCCATTAAATATTTTGAAGGCTTTTCTTGATTAAAAAAATAATCTAACATTGAAGTGAAATAAGTAGTTAACGTTCTATCCATTTGCAAAGGAATTGCACTATCACTTTGGAGACCACCTTTTTGATTGGCGCCTATTTCAGGTTTTTGTGACATAAAATCCTTAACATAGAATCGGGAATAAAGATGACTATTGCGCAAAAATCTGAGTCAAAATACTTCTCAATAATATTTGCTCCCTTTTTAACAAAAAGCACCTCATTGGCATGAACCATATAGCTATGCTCTAGCGTTCGCCATTTCTTTTTACCCTCTAGAACATAAATAAAATAATTTAGATGGTTCCAAGTAGTGAATATAGATTTTTCCTCTGTACATCTATACTCCGAAAACATAAGTGACGACACTTCAATTTTCTTGAATGTAGGCGTGTTTTTTGCTATGTCGTAACCGTTACCCATTAATTTAAGTCAATTTTTTATTTTGTAAAATACACTTTTTCTGAAGAAATCAACTCATAAGAAGCATCTTTAACTGTTTTTAAACTAGATAGATATAACATTCTAATCGATTTTAGCAGGTTTTAAAATCAAGTCGTTGTCAGATGCCAATTTGGCGAATTCCTCTGCACTTAAGCTATTAGACGGTTCAGTTCCTGGCTCTACTCCAACATTTTTAAAAAAATCTAACAAACCATGTTTGGCATTTGGAACCGTAGCAAAAACTAGTCTTAATGGTTCTTTACCAATATTTTGAAAGGAGTGCCATTCTCCTGGTGCCGTATACCATACATAGCCTTCTTTAACAATTGTTTCTTTTCGTTTATCGTTCTCATAACTAATTACGATACCTGTTCCTGAAAGAAAATAAGCGATCTCTTCCGTTTTATTATGCTTGTGCTCTGGTAAGGCTCCACCTACACCTAACTCATATTTTGAAAAACCCGAAGAGGCTTCAGGGTGACTGTCAGGATCCATATAAATTTGAAGTAACCCTCCAGACCCAAGCTTGTCTTTGCGCTCTGGGAATATCCACAATTGTTGCGCGTCTTCTGGTTTTACTATTCTTTTACTAGTGTGTGAATGCGTGGAATTATCGTGAATATGAGATGCCTCGTTTTCGTTAAGAGAAAGTGCGGTTACTGAGTCTTCTTTTTTATCAGATTTATTCACAATTTCTCCACAGCCTTGAACGATGATGAATAACGTAGTTATGGCTGCTAATTTAATTACTTTAATGTTCTTTTTGGTTTTAAGCATGGTTGAAATATTTATGATTATTAATAACTTACAAGAGTATGAATCAAAACTAGATAAAATATAAATACTTTAACTGACTAGGGCTTTCAATAAATTGACTGAACATGTCAAAATAATAATTTTGACATGATAATATTTATTTAATAACTTGCTAAATACCATTACGACTAAATAAAACTACACACTATTCAGGTTTAAAAACAAAAGCTATCGGCAAACAACGTATAAAATTAATTGCTACTTCTACCCTACTTACAAGAGCCCTCAGGGACCTTTATCTGTAATTTATTCGTTAAATTTGCTTCACAAAACGTACAGCGTTTCATAGACTTAACCGTCGTATTTTATTTAAAACTTGCCTATTGTTTTTCCTTAGCATATCATTAAAGACAAAGTATCATACAAGCGGAACAGTAACAGGCACAATCTATGTTGCTAAAGACATCGGATTACAGAAAGAAATAAAAGAACGGATTGAAACGTATACATTTTAAAGTTGATTGCATAAAAAACGAAACACAACCTTAAATAAAAATAATCGTTCAATTTATGAAAATTAGAGAATTTAGCATGTTGCTACTGGTAACTCTTCTTTTTTATTCGTGTAATAATGGTTCAAATAAAAAAGAACTTATACCCGAAGTTAAAGTACCCGTTAATGCTTTTATCCCATTAAATGAGGCTTCAGAAATAGAGTACCATACCTCCTCTGTTATGGGGCAGCAACCTTATGTTTTTACCAATACATCTACCAATAACGACGTTTCTATACTAAACCATTTAGACGAAACAGGATTTCATTTTTATCAAGGGCTAAAATTTAAAAATGAAAATTTTGGCGTACTTGTTGGCGGTACAGGATTAAGAGTTAGACTGACTGAAAATGGAGGCACAAACTGGAGAGAAATTAGATTCTCTAGATTTTCTAATGCATTTCAATCTGTTGATTTTTCTGGAGACACTATTTTTATTGTTGGTGCAAATCAACATATTTTTAAGAGTGAAGACTTTGGTAAAAATTGGAGTGTTCTGGATACGAAGTATTTTTTTAAAGATGATAATAGCAGATATCAGTCATTAAAATATTATAAGGTTCGTTTTTATAACGAAAAAACAGGTTTTATTGTTGGAGAACGTAAAAACAAGCCCATTATCTTAAAAACTCTTGATGGAGGTGCGACTTGGGAAATGATTGAAAATGATACATTATTAAAAGAGGATAAAGGCATTACAGATATAGTACAATTGTCTGCAGACGACATACTAATTACAACTTTATCTGGAAAATGCTATAAAAGTGTAAATGGCGGTCTTACTTGGCAATTACTCTATTCGGGAGACAATAAAACCTTATCTTCTATTGGTTTTTTTAATGCTAACACCGGTTTTATAGGAGGCTTAAATGGATTATTTATGCACACCAATGATGCAGGACAGTCGTGGAAAAGCTTACATATGCCATATGGAGAGATTTCAGATATATGTATTTATGAAAATACAGCCTATGTAACAACCGCTTTTATACCCGCAGGAGAAGCTAAATCTTTTGTTTTTAAAGTGGATATGAACGGGGAACACATAACGCCTTTTTTAACTAAACAAGATAGTTCTGTAGTCTTTAAAGCTGATTCTTATAACCTGGACGTCGTAAATGACCATATTTACATGTTAGATAGAAATAACTTGTATAAAACGCACCTTAAATAATTAATAGATTATACTGTAATTATACACAGGGTATTACTTGTGTCTGCGTACGTATAAATCCGGAAACTTTTGGACTTAAATATTTTGTGTCTTCAGTTTACTGCACTCGCATTTATTCCGTTTATAATTGCTAAATTAGAGACATAAATACCCAACATATCACATACAACTATGTGGAGTATTTAATAACTATCAAGACCATATATGATACTAGCTTCCCTATTGATAATTTTAGGTTTTACCAGCTTAATTTTTGGAGCGAATTGGCTTGTGGACGGAGCGTCTTCCCTAGCAAAAAAAAATAATGTTTCCGATTTAGTAATTGGATTGACCATTGTAGCATTTGGAACTTCTGCACCTGAATTGGTTGTGAATTCCGTTGCATCATTTAACGGACTTTCTGATATTGTATTTGGAAATATTATCGGAAGTAATAATTTCAACTTGTTTATTATACTCGGAATAGCAGGCTTAATTTATCCTATAACGGTTCAATCATCAACAGCTTGGCGAGAAATTCCTATTTCCCTAATAGTTGCACTATTATTATTTGTACTGGCCAATGATTTTTTAACCACTCAAAACCCTGAAATTTCAAGATGGGATGGTCTGCTATTATTGATGGGATTTATTTACTTTATTTATTATGTGTTTTCTCAACTAAAACAAGATAATGCTGAAGTAATATTCTATAACGAAAAATCTAATTATAAAATTTGGGGCTTAATTATAATGGGTATTGCTGGACTTATTATAGGAGGAAAATTAGTGGTTGATCATAGTATTAATATGGCGACTGAATTAGGCGTTAGCCAAAAAATAATAGGTTTAACCATAATCGCAGCTGGAACTTCTCTTCCTGAATTAGTAACATCGGTAGTGGCAGCCTTAAAAAAGAATAGCGATATCGCGATTGGAAATGTAATTGGTTCAAATATTTTTAATGTGCTGTTAATACTTTCTATCAGTGCGTTTTTAAATCCAATTGAATACAGTCCGAAATTCAACCCAGATTTATTCATATTAATGGGCGGAACTGTTTTTCTGATAATTGCCATGTTTACTGGAAAAAGAAAAAAACTTGATAGATGGGAATCATTACTCCTACTAAGTTTTTATTTAATTTATACGTCGTATTTGGTATCAAAAGAAATGTAAAAACAGTATAAATCATCTTCTGTTACTCTCAATTACAGCATATGACGAACGAAAAAAACGCGTTAAACATAATTACCACTTCAATTAAATTGAAATTACTTAAATTGTATTTTTAAGCACAAAACTCTTGTAAAAAAGATAATGATTTCACTGAATAAAACAATAGCATACACCAAAAATTGGAAACATACATTTTTAATCGCCTTGTTATTAGGTGCAGTAGTTCCAGTTTTGTTAATGACTTTAGAGCCTTTTGATAGTAGTAATAGCTTCGCTTATAAATATTTAATTCTTTCTGGTTATGCATTTTGTATCATCATACCAATAGTAAGTATTCACCCGATTGAAAATTACGTTTATAAAGTTCAAACCAACCGTTGGTTTATACTAAACGAGTGTATTTATATTATAAGCACACTTTTTATCATATTTGTTTTTTCATTTTTTTATCACTTCTTCGTGGTTAGTGGTTTGTCTTCCTTTACGTCCGAATTAATATGGAATTTTATAACATCCTTCGGATTGCCATTTACACCTATTGTAGTGCCTTTATGGCTCTATTTACGATCAAAATATGGGCAAATAGAAGTTCCTTCGTATGATAAAGCAAATACGAAACACGTTAAACAGATCACTATTATTGGAAACAATAAATCTGAGAGCTTAACCATTTTTGAATCGGATTTTATATTTGCGAAAGCCCAACAGAATTATGTAGATGTATATTATAATACAGAACATGGCATGCAACAAAAAACATTGCGTAGCACACTTTCTAATGTTATGAAACAACTCCCTAAAGCTTGGCAAGTGCATCGCTCCTACTTGGTAAATCTCGATTATCTTAAAACTGTAGAAGGCAATGCGAGAAAACGTTTTATAAGAATTACGGCAACAGAAGAGACTATTCCAATTTCTCAATTGTACTATAAAGCCCTAAATAATAGGCTTTCAAATTCGTCCCAAGAGCTTCAGAATTAGCCCATGTACTTCAATTTTACCCCAAAACCCTCAAGTTAATCACACTCTTTTTTTTCATTTGTTTTTATGTGTTCTATTTGTTGAGAACTTAAAAACATATACAAATGAAAACTCGTACTCTTTTTATTTTAGCCATCTCAGTACTACTTTTAGTAAGTTGCTCTTCTAGCAAATATGTCAACTATTTAGAAGACCATACAGAAGTTGTTAAAATGACAGATTCACTTCAGTTTAATTCCCTTGATGACCGTTTTTACAAAAACAACCTCTTTTTAGTTGGCGAAGTACACGAGGTTGAAACATCGCCTAGAATTGATTTCGCTTTATTTTCGCAACTTCACAACACCATACAGATCGATACCTATTTAGCTGAAATGGATATCGCTCAAGGCTATTATCTTCAACAATATATTAAAGGGTCTAATGAAATGGCATTGAAAGACATATTAGAAAATTGGCCAGTTTACATAGGTCGAATTTCAGAACAACATAGAACCAAATGGAAAAAAATGCGAGCCTATTATGCCCAACTTCCCGAAGACAGAAAATTTAACCTTGTTGGTATTGATAGAATTGCAGACTTTGAATCGATTAGAAAACTATTAAAGGAAAAGCTTCCTGAGACCTATCATAAAGCTATTGATAGTGAGGATGATGCCTTAATATCATGGTCTGAAAATAAACTGAATACCATTCTGGATCAGGAAAAATCGCACTTAGACCATGCTACCATCTATTTATTAAAAAACATAGCCTACAATTTAAATAATTACAAGCAAACCAAAAGTAGAGACGCCTTTATGTATCAAAATTTTAAAAGACTCTATGCACAACGTGATTGGGAGAACACATATATTTATGGTGGATTAGGTTTTTCACATACGTTACAGGCCTATAATTACACTTTTGCTGGACGCATTAAAAAAGATACAAAAATGCCTTATGCTACTAAAATGGTTAGTTTAAACACCTTATATGTAGACTCTAGATTAACTGTTGACAGCAGAGCGTTACCAAAGTTTATGCAAGATAAAGGGCAGGCGTTTACCAGGTTTAAATATTCGCAAGACAACAGATTATTTATGTACATACAAGGTATAGCCGATTATAAAAAAGTGACAGAACCAAATTCGATTAGCTTACTTAAATTAGATGCAGCAGGTTCTCCTTACTTAACGTCGTCCAGAGGTACTAAAGTTAAAAAACTAATCACGATTTGGGATGCTTACGACATTTTAGATGGCACTTCTACAACAGACTATGCGCAATACTTGTTTTTTGTTCGCAATGCAGATTGGATTCAACCTGATGAAAAATAACACTAAAAAAACGACACAAAAAATGCATTTAATAAATACAATGAAATCAGATTACATTTATCTTTAGATTCTAAAACATCAACTCTATACTATTAGTTATACATCTGAATTAAATTTTAACGTCACTCCTATTTCAGGATAAGACATATATAGAAAACCATGAGAAAAAGAATCATCTTATTACTAATTTCAATGATATTTATAACGCAATTGAAAGCACAATCTTCAGAAAAAGAAATTACAACTGAATTTTTAAGAATATTCGAAACCGAACCTATGAAAGCAATGGATTACGCTTTTTCGACTAATACATGGATGGAGAGAAATATAGACGGCATAGAAAGTTTAAAAACAAAATTTAAAGATATACTGCCATTGATTGGCGATTATTATGGCTATGAAGTCATCACAGAAAAAAGTGTTGGAAATAATTTAAAATTAATAAGTTTCATGCTTAAATATGACCGACAACCTGTACGCTTTACCTTTGTTTTATATAAACCAAATGACAAATGGCAAGTTCAAAATCTTAATTGGGATGTAGACATAGATGATGAATTAGAAGAGTCTGCAAAACTGAATCACAATTAAAGATAAAAACGCTTTACAAAACGTATGAATGAATTGCTCGGTTTCTCGCTACTTACTAATATTCGGCTAGAATTTATCTGTAATTTGTTAACTTAATTAACCGTTTATCCAATCGAACAACCTATACAAACCTGTTCAAAGGCATTTATAAAAATTAAATTTGATTAAAAATTTTAGAAATATAGAATATTTAAAAACCGGAAACGAAAGACAACAACTTGCGTATTCTGAAATTAAAACATATAACATATTAGAGACTCTTAAAAAATACAACCCCATTCTAACTGGAACTATTCCAATCGGAATTGATATACCAGATAGTGATTTAGATATTATTTGTGAATGTGAAAATCACTCTGAATTTAGCGCCTATTTATCAGATGTTTTTTCTAATACAAGGGATTTTAAAGTCTATTCAACACAGCTAAATGGAATAGATTCAACTATTGCCCAATTTAAAACAGACCATTTTTTATTTGAAATTTTCGGACAAAATATTCCAACCGAAAAACAAAACGCATATCGCCACATGATTATTGAAGATCGAATTTTAAAAGATAAAGGGTCTAAATTCAAACAACAAGTCATAGAATTAAAAGCAAATGGCATAAAAACAGAACCTGCTTTTGCTAAATTATTAAGATTGAATGGTAATCCATATACTGAATTATTAAAACTAGAACATAAATAGGTTATGCAACGATATATAAAATAATTACTAAATTTTAGACTTATTTAAATATTATCATAACTCCTTAAAAAATATAGAATGTCTATAACATCAGAATCAGAATTAATAGGAATGAAAAAAATTAGTGAAGTTGTTGGAACTACACTAAAATTAATGCGAGAATATGCTAAAGTCGGAATGTCCACTAAAGAATTAGATCTTTATGGCAGCGAAATTTTAAAGCGCTATGGAGCAAAATCTGCACCTTATGAAACTTATGGGTTTCCTGGTTATGCTTGTATAAGTATAAATAAAGAAGCTGCTCACGGCATACCATCAGATAAAAAAATATTGAAAGAAGGAGATTTAATTAATATTGATGTTTCTGCAGAACTGAACGGGTTTTGGTCTGACAATGGTGGGTCTTTTGTCCTTGGAAAAGATATTCATAATCATCAACCTCTTGTAGATGCTTCTAAAAATATTTTACAGAAAGCTATTAGCAACATAATAGGCGGAGTAAAAATTT
The DNA here is from genome assembly GCF_001439665.1 of Formosa algae. GTDB lineage: Bacteria > Bacteroidota > Bacteroidia > Flavobacteriales > Flavobacteriaceae > Formosa > Formosa algae. The sequence continues at coordinate 11,304 of NZ_LMAK01000081.1, forward strand.
CTGAAATTGGATATTTAATCGAAACTGAAGCAAAAAAATCAGGATTTAAAGTCATTAAAAATTTAGCTGGTCACGGTGTAGGTAGACGTTTACACGAAGCACCTGAAAACATTTTAAACTATAGAGTTAAAAGTAACAGAGAACGATTTAAGAAAAACACAACTGTTGCAATAGAAACTTTTATTTCAACGCACTCAACTGTTGCTATGGAATTAAATGACGGTTGGACCTTAGTCGGAAATAAAGGTGGCTATGTGACCCAACACGAACACACAATACTTGTAACAGATAAATACCCTATCATCTTAACAGAATCAAATGAAATTTGGAATTAAATAAGTAGCCATACTAATAGCAATAAATAATAACTAACTCACTACTATTTAAATTCAAATCATTTGACACGAACTAAAATACATACAACTAAAAAGTTAGAGAAATTAGTAAAGAAAATCATCTCGACTATCATTTTAGGTAAATGGAATGCTACACTATTTCACGTCGACAGAAAAAAAATGTTGGCTCATTACCAACGGATTGACTAAATACAACGTAATTCTGATTGCCATAAAATCATCCGACTTGATTAAGATTGAACACATATTTAAAAATGCTCTTTTTGAACAACTAATGTATGACGGAATAACAATAGAATTTGATAAGCTAGACTCCATTATTGGCACACTTGATGTTTTGCCAACTGATAACGACCCAAGCACAACAGGCTTTCAAAATCATTATTTGGAAACTCTAGACTGGTGGAAGAATGAATTTGGTAGTTTAGAAAACATGCCTATAAATGATTTAGTAAACCGACTGAATTCAAGTCCTATTCTCATTGGTAAAGGAAGAAAAATGTCGGATTACACAGACGCTATTACAGAAATGAAAACAATATTACTAGAATAAAATACGGCACAGAACCAAGTACATATGTAAGAAACAGGATACGATTTTTCAGGTTTCATTTAAAATACAATAACACACCAAACAAAAAATTGAATAGATATGATTGTAACCCCTATTAAAACAAGGATTCATTACTATTTAATACTGTTGTTCATCATATTTTTTTCTCTACAAAACATACATGCGCAGGAACACAACTATCCTAAACGGACTACAGTAAATGCTGTAATTGACAGTGTTTATGTTTCCCCTTGCCATTATAAAACGCTATATCTGTCCTTTAAAATAGAAGACACTTCTACAATCAAAGATTCAATCGTTTGGACTCAAGGACTTAGAGGATATCAATTTTCTAGTTCATATTTAAACAAAATATATTCAGATTATCAAGACAATACACTAAGAAAAAAGAAAGATGTTTTGTTAGGGTTATATTTTGATAACAAATTCAGTGCGCCCGTTCTAGAATGGGTTTCTGAACCATCGAGAGCAGAAAGTATTCTTAATTTAAGAGATTTTTTAATTAAGGAAGAAGTTTATAAAGTTGAAGTATCTCAAAATAAACCAACTGCTAAACCTAAAATCGAAACCGGTGTTCGTTTCCCTTGTAATGGAAAGTTACAAGTCTCTTTTTATCCCAGTCTCATGTATGAAAACGCAGGTCAATTTCTATACACAAAAAACAATAAAACTATAATTGCTATTGAAAATCCGATAGGTTCTGGAAAATGGAGCTCAAAAACTTACAACTATAAAAATTAATAACTACACCATAAAACAAATTATATTATCTTTAAAAGATAACTTTAAAACGACTCATTTTCAGGATAAACCAAAGTTTATTTTGGTTATAAGGAGTTGCCAGTAATACGAAACAAACCAGATGAAAGAAAATATAACTGATTTTATTAACCTTGACGAAAAATTAAAAGAGCTGAAATTTACACCTGAAAGCGACTTCTATATCTTACCAGAAAACATAGAAACAGCAAAATCAAGTGAGGATTTAGTTTTTACAGAAACTACAACTGAAATAAAAAAATACTTAAATCAAAATGGTGTAGAAATTCAAGTTCTACAAAAAGGTGGTTTAAAATTAAGACAAAGAAAATCTGTTGATTTTTACGCACCTTTAATTTTTGTTGGATTTACAATGCTTTCGGAAAATTCGACACTTCTTACAATTGGAATAAACGTACTATCAAATTATGTGACTGATTATTTCAAGGGAACATTTGGTTCTAAAAATGTTAAACTTGAAATTATAGTTGAAACAAAACCAAAAAAAGAATACAAGAGTATTAACTATGAAGGTAATGTTGATGGATTAAAAGATTTACCGAAAATCATTAAAGCATTAAAAAATGAATAATCCATTTCCTGAGTTAGATACTTTCTTAGAAAATTACAATTCTATAATTTCTACTGCACAGTCAAAAGCAATTTTTGTAAGAGCTATAGAAATACAAAGAGAGCAAATTCCGATTTTAGAAAAATTAATTCAGGAAACAGAATTACAATTGGTAAAAGCACAAGAGCAAAAAAGTAATAAGAAAGCTAACTTACTTTTTTGTTTAAAGCTTAGCGCAAGTGCTATAAAAAAAGAGCTCTTACTTTTAATAAATCTAAAAGAAGATAATACAGAAATTGCTTGGCAATGCTTAATTGATGCACAGAATGAAATTTCAATTGCGATACGTAACCATCCCTATAATGGAGACTATTTGAATGGCTATTCGTATAGACTTCATACCTATGAAAAAATCTTATTTCCAAGTATGTATTTTGCTAGTAGAGGTTGTGTAGTTTCAAAATCTAAATGCTCAATTTGCAAACTTCCACTTGAGGACTGTAATCATATTAAAGGATACGTTTATATGGGAGAATTTTGTTCTGAGATAGTTGAAAAAATCGAATCATTTGATGAGATTTCGATAGTTAAAAACCCAGCTGATAAATCTTGTAGAATCTTATCATTCGACAAAGAAGGTAAAAGTTACGATGTTTTTACACATAGAGAAGTGGAGAAAAGTACTACTGGCAACAACGTATAAAAACAATAGGGCAATGTGTGCTAAACCCAAAGGAAAAGTCACCTTTACAAGGTCGCCAAATTTTTAAATTTGGCTTATTGATAAGAAAAAATAATAAGAAAAATTTAAAAATTCGGCTTGTGTTCAACCGAATGGTTAGTGCGTTTTTTCCGCCCTACTGTTCTTATACAATTCCGTTGTACACAATACCCCAAAAATGCCGAGAATCGAACTTCAAACTGAAATAAAAGCTGATAGAAATATCGTGTTTGACTTATCACGAAGTATCGATTTGCATAAAATATCGACTGAACAAACTAATGAAGAAGCAATCGCGGGAAAAACAAGCGGATTAATCGGAATGAATGAAAGCGTAACTTGGCGAGCAAAACACTTTGGAATTTATCAAAAACTGACTTCCAAAATAACGGAATATGACCGACCAAAATACTTTGCGGATGAAATGGTTAAAGGAGCGTTTGCGGAATTTAAACACGAACATCATTTTGCGGAATCGAATGGTGGAACTTTGATGACAGACTTTTTTGATTACAAATCGCCTTTTGGTATTTTAGGAAGGTTAGCGGACAAGCTGTTTCTGAAAAAATATATGACTGAATTACTAACTGAAAGAAACCGAATTGTAAAAGAGTTTGCGGAATCTGACAAATGGAAAGAAGTGATAAAATGAAAAAAGTACTGTGTACAACAATGTATAACCGCAATTACGACGGATTCGACTACGTCCGAATCCACTCGGAATTGCTAACGTCAGTGCTAAACCGAAAATTAACGCTTATTAACCCGTAACTGACGGTTATACGAGACCGTTGTGCCTAATTAAAAAAAACACCCGAACTAACTATGATATCTAATATTTCGAAAGCGGAATTAAAGGAAATAAAACAGAATCTTCCTGATTATAAAAAGGTAATTGAACAAGAAGATTCATTAATTGAAAGCGGAAAATATAAAAAAATTTTTATTAGTGTTTTTGACCATTGGCTAACAAATGAAGAAGCGAGTGAAATGATTTTTGTTGACGAAAATTTAGACGAATTAAAAGCACGCAGAAAAAAATTTAAGTTGGTTGCAGAGGAATTATATAAAACAACTAATATTTATTTTTGGAAAAATAAACGAAATTATCGAATGGTTTTGAAAAAACCAATGAGTTATAAAGACGTTTTAAGGAAATGCGATTTTGACAATTTATGGTCACAAAGCGGAAAAAGATACGATTTTATTTTACCTGAATTTTCCGCTATTTACAGCGAAGAATGGGATTGGACTAATATAATTTGGTATACTGATGAGAAAAAAATAGTTCCGATTTTGAAAATTGCTGAAATGGCTGGATTGAATATTCTGAAATAAAAACTAGGCACAACAAAGTACTGTGGTAAAAAACAAGTAAAACTACATTAATTTTTTACTAAAGTACTTCTATGAGAATCATCATAAACTAACCCAGATTTTGCTATGGCAAATGGGTGTTTTAATAGCTTAATGCTAACTTAAGCCAAATAAAATTAATGGCTAGTACTCGCCTACTTACTAAAGTCTTCGCAGACGTTCTATCTGTGATTTATTTGCTAACTTTAGAACTTAACCACGCAACTAATCTTATACAAACACGTAACAAGCTGAAGAAACCGTGAAATAAAGAATTTATAAGAGTACGAAATGGAGAATTTGAATAAATATGTTTCGATTTATAAAGAACAATTAGAACAAGGAGATATATTAATAGCGTATAATGAATTAGTCAAATTTGTTATGAAATTAAGAACAGATTTCATTAAAAACCTTTCTGACCAATACTCATTTGCTAAAATACTTCACGGATATATGGACTATACGTATTTCTATTATTCCAATAACTTTTTAAAAAGTAAACAACTAAAACTTGGACTTGTTTTAAATCACTTGGAAATGAGGTTTGAAGTTTGGCTTTTAGGAACTACTATATCGAATCAAAAGAAATATTGGGAAATAATGAAAATGACAAAGTGGAATAAGTACAAAACAGAAATGCCTCAATATTCAATCCTTGAAGCAACGCTAGTTGAAAATCCTGATTTTAATAACCTGAACGCATTAGCTGAACAAATAGAAACCAAAATGATTAAGGTTTCAAATGAAATATTAGATTATCTAAAAACATTATAGAAATCTAAAAATGGATGATAAGAAGCAAGAAATCATAAAAAATCTTTGTTATACAGACCTTGTTTACGGAAGGATAAATAAAAAACTATCAACTAACTTTCCAAACGCACAAGTTGAATTGTTCATCGACAAAGTATTGAAAAAGACTGACAAAAAATTCTATAAAAAGATTGGAAAAAATTATTACGTTACAAATAGTGAGGATAACGTAAGAATTACAATAAACTCTAATACATTTAGAGTTATAACTGTAGATAAATTGGTAAAATAAAAGCCTAAGCACAACAAAGTCCTGTGATAAAAAACAAGTAAAATTACATTAATTTTTTACTACAATACTTTTGTGAGAATCATCATAAATTAACCCAGATTTTGCGTTGGCAACACTAAACACTGCATATCTCCTACTCTATACCATTAAAGTACAGTTTTCGAGCATTTGAATTACAATAAATTATCTTACTTTTAAAATTATAACACTAACAAATAGTCATTACGGGATAAACACATGTTTATTTTGCATAAAAGGAGTTATATTGCATTTAAACGCACATCCGAACTAAATGACAAAATCTGATAGAGGAATTATAAATCTAAATGGAAACGAAGAAACAATTTCTAATGTTGATTTCACATCTGTATTAAATATCAGTTATTTAGAAAATGTAATACTTGAAAAGAAAAAAATAGTATTTCGGAAATGCATATTTAGGCAAGGAATAGTATTTATGATTGACCTTACTCAAACTAAAATATCTGAACTGGATATAATGTTTGAGGATTGTATTATCGAAAAGAATAAAAGAGAAAAACGAAATTAAATCTGACAAACAAAAACAAAAGCTTTTTTTGTATTTCAATACCTGTCTAATTCACGATTTAGAATTAAATAAATGTAATTTTACTAATGCTTCTTTTTTTAAATGTATTATTCTAGAAAGGCTATTAATTACTAACTCATCACTTACAATTATAACAATTCGAAATTGTTTTGGTACTGTATTTATTAATAACAATCCAAAATCCAAACTATTCATTTATTATGCTGATGATAATCTTTTTATAGAAGACTTTAATTTACGAAGAGTTAATAAGCAAATAAAAGAGAGAGATTCATTAAATAAGATTTTCTCATATAAAACTAGTTTTCATATATCAAATCCACAAGAGGTTTCTGTTGAGTTTAAAAAATCATCTGAAAGTGGAATTAAACGATTAAAAAACGAAGACAAATCGTTAAAAGAAGCCAAATATTACTTAAAAGAAAGTGAACTCGAAGAACTCGATATTTCCGTTTCAATTAGGCTAGAATCAGAAATTACCAAAAGCGTTAAAATTTCTAATTGTATATTAAATAGTCTTTCACTTAACGGAGATTCAAATTCTATTATAGATATTAAACACACATCTTGTAATCGTTTATTTATCGATAAATTTAGTAGTGGAAAACTTTTACTTTATGATTTTCAAGCTAAAAAAGCAAATAGTAAGCTAGAAATTAAAAATTCCGATTTATCAAATACTTGGTTTAACAAAGTTCGATTGAATAGCTTTAACATAGTTAGTTTTTACAGAACTACATTAGAAAACACTAAATTTTCTGCCACAGAGTTTCCAAATTCTATTGAAGCTTTGGAAAATATTCATTACCCATTAAAAAAAGAATCTGAATATTTTAACAATCAATATGAAAATTATAAGCAATTAAAAATAGCCTTAACAAACCAATCTGACCAGATTCAAGCTTTACAAATGCACCGTAAAATGTACGAAGCAATTCGACAAAGTAAAAAGCTGACGAATCAAGATAAATTCATATTATTCTTAAACAACATTTCCAACAAACACGGAACCTCAATTACACATTCATTTATTTGTTTTTTGGTTATTCTATTTAGTTTGTATTTAACTTACACATTAGCATTACCAAAAGCACCATATTCATTCGGCTGGAATGGTTTTAATTCATTTTGGATAAGTGTTTGCGAAACGACAAGTTTTGTTCTAAATGAATGGAAAAATTTATATGCACTAGCAAATCCAACGCATCGATTAAGTCAGTTAATAGAAAATAATTTAGGACAAGAATTATCAGGAATGAACTATTTCATTTCTTTTTGCTCAAGAATTTTAATCGGTTGGTGTTATTATCAATTCGTGAGTGCATTTAGGAAATTCGGAAAGAAAATTTGAATAAAAAACGCAATATAACACCGTGTATAATTAATTGCTTTGGCAAGTGCTTATTTGGAAAATTCCTTCGGAATTTTCTCGAGTTCGTATTTGTTTACTAAATTAGTTGCTTAACCACGCAACTAACCATACACAATCACGTTACCAGCAAGTTGAAAAAAGCAGTACTACAAATATTGACATTATTAATATCATTGAGTTCAATCGCTCAAATTGACGGAAAGTTCAAGCACAATATTTGTGAATTCGGACCTAATTGTTTTGTGTATAAATTCAATGAAAATGGAACTTTTGAATATCAATATCACCAAGACATTTTAGGTAGTGGAACACTAACAGGAACATATAAAAAAATTGGAGATACATTAAAACTAAATCCCGACAAAGTATTGTATGCTGCAAAGTCTAAAATCATCGAGAAAGAATACAAAAATTCTGATTCGACAAAAATTGAGATAATATTTCAACGATTGGCTGAAAAAGGAAAAACTGACATAGAAAATTGGGATTGGTATGTGTCTATTAATAATGGAGAATTCTTTAAGACTAACGAAAACGGAGTTCTAACTATTACAAGAGCTAAAATTGAAAAAATTGAAATTAAGGATATTTTAAAAATGGAAATTGGAGATGATTTTTTAAAGCTGACTGACTCTATTTTCAGACCAAAAACGGATAAAAATTATATTGAGATTTTTGCTTCAGAAAGTGAAGAGACTGGAGACATTGCAATATTGGATTGGATGACAAAGACTTTTGTTCTTAAAGGGAGAAAATTATATCCTCTGACTTTTGAACCAGAATTTGGATTTTTAGGACAAGAAAAAACATATTATAGAAAAATTGAATAAAAACCAGCTGGTAACACCGTATAAAAATAATTGCGGTTTAGTGCTTAATCAAAGGCAATTTCGTGTTTGCCTGCATCTGATTTTCCTTCGGAAAATCCTCGCATACAAACCCGCAACTATCCTTTTACATAAACGTTGGCAATAATATAAAACCATATTCTAACTTGAAAAATTATTGAAATGAAAAAATATATAAATTATAAATTGATATTAGTCAGTCTACTAATAATTGGATTTAGTTCTTGTAATAAAGAAAAGGAAACTTCAAAGGAACAAAATGAAGAATTATTTAAATCTGCAATTTTAAAACATTTAAACGCAGTAACTGCTAAAGACTCAAATGCATTAAAATCTACAATGTCCCCAAATGGGAATATGGAATTAATTCAACCAAGTTCTGAAATTTTATATTCTGTTGATGGATTTATGAAATTTCATCAAGACTGGTTTAAAGTACCTAATTGGACTGTTGACACAAAAATATTAAGCACTGATATTGGTAATAAAATTGGTGTCGCTACAACAGAATTTTTATACAAAGAGCCTGAAAGAAATGGAAAACCTTATTTTAATAGACTAATTGTTAGTTATACATTAGAAAAAATAAATAATAATTGGTATATCATTAAAGACCACGCAAGTTCAATTGAAAAAACGAAAAATTAAATATTATTGCCAACACCGTGAATAATTTATTGCTGGCTTCTTGCCTACTTACTAAAGTCCTTACAGACTTTCTTTGCGGTAATTATTTACTAACTTAGTTGCTTGAAACACGCAACTTTCCTTATACATAAACGTTAGCAACCATAATGACCCGTCCTGAATGAAGGCTACATAATTTTAAACATTATGTATAGAAATGACAAAGTAATTAGAAGGTACAGTGAGCCTTTTAAATTGAAAATTTTAGCCGAACTCACAACAGGAAAATACACTAAGAGTGAATTGTGTAAGCTCTACTCCATCGCTCCTACAACCGTTAACGAGTGGATTAAAAAGTATGAACGTAAAGACTTAATGAACACCAGAGTAAAAGTGGAAACAAAAGACGAAATTACTAGAATTAAAGCGCTACAAAAAGAAGTAGAACAACTAAAAAAACTACTCCTTAAAAAGGATCTCGATGCAATGGTAGATGAATCTTACCTAGAAGTAGCAGCAGAGAAATTAGGATACAAAAATGTCCAACAGCTCAAAAAAAAACTCAATACCAAGCCTTAATAAAAGCAAAAGATAAAGCTAAGGGATTTGTTTCTTTATCGACTATTACCAGTTGTTTTGGACTAAAACGAGATGCCTATTATAAGTTTAAATGCAGAGCTGATAAGCGTTTAAAACCAGAACAACAAATTATAAATATAGTTAGAAAAAGACGCAAATCCCTTCCTAGAGAAGGTGTTCGTAAACTACTTAAATCATTAGACAGTGATTTTAGAAAAGTGAACCTCAAAGTGGGGAGAGACATGCTATTCAGTGTTTTAAGATCTCATAATATGCTCACTTTAAGAAAGAAATATAGTTCCAGAACGACCAACTCTCATCATCGGTTTTATAAGTATAATAATATTATAAAAGATCTAGAAGTAACAAGAGCTAATCAAGTTTGGGTATCGGATATCACGTATATAAGAACCGTAAAAGGCTTTTGTTATCTAGCACTGATTACAGATATGTATTCAAGGAAAATAGTGGGTTACGACTTAAGTGATAGTTTAGAATTAAAAGGATGTGTTAGAGCCCTTAATAAGGCCATTTATAACGCTAAACATGTTACAGGACTCATACATCACTCAGATAGAGGCATACAATATTGTAGCAATGTATACACGCAAATACTTAAAAGAAAACAGATAGATATTAGCATGACTGAAGAAAACCATTGTTACGAAAATGCAATGGCCGAACGCGTAAATGGCATCCTAAAAGATGAGTTTTATCTGGATCAAACCTTTACCAATGTAGCACATGCGAAGAGGGCTACAAAAAATGCAATTAATTTATACAACGAAATAAGATTACATTTATCTTTAGACTATAGAACACCAAATATGGTATATCAATTATCAGCGTAAATTCAATTTTAACCTGTAGCCATATTTCAGGACAAGACATAAAAAATAAATGGAAAACATAACAAAATTTGTGTCAGAATTAAAAAATAAAAAACTCAACAAGGTAAGAACAGCAGAAAAGCTTTTGAACCTAGGATTTTCTGCTAAAGAAATTAAAGACGAACTTAATGTAAGTAAAGAAATTAACACGAATAAAATCTTAGGTTTCGCTCTAATTATAATTAGTATTGTAATCTATTTTTACAGTAAATTACACTACATAAACTTCTTTAAATCTGGCTATTTTTCGGAAGCTCACTTGCTCACCTTGAACGAAAGGATATTAAAACCAACCTTAGTTTTTTCACTAATAATTTTAGGTGTTAATTTAATTTTCAATCGGTTATCTATAAACAAAAGTGTAAAAGCTATTTTTATAGTAATCCTTGGAGTTTATTCGATATCGGTTTTATCCTATAATGCAATCATATTCCCATTTATTTTCGGAATTATTGCCTTAATACTAATCTCGTTCGTAAAATTACCCAATAAGCAAATGAGTATAGAAATGGGGGAAATTTTTCCGTATTTGAATAAAAAATGGAAAGGTTCCTCAATTTACATTTTTATAATATTTGGAGCTGTTCTTATTTATAACCCGTATGCTGAGCATCTTTTTGTTAAAAGCAACATAAACAGTTTCTCAACTAACTTAGATTCTGCCAATACTTTTCTTTTTTACTTACAAAAATTTCTATTTTATGGAGGACTAATAATAGCTTTTTTATTGAGTTTCGACTTTTCTAAATTCAAAATTTCACTTTATATACTTATTTTATTTTCAATTATTACAATCGTAATTAGAATTTTTCAAGATTTAAAATATTTAGACGGATTATCGTTTAATTCATTATCAAGTGGCTCTGTATTTTTAATTATTTCTGCCATTACCTTTTTAGTTAAAAATAAAACATTTGCTAATACCTTATAAAATTAATTGCTAGAACTAGTCTACCTACGAAAACTAGAGAGTGATTTAATAATATTATTTTATTAAATCACAGAGAATAAATTCGCAACTAATCTTATACAAAACCGCTATGCGCAATATAACAAACCGACAACCTAATAAGGATAATTGAAAAATGAAATATAACTTTTCTTTCTAAATGGAGGATTTGGAAAGGGAATTCTAAACGGAAGTGGCATTCGGATTTTTATTAGAAAAAAACGACAAAGGAAATTGGATTATTGATAAAATTATTGATACTTAGATTTCTTAAAAAATATGTGTGGTAACACATATACAAACACATTAGCATTTATTAGAGAAATGAACAAACTCAAAATCATCTTACTATTCACAATTGTCTTTTTGAGTTGCAAAAAAGAAAACGATATTACCAAAATGCAATTTTTAACCGACAAAATTCCAAGCCATATCCCTTTTGAGTTTAAGCAAAATCTAGTTCCAGAAAACAAACTCATACACAAGGGAATATTTAGTCCTGATTTAAATGAATATTATTATACTATTTCAGATAGTAACTTTGAGAAATTTGAAGTTTTCGTAATAAAAAAAAATAGCGGGAAATGGTCTGAACCAAAGAAAGCTTTTTTCAGCAGTACATATAACGAACACGGAATGAGTTTTTCACCTGATGGAAATTCAATCTATTTTAGTTCAACCAGACCGACAAATATTGAAGGTATTTCGGATACTTGGCATATTTGGAAATCTAACAAAGTTAATGGAGAATGGAATGCACCTATGTTTATAGATATTCCTAACTTAAGAAAAAAATTAGTTTCGCATCCTACACTTACCAATTCAGGCACTCTGTATTTTCACACTAGCAATTTGGATTATACCGATATGGATATTTATCATTCAAAAGAAGTAAATGGAAAGTTTAAAAATGCAGAGAAAACTGCAATTTTGATGAATTTTAAAGTTGGAAAGTGTACACCATATGTTTCCCCTAAAGAAGACTATTTAATTTTTGCTTCAATTGGAAACGAACTAGACTTAATGATTAGCTATACTGATGGTAAAGGCGGATGGATTAACACAAAAAAACTTAATGATAAAATTAATACTATGGGACAAGGAAATCCATATATAACTCCAGATGATAAGTTTCTTTTTTACACGACTGGAGGACATTCAGAGAAAGATTGGAAAGTGAAATGGGTGAATATAGAATCTGAATTAAAAAATAATTAATGACAAGACTGTATAAAAATAAGTGTTCAATTTTGAACTTAACTAAAGGTCGTTGTAACTTTACTACGTCTGATTTTCTTGCAGAAAATCCTCGCATACAAACCCGTAACTATTCTTATACAAAACATTTATGTGTAATTTGAGAATAAAAAATCAAGAATGTATAATCACTTAAATGACTTTTATTGTATTATTTAAAATGAATTATGAGTAAAACATCTGCAAAACCACAGCCTAACATAGGATTATTACAACTGTTTAAACAATTAATCGTTTATATAAAACCATATAGATCTTTAATTATTGCAACTTTAGTATTAACCCTTATAGGATCGTTCTTAGCACAAGTAAATGCATTGGTTTTACGCTATACCGTAGATGAACTTACTGCTTTAGTAGATGCTAAAGAGACATTAGAAGCGGGTTTTAAACTATTAATCACCATAAGCATCATCTTACTGTCTAAAGAGCTTATGTATGTCTTGATACAGTATGGCCAGAAATACTATGGCGAAAAGATGAAAATCTATATTTCTAGAGATTTTGCACAACTAGTTGTCGATAAAATACTAACCTATAGAATGGCGTTTTATAGCGCTTCAGAAAATGAAAGCGGTAAGCTTCAAACCAGAATATCTTTAGGAATTTCCAGTCTTACACAATTGGTGAAAAACTTTTTTCTTGATATTATGCCATTATTTGCCAATGCGCTCATCGCTTTGGTACTGATGTTTCAGGCAAACGTTTATATAGGTTTAGTAAGTGTACTTATAATTCCGGTCTTTTTTTATGTAAGTAGTCTGCAAGCCAAAAAACTAAAAGGCTTTAGACGAAATATGCGCGGATTTAGAGAAACTCGAAATAATGGTATTATTGGTTTAATAGAATCTATTAGTGTTATTAAATCCTTTACTCGTGAAGATTTAGAAAGTAAAAAGCATGAAGCAATTCAGTTAGAAATGACCGAAAATCAGCTAAAAACAAGACAATTAAGCTTTATTTTTGATGGTGTAAAAGTGTTTATTGAACAGTTTGGTGTGGTAATTATCATTATACTAACGGCTTATTTTGTATTGAATGGCACCATGACGATTGGCGCTATTATGTTTCATATTTTGCTATTTAACAATGTATCGGCCCCAATTAGGCAATTGCATCGCATTTATGATGAAGTGAATGATGCTTTGATATATTCTGAAGCATTTTTTGATATTATGGATGCCGATGAAACGGAATTAAGCGGAACGTACATTCCTGAAAAGGTTATAGGTCGTTTTGAATTGAAACATGTAGATTTTTCATACCCTAATGGAACAAAGGCACTGTTTGATGTGTCAATGAAAATAAAGCCCGATACCATAAATGCTTTAGTCGGTTTAAGTGGCGCGGGAAAAAGTACGGTTGTAAATCTTTTAGATAAATTTTACAAACCAACATCGGGAACTATTTTTCTAGATGGTGTTGACTTACAAGACTATGACACACGTTGGTTAAGAGATAATATTGGTTTAGTCTTACAGAAAAATCATATTTTTAACGGTTCTATTGCCGAAAATATTCTTTATGGTAAAGAAGATGCTACTCATGAAGAAGTTGTAGAAGCTGCTAAAAAAGCCTATATACATAATCAAATTATAAATTTACCAGAGGGTTACCATTCTAAAGCGACGCTATTGTCTGGCGGACAAAAACAACGAGTATCTATTGCGCGTTTATTTTTAAAGAATCCGCCTATAATTTTCTTGGATGAACCCACAGCAAGTCTAGATGCTATTGCTACAGAACAGATTAAAAAAAGCTTGGATGCCATTAAAAAAGGACGAACCGTAATTATTATTTCTCATAGTATTTCGCAAATTATAGATGCCGACAACGTGATTGTACTTGAAAAAGGAAAAGTGATAGAAGAAGGCACACACGAAAGTCTTTATGACAATGAGAGTTCTTATCACGATATTTTCAAAGCTATGGCGAATAGTCTTAATATTGAAAAAATCACCAAAACAATGAACGAATAATACAATAGAAACGGCACATAACAAAGCACAGTTATTTAAAACATCATCTTATCACAGATTTTACTATGGTAACGGTAAATACTGCATATCGCTACTCTAAACCATTTAATTACGGTTTTACAGTAATTGCATTACAATAAATTATCTTACTTTTAAAAGTATAACACTAACAAATAGTCTTTACGGGATAAACACATGTTTATTTTGTATAAAAGGAGTTATACCATATATTATGAAAAATAAACTGACATTAATATTGATTTGCATTTGGAGTATCCAAAATGTATTCACTCAAGAGGTAAAAACTGAACTACAAAAGTTTATTCTAACAGAATTAAATGAAGGAAATCATACATTTCAACTTATGAAGAATAAGGTAATTCAAGCTGGAATTGAAAAACAACTATTAGTAGATGAAAATGGAAAAATACTTTACCCAAAAGTTGATTTAAAGGCAATTGAAAATGAATCGGCAATAGAATTTAGCCCTTCGGGTTGGATTAAACTAAGTATGAAATATACGGACTCCTTATTGACAATCAGGCCCATTAAAGACAGTTTTTGTCCATTGATAAAAATTGATCTAAAATTGATCTAAAATTGAAAACTGCATATATCAATGACGACAAACTAAGTATGGTCAAGGAAATATCTATAAAAAATAAGAAAAATGGTTTTAAAAGTGAATGGGATGGATTTCAATGGCACTCAAAATTGTCGAATAATTCCACAATCATTAAGCCAAGATTAACAATCGGCAAATTGAAAGAAAATGGTAAACTTTATATAGAGATTTTATGGATTGAAAAAGGAAATAAAATGCATTACCGTCTCTTGACATGAAAAATACATGGTATAACACCGTGTATAATTAATGGCTAGTTCTAGCCTACTTACGAAAATCCTCGCGGATTTTCTATTCAGTTTATATTTACTAAATTAGGTGCTTAAACACGCCACTAATCAAGAACTGTGTTAATAAACAAGTATTTATTAGTTTAATTTCACTAAAACACTTCTATAATTCTTATCATATATCAACCCTGATTTTGCCAAGGCAAATGCCTGTTTTAAAAGCTTATTACAGACAGCTATTAATGCCACTTTTTTACTTTTCCCTTTTGCTACAATTCTATCGAATATTTCTTTACACGCTTTATTATATTTCTTAGCGGATAGACTACACATAAATAAGGTTTTCCTCAATCGTCTATTTCCCATTTTACTTATCCTTGATCTAGATCTTATACTACTTCCTGATTGTCTAATCATAGGTGTTAAACCCGCAAAAGAACAAAGCTCTGAGGATTTATTAAAACGTTCAAATCCTCCGGTTAAAACGATCAATAACATACTTGACTTTCTCCCTATTCCAGGAATACTCTCAACCCTAGTAAGTAAATCTTGATTATCTAGTTTTACTAGCTCTAGTAATGAGTCTTCGAGCTTATCTATTTCATTTTTCAAGTGTTTTAAACTTCTTTTTAAGGACCGTATCACTTTTGAACATGGAGATCCCATTGACTCCTCTGTTTGTAACTTATTTTTAAGTGCTGTTGTTTGTTTAGTATACAAGTTGGTTAGGCTTATTATTTGAGAACAAGCTATTTGAGTTTCACTTTGGCCTTTCCATAAACGAAGTTCAACCCCAGAGTTTACAGCATACTCATAAATCATTTGAGAGTCTCTTTTGTCTGTTTTTATTTTTGTTAATCGCATTTGTATAAAGCGTTTTATGGACAAGGGATTCTCTACACTTACAGCTATTCCTTTTTCTTCTAAATAATAGCACAAACGTAAATGATAAACTCCCGTAGATTCCATTACACAATGAGAAAACTCATTAGTTAAACGCAATAACTTTTTAAAGCCTGATAAGTCATTCTTAAATTGATGATGATTACCATCTGCTCCACTAACATCAAAGACATCCTTACTGATATCTATTCCGAAATAATTTGTATTTTTAATCATGTATATGAAATTTACGAAAGAAGTAGTCTACTAGCTTTTCTGCATCTTAAAAACGAGATCTAAAGTCTCACAGAACTGTTCGAAATAATAGTAGAAAAGAGAGGGGATTGTCATGAAAAACGAGATCGCAGTCTCAATACACAAAATAACCTTAATCCTCTCTTTTTATTCTTTCTGATTTGACACTTAATTTATAACTTATATTTGATAAGGCTAACTTAAGATACACAA
>NZ_LMAK01000082.1 GCF_001439665.1 Formosa algae
GCTGTGGCGGGTGCTTATGGCGATCAGAATCATCTTTTTATTACTGCAGGCGTTCCCGATTATTATAATGTGTTGTTTGGTGCCGAGAATTCGAATTGGACCAATGCACATGAATATTGGGATGCATCTGTCACTCGTGTTAAAGATAAAATAATACCCATTTTAAATTCTGGAGGACACGTTTTTGTACAAGAAGCAGGGCAATCCAATTTCACTTACGATGTATTACAGGCCGTTTTAGCAGAAGGTATTTCTCTTGATACTTTTGAGAAACAAGTAATCATTGTACAACACAGTCGTTATAATGAAAACAATACCACGCCATCAGAATTGGAATGGTTAAAAGCTCATACAGTGTATAAAAAAATAGATGATGGAAATACGGACGATAATGATACACCAGGCTACCGCACCAAAGACAGTATATGGTTGGAACGTGCTAAATCTGTAAATAATCCGAATGCGGAAGCACGAGATATTTGGACAGAAGCCGATAAAATTTGTGATGCCTGGGAAGGCGAATGGACCAATAAATGGATTGCTTCAGGAGGAATAGATTTTTCAGATTGTGTTGAAAATTGGTACATATTCGACCTAGGAAACCAGGCAGACGATATAGCATCTTTTTGGAATCAATATGTTACAAATCCTTAAAAAATCACTTGATAAACTAATTCAAAATGAAAATAAAAATCTTTTTCACGCTTTTGGCTTGTACAATAATAGCTCAACTTAATGCACAAGACCGAAGATCAAATCCTATAGTCAGTCATATGTTTACCGCCGATCCTTCGGCTCATGTTTGGGACGATGGTCGCTTGTATGTCTATCCGTCTACAGATAATGCACCACCAAAAGGCTATAAAACTATGGATGGTTATCATGTGTTTTCTACAGACGATATGATAACATGGAAAGATCATGGAGAAATTTTACATTCTAGTCAGGTGGAATGGGGACGTAAAGAAGGCGGATTTATGTGGGCGCCAGATTGTGCGTATAAAAATGGAACGTATTATTACTATTTTCCGCATCCAAGCGGAACAGATTTTAAAAAAACCTGGAAAATAGGTGTCGCAACCAGCACAAAACCCGCTTCCGATTTTAAAGTTCAAGGCTATATTGAAGGATTAGAATCTTTAATAGATCCATGTGTGTTTATCGACGACGATGGGCAAGCGTATTTATATCATGGTGGTCCAGACATTGCTCATGCTTATAAGCTGAAAGAAAATATGATGGAAATTGATGGAGAACGTCACATCATTACAGGTTTAGATGGTTTTCGAGAAGGGCTTTTTATTTTTAAAAGAGAGAACTTGTATTATGCCATGTATCCAGACGATTTTCCAAAATATAATAAAATGCGTTATGCGGTTAGTGATAATCCGTTTGGGCCATTCGAGTGCAAAGGTGTGTTTTTAGATCACACAGATATTATTACTATGCATGGCTCTGCGGTAGAGTTTAAAGATCAGTGGTATGTGTTTTATCATAATGGAAGCCTTTCAGGAGGGATTCCAACCAACCGTTCTATTTGTTTCGAACCTTTAGAATTTAATGAAGACGGCACTATAAATATGGTAAGGCAGACACTTGGTGTAGAACTTCCAACCTTTCATAAAGACATTAATTTTAATGGCATGATGGGAACCTTAGCTTTGGGAGATTATACGCAATCGGACTTAAAGCAAGCAGGAATATTACCAAACGATATTTCATCTATAGAAATTCCTGAAGGTTATGTTGTGGAAGGTTTTGAACAAGATAATTTTAAAGGAAAATCCTGGACATTTAAGGAAAATAGAATCGATTTAAATGAAATGGGTTGTAATGATAAAATATCATCTTTAAAAATTTCAAAATCTAAAGTTGAAAATCTGGTAAAAAATGCCTCTTTCGAATTGGCAACTCAAGGTCAAGTTAAATATTGGTTTAATCGTGCACCAAGACCATTTGTTAGAACTAAAGATGACACAGCTTCCGGATATTATGCACTTCAATATAAGGGAAGTGAAAAACCCAAAGCTTTGGTTCAAAAAGTAAGTCTTAGTCCTAATACGACCTATGAATTAAGTGCAAAACTTAAAGTTGAAAAAGGAACGTTAGGTGAAGTGATATTTGATACGAATGGCAGTTTTGACAACACAGCCAAGTTTGACTTGGATGCAAAAACGAAAGCTGGAGAATGGGTATCATTTAAAAGCGAATTTAATAGTGGAGACTTAACAGAAATTGAATTACGTTGTATCACTTCAGAAGGCTTTGATGGTGCCGGATATTGGGATGATGTTGTATTGCAAAAGAAATAAGTTTAATAGCATTCTTCTTTTTTAAAAAATTAAAATTATGATAAGGACTATAATACGTTCAGTAGTATCTCTTATTTTGTTAAGTGTTATGTCATGTTCTGAACAGAAACATACAATTAGTCAAGATGATAAATTTTGGGTGGTTTTAAATTCTGAAGCTGCTCAAGGAAAAGAAGGGGAATGGTCTTGGGAGTTTCAACTTGACCGCCCAGGAGATTATAATATCCAAATCTTACGACTTGGAAAACAAGATGCGAGTTTGGGAGAAGTTTCGGTAGAGAGTGCTGGCGTGGTGTTGGAAGGAAATCCGGAAACCATTTTTGTTTTAGGGGAACCGGGACAAGAAGAAACCATTTCACAATTTGCTAAAACGATCAAATTCGAGAATGCTGGTATACATGCACTCACATTAAAATCTGATCTGCCAATAGATAAAATCCGTATTACGCCACAATACAGTAAAAATTTAGGTTTTGGAACCGATACTTATTACGACGATTGGTTGAAAATGCACAATTCACCAGAAAAACAAAAAGCACTGGATTGGTTTAAAGAAGCCAAATTCGGCATGTTTATTCACTGGGGTTTATATTCTCAGGCTGGAGGTATATGGAAAGGTGAGCGCATGGAAGAAGTGAACACCACGGGACCAAAAGTTTCGGAATGGCTCATGTATAAATTTGAAATTCCTCGGGATGAATATGCTGAGTTGGCTAAAACCTTCAATCCTGATAAATCTTTTGCTCAAAACATCGCGAAATTGGCTAAGGATGCTGGAATGAAATATGTGGTAATCACCTCTAAACATCATGATGGTTTTGCCTTGTTCGATTCAAAAGTTTCTGAATTTGATATGGTTGATGCTACACCTTATAATGAAGATGTTGTAAAAGAATTATATGAGGCGTGTTTGGCTGAAGGTTTAGCTTTTGGTGTGTATTATTCGCACGGAAATGATTGGTACGATGGTGCCGATGGGAATTTTACGAATGTAAAAAAGGGAAATGATTCGCTAGGAATCTTATCGCATGCTAATGGGAAAAATTTATGGGATCCAAGTCCAAATACGCATGCTGAATATATAGCACAAAAAGCCTTGCCACAAGTCCGCGAACTTTTAGATGCACTTCCTGAGTTGCGACTTATTTGGTTTGATGGTGATGGATATATTACCGAAAAACAGGCTTTTGAATTTTATAAAACCGTTTATAATATCAATCCAAATGTGTTAGTAAATCGTAGAGTCGGTTTCGATTTTGGCGATTATTTAGATGCTGGTGATAATAAAATTCCTTCAGCCTCAGAAAAAATGACGAAATACTTTGAAACCTGTGGCACAACTAATAATTCGTGGGCTTATAAATCGTACGACAACGATTGGAAAAGCACCAAAGAATTGTTGTATTACTTGGTCGACATTGCGTCTAAAGGCGGAAATTTTCTTCTAAACATCGGACCAGACGGAGAAGGTCGTGTGCCAGAACAAAGTGCACAAGGATTACTCGAAATCGGAGATTGGTTGAAAACGAATGGTGATGCGATTTACGGCACGACACGTTGGAAGATAACTCGGGAAGGTAATGAAGATGGCCTTCTAGGCGGAACAGAACATCGTGCTAAAAAAGGATTTTCACGTTCCTTTTCGGCTAACGATTTTTGGTTTACAAGTAAAGCCAATACTGTATTTGCGATATCGTTTGTTAATCCAAAGTCTCAAGTTGAAATAAAATCATTTCAATTGACTAATGGAATAGTTGAAAACGTGAGGTTACTTGGAGATACTTCAGAAATAAAATGGAAACATGGAAAAGACGGCTTAGTGGTCGATTTAACAGATATCCAAATTGGACCTGACGGTTATGTGTTAGAAATTACTTTAGAAAAATAGAAACAAAAAATCATGAAAAATATAATTTTATATCTGTTACTTATTTCGGGAACTGTGTTACAATCACAGACAAAAACAGATCATCAAAAACCATGGGTTATTAGTGATGGAACACCTTTTGTACCAAAAGATTCCTATCCTCAATTCAGTTGGGATACCACCCCGACGTATTATATGTTTGGGGATAAGGAAAGGGTATTATCATCTGATGAGCTCAAATTCATTGCAGAACGGACTCATTTTATTTGCATTGAAAAATCTCACGGCTATGAGGAATTAGGGGCTGCTGAGTTAGGAGCAAAGCATGAAGCAGCAGCCTTTAAAGCGATTAAGCCCGATATGAAAGTGTTGTTCTATTTTAATGCAGCCTTGGCTTGGCCATACACATCTTACAGCAAAGATTTTACAAAAGAACGTATCGATTCATCACCTCAATTAAAGTCTTTTTTAATCGAAAATCCCAAAACAGGGGAGTTGGCAGAGAAGCATACTGCGTTCTTATTTAATGTGTTAAATCCAGATTTTCGTGATTGGTGGGTAGAAACGGTAGCGAAAGGTGTTGAAGATTCAGGTTGCGATGGCGCTTTTATAGATCAAATGCATGGCAATGTTAACCTAATGAAAGACAAAAAAGAAGACATTGAAATTGCCATGGGAGAGATGATGGGAAACCTTAAAAAGCGGTTAGGAGACGACAAAATTTTGTTAGCAAATAACGCAAATAGCGATAGTGCTAAATTTGTATATCCGGTAAGCGATGCGCTTATGTTCGAAAATTATAGCGCCGTACATTATAAAAAAGAAAATCTACTTTCAGATTGGGATGGGATGCTTAAAAATGCAAAGGAAGGTAAAGTGTCTGTGTTTCGTCTTGGAGTAGAAGGTCACGATCGCGGATTTCTTAGAAGTATAAGTAATGAAGAAAAGTATAAGGTCATGCCTAAGATCTCTCAAGAAAAATTAGAATATGCCTTGGCCTGTTATTTAATTGGTGCACAACCTTATTCTTATTTTATGTATAGTTGGGGTTGGGCTTTGGCCGATGGGTCTTTAGTCGATTATCCAGAACTGCAAAAGCCATTAGGAGCACCTAAAGGAGCTTATCACAGAACCATTCCAAACGGTTGGGAATTCACGCGGGAGTTTGAACACGCAAATGTCTGGATAAATATAGAAAGCAGAAAAGCTAAAATTACTTGGAAGTAGGAATTAGAAAACGTACACCTATGAAAAAATATTTGATTATAGTTTTAGCTTGTATCACAGCAAGTTGTAACGGAATTGCTCAAAGTGAAACAGACAACAAAGCTGACTTTTATGTGTCAACTGAAGGTTCTGATAATTGGTCAGGAACCTTAGAGAAGCCAAATGCTAAAGGTACAGATGGTCCATTTGCCACTCTAGAACAAGCACGTGATGCCGTTCGACTTCTGAAAAAAAGTAAGCCGATAGATATTAAAGTCCTTATTCGTGAAGGAGTTTACCCATTAAAAGAGACGGTTGTATTTGGTCTTGAGGATTCAGGTGAAGACGAATCAATTATCACCTATGCTGCTTATCCCGGAGAAACACCAGTATTTAGTTCTGGGCAAGAAATAAACGATTGGAAAAAAGTAACTACAAATCTTCCTGGTTTACCTAAAGAAGCAGAAGGAAAAGTATTTGTAGCCGATGTGTCTGACAAATTTTTAACACTTTATGACGATGAAGGCATGCTCCCCCGAGCCCAATCTAAGGAATATAAACCCTTAAATACGAGTACAAGAAATGAACTTCATTTTTCAGAAGGTGAGTTGAAAAATTGGTCTAATGTTGAAGATGTAGAAATTTTAGTGCGTCCAACACGAGATTGGATTGTAAACATGTTGCCCTTAGCATCTGTAGATGAGGAAAAAGGCATTGCAACAACTGCCGTTGAAGCTACTTATGAAATGCAAAGAAAAGGCTATTGGGTAGAAAATGTTCTGGAAGTTCTTGACGAACCTGGTGAATGGGTGCTTAATACCAAGGAAGGGAAAGTGTATCTCTGGCCAAGAAATAATTCAGCGATTATCGCTCCAAGACTTTTAGAACTGATTCGCGTTGAAGGTCAAATAGATTTTGATGGCCCTACAGATATTCCTGTTCGTAATATTCATTTTAGCGGACTAACCTTTAAACACGCAGAGCGCTATACCTTAACTAAAGATGATGCTGGCTTGCAACACGATTGGGATATGTTAGATAAGAATAATGCTATGCTGCGGTTACGAGGTACAGAACATTGTGTGATTGAAAAATGTCATTTTTTATATGGCGGAAGCGGAGCAGTCCGTGTGGATTTATATGGGCAAAACAATACGATTTCCAATAACCATATTGAGTATATGGGAGGCGGAGGTATACTGTTGTGCGGGTATGGACCAGGTACAAAAGATGTTAATAAAAAGAATACCGTTTATAATAATAACATTCATCATGTAGGTGAAATCTATTGGCAATCGCCAGGGATTTTTCTTTGGAATAGTGGTGAAAATAAAGTCGCTAACAACCTAATACACGACACCAATTATTGTGGATTAATAGTGTCTGGTTGTGTGATTCGCTTTTTTAAACATTCTGATATACGAGAACAATATAGAGCAATCCGGTGGCACGAAATCGGGGAGTTACCGGATGAATTAACTCCAGATGTGGTGCGTCCGTATTGGCACAGTAAAAATAATATTATAGAATATAACGAAATTCATAACGTCATGAATAAGTTAGGAGATGGTAACGGGATTTACATTCGTGCGTCTGGTCCTGGTAATATTATTCGTCGAAATTATATTCACGATTTGGTTGCAGAAACAGGAAAACAAAGTGGTATCCGTACTGATGGCGGACAAATGGATACACAAATTTCGGAAAACATAATCTATAAATGCAGATCGCAAGGCATGATTTTAAAATTGAATAACCGATTTGAAAACAATATCATAGCTGAAATTTTTGAGCCACGACAAGTGTATTTAAAGATTGTAGAAGGACCGATGGAAGGCGCTAGTAATAAGAAGAATATTTTCTATTCTCTTTCCAAAGAAAGTACATTCATTTCTCAACCACCTCCAGGAAAAGGTTTGGTCGGTGAAGATAGCCGTGGTAGAATACCAGCGACTATGAAGGACGTAGATTCTGACTTTAATATTTATTACAATAAAGCAGATAATAGTATCGCAGAAAAAACGTTGAAGAGCCTACAAGCCGAAGATTATTCCGATCAACATAGTGTGGCTACAGATCCAATGTTTATAGATATTGAACATGGCGATTTTAGGTTCCAACCCAATTCTCCTGCTCTAAAAATGGGCATTATTCCTATAGAGGTGTCAGAAATTGGTTTACGTACAATAGATTAATTATAGTTGGGTTATACGTTATATTTATATAAACAATCAAAATTAACTATGTAAGAATAAAACGAGCAAAGCCTATTGATTAAGACGTTTATTGGCTGTAAAAATTAGAAATATCAAATTACAATTAAATTTTTAAGTTAAAATATTAAAGAGGTTAAACTATTCAAGACAATTTAGGTCTAAACTGTAACCAACTAATTTATTGACCTTGAGAATTTTAATAATAGTATTCGCATTTTTTATTTCTACTTCGTTGTCTGCTCAGAAATTTACTTTAGAGGGCATTGTAAAAGACCAAGAATCTAATGTTCTAGATGGTGCAACGGTATATGTTCAAAGTATTTCAGATAGTATTCCTATTGCATATAGCATAACCAATAAAAACGGTGAATTCTCTTTGCAAGTCAATACCGAAGACGATTCTAAAGCCATTTTTAATGTGGCCTATATGGGCTTTAAACCTTATTTGAAAGATATCAATGTGCCTTCTAGTAAAGCATTGAATATTGGAGTTGTAGTGCTAGAAGATCAGGTAGAAGAATTAAATGTAGTCTCCATTATAGGAAAAGCACCACCCGTTATTATTAAAAAAGATACAATAGAATATAATGCAGATAGTTTTAAAACTTTGCCAAATGATAAAGCCGAAGATTTATTAAAAAAATTACCTGGAATTGAAATTGATTTGGATGGAAATATTACCATGAATGGTGTGGAAGTGGAAGCTATTAATGTGGATGGAATGCGTTTCTTTGGTGAAAAGAATGGAGAAGTGGCGCTTAAAAATTTACCAAGTCAAGTGATAGATAAAGTGCAAGTGACCGATTACAAAAGTAACATGCAAAAGTTTACAGGCGAGGAATCCGATTCGGGAACTAAAGAAATTAACCTCACTATAAAAAAAGGAAAAAATAGAGCTTCGTTTGGAGATGTTAAATTGGGCTATGGAACCGATGATAAATATCAAGTCAATACTAATATATTTAAATTAATTGAGGGAAAACAACTGGGACTAATTGCAGGTTCCAATAATATAAACATGTCTAGAGGATTTAATGCATTACCCGATGCCGAAACCAGTACAGGTTATATAGAATCTGATTTTGTGGGAGCAAACTATACCAAAGGAAAATGGAATGAAACCCGTGTTAATGGGAATTACAGGTATAGCGCCCAAAGTACCGATAACGAACAAATTAGTAAGACCGAAAATTTTTTACCAGATTTAAATTATATCACAGATTCTGAAAGTTCAAGTTTTAGAGACACCGATAACCATAAAGCAGGAGCCGATTTAAAATTTATTCTATTGCCTAAAGACAAAACGTCTAATAATAAGGTGCAATTGTCTAACGAAACAGATTTTAATGCAAACAGCTCTACTTCAGGATCGGTTTCTAATAAAATTTCAGCATATAGTAATGGCGATTTAGTTAGCGATTATTCGGCTACAAATAATACTGAAGCAACGAGTTATGAGTTCAAGAATGCGTTTAGCGTAACTCCAATTGTAGGAACGGGGAGGGATTACTTGAATATAAACTTAGGAACAAATTTTACTCAGGGCGATTCAGAAAGTGAAACACATTCACAAAATATACTTTATAATAGCGATACAACAGTTAATCAAGATCAAATAAGTGATCTTACAGATAATAGTACAGATATTAGCTTAAGTGCAATTTGGAGTAAAGAGGTATTTACAAATTTTAGAATGATGCCGGAATATGATGTGAGTATAAACTCTGAGAAAAATGAAAAATTGATTTATGATTACAACGAAAACACGGCAGAGTTTGATGATTTTAATGAAATATTAAGTTCTGATAGTAAATACATCACAACAACCATTAGGCCTGCGTTAAGAATGCGGTACGATTATAAGTATTTCCGTTTTGAAGTAGAGGGTGCTCGTACCACAACTTATAGAAATTATAAAGATGCTTTGGTGGAAGCACGCGATTTTAAGAAGGAATTTGATTATCTAACCTATTCTGGAAGGATACGATATCGAGATAAAAACGGGTATAAAAACATAAATTTAAATTACAATCAAAATGTAGATTTACCATCTGCGAACCAATTGCAACCTGTTGCAGATGTAAGTAATATTACGCATGTTTATATCGGAAATCCTAACTTAGAGCCAGAAATTAATCATGATATTAAGTTTCAATATCAAAATAATTTAGCTTTTAATAATATAACTATTTCAGGAAATGCTAGAGCGTTATTTGTGCAAGACAAAATTATTAGCTCAACAATTACAAATACAGATTTAAATAAATACACGACTTACGATAATATAAATGGGGACTATTCTTTTTCAGGAAATGCGGCCGTGTCAAAATCATATTACAATAAAAAAACAAATCTGAATTTAAATTTACGATTAAACGGAAGCTATAATAATACGTTATCCATACAGAATGCGGTGACATTTACCGCGAAAACAACCACTTTTAAACCGTCTTTTTCTTTTAGATATTCTTACGATAATACACTAGATTTAAGTTTAGCTTATAGTTATACCACTAACAAAAGTGTGTATGATACTAATGAATTTAATGATAATGAATACTTTGTTCAGAATGTAGATGTTGATACTAATATCTTTTTTATTAAAAATGTGTTTTTGTCAAATAAAGTCGCTTACCGCTATAATAGTCGTGTAGGAGATGAATTCGATGGCGATGCTATTTTTTGGAATGTCGGACTTGGTTTAGAACTTTGGGATAATAAAGCAACTGTTACTTTAGTTGGTTACGATATTTTAGGGAAAAATAATGGATACAGAAGAATTGTGTCAGACACTTATATTCAAGATGTAGAAAATAAAATATTAGAACAGTATTTTATGTTGAACTTTACTTATAAGTTCGGACGCTTTGCTGGCCAGAATATGAATGTAGGAGACCGCCGCGGAAAAAACAGAAGAAGTGGAGGTCGTTCTGGTGGTGGGAGAAGATAATCTCATGTATTCTAGATCCATTATAATTCATTAGAAGTATACAAACACCCCATTTTAGACATCTAAAATGGGGTGTTTGTATTTCGATACTTTCGCAGATATAAAAGTACCGACAGATCTCTGTAGTTTACTTTTTTGATATCAAAAAAAAACAGTCATTATTTAGTATTGAAAAGTTAAGTATTGTGTGGTCCTTATTCTTTTGTGTTTTTTATTGTTTTTAATAATTCTATCCAAGAATTAACGACGATTTAGTCTAGTATATTTGAAGTTTATTGTGTTGCAAATGAATAGGTTTACTTGTGTTTTTATGCGAGGCTTTATACTGAAGAAGTGTCAAATACATAAAATTAACGTGTCGTTTTTAGTATTGCCTTATAAAATGAACTGTAATTTTTAGAATTCGGCAAAATTTAACAAAAGTTGATTAGAGCAATTACCATCAAGACCTCACTATATATGGGGGGATTAGGTTCCTCATTTCCGTTTGGTTGAATTCAGCAAAATAAAAGCAAGACAAGAGTAAGCCTTTTTCAGGAAGGTGGATGCATATTTGTGTATACCAACTAAAATCATAGTCAAATTCATGAAGAAACAATACGTTTAAAAGATTCCAGTTTTCAATAATAACGAGTTAAAAATTAGTAGATCCTTTTAGTATGAAAATTGTATAAAAGGAGAAGATTATAAACATAATTTACGTTTTAAAATCTAAATAAAAACTCACATAAAACGCTTCAAATTCAATAATGATATTTTTATTCTGAAAACTATAAATCTATTACATTAATTGTTTTACAAACTCATAATTGATTTTATTTTTTATGAAGACTAATGTCTAAGATTTACAATAATCATTTTTTTTTTAGTGTGGTAAACAAGTAATAGAATTTTAAAAGATGAATCGATTTTTAATATATGTGTTGTGTTTTTCAGGAGTAATACATGCTCAAAATTCTAATCAATTGGAATTTCATAAAACCGAATTTCAAAAATTAGATAGTAATACAAATGGTGTATTAGAGCAATCTGAAATTAACCAAATTTGGAAACAGATTAGAACACAAGATATAGACAATAGCAAAACGCTAACTCTAGAAGAGTTTTCAAACTACGAGATCCCATACCTTAAAACAGATGGAAAAATAGAGTTAAATATTAAATATAAATCTACACGAGAAGAGGACTTGTATTTAGATATTTATTACCCAGATACAAAAATTACTAATAAAACTTATCCCATCATGTTGTACACGCATGGCGGTGGCTGGTTTAATGGGAGTAAAGAAAATATTGTAAAATCGCCTGTCAAAGAACCGTTCTTAGAATTGGTAAAACAAGGTTTTGCTGTGGTTTCTATTAATTACCGTCTTACCAGAATGCAATCAGTTTTAATGCGGGATTGTGTTATAGATGCTATGGATGCAGTGCGTTATTTGTCTAAACATGCAGATGATTTAAATCTGAATGCAAATCAAGTGTATGTGTTAGGGGATTCTGCTGGCGGACAAATAGCACAAATGATAACGCTTGCAGATCCAAATGATTTTAAAGGCGATGAGCAATTATATGGACACCCGTATAACGTTATTGCCGGGGTGTCTTGGTATGGGCCATCAGATTTTACAATTCAAAAACTCTTTGAAACAGACGATCCGACTAAAGAAGCTGATCGCTTCAGTTCTAGAATCACCAAAACAGAGTCCAATCCAACCAAAATGGCTGAAATGTATAAAGAAATGAGTCCGATCTTTTACTTGTCTAAAGATAGTCCACCATTATTTATGATGGCTGCCGATGATGATACTACTATTCCTGTGGGGCATGCGACCCATATGAAAGCACAAGCAAATCGTATAGGAGCAAATGTCGATATGTTTATTGTAAAACAAGCAGGACACAATTGGAGAAAAGCAGGTGGTGAAATTATACCTCCTTTAGAAGATATTACAAAACGAACCGTAGAATTTTTTCAAAAATATAAATTATAAGGAAGAACACACAACCAATATACAAACAACAAACTAAAACCAAAACCAATGCAAACAACTACTAACTATGTTTACTTTTTTTTATTATGCTTATTTACGGCAAATATATCGCTTCATGCTCAACAAATTCCAGATCCGGATCAAGGCTTAAGAGCCGAATGGATGCGTGGCTCCTATGGAATGCTCTGGTTACCAGAACGTAATTTTAACGGGAATATTGAGGGAATACGAATAGATGAGTTTATAACTCAAATAAAAGATATTCGTACCGTCGATTATGTTCAATTACCGCTAACAAGTCCAAATATTTTTTCTCCAATACATGTTGGTCCACACTCCTTAATTGAAAGTTTTTGGGAAGGTGACACCGATGCAAATGGTGATCCGATTAATCTTGCCGTTCCTAGAGAATCTGTAGATGATCCACTTTTAAGTTGGTTAAAAGCCTTGAGAGCTGCGGGATTAAAGGCAGAGATTTATGTGAATTCTTATAATTTACTGGCAAGAATTCCAGAGGATACGCAAGAAGATTATCCAGATGTATCAGAACGTTGGATGGAATGGTGTGATACTAATCCGGAGGCGCAGGCTTTTATAGCCAGTCAAGACTTTCATGAAGGCGATGGCAGACGTAAGTATATGTTTTGTTATGCAGAATTTATTCTTAAAGAATATGCTAATCGTTATGGCGATTTAATTGACGCTTGGTGTTTCGACTCCGCAGATAATATTATGGAAGGCGAGTGTGGCGATGATCCAGCATCAGACGATATTGATGACCAAAGAATTTATCAGGCCTTTGCCGAAGCATGTCACTCAGGGAATCCTAAAGCAGCGATTTCATTCAATAATAGTGTGGGTGATCGTGAAGGAAATCCGTTTACAACAGCAACTTATTTTGATGATTATACTTTTGGACATCCGTTTGGAGGCGCCGGGAATATGGTCGAGAATGAAACCTTGTATGGTTACAATTTTGGAGTTATAGAATGGATGGATGACTATAATGGAAGTGCATTTCTTGACGATGACAGAACGTGGAATGATAATGTCGTATCGCATTATTTTCCTAAACAAAGTGCAACCTCTTGGAATGCTGGAAATACGCCTTGTTTAACAGACGACCAATTTGTAGAATGGACAAGTAAAGGAATAATTGATGGAGGAGCTATAACTTGGGGAACACCGTTAATACGTACGAATTTAGAAAATTCTCCAGTATTAACTTTACGTGATTATGCGGTTACGCAGTTCGAACTTACAGATGCTTATTTAAAAGAATTTCAATCCCCAGGCGCACCTAATTGGTCCAGACAATATACTATTTTACCTCCAGCTTATTTAGGGCAAACTTATGCACATACTTTAGTGGAGGGTGTCGATTTTTGGGATCCAGAACAAGTTGGAATTACAAATCTTACAATAGCATCTGGAACTTTACCAGAATGGTTAACAATTACAGAAACAGAAGAAGGTGTTTGGGCCTTAAGTGGTACGCCAACAGAATCTGAGGCTACAGATTATACATTTGAATTTAGTGCACAAGATGCTGATGGTACAACCAATAGAGAGGTAGAATTACAAGTAATGAAGTTAGGAGAAGGCTTTATTGATTTAGAAGATGGTACGCCAGTATGGTTTTCAAATCCATTAGTATTAGACAATGCAATCGCATTAAGTACCTATACAGGTCTTTTAGAAACAACTGTTGATGTTTTTGATTTTGAGGACGATGCGCTAACAATTACTAAAATATCAGGTCCAGAATGGCTAGTTGTTACTGATGATGCTCAAGGGTTATGGCGTTTAAGTGGCATACCAACAGCGGCAGATGCTGGCGAAAATTCATTTATATTTAGTGTTAACGATGGTGTTTTGTCTTCAGAAACAGAAATAAAAATAATAGTAGATCATGTCTCAGGGTTTACTGATTTGGGAGATGGAACACCTGTTTGGTCTGCTTCAACATATAACCTTCCAGATGCTAATGCTACATTTGCATATAATTATACTTTGGAATTAGGAAAAGAATATTATGATTTTGAAGGTGATGCATTAACGATCACCAAAGTGGCAGGTCCAGATTGGCTTACCATTCAGGAAACATCTACAAGAGTTTTAACCTTAAGCGGCACACCTATAAATACAGATGAAGGTGAAAATAGTATTACGCTTAATTTAAGTGATGGTGTAAACTCATCGAATACAGAACTTATTTTAACTGTTATTCCTACCGAAATTAGCGACAGTAACGTTCAAGTAAAGGCGGCTGCAAATACTAATTATGGTATTAATACGGTCGCAACTATGTATTCTGAAACGTTAACTGCTCCAGATGGTATGGCGACGTTTAGGATTTCTATAGATGTTACACCTACGGAACCTTTTGCTATTACTTCTGGTGCATCAGGAGGTGATTCTACAGAAAATTCTTGGGGAATGGGAGATGGCTCAACAACCAATCAAGAAACTTTATTTAGAGGATCAGACAATCAAGCCGTAGAAAACATTAACAATATTCAAATTATCGATTTTGATGCGCATGGTGGCTCTATTTCAGAAGAAGATATTACAGGTGTATTTAAGTCAATTACTTTAGTGAATGCTCAAAATGCTAACGATTTATTTTCAATTACTGTAGAATCTGTGGTGTCAACGCCTAGAGCTGCATTAGAAGCCACAGAAACTATCGATTTAGCAACTGAGACAGGACTTAGTGATGATACAGAAATTACAGAATTTATTATTGGTACAGCTAATGATGCAACAGCAAACAGATGGTCAGTAGACGGAATTACGGTATATGTGTTTGTGGAAGGTTATACTTTATCATCACCAGATCTTTATTTAACCGAAGGGTTCAGACTATATCCGAACCCAGCAACAGATGATATTTTATTGAATATGCCAATATATTCCGCTCGCATTATGGATATCACAGGTAAGGTGGTTAAGGTCTATACTTCAGCAACTCAAAATATAGACGTTTCTCAATTATCAGAAGGTGTGTATTTTCTTAAAGGTCTTAATAATGTAGGAGAGACTGTAGTTAAAAAGTTTGTGAAGCGTAATTAACCATTACCTAAATTTTGCAATCTAATATTTAATCAAACAAACCTTACTAATTATGAAATTTATACAAAGCAAACCAATTATATATATTAAATCAGTTTTACTAACTGGTCTCGTGTTTCTATTTACTGGATTACACATGGTGCAAGCGCAACAAAACCCTGTTCCAGATCCAGATTTAGGCTTAAGAGCAGACTGGATGCGCGGATCTTTAGGTCTCTTATGGCTTCCAGAAAACAATTATAATGGAAATATAGAAGGCGTTTCAATAGAAGATTTCTTGACTCAAATTCAGCATCTAAAAACAGTAGATTTTGTGCAGGTAGGTTTAGCAAGTCCATATATTTATTCTCCTGTGCATACAGCACCACATCCGCTTTTAGAACGTTTATGGGAAGGCGATCTGGGTCCAGATGGAAAACCTATAAATTTAGTGGTTCCACGTGCATCTGCTCCAGATCCGTTTTTAGGTTGGCTTAAAGCTATAAAAGCGGCTGGATTAAAAACAGAAGTATATGTAAACTCGGCAAATTTACTTGAATGGGAAGCTTTTGGCACACCTATTTCAGAATTTCCAGATTTTTCAGAACGTTGGAAAGCATATTGCGATACAGATCCAACCATGCAAGCTTTTATTGAAAGTCAGCCATACCATAAAGATGGCGTAAATGATGACCGCCGTCCATACATGTTCTGTTATGCAGAATTTGTGCTAAAAGAATATGCTATGCGTTATGGTGATTTAATTGATGCGTGGTGTTTTGATGCGGCTCATGTAAATATGGGTGCAGCTGGCGACGATTATAGTACGGGCGATATAGATACGCAACGCGTGTTTCAAGCTTTTGCCGATGCCTGTCATGCAGGAAATCCAGATGCGGCCATTACGTTTAATAATGGAATTGGGGATCGCGATAGTGACCCTTTTGTGCCATATGTGACACCTTCACTTTTTGAAGATTATAAATTTGGACATCCTTTTGGAGGGGCTGGAAATATGGTTGAACCAAGAGATCCGTTATATACCGTGAATTTTGGTATTTGTGAATATATGCGAGATACTAATGGTCATCCTTATACAAATGACGATATTGATTGGAATGATAATGTTGTCGCACATTTCTTTCCTAAACAAAGTACTACGTCATGGAATGATGGTGGTACACCGTGTTTAACCGATGAGGAATTTGTAGAGTGGAATAATGTAGGATTAATTAACGGAGGAGGAATTACTTGGGGAACTCCTCTGGTAATAACTAATCTTAATAATGCGTCTGCAAATCTAACACTTCAACCTTATGCACTTAGACAATTAGAATTAGTCGATGCCGATTTAAGTGCGAATCAATTTCCAGGAGCACCAAATTGGGCAAGACAATATACTATTTTACCAGATATAATTCTTGGACAAGATTATAGTCATACTTTAATTGAAGGCTCAGATTTTTGGGACCCAGAAAATGTAGGAGTAACCAATGTTTCTATTGTAGATGGTGGAGCTCCAGGTTGGTTAACAATTACAGAAACTGAAGAAGGTGTTTGGACATTAAGCGGCACACCAACAGAAACATCGGCTACAGCATATACTTTTGAACTTAGAGCAGAAGATGCTGATGGAGGAACTAATAGAGAAGTGACTTTAAAAGTAGTAGAAAATCCTAACGGTTTTACAGATCCTGAAGATGGTTCTCCAGTGTGGAAAGAAAGTCCAATGGTTTTAGAAAACACACCTGTTTTAGAATTCTTTGAATATTATTTAGAAGAAGGTGTAGATTTTTATGATTTTGAAGAGGATGATCTTAGCATAATAATAAGTGCCGGAGCAGATTGGCTTAATGTAGAAAAGTTGTCTGAAGGGATTTGGTATTTAAGTGGTACACCAGAATTAGACCATGTAGGAGAAAATACCTTCACACTTACGCTTAATGACGGTACACATACAACCGATAACGAATTACAAATAACCGTAGATCCTTTAGATACTTCAGATGGTGTAGCTGTAGAAGTTAGAGCAACTCCAGTTACTAATTATGGCATAGGAGCAATAGCGACTATGATTTCAGAAACACAAACCGCAACAGATGGATTGGCGACTTATAAAATCTCAATAGATGTAACTCCACCAAGTGATAAAGCTGTAATCTCTGGACTTTCCGGAGGTGTGGCAACGGAATATGCCTGGGGCTTAGGTGATGGGACTGATGAAAATGCCGATGATATTTTTACAGGTAGCGATAACGAATGGGTAAATAGCATAAATAATATTCAAATTATTGAATTTAATTCCAATGGCGGAACACTAACCTTAGACAAAATTTCAACGGCTTTTGAGTCTGTTACTGTTGTAAATGCACAATCTAGAAACGATCGTGTTTCGCTAATAGTAAATGAGGTTAGAACCGATTTGGGAAGATTGTCTTTAACACCAGAAGCTATATACTTAAGTACGTCTACAGGGGTTGAAAATATTCAGGAGTTTGCTATTGGAACTGGAAATGAAGAACTAACAAATAAATGGTCGATAGAAGGGATTAATGTGCTTGTAAAATTTGATGAGTCACTTTCAATTGACGACAATGAGCATTTAGCATTGTCATTCAGATTATATCCAAACCCAGCTACGGATGAAATTTCATTAAACATGCCAATTCGTTCAGCTAGAATTATGGATATCACAGGAAAGGTTGTAAAAGTATATAATTCAGAAACTCAAAACCTAGATGTTTCTCATTTAGCAACAGGTATTTATTTCTTAAAAGGACAAAGTATCGAAGGGGTAACACTTGTTAAAAAGTTTGTTAAGCGTAATTAATTAAAAGGTTTAAATCTAGTAGACTAACAGCTTTTTTTGTTGCTGAAGTGGACCAAATAATATTTTTTTTGTATTTGTTTTATTAGAGTGGTGTTAAGCATATAGCCGGATTTTAAAATCTTTTATAGTCATGAGAATATTCTCAACTGTATTAATTCGGCTTATGCTTTTCATTAAATGAAAATAAATGATTGTGCAAAAAACTAAAATTAAATTTAAAAACAGTTTTTATTGAGGGGGAAAAGAATTTTTTTCCGTTTAAAAGACCGATAGAAAAGACAATTAAAAGGAGTTATTGAAGAAAAAAAAGAATTTATGAAACACTATTTAATTTTCATGTTTACGCTAATCATCATAAGTATGACTAGCGTGGCACAAACCGAATCAGCCGAGAAAGCTGATTTCTACGTGTCTACAAAAGGTTCCGACAGTTGGTCAGGAACGTTGTCTGCTCCAAACGCTAAAGGTTCCGACGGACCTTTC
This sequence comes from Formosa algae, assembly GCF_001439665.1. Taxonomy (GTDB): domain Bacteria; phylum Bacteroidota; class Bacteroidia; order Flavobacteriales; family Flavobacteriaceae; genus Formosa; species Formosa algae. The sequence continues at coordinate 18,910 of NZ_LMAK01000082.1, forward strand.
GCTACTTTAGAACGTGCACGCGATGCGGTACGCGATTTAAAAAAGGAGATATCAAAAGATATTACAGTATTTGTTCGAGACGGTGTATATCAATTAAATAAAACAGTTATTTTTGGTTTGGAAGATTCTGGAGAAGGTGAGTCTACAATTACTTATGCAGCCTATCCAGGTGAAACGCCTGTGTTTAGTTCAGGAAAAGAAATTAATGGTTGGAAAAAAGTCACTACGGATATTCCAGAATTACCTACAAAAGCTAAAGGACAAATTTATGTTGCCGATGTTTCCGATTCTTTCAAAACGCTTTATGATGAAGAAGGTATGTTGCCTCGTGCACAATCGGAAGGCATTATTACAGAAGAAGGAAAGAATGGTAGAGATCGTCTTCAGTTTCCTGAAGGATTCCTCAAGAATTGGTCGAATGTAAGCGATGTAGAAATTAAAGTCAGACCACACCATGCTTGGATTGTGAATATGTTGCCTTTAGAATCTGTGAATGAAGAAACTCAAATAGCTACAACATCTATTGAATCTACGTATGCGATGAACGTACTTCATTTTTTAAAAACAACAGATAATTGTTGGGTAGAAAATGTATTAGAAGCTCTAGATGAAGAAGGCGAATGGGTTTTAAATACCAAGGAAGATAAAGTGTATTTATGGCCTAGAAATACGTCGAAAATTGTGGCTCCACAACTTTTAGAACTTATTCGTGTGGAAGGAAAAATAGATATGGCAGGACCTAAAGATGTGCCAGTACGAAACCTTCATTTTAAAGGCTTAACTTTTAAGCATGGTGAACGCTATACCTTAACGACAGACGATAAAGGGTTGCAGCACGACTGGGATATGTTAGATAAAGATAATGCATTAGTTCGTTTTCGTGGTACAGAGAATTGCGTCATAGAGCAATGTCATTTCTTAGATAGTGGTAGTGGAGCCATCCGTGTGGATTTGCATGGAATAGGAAACACAATTTCCGGTAACCATATCGAGCATATGGGAGGCGGCGGAATTTTGTTAGCTGGATACGGACCAGGAACTAAAGATGTAAATAAAAAGAATACGGTTTACAATAATAATATCCATCATGTCGGAGAAATTTATTGGCATTCACCAGGGATTTTCGTTTGGCAAAGTGGAGCAAACAGCATCAAAAATAACTTAATTCATCATACCGATTATACGGGACTTATTTTATCGGGCTGTATGACAGATTTCTTTGCAAAAAACGGAAACGGTAGAGAATTAGTGCGTACGCTTCGTAGAGACGAGATGCCAAAGTTCGAAAAAGGATTAAGTCTGGATGAGGTCTTGCCGTATTTACATACACATGATAATATTGTTGAAAATAACGAAATTCATCATGCTATGAGTCGCTTAGGCGATGGTAACGGGATCTATATTCGTGGCTCAGGTAAGAATAATATTTTTCGCAGAAATTACATTCATCATTTAGTAGCCGATATGATTATGCAAGCGGCACTTCGTACCGATGGTGGACAAACAGGAACCCTAATTACCGAAAATGTAATTTATAAATGTACTTCGCAAGGGATACTGACTAAGCTTGATAATAAAGTAGAAAATAACATCGTAGCCGATATAATTGCGCCACCGCGCGGGTATTATGTATCTGTTAGAGAAGGGCCTTTAACAGGAGCAACTATTAAAAATAACATCTTTTATTCTTTATCTAAAGACGATACGTTTATAGATGAATTACCTCCGGGAAAAGCAGGTAGTTCCGAAGATCGCCGAGGAAGAGCATTAGCGCGTGCTATGGATGCTGATACCGATAATAATATTTATTTCTGCAAACCAGATATTACTAAAGGGAAGGCTCTTATTGAAAAAAATCAGAAGGATGGAATCGATAAAAATAGCCGTGCTGTAGATCCTATGTTTGTCGATCCTGAAAACGGTGATTTTAGATTTAAACCAGGCTCGCCAGCAATTGAAATGGGCATAACGCCTATTGATCTATCTCAGGTAGGATTACGTAAAGAATAATTATAGTTATTAGGTGTATTTAGATTATTAAATACACCTAATTTAAAATATACAAATGATAAAGTTGATTAAGGGTATTCTTATTTGTTTCTCTGTTTTCTTATGTTCCATATCTGGGTTCAGTCAAAAGAAATCAGATGCAATAGAGGTGTTAATCGTTGATGGTTTTAATAATCACAATTGGCAACAAACGACTTTTCTTGTCAGTAAAATACTAACTGAAAGTGGTCTGTTTCACGTGAGTGTTTCTACGGCACCTTCTGAGCCAAGTGTTTCGGAATGGGCAGATTGGAACCCTGATTTTAGTAACTATGATGTGGTTATTCAAAATACAAATAATTATCACAATAGATCCTTAAGATGGCCGAGATCCGTAGAGAAAAACTTAGAAGACTTTGTGAAATCTGGTGGCGGACTTTATATCCTTCATTCCGCTAATAATGCTTTTCCTGATTGGGCAGCTTATAATGAAATGATGGGACCAGGTTGGCGATCTGTAGATGAAGGTATTGCTATTCAAATTGGTGACCATGGAGAACTTATTGAAATCCCTAGCGGTGAAGGAGAAACTACCTTTCATGGTAGAAGAAGTGATGAGGTTATTCATGTTTTAAATAATCATCCCATAAATAAAGGGTTTCCGAAGGCATGGAAAACAGCAGATTTAGAACTTTATAAATATGTACGAGGGTCTATAAAAAATCTAACCGTCTTATCCTATGCGACAGATAAGGAAAGTCAAATTAATTGGCCTGTAGAGTGGGTTGTAAAGTACGGAAAAGGACGTGTCTATAATTCGAGCATGGGACATATATGGAAACGTGAAGTCTATCCAAATGGGTTTCGATGTATCGGATTTCAAACCACTTTAATTAGAACCACAGAATGGTTAGCCACAGGAAAAGTGACAACAAAAGTACCTGATAATTTTCCAACAGCAACAACTATTAGCCTAGCAGACGAGGAGTTAAATCAGGAATAAACTATTTACAACAAGAGCCAAAGATGAAACGAAATAGAATAACCATATTGTTCATAGTGCTGATTAGTAATTGGATTGGATTCGGAGCGATGTTTGCTCAAAACGCCAATTCTAAAGATGGATTTGTAAAACTATTCAATGGAGAAAATTTTGACGGTTGGTACCTAAAACTAAAAAATAACGATCCAGAATTAGCTAAAAGAGTATTTGCTGTCGAGGATGGAATGATACACGTGTATGATGACAGTTGGCCAGAAGCCATAGATCTTAATAAAGGTACAGACGGGACCATTGGAATGATGTATACGAAAAAGGTTTACAAGAACTATCATCTGAAATTTCAATATAAGTGGGGCACAAAAAAAGCAAATTATTTTGATAAGTGGGAGTATGACGCCGGTGTGTATTATCACATCACGGACGATAAAGTTTTCCCTACTGGTATAGAATACCAAATTCAATATGTGCAAACTGAAGACAGAAATGGAACAGGTGATCTTATAAGACCTCCTGGCCAAACTTACGACTGGTATTTCAATCCTGAAAAAGGAGCATACCAATTGCCAGAAAAAGGAGGAGTACTCTATACAGGTCAAGACTCTTATAAAGGAAGAAAATGGTTGCATCGTGCAAAAGCGACATCAAATTTTAATGCGTTAAACGATAAGTGGAATACCTGTGAGATTATAGTAATGGGGAACGCGTATGCCATTCATAAACTGAATGGCGAAGTGGTTAATGTCGCTTTTAATCTTAATCCGAGTGCTGGAATTATCGGATTTCAATCGGAAACAGCAGAAATTTATTATAAAAATATTGAGATAAAAGAGTTTGAAGAGCGTGTGCCAATGGACACGTTTATTTCAGAATAAAACCTTTGAATTGAAGTTGAAATACACTGATTTTAAAAATATGAATCAACCTATGAAACGAAAACTAATTGGACTCCTCATACTAAATTTATGTTTAATTCCTGCATTTGTATTTGGCCAAAATAAACCAAATATCATTATGGTTATTACCGACGATCAGGGTATGGGAGATTTGTCGTGTATGGGAAATCCATACATTAACACACCAAATATAGATGACTTTTATTCTAATGCCGTTCGTTTTACTAATTATCATGTCTCTACAACTTGTGCTCCAAGCCGAGGTGCTTTAATGTCGGGTAGACATTCTAATCGGGTTAATGTGTTTCATACGATCACAGGCCGCTCTTTGCTTTTTGAAGATGAAGTTATTCTACCTCAAGTATTAGCACAAAATGGTTACACAAATGGGATGTTTGGGAAATGGCATTTGGGAGATAATTATCCGTTCCGCCCTGAAGATAGAGGCTTTCATGAAGTGGTTCGCCATGGAGGTGGTGGCATCACTCAAGGACCAGATTATTGGTGGAACGATTATTTTGATGACTCTTATTGGCATAACGGTCAAATTCAAAAATATAACGGTTATTGCACAGATGTGTTCTTTTCTGAAGCCATAACGTTTATAGAAGATAACAAAGACAAGCCCTTTTTCTGTTACATCTCTACCAATGCACCGCATGCACCTTTAAATGTGCCAGAAAAATACTTTAATATGTATAAAGACATCGATGCTATAAATGAAAATGCGCAACGTTTTTATGGGATGATTACCAATATCGATGATAATTTTAAACAGTTAGAACAGAAATTAGACGAATTAAAACTGACAGATAATACCATCTTAATTTTCACTACAGATAATGGCTCTGCTTGGGGCCGTAATGTTTATAATGCCGATTTAAAAGGCGGAAAAGGCAGTGTGTACGATGGTGGTCACCGGGTGCCTTTGTTTATTCGTTGGCCTAACGGAAAACTCACCGGAGGAAAAGATATCGATGCATTAGTGGCGCATTACGATTTGCTACCCACGTTTGTAGATTTATTTGGTTTAGATTTTAATCCTGTAAAACCATTGGATGGAAAGAGTTTAAAACCCTTGATGTATGATGCAGAACCCGATTGGGAAAATCGCATATTGTACATGGATACCCAACGTAAACAAAACCTTTTAAAGTACAGAACGTACACGGTAATGGATGATGATTGGCGATTGATAAATGGCGATGAATTATATAACATCACTGCAGATCGTGGACAAACCAAAAATGTATTCGATCAGTATCCCGAAGTTGCAGGACGTTTGTCTATGGGTTACGAAAATTGGTGGCAATCCATTATGGCAGAGGGACCAAATGAAAGATATGGTTATATAAAAGTAGGATCATCTCAAGAGAATCCAAGCCGAATTTCTGCACACGATATGTTTACAGGGAAGCATAATGGCGCTTGGCATCAAGACGGCGCTTCAAAAGCTGTTCAGGCTAGTGGACGTTGGAAAATTGAATTTGTAGAGGATGGGGATTATACTATTTCGCTTCGCAGATTTCCAAGAGAAAGTGGATTGGCCATAAACGCAACATTTCCCGCTCAAGAAAAAAAAGTAGAATTACATAAGGTGCTTGATGGTAGTGAGAAATCAGATTTTGATAATGCTTATTTGTATGTCGCCAATATAGAGAAAGAAATCAAAATTGAACTCGGACAGGAAGAGGTGACTTTTAAAGGGAAAATACCTGCAGGTAAATACGATATGGAAGCGCAATTAGTAGATAAAGATGGGCGAGTGCATCCAGCGTATTATGTGTACATCGAGAAATTGTAAACTTCCAATTGAAAAAAAAATAATAAATGAAACTATATATCAAATTCATCTGCCTTGTACTTATTACAGTGGTGTGTATTTCAGCAAAAGGAGATCAGACTATTAAGGCATCTTCGTTTTCTAAATCACTTGTTCCTGGGAATTTTATTCTTGAAGCAGAAGAAGGTTGGTGGAATTGGGGTATGGCTCCGATTTACGACGACAATGAAAAGTTACATGTATTTATGTCAACCATTCCAAATAAAGGACGATGGATTTCTGATAGTAAAATTGTACATTTTACGGCAGATCGTCCGGAAGGCCCTTATACATTTGTAGATACCACATTTTCTAGTAATTCGGCGAGTTATCATAATCCGCAGGTTTCAAAAGTAGGAGATACCTATGTGTTAGTGTATTTAATAAAGAAAAAAGGAACACCTAGAATTCAGCAAGAAATAGGCATTGCGACGACAAAATCATTAGACGAACCTTGGGTAGAAAGTCCGCATAATCCCATCATTAAAGCCTCAGGGAAAATGGATGATGCGAATATTATTCACGCTTCTAATCCTACATTTTTAGTCGATGAAAATGGAAAATACAGAATCTATTATAAATCTGTAACAGATAAACATAAGCCACAACAATTCAGAGAAATGTCACTAGCGATTAGTGATGATATTGAAGGACCATACGAAAACTACCAAGAGAATCCATTAATAAGCTATGCAGATAAGGGACGTGATATTGAAGATCCCTACGCATTTTATTATAAAGGCATGTATTATATGATTGTTGAAGATCGTATGGATATTAAAAGTATGCTAGAGGGACATCCGACTCCGATTGATGAATTAAAATTAGGCGGTAACAGACCTGGATTAATCTATACATCAAAAGATGGGGTTAATTGGGGCATACCTGAAATAGGATACCATACCAACACCCATTACTTTAATCAAGAGCTTGCGCGCAGTGAACGGCCAAATATTTTATGGAAAGATGGCAAACCCGAATGTCTTTTTTTAGCTTGTCATGATAAAGATCCTTCAGCAGGTTATTTTTTAAAGATTGAAGGTTGGAATGAATAAAATAAATAATAAAGTTTTAAAATTATGATTAAAAATATAAAGGACTTAAGGTATAGAGTATTGGGTGTTGTGGTAATTTGTGTTCTTCAGTTTAGCTGTCAAAATAAAACGAACAGCGACACAGAAAATTCATCTATAGATTATGTCACGGAAACGGTAGGCGATGTAGACTTCGGAAAAACCAAGATGTCTGATTATACACCGGAAATCAGGGAGAATATGAATCAATTATATGAAGATAAATTTGGTTTGTTTGTTCATTTTGGACCTTATGCCCAACTTGCAGGAGAATGGGAAGGGAAACCTGGAGCTGCTGAATGGATTATGAGGCGAAGTTTTATTCCCGTAACTGAATATGAAAAAGAAGCTGCCAGTAAATTTAAGCCTGAAAAGTTTAATGCTAAAGAATGGGTAGATATCGCTGAAAATGCAGGAATGAAATTTATTGTGCTTACCGCTAAGCATCACGATGGCTTTGCGATGTACAAATCTAAGCATCCTTATAATTTGTATGATTTTGCAGGTTTTAACCGTGATATTTTTAAGGAGTTAGCCGAAGAATGTAAAGAGCGAGATATGAAATTGGGCTTTTATTATTCTCAAGATCAAGATTGGCATGAAAAAGGAGGCGCAGGGAACGATTGGGATTTTGATAGCGTAATAAAACCGGCCGATGAATTTGATGCTTATTTTAGAGAAAAGGCAGTGATGCAGATAAAGGAGTTAACTACGAATTATGACGATATTTTTATGGTGTGGTTCGATACACCTTTTCAAATTACAGACACACAAAGTCAATTGATGATGGATACTGTAAAAGAAAATCAGCCAGGTGCTTTGGTAAATGCACGACTAGGAAATGGTTACGGACATTTTGATGTATCCATAGATAATGGAACGACGCCAAGTGTAAGTAAAGCGACTTGGTTGCCCGATTTAAAAGTGCCGTGGCAAACGCATGAGTCTGTAACAAAAAATGGATGGGGATACACGAATCGCGGTGCAGAATTGGACCGTTCCGACGATTATTCAGATTTTATTTATAGTCTGTGTCGCATCATAGGAAATGGTGGGGTTTACCTTTTAAATGTAGCACCTCGACCTGACGGAACAATCCCAGAATCGCAAGTCAATAGCATCAATGCGATTGGAGATTGGTTAAAAGTTAATGGGGAAGCTATCTACGGCGCCGATCCAAGTCCGCTAAAATTTCCCCCATATGCCATAACAAGTAAGCCAGGGAAAGTCTATTTGCATGTTCAGGACTTAAAAGATAATCAAGTTGAGTTAAAAGGTGTTTTATCAAAAGTTAATAAAGCATATGTTTTGGCAGATTTTTCAAAACGAGCTTTAGATTTTAATCAGAAAGATGAAACCATTAATGTTACAATTCCTAATGAATTAAAACAACCTAGAGTAACGGTTGTGGTATTAGAAATTGCAGATGAGGAGGCTAAAGTTATAGATGAAACCCTTCAGCAAAAAACAGATGGACGTATTGCATTACCGGTTTCAAAATGTGAATTTTCTATTAGACGAATAAGTTACGATTACGATAAACAGGTGACTCATCGTTGGGGAGAAAATGTAAAACAAGGTTTAATTTGGACGGTGAATGTAAAAGAACCAGGAACATTCAAAATTATAAGCGAAGATTCTGGGAACGATGGATTTACGTATACGTTGAGCACGTCTGATGACTCAGTGATACTGAATTCGAAAGGCGTTATTGGAACATTAACTAAAAAAGAACAAGAAGGTCATATAAAAATAGAGAAAGCTGGAGTTCATAAACTGACAGTGTACCCAAAAGTACCAGCATCTAAAGCCACAAAAGGAAGCTATGAGTTTAAAGGCTTAGAACTTATTCCTATAGAAAAATAAATAACAACAAATTACAAAAGACAAATGAAAAAAATATTCACATTAGCACTTCTAGCCATTTGCATATTTGATGGCTTGGCGCAAACAACATCCCTAAAAAATAGTCGACCAAATATTATCTTAGTTATGACGGACGATCAAGGTATGGGAGACTTAGCTTGTATGGGGAATGAAGTTTTAAAAACACCTCATATTGATGCTTTTTACAATGAATCTATGCGCTTCACCGATTTTCAGGTCAGTCCAACTTGTGCGCCAACACGTTCAGCTTTAATGAGTGGTGCGCGTCCTTTTGAAGTTGGGGTAACACATACCATTATGCAACGTGAACGTTTGGCTTTAGATGTGTTTACCATGCCGCAAGCCCTACAGTCTGCTGGATATAAAACAGGACTTTTTGGAAAATGGCATCTGGGAGATGATGAAGCGTATTTGCCTACAAACCGAGGGTTTGATGAGGTACTTATGCATGGTGCGGGAGGTATCGGACAAACAAAATATGGTGATTTTCCTCCCAATGAAGAGAATCTGTATTTTGATAATGTCTTACTTCATAACGATACAATTGTGCAAACTGAAGGGTTTTGTACCGATGTGTTTTTTGATGCCGCCGAAGCTTGGATCAAACAACAAGAGGATGCTAAGCAGCCTTATTTTGCATATATCGCTTTAAATGCGCCACACGCACCATTAGTGGCTCCGGATGCATATAAAAAACGTTTTCTAGATTTAGGATACGATGAAGGCACAGCAGGACGCTATGGTATGATTGAAAATATAGACGATAATTTTGGAGTATTGATGGAAAAATTAGAGGCTTGGGGAGCTCTAGATAATACGCTTGTTATTTTCATGACAGATAATGGGGCCACACATTTAAAAGGCTCTTTAAATGGTGAAAAAATAACCCATTATAATGCTAATCTAAGAGGAAGTAAAAATTCACCTTTTGAAGGCGGAACACATGTGCCAGCATTTTGGTATTGGAAAGGGAAATTAGGAACTGGTGTCGATATTAATGCCTTAACGGCTCATATTGATATGTATCAAACATTCTGTGAATTAGCAGGAGTAAAATTGCCTAAAAAGATGCAAGAATTAAGCGGTCGTTCTTTACTACCGCTTTTAGAAAATCCTAACGTAGCTTGGGAAGATAGAGAACTGTTTATTCATTGCGGACGATGGGCACCTGGAGAACGCGAAGAAGCCAAATTCCAAAAGTCAGCGGTAAGAACGCAAGAGTGGCGTTTCGATAATAATAGTCAGTTATATAACATTCCTAACGATCCATCAGAAACGAATGATGTATCTGCAGCACACCCAGAAGTTATTGCTCGTTTACAAAGTACTTACAATACGTGGTGGGAAAATGTAAAGCCATTAATGGTGAATGAAGGTTTACCAATAGTAGAACCAAAAGATCAGCCATTTGCTAAACGCTATTATAAGCAGTTGGAAACTATTGGTATTCCTGAATGGTCTCCAGAAGAAACAAAATAAAGTTATTTAAGTATATAAACGTCACTAAATTTTGTGTGAATTAGATAACATTATATAGTGAAAAAGCGAGATAAAGTTGTCTCGCTTTTTGCTTTTTTATTAGTAATAATAGTGCTTTTACGACTTAGAATTTAAACCTGTTTTAACTTTTTAATTGAAGTTTAAGTTAACTGTGGTTATAATAATTTGTTCACTTTATACCTGTTTTTATAAAAATCATAAAAAAGTTTCTAAATTTTTTTGAGATATTTTTCATTTGCAATGACCCTAAAATATTTTTAATAAAAAAGATACTATCTATTTGTGAATAATTGTTTTTCAGAATAATAAGTAATTACGGGTATTCTTAAAATAGAACATATTTTAGCTTTGTGAAAATATCAGATTATAACGGACTTTGTTATCATAATAATTTTATCTAAGAGTCTTAATGCATAATTTGTAAATTTGATATATCTTTTGTGAAAATTTCAAAATAATGACATCTCAGAAATCCTACCGTTCAGCATTTATTCTATTAACATTACTTTTTTTTCTTTGGGGATTTATCACAGTTCTTGTTGATTCATTAATACCACGATTACGGGAGTTGTTTACGTTAACTTATTTTCAAGCAGGTTTAGTGCAGTTTGCTTTTTTTGGCGCTTATTTCTTACTCTCTATACCGGCTAGTTATATTCTTTCTAAAATTGGATATAAACGTGGAATTATATTAGGATTGCTAACCATGGCATTAGGGTGTTTGTTATTTTATCCAGCAGCATCTTATCGTATTTTCGGCGTATTTATGTTAGCTTATTTTGTTTTGGCTGCAGGTATGACGGTGTTGCAAGTCGCAGCAAATCCTTTTGTATCGGTTTTGGGACCTGAAGAAAGTGCTTCCAGTCGATTAAATCTTTCTCAAGCTTTTAATTCGTTAGGAACGGCAATTGCTCCGGCAGTTGGTGCTTTGTTTATATTAAGCGATGTGGTAAAAACGAAAACAGAAATTGCACAACTTGAAACGACAGCAAAAGAAGCGTATTTGTCGGCAGAAGCTTCTGCTGTTCAAATGCCTTTTTTAGGTTTAGCCATGTTTATAGGGCTTATTGCTGTAATGTTTTTGTTCGCCAAACTACCTGAAATGATTAGTGAAAAATCTACAGGAAGCTATTTAGATGTGCTCAAAAACAAAAAGGTAATGCAAGGCGTATTAGGCTTGTTTTTTTATGTTGGGGCAGAAGTAGCGATTGGAAGTTATTTGGTAAACTATTTTTTAGATATGAATCTTGTTTCTGTTATTAAGGAAAACGGATTTATGGTTTTTATAGCTGAATCTATTTTGAATTCTGGATTAGCAGATAATGATAGTAAAGCCATTGTAGGTGTTTTTGTAACATTTTATTGGTCTGGTGCCATGATTGGACGATTTGTAGGAGCGTATCTAACCAAAATAATGAAACCAGGAAAAGTGTTAGCTATTTTTGCTACAATTGCAATTAGCTTAATTATAATATCAATTAGTACCGTTGGCTTAGTAAGTATGTGGAGTATTTTAGCTGTTGGGTTATTCAACTCGATTATGTTTCCAACAATATTCACTTTGGCCATAGATGGTATTGGAGCATTAAAACCTAAAGCTTCAGGTTTATTATGTACTGCCATTGTAGGAGGCGCAATTATACCTCCAACATTTGGATTTTTAACAGATCAGATGGCATTTAAAAAAGCATTATTACTAATTGTTTGTTGCTATGCTTACATTGTTTGGTTTGGTTATAAGAATGGAAAGTCTAAAATAAAAATAGCCTAAATATAACGTCTCTTTAGAAAGTTAATCGTTTCTGCATTTTGGTAGAAGTGATTTAAATATAAAAAAAAGAATCTCTTAACATTGATAAAACTGTTAAGAGATTCTTTTTTTAGTTGGGTAAGCTGTTTTTTAGATAGCTGAATTCAATATTTTTTGTTTCACTTCATCTATATAAGATCTTCCAATAACATATCTTAAACCTTCAATTTCTATACTATTGCCTTCCACGGCATCAATTTTATCAATTGCGATAGTGTAAGATCTGTGTATTCTTATAAAATCTCTTGACGGTAAAAGGTTGGTGAAATCTGATAACGTACTATGTATAATAAATTTACCTGAAGTGGTGTTTATTTTTAAATAATCTTTTAAAGATTCAACAATAAGAATTTCGTCCAAGAAAATCTTTTTCATTTTCTTTTTATCTATTTTAATAAAAAGGAAAGGACGCTCATTGGTGTTTTCAAAAGGTGTTTTGTTATTTTTTAGTCTTCTATTTACTTTATTTAAAGCCTTCATAAACCTAGGGAATTCTATCGGCTTAACTAAATAGTCTAAGACATCTAATTCGTAAGTTTCTGCTGCAAATTCTTCGTAAGCAGTGGTTATAATGACCAAAGGCGGATTTTCTAAACTTTTAATAAAATTTATACCGTCTAAAACGGGCATATTAATATCTAAAAAAATGACATCGGGAGTGTTTGTCTTTAAATAATTTAAACAATCTATACCGTTAGTAAATGTCTCTGTTACCTTAAAATCTTCTATTTGATCTAAGTAATTTTTGATAACATTGATTGCTAGAGGCTCATCATCTACAATTAAACATTTTATTTCCATTTTAATTTTTCTTAATTAGTATTAGCTATTAGTTAGGGCTTAGGTATTTTAGGAGACTTTTATCTTAAGCTTGACAGTAAATTTATCTTTGGTTGCTTTAATTTTTAACTTATAATCGTTTTTGTGATACCCCAATGCAAGTCGTTTTTTTACATTTTCTAAACCTATTCCACTAGAGCGGTCAAATCGTTCTTTATGTTCCGTTTTTAATGGCATTGGATTTGAAATTCTAAAATACAGAAAATCTTCCTTAATCGATAGATCAATTTCAATTTTAACGTCTCCAATGTTTTTGTGTACCCCATGTTTAAAGGCATTTTCTATAAATGTTAAGAGCAGTATTGGTGAAATTTCTTTGTCTTCAATATCTCCTGAAATAGACATATCTATTTCTACATTATCATTTAATCTTACACGTTCTAGATCTAAATAATTTTGAATACAAAGAATTTCATTTTCTAAAGATTGTCTTTTATTTTTAGTTTCATAAAGCATGTAACGCATTAGTTCTGCTAGCTTTAATATTATTTTGGGTGTCTTTTTAGAATTTTCTACTGCTAAAGAGTAAATGTTGTTTAACGTATTAAAAAAGAAGTGTGGAGAGATTTGAGTTTTTAAAAATAAGAGTTCGGTTTCTAATTGAGCTTTCTCTAAGTCGGTTACTCTCTTGTGTTCCTTTAAGAAATCTAAAGTGATTTTTATTGAAGTCACAAACGTTATAACATAAAGTTCTCCAAACATCATGTCTACAGTATAGTTTAACGTCAGGTTGCTTATAATCTCTGGACCTTCTGGCCACACACTTTGGCTCACTAAAAAGTACGTTAAATTAAACTTTAAACACACCATTACAAATATGGAACTGAGTAGTAAAATTAAATACATGACGTAGTTTTTCTTAAACGCGAACTTAGGCATCAGTACATAAATGTTTAAGTAGCACAGTATCATATGTATTGGGAATCCTAAGAGATTTGTCTTTAAAGAATACAAATACGGCGACAGTAATATGCCATCGAAAGAGGTGTCGTTAAAATAACTTCCCCATCTTAATGTGTTTAAAGAAAAATACAGCAGCCAAAATAAAATGTGATGTTTTAAAGATACTTTGTAAAGGTGATTTGAAATAAATTGCACTTTTTTAGAAGAATTAAGGAGGTTTTGTGATGTTTACCTGAGTTAATATGTTATCCGTCTAAATAACTTTAGATATTCGTTAAATTTATGAATTTTTAATGTAATAAATTCATTAAATCATTTATGAAACAAATTATACTACTCCTCTTGTCTTTTATTTTTATTACCAGTTGTAACCAAACTTCAGTAAAAAAGAGCCCTAAAATGGATGTTGTAAACACGCACGTAAATCCGTTTATAGGAACTGGAGGTCACGGGCATACCTATCCAGGAGCAACTGTTCCGTTTGGGATGTTACAAGTAAGTCCTTTAAATGGTATAACTGATTGGGATTGGTGTTCGGGTTATCATTATTCTGATTCTATAGCAGTGGGATTTAGTCACTTAAGTTTAAGCGGAACAGGAATTGGTGATTTAGCCGATGTAATTTTTATGCCTGTTAATAAGGAAGTAGATATTACTGTAACCCCAAAAAATAGAGATTCTTTAAACTATAAATCGGCTTACAGTCATAATAATGAAACTGCTTCACCTGGATATTATCAGGTATATTTAGAAGATCACGATATAAATGTCGAGTTAACTACTGCGTTAAGAACGGCATACCATAAATACACGTTTAAAACAAATGATCCGCAAACTGTTGTGGTCGATTTAGGTTTTGGAATAAATTGGGACAAAGCTACCGAATCGTCCATAACGGTAGAGGATGATTATACTATAAGTGGTTACCGCTTTAGTACAGGATGGGCAAAAAATCAAAAAGTGTTTTTTGTAGCTCAGTTTTCTAAACCCATCACCAAACATAATTTAGTTTCGGACAGTCAGACTATTGAAGGTCTTATTGCTAAGGGCGAAAAGACAGCAACACAATTGTTTTTTGATTCTAAAGAAGATACCGAATTATATGCCAAAGTCGCATTGTCATCTGTAAGTGTTGCCAATGCCAAAGACAATTTAGAAACTGATGGTTTTAAGTTTGAAGACGTAAAATTAGCAGCAGAAAATACATGGAACGCAGCGTTATCCAAAATAAAGGTCGAAACGCCTATAGATTCACTAAAAACAATTTTTTATACGGCCATGTATCATACACAATTGGCTCCGGTGACTTTTAGCGATAAAAACGGGCAGTTTAGAAAAGAGAACGATAGTATTGAAACGGCCACAAATTACACGGCTTATTCTACACTTTCACTTTGGGATACGTTTAGAGCAGAACATCCTTTATTAACGTTAATCGCTCCAGATAAAGTTTCGGATATCACAAATTCAATGTTGGCGTATTACGATACTAAAAAGATACTTCCTGTTTGGACGCTTTATGGAAATGAAACCAATACCATGACAGGCTATCATTCAATTCCCGTAATTGTTGAAGCCTATTTGAAAGGTATTGATGGTTTTGATGCTGAAAAAGCATATGAAGCCATGAAAACAACCATGATGCAAGACGAACGTGGTTTAAAATTTTATAAAGAATTTGGATATATACCTTACGAGTTGTTAGATGAATCTGTAACCATAACTTTAGAATATGCTTACAATGATTGGTGTGTCGCACAAATGGCAAAAGCACTTGGCAAAACAGAAGATTATAATTACTTTTTAAATCGTTCTAAAGCATATCAATATTTATTTGATCCTGAAACTGGTTTTATGAGAGGTAAAGCTGAAGATGGAAAATCTTGGCATACACCATTCGATCCAAAATATTCTAACCATAGAGAACATACAGACTATACAGAAGGTAATGCATGGCAACACAGTTGGTTTGTACCACATAATGTAGAAGATTTTATAACATTACATGGCAGCAACGAGGTGTTTACTGGTCGTTTAGAACAGTTGTTTACAGAAAGTTCTGAAATTACAGGAACCAATACCTCTGCAGATATTTCTGGTTTAATTGGGCAGTATGCGCATGGTAACGAACCAAGTCATCATATAGCGTATATGTTTAATGCGGCAAACAAACCGTGGCGCACACAATATTGGTCCAGGCATATTTTAGATACCCAGTATAATACTACACCAAATGGATTAAGTGGAAATGAAGACTGCGGACAAATGAGTGCGTGGTATGCGTTAAGCTCTATAGGCTTATACCCAATGAATCCAGCTTCAACAGTATATGAAATTGGGAGTCCGATTTTTGAGAAAGCAACCCTTTCAATTTCAGAAGATAAAACCTTTGTAATAGAAGCAGAACACGTTTCGGCTCAAAATATATATATACAGTCAGCGACACTAAATGGCGAATTGTTTAATCAATCTTCCATTTCCCATGAAACCATAAAGCATGGAGGGACACTTCATTTTGTAATGGGGGACACACCAAATAAATCATGGGGAATTAACAAAAACAACAAGCGCTAATGCATAGTATAGACGTAATAATTATAGTACTGTATATTCTATTAACACTTGGGGTTGGTATTTGGATATCTAAAAGAGCATCAAAAGGATTAGATTCTTATTTTTTAGGAGGTAAAAGTATAAAATGGTATTACTTAGGATTAAGTAATGGTTCAGGAATGTTTGATGTGTCCGGAACAGCATGGATGGTTGGTTTACTGTTTTTGTATGGTGCAAAGAGTTTCATGTTTATGTGGATGTGGCCCATTTGGAATCAAATTTTCATTATGGTGTTCTTAGCCGTTTGGATAAGACGTTCGAATATTATGACGGGTTCCGAATGGATTTTAACACGTTTTGGAGATGATAAAGCAGGTAGAGCTTCTCACTTAATTGTGGCTATTTTCGCTATTGTAGCTTCTGTTGGTTTTATAGCGTATTTCTTTGAAGGTGTAGGTAAATTTATGTCTGTTATTTTACCTTGGGACATTGCTATAGAATTTAACAACGCTGTATTAATTACATCAAGTCAGAGTTACGCCCTAATCATTATATTTTTAACGACTATTTATACCATAAAAGGCGGTATGTTTTCTGTGGTAGCCACAGAAGTATTACAATACGGAATTATGGTATTGTCGGGTGTATTGGTCGCTATTTATGCATTTGTAACCGTTACAGATTTAGAAATTAATAATATCATCTCTGCAGAATGGAGTACAATCTTTTTCGGAAATTCTATAGAAGGTTCTTGGACAGGGCAACTTACGGCTTTTAATAATCTTGTAGATACACAAGGGTATAAAATGTTCGGAGCTTTTATTGGTATGTGTTTGTTTAAAGGTTTTTTTGCGAGTATTGCAGGACCAACTCCAAGTTACGATATGCAACGTATTTTATCTACTAGATCTGTAAAAGAGGCGGCATACATGAGTGGATTTACAAACCTTATTTTATTTATACCACGCTATTTGCTTATTGGAGGTATTGTAGTGTTAGCCTTGGTTTATCTTGCACCGTTTATGGCTGCATCTCCGACGTTGAGTTTAGGCGATCTAGAAATAATCTTACCTACAGTTATTAATAATCATGTGCCTGTCGGGATAAAAGGATTATTACTTGCCGGGCTTTTAGCCGCATTTATGTCTACGTTTTCTGCGTTTGTAAATTCAGGGCCAGCTTATGTTGTAAACGATATTTATAAAAAATACTACAAACCAAATGCAAAAGAGGAACATTATATAAAAGCGAGTCATATTACTTCGTTTATTATTGTAATCTTAGGTGTTATTATGGGATTTTTCGCAGAGTCTATTAATGCCATCACGCTTTGGATTACTAGTGCGCTTTATGGTGGTTATGTGGCAGCAAACTTTCTAAAATGGATTTGGTGGCGATTTAATGGTTGGGGATATTTTTGGGGCATGACCTCGGGATTAATTATTGCAACTTTACAGTTTCTGTTAGATATGAATAAAGCGAATTTTGAAGTCGATTCCTTTATGTATCATTGTGCACATATTCCTGTTATTTATATTTTTCCAATCATATTTACGGTATCCTTATTAGGTTCTTTCTTAGGGACATTTTTAACGCCAGCAACCAATATAGAAACCTTAAAAGCGTTTTATTTTAATGTACGACCTTGGGGATGGTGGAAACCGGTTTTAAAAGAACTTCAGAAAGAGGATAAGACCATAACTAAAAATGGAGATTTTGTATCAGATATGTTAAATTGCGTCGTGGGTATAGTATGGCAATCTAGTATGATTTTACTACCAATATATTTCATGATTAGAGATTATCCTAAAACATTCATGGCATTGGGAATCTTTGCAATCACCACAATTATATTAAAATTCACCTGGTTAGATAAAGTACGAAAACTTCCAGATGTCGATTAAAAAAAATAATAACCAACAAACTCAAAAGTAAATAAGAATGAAACAAATACCTTGGCAAGATAAGCCCAGTAACTGTAATGATGTTATGTGGCGCTACTCAGAAAACCCTATTATAGATAGATATAGTATTCCGTCGTCAAATAGTATTTTTAATAGTGCCGTTGTGCCTTTTAAAGATGGGTTTGCAGGGGTTTTTCGTTGTGACAATAAAGCTGTGCAAATGAATATTTTTGCAGGCTTTAGTAAAGATGGTATAAACTGGGATATAGAACACGAGCCTATTGTTATGAAGGCTGGAAATACCGACATGATTGAATCTGATTATAAATACGATCCACGTGTGGTATTTATAGAAGATCGTTATTGGATTACCTGGTGTAATGGCTATAACGGACCAACTATTGGTATTGGGTATACATTCGATTTTAAAGAATTTTTCCAGTGTGAAAATGCCTTTTTGCCATTTAATAGAAATGGAGTCTTGTTTCCGCAGAAAATAAATGGTAAATATGCCATGTTAAGCAGACCTAGTGATAATGGACATACACCTTTTGGTGATATTTATATTAGTTACAGTCCAGATATGAAATATTGGGGAGAACACCGTTGTGTTATGAAAGCGTCTAATTTTGAAGATAGTGCTTGGCAATGTACAAAGATTGGTGCAGGACCAATTCCTATTTTAACAGACGAAGGTTGGTTAATGATTTATCATGGTGTAATTAATACCTGTAACGGCTTTAGATATGCTATGGGATCTGCGTTATTAGACGAAAACGAACCCGATAAAGTAAAATATAGAACGCAACCTTATTTATTAGGTCCAGCCGAAATTTACGAGCAAGTAGGAGATGTGCCTAATGTTGTGTTTCCTTGTGCCGCATTGCACGATACTAAAGAAGATAAATTAGCAGTGTATTATGGTGCTGCAGATACAGTAGTAGCTATGGCTTTTGGAAAGTTAAGTGAAGTTATCGATTTTACTAAAAATAATAGTTTATAAAACATTAAACATGCAGGTTAAAAATACGTTTTTGTGGGTATTATGTTGTGGTTTAGTAAGCATAAGCAATGCTCAAGATCAAAAAGATATTATTCCGCAAACTTATACCGCTTATAAAACACCAGAAACGATTACTATTGATGGTGAAGCTAACGATGCCGCATGGAATGAAGTTGCATGGACAAATTTGTTCATTGATATTGAAGGTGAAAAACAACCCAAATATAAAACGGAAGTTAAAATGCTTTGGGACGATACGTATTTTTATGTGTTAGCCAAAATGGAAGAACCTCATGTGTGGGCAGACATTACTAAAAGGGATGCTATTATATTTCATAATAACGATTTTGAAGTGTTTGTAGATCCTACGGGCGATACACATAATTATTACGAGTTAGAACTAAACGCGTTAAATACGGCTTGGGATTTGTTTGTGTCTAAACCATATCGTAATCCAAATGTGGTATTAAACGATTGGAATATTATAGGTTTAAAATCGGCTGTTACAGTAAATGGTACGCTAAATAATCCTAACGATACCGATACAGGTTGGATGTTAGAAATCGCGATTCCGTGGTCAGCATATAAAACGGGGTATTTCCATAAAAATGTACCTACAGATAAATTTTGGCGCGTTAATTTTTCTCGTGTAAATTGGGATCATCAAATTACCGATGGAAAATACGAAAGAAAAAAAGATGCTAATGGAAAGCGCTTACACGAATACAATTGGGTATGGTCGCCTATGGGCGTTATAAACATGCACGAACCAGAAAAATGGGGATATGTATTTTTCTCTTCAGAAACACCTAAAAAAGAAAATACCTTCGAAATTCCTCAAGACGATAAAATAAAATGGGAATTGTATAAAATGTATCGCAAACAAACGGCACATTTTAAAGAGACAACTAGTTATTTTACTTCAATAGCACATTTAAAACAATCAGAGATTAAAGTCGACGGAAAATTAATACAGCCGAAATTAGAAACCCACAGCATGGGATGGAACATATCAGTTAAAAGTCCATTCACAAATAAAATGCTAACGGTAAAAGAAGACGGAAAATTTATATCAGAATAATAATACTATGAGAATATTAAAAATTGCTTTTCTAAGCGTTATATTAAGTGTGGTGTCTTGTAATGATAATACAACTGCACCAAAAGAAAATTTAAAAACTAAAGAGGTTGTTGCAGAAGCGCCTACTAGTTTTAAATATTGGAAATGGATTGCTGTAGGAGATAAAGAATCAGCATCTAGTATAGAAAAGAGATTTAGTATTTTAAAAGAAAATGGTATTGATGCTATTTTAATCAATACAAATGCAGATCCTAAAACATTATCTAAGGCAGCACCAATAGCAAATAAGTTAGGTTTAGAGGTGCATGCTTGGATGTTTACCACAAACAGACCAGGAGATTCTATAGCGCAACAACACCCAGATTGGTATATGGTTAGTCGTAGCGGAAAGTCTTGTTTTGTAAAAGAAGACAGACCGTATGTAGGATATTATCAATGGTTATCTCCAAGTCATCCAGAAGCAAGAAAACACATTTTAAGTCTGGTAGAAGGTTTGGCTAAGGTAGAAGGGGTAACAAGTGTACACTTAGATTATATACGTTATCCAGATGTGTATTTACCAGTTGGATTACTTCCAAAATACGATTTAAAACAAGAAGAAGAATTACCAGATTACGATTTCGATTATTCTGATGCTAGTGTAGAAAAATTTATGGCACTTCACCATAAAGATCCTCGTAAAATGGAAAACCCTGCGATTGATATTGAATGGAAAAATTTCCGTTTAAATGAAATAAGATCTCTTGTAAACGAAGCATACGAAGTGGTACATAAACATGATAAAAAATTAAGTGCTGCAGTATTTCCTTATCCAGAAATGGCAGATCATATGGTACGTCAACGTTGGGATAAATGGAAAATTGATATGGTTTTACCAATGATTTATTATAATTTTTATAATGAAGAATTAGACTGGATTGGATATGCTACAAAGCAAGGTGTGGAAGATTTAGAAGGAAAACCAACAGAATTACACACGGGTTTATTTACACCTAAATTAACGCCAGAAGATTTAAAAAAGGCTATTCAAATGGCAAAAGATAACGGCGCAAGTGGAATTGCATTTTTTGATGATGGAAAAATGACAGAAGAGCAATTCGAAATTATTAAAAATTCTAAAGAATAAATACATGAATAAAAGTATTTACATAGCGGTATTAATAATTTGTTGCTATGCCTGTAAAAAAGAAAAACAAGTTGAAGTAGAAGTTAAACCTGATGCGTTAACATCGTTTGTAAATACTTTTATTGGAACCGATGGCCCTGGGAATACGTATCCAGGAGCCACCGTGCCTTTTGGAATGGTGCAATTAAGTCCCGACCATGGGATTCCGGGTTGGGATAGAATTTCTGGGTATTTTTATCCGGATTCTATTATTTCCGGATTTTCGCACACCCATTTAAGTGGCACAGGAGCAGGCGATATGTACGATATTTTGGTAATGCCAACCAATAGCAGATCGTCTAAAAAAATTAAAGAGAATAATTTTAAACCGTTTTCTCGTTTTTCTCACGATAATGAAACGGCTTCTCCTGGATATTATAGCGTGATGCTTTCAGATTTTGGAATACATGCAGAAGTTACTGCTACACGCAGAACAGGAATTCATCAATACACATTTCCTAAAGATAGTTTATCTCAAATTCATATCGATTTAGGCTATTCTTTAAATTGGGACAAACCCACCGAAACGCATTTCAATATTGTTGACGATACAACCATAGAAGGTTATAGATTGTCTAAAGGTTGGGCCAGAGACCAGCGTTTATATTTTGTAATTAAGCTGTCAAAGCCTTTTAAATCTTACACATTGTTAAGTGAAGGCGAACGGGTAGAATCTCCAATAACAGGCGTTAATACACAACTTATTTTAGATTATAGTACTGCAGAACAAGAGAAGATTGTTTTAAAAACAGGTTTGTCTACAGCCAGTATCGACGGGGCGTATAAATCTATTCAATCAGAAACTCCAGGTTTTAATTTTGAAGACATAAAAGCGGAAGCAGATGATGTTTGGAACAAACAACTACAAAAAATAAAGATCGAAACAGATGATGTGGAAAAGAAAACAATTTTCTATACCATGATGTATCAATCCATGTTAGCACCAACCTTATTAAGCGATTTAAATGGTGATTATAAAGGGGCAAACGATAGTATTATGAGTGCCCAAGGTTACGATCGTTATGATACATTTTCTCTTTGGGATACCTATAGAGCAGCACATCCATTACACACCATTTTACATCCAGAGCGTGTGTCTAGCATGATAAATTCACTTTTAGCACATTATAACGAAACAGGTTTATTGCCTGTTTGGTCTATGCAAGGGAACGAAACCAATATGATGATTGGTTACCATGCCGTTCCTGTTATAGTAGATGCTTATTTTAAAGGTGTTAAAAATTTTGATGCCGAATTGGCTTTTGAAGCATGTAAGCAAAGTGCGATGGATGACAGCAGACAAATTGATGATTATATGACATATGGTTATGTGCCTATTGATGACGATCATGAAAATTGGTCCGTGTCTAAAACTTTAGAATACGCTTACGATGATTGGTGTATTGCGCAATTCGCTAAAGATTTAGGCAAGGAAGTCGATTATAAATATTTTTCTGCACGTGCCAATAACTGGAAAAATATTTACGATTCTAAAAGTACATTTATGCGTCCGAAGTATAAAGATGGTAAGTTTATAGAACATTTTATTCCTAAAGAATACACACCATATTTTTGCGAAAGTAATGCATGGCAATATGTATGGTCTGTACCACAAGATGTGGAAGGTTTAATAGATACGATTGGTCGAGAAACGGCTTTCGAGACAAAGTTAGATTCTATGTTTTCTTATTATCCGCTAGCAAACGATAAACTGCCAATTTTTAGTACAGGAATGATCGGGCAATATGCACACGGTAATGAACCAAGTCACCATGTTGGATATTTATATAACTACATTGGTAAACCTTGGAAAACGCAAGAAAAAGTGCGAGAAATATTAGAAACACAATATAAAAATGCACCTAATGGACATTGCGGTAATGAAGACTGCGGACAAATGTCGTCTTGGTATATTTTCAGTAGTTTAGGATTTTATCCTGTAAATCCTGCACAAGGAGTGTATAGTTTTGGTTCACCATTGTTTGATAAAGCCACTTTAAATTTAGAAAACGGAAATACATTTACTGTTTTAGCTGAAAATAACAGTAAGGCGAATAAGTATATCCAATCCATAACCTTAAACGGAACGGCTATTAAACAAAGTTATATTACACATAAAACCATTATGGAAGGTGGAGAATTGATTTTTGTTATGGGCGATCAGCCTAATAAAAATGATGCGTTTGTAATGGCGCCATCATCACAGGTGTTTAATTAATTGATTTAGAAGTTATGTCAGGTAGAAGGAAATTTTTAAAAAAAGCAGCTTTAGGTACAGTAGGACTTAGTGCATTATATACTAATACAGCTCTTGCAAAAGATACTGTTTTAACTTCAGAAAATTACGGTGCTAATATCGCGAAAAAACCTTTAATAATTTCAACTTGGAATCATGGTTTAGCTGCAAACCAAGCTGCTTGGGAGACTTTAAAAAAAGGTGAATCTGGATTATCTGCTATAGAAACAGGTTTAAAAATATCTGAAGCCGATCCAAAA
The DNA here is from genome assembly GCF_001439665.1 of Formosa algae. Taxonomy (GTDB): domain Bacteria; phylum Bacteroidota; class Bacteroidia; order Flavobacteriales; family Flavobacteriaceae; genus Formosa; species Formosa algae. Next base: position 42,832 of record NZ_LMAK01000082.1, read on the forward strand.
GTAAGAAGTGTAGGTTTCGGCGGTTTACCTGATCGTGAAGGTAAAGTCACGTTAGATGCTTGCATTATGGACCAAAATAGTGATTGTGGTTCTGTTTCATTTTTACAAGGCATAAAACATCCTATTTCTGTAGCTAGAAAAGTTTTAGAAGAGACACCTCACGTGATGTTAACGGGGCAAGGTGCTTTTAATTTTGCATTGTCTCAAGGTTTTAAAGAAGAAAATTTACTGACTCCTGAGTCTGAAAAAGCATGGAAAAACTGGTTAGAAAAATCAAAATATCAGCCGGTAATTAACATTGAAAATCACGATACAATAAGCATGCTAATTATAGATGCCGAGGGGAATCTTACTGGCGGTTGCACAACAAGTGGTGCAGCATGGAAAATGCATGGTCGTGTTGGAGATTCGCCAATTATTGGTGCAGGTTTATTTTTAGATAATGAAGTGGGCGGAGCAGCAGCTACTGGTTTAGGTGAAGCAGTTATTAGAACTGCCGGAAGCGCTATGGTTGTAGAGCTTATGCGTCAAGGGAAATCACCTAACGAAGCTTGTAAAGAAATTGTAGAGCGTATTTATAATAAACACAAAAACCATAAAGACATGCCGTATTTGCAGGTCGGTTTTATTGCTGTAAATAAACAAGGGGAATATGGTGGTTATAGTTTACGTGGCGGTTTTAATTATGCCGTTTGTGATGAAGAAAAAGGAAATAGAATGGAAAAGCCAGGTTCTAAAATGACTTGGAAAGATTGAAGTAAATAGAATTAAAATGACAAAGACAAGCAAGCTTAATATCAATTATACCTTAATAATTATCTTTTTTGTTTTGCTTAGTGCATGCCAAAGTAAAAACGATAAAGTTTATACGGAAGCAGATATACACATTATTCCTAAAGTTGAAACCCTTCAACTAAAGTCGGGTGTTTTTAAGTTTAATGAAACGACTCAGTTTGTAGTTTCAAACGAAAGTCAGAAACCCGCTGCTCAATTATTAATTAATAAATTTAAATCTTCCGCTCAATTAGACTTAGAAATTACAGCACAATCTTCAGACGAAAATGTAATTGTTTTTGAATTGGATTCTAATCTAGAACCAGAACATTACATCTTAGATGTTTCAGAAAAAAAGATAATAATTAAAGCCTCAGATAATTCAGGATTTTTATATGCTGTGCAATCACTGCGTCAATTATTGCCAACTGCAATAGAAAGTCAATCTCCAGTAATTGGTATCAATTGGGAAGTTCCTAGTTTAAAAATTGAAGACGGCCCTCGTTTTAAATGGCGTGGATTAATGTTAGATCTATCGCGTCATTTTTTTGACAAAGATTATTTGTTAGAAACTATAGATGCTTTGTCTTTGTTGAAGATGAATGTGCTTCACTTGCATTTAGTAGATGATCAAGGTTGGCGTATAGAAATTAAAAAATATCCGAAGTTAACAGAAATAGGAGCATGGCGCGTAGATCAAGAAGACAAACCATGGGGTTCTAGAACTGTAAACAGTCCTGATGAAAAAGGAACTTATGGTGGGTTTCTAACCCAAGACCAATTAAAGGAAGTTGTCGCTTATGCTCAATTAAAAGGTGTAGAAATTATTCCAGAAATAGAAATGCCAGCCCATGTATCTAGTGCAATTGCGGCTTATCCTGAACTGTCTTGTTTTGATAATCCGAAACAAATTGCTGTACCTTCTGGTGCATTGTGGCCAATTACAGATATTTATTGCGCCGGGAAAGAGCATACGTTTGAATTTCTAGAAGATGTTTTAACCGAAGTGATGACTGTTTTTCCTTCAAAATATATTCATATTGGAGGAGATGAAGCTACTAAGACACATTGGGAAACGTGTCCGTATTGCCAAAAAAGAATTAATGACGAGCATTTAGAAGATGTTGAAGAATTACAAAGTTATTTTATAAAACGTATTGAAAAATTCATCAATTCTAAAGGAAAAAAACTAATTGGTTGGGATGAGATTTTAGAAGGCGGATTGGCACCTGATGCAACAGTAATGAGTTGGCGCGGATTTAAAGGTGGCTTGGAAGCAGCTGCTCAAGGTCACGATGTGGTGATGACTCCGGTTTCTCATTCCTATTTCGATTATTACCAAGGGCCTCCTGAATTAGAACCTGTTGCTGGTGGTAGTGTTACTACCGTGAGTAAAGTGTATCAGTTCGATCCAGTTGTAGACTCCATGACTGAAGAAGAAGCTAAACATGTTTTAGGTGGACAAGCTAACCTTTGGGCAGAACATATTCCTACAGAATCGCATTCACAATACATGATATTTCCGAGACTTACAGCTTTAGCCGAAACCGTTTGGAGTGCGAAAGCGTTACGGAATTGGGATGATTTTTCTAAACGTTTACCTTCTGCTTTCGAGCGTTATGAATATCTTGGAATTAATTATGCCAAAAGTTCTTTTATTGTAACCTCCGATATGCAGACCGATTTAGAAGAAAAAACAGTGTCTTTAGTTTTACATAATGAATATGCAGATTCAGATATTCGGTATGCTTTAAATGATGCGCAGTTAAATAGAGAATCTAAACCTTATACCAAGCCTATTGTTTTAAATAACACAACTATTGTAAAAGCTGGATTATTCAAAAATGATAGTCTAGTTGGTCCTATTTTTACAGATACCATTACGTTCCATAATGCTGTGGCTCATAAGGTGAATTATCAGACCATATATCATGAAAGATATGCAGGAACAGGAACGTCTAATTTGGTGAATACTTTGCGCGGAACTAAAAATTTTAGAGATGGCCGCTGGCAAGCATGGTTAAATACGCCTCTAGAAGTTACCATAGATTTAGAAGATGAGAAACCAATAAGTCAGATCACGTTTGGGACTATGGAAAATCAAAAAAATGGTATTTATTATCCATCATCAATAGAAGTTCTTGTATCTAAAGATGGGATAACATATAAAAGTGTTAGAAGTATAAATAGACCGTTTGTTTTTAATACAGAACCAGAACTACACAATTTTAAATTAGATTTTAAATTACAGCACGCAAGATTTATAAAAGTAAAAGCAAGTATCGCTAAAAATGTAGAAAATGCTAAAGAGCGTTGGTTGTTTGTAGACGAAATTTTAATTAATTAAATCGTGGTTAAAGCCTATTTAGTCCAATTTGTGCTATGTAGGTTTTTTAAATTAAATTAATATTTTAGATGTCTGAAAGGTATCTAAACCCAATAGTTTTCTATGAAAAAGAAATTCCTAATGTTATGTGCTTTAATGCATATAATAATTTTAAATGCACAAGAATTTTCAAATTATGTGAATCCGTTTATCGGAACATCAAATTTTGGAGCCACTAACCCGGGAGCTATAGCTCCGCGTGGTATGGCAAGTGTATCACCTTTTAATGTAGCAGGATCACAAAATACTTTAGAAAAAGACAGCCGTTGGTTGTCTAATCCTTACGTGAATGAAAATACGTTTTTAACAGGTTATTCTCATGTAAATTTAAGTGGAGTAGGTTGTCCAGATTTAGGTGTTATTCTATTCATGCCAACTTCCGGAGCATTAGAAACGAATCATTTAAAATACGGCAGTACGTACACTAACGAGGTAGCAAAAGCGGGTTATTATTCTAATGTATTATCTAAATATAATATAAAAGTAGAAACCACAGCTACAACCAGAACGGGTGTGTCTCGCTATACGTTTCTAAAAGGAGAATCTAATATATTATTGAATCTGGGGTTAGGGTTGACTAATGAAGAAGGTGCTTCTGTAAAAATAGTGTCTGCAACAGAAATTGAAGGTATGCGTAGTGTAGGGTCATTTTGTTATTACAAGCCAGAAGAAGCGTATCCGGTTTATTTTGTAGCTAAATTTAGTGAGCCTGCAGAAAAGTATGGAGTTTGGAAAACGGCTAGACCATATAAAGGTGCAGAAGCAGAATGGATGGTATATAATGGGAAACCAAGAATTATGGAAGGTTACCAAAAAGAAGTGGTGGGCGATAGTATTGGGAGTTATTTTAGTTATAATTTCGATAAGCCAACGCAAGTAGAGGTAAAGGTTGGGATTTCTTATGTGAGTATAGAAAATGCACGCGAAAATTTAGAAAAAGAAACACAAGATTTATCTTTTGATGATATTTATAATGAAACAGCAACTGCTTGGGACACGCAATTATCAAAAATAAAGGTTGAAGGCGGCTCTCAAGATGATAAGGTTATTTTTTACACGGCTTTATATCACAGTTTAATACATCCTAATATTTTAAATGATTACAATGGCGACTATCCAAAAATGGCCACACGAGAAACTTTAAATACTACCGATACACGTTTTACGGTGTTCTCGTTTTGGGATACATATAGAAACTTACATGCTTTAATGTCTTTGGTGTATCCCAAACAACAATCTAATATGGTAAAAAGCATGTTAGATATTTATGATGAAAGTGGTTGGTTACCAAAATGGGAACTTAATGCAACAGAAACAACAACTATGGTTGGCGATCCAGCAGGTATTATACTTACTGATACCTACTTAAAAGGGATAAAAGATTTTGATATAGAAAAAGCTTACGAAGCCATGGTAAAAAGTGCCGATGCTTTAGAAGATAATCCATTACGTCCCAATATAGAAACGTATATTAATAAAGGTTATTTAACCAGTAAGCAAAGAGGTGCCGTTTCAACAACTCAAGAATATAATGCAACCGATTTTTCGATTGCATTATTAGCTAAAGCTTTAGATAAAAAAGACGATTATAAACGTTTCTCAAAACGAGCCGTTTCTTATAGAAAGTTGTTCGATAAAAATTTAATGTTACTTCGTCCGCGAAATGCAGATGGTTCTTTTTACGAACCTTTCGATCCGTTAGCTGGAGCAAATTTCACAGAAAACATTGGATTTATAGAAGGTAATGCTTGGCAATATGCTTTTATGGTATCGCATGATATAAAAGGTTTAATGAAATTAATGGGTGGACAAAAAGCATTTAGCAAACAATTGCAAACCTTATTTAATACCGATCAATTCGATATGGCTAACGAGCCCGATATTGCTTATCCGTTCTTATTCAATTATGTTAAAGGCGAAGAGTGGCGCGCACAACAAAAAGTACAAGAGTTAATTAAAACATATTTTCAGAACAAACCTGCTGGCTTGCCTGGGAATGATGACACAGGAACCATGTCTGCATGGTTAATTTATAGCATGATGGGAATTTACCCTGTATCGCCAGGTGAACCGCTTTATACCATAACAACGCCTGTATTCGATAAAATAACAATCGCTCTAGATCAAAATTACTATGAAGGAAAAACACTTGTTATTGAAAAAGTAGGTTCTAAAGATGATATCGTCAAAACAATTCAACTTAATGGAAAAGCACATAAAAGCTACTTCATTAATCATTCAGATTTAATCAAGGGCTCAAATTTAAAAATCACCACAGATTAAGAAATCTGTCTCAAAAGAATAAAACCTCGTAGAAAGAAATTTTTACGAGGTTTTTTTATGTTTTAATCATAAATACTATCATTTATTGTATATCTATGATAGATAATATAAATCAGATTGCATCTTATTGATACTAAAAAAGTTAAATCCAAGAATAGTTTATAAATGTATGTTATTGATAATTTTTTGTTAAAAAAAAGGTATTTTCAGCTATCTAAGGAGTTAGATTTAGTAATATCTTAACATTTACAATACAATTATTAACGAAATATATGTTTTTCTAACCAACACCATTCTAGATTTGTTATTGGTCGAACTAATTTTATAAATTCTGAATTAGGTATTTACTTTATAACTGTTAGTTTGTTTGTTTAGTTAATAATTAAAGGGAGAGATGTTTAAAGTTTCTCCTTTTAATGTCTTAAAATATTTCGGAAATAATTAAACTAATTGCAAGAATACTAATCTAAATACTAGATAAGCTTTTAAATAGAACTAAGATTTTAGATCATTTTAACGGTATGCATTGAAAATCAATTATTAAAACAAAATCATACAAATATTAATAACCACATGAAAAACGTTAGTATAATTATTATCACACTTTTAATGTTGTGCTTTAGTTGTAAAGAGGATAAAAAAGAAGCTGTAGTCGTTGAAAAAGAGGCTCAGACTCCAAATATCGTGTTTATAATGAGTGATGATCATGCCTATCAAGCCATCAGTGCCTATGGTTACGGATTAAATAACACACCTAATATTGATAGAATCGCTAAAGAAGGTGCTATTTTTAATAGAGGATTTGTAACTAACTCCATTTGTGCTCCAAGTAGAGCGGTAATGCTAACGGGTAAGCACAGCTTTATAAATGGTAAAGTAGATAATGTGAGTCCTTTTAATTGGGATCAAGATAACTTTGCTAAATCGCTTCAAAAAGCGGGATATCAAACGGCCATGATAGGTAAAATTCATTTAGATGGTTTACCACAAGGTTTCGATTATTCTAATGTATTACCTGGTCAAGGTCAGTATTATTCACCAGAATTTATAGAGAACGGTATTAAAAAAACATACCCTGGTTATATCACTCAAGTCACTACAGATATTGCTTTAGATTGGTTAGAAAATAAAAGAGAAAAGGATAAGCCTTTTTTAATGTTATATCATCAAAAAGCACCGCATAGAACCTGGATGCCAGAAGAAAAATATTTAACCTTAATGGATAGTGTAACCTTCGATCCGCCAGCAAATTTCTTTGATGATTACGAAGGAAGACCTGCTGCAGCTGCTCAAGAAATGAGTATTCTAGAAGATATGGATTTGGTTTACGATTTAAAAATGCTGGATAAAGATGGAGATATTAAAACCAAATACCGAGGCATGTTCCAAAGAAAGTATGATAGAATGACCGAGGAACAAAAAGCGGCTTGGGATGCGTATTACGATCCGATTATTGCCGATTTTAAATCTAAAAAATTAGAAGGTAAAGAGCTTGCTATATGGAAATATAACCGCTATATGCATGATTATATAAGAACTATTCAGTCTGTAGACGATGGTGTTGGAGAGGTTTTAGATTACTTAAAAGCAAACGGATTAGAAGAAAATACTATAGTTGTGTATACCTCAGATCAAGGATTTTATTTAGGAGAACACGGTTGGTTTGATAAGCGTTTTATGTATGAAGAATCTTTTAGAACGCCAATTTTAATGAAATACCCTAATGAAATTAAAGCTGGGACCGTAATTAATGAATTGGTTCAAAATTTAGATTTCGCTCCAACCTTTTTAGATTATGCTGGTGTAGAAATTCCTAAAGATATTCAGGGCGAATCGTTAAGAAAATTAGTTAAAGGAGAAGCAAGCGAGTGGCGAGATGCAATTTACTATACGTTTTATGAGTTCCCAGGAGAACATCGTGTTAAACGTCATCATGGTGTGAGAACAGATCGTTATAAATTAATTCATTTCTATTACGATATCGATCAATGGGAATTATACGATTTAGAAAAAGATCCATCAGAAATGCACAATCTTTATAACAATCCGGAATATTCAAGTGTGCAAGAAGATATGCATAAGCAGTTGGAACGTATGAGAACAAAATATGGAGATAGTGACGAGCTTGATAAGAAGAGTTTAGATCATTATTTAGATGCTAAAAATATTAATCATTAATGAAAAATAGTCAAATGAAAAAAAAGAATCTAATTGCTTTTATGTTGCTTCTAGTAGTAGCTTCTGGCTACGCACAATCTAAAGTTAATTATTTAGAAGAATCGGAAGCAGACTTTAGTAAAAGAATGCAATGGTTCACAGATGCTAAATATGGTATGTTTGTTCATTTTGGTTTGTATAGTCAACTGGGAGGAATCTACAAAGGAAATGATGAAGGGCGTTATGCCGAGTGGATTCAAGGGAATCAAAATATCCCGTCAGATGAATATGCTAAATTAATAGACACTTGGGACCCTAAAGATTTTGATGCAGATGAGATTGTAAAGTTAGCTAAAGCATCCGGTATGAAATATTTAGTGATTACAACTAAACATCATGAAGGGTTTTGTCTATGGGATTCTGAATACACCGATTTCGATATTGCAAATACCCCAATGAAAGGTCGCGATTTAGTTCAAGAATTAGCAGACGCTTGTAAAAAAGAAGGTATTGTTTTCGGTACCTATTATAGTATTACAGATTGGCATCAAGGTGCTCAATATATCGAAGAAGGTAAAGGTTGGGGAATGACCTTAATGCATGAAGGTAGAAAGCAAGAATATGTTACCTACATGAAAAATCAAATTAAAGAATTAATTGAAAAGTACGATAGCAATATTATTTGGTTCGATGCCGACTGGGTAGATTGGTGGACATTAGAAGATGGTAAAGCATTGTATCAATATATCAGAGAACTTAAACCAAGTATTATTATTAATAACAGAGTGGCTAAACGAAAAATATTTAAAAAAGATTTCGGGACGCCTGAGCAGTTTCACTTAGAAAATAAAGTAGACTACTATTGGGAAGCATGTTATACGTTAAATGATTCTTGGGGATTTAAAATTAAAGATACAGATTGGAAAACTCCTGAAGTGGTTTATGAGAAACTTAAAGATATTAATGGGAAAGGCGGTAACTTTTTATTAAATATCGGTCCAGATGGCGATGGAAATGTTCCTGAAGAATCTGCGAAAATTTTAATTGAAGTTGGAAAAATGTTGGCTAAAGAAGAAAAATAATAGGTATGGTTACAAGAAAAATATGCTATGGTTTTGCCATTTTAACTTTAACAGCTTTAAGCTGTAAAAACAAAAAAACAGAGGTTGTAGATTTGGATGCTACTCAAGTTGAAAATACTTCTGAAAAACCAAATATACTGTTCTTATTCACAGACGATCAAAGAGGAGGAACTATTGGTGCAATGGATAAATATGAAGTGCAAACACCTAATATGGATCAAATTGTAGAACAAGGTACATCTTTTACAAATTCTTATATTCTAGGAGCTACAACGGCTGCAGTATGTTCACCAAGTAGAGCGATGTTAATGACTGGGCGTCATTATTTTAATATTGAGCCTAACGTGTATGCGCAATTCGCTTTTGATAAAGAAGATAAAGGGAAAAGTGATAAACTTACATTTCCAGAATATTTTAAATCAAACGGATATGAAACCTTTGCTACGGGAAAACAACACAATGGCGAAATCTGGTTAGAACGTGGTTTTAATACCATAAAATCTGCTTTTTTAGGCGGAATGACCAGACATTTTGGTACAAAGGTAAAAGATTATAATCCAGAAACGGGTTGGTCTGAATCTTATAAAGACGATGAAAAATTTAGTAGTGAAGTTTTTGCAGATGCAGCTGTGGGATATTTAGATGCGTATAAAGGCGACAAGCCGTTTTTAATGTATGTTGCTTTTACAGCGCCGCACGATCCAAGAACAGCGCCTCAAGAATTTCACGATATGTATCCTGCAGAAAATATTGCGCTACCAGAGAATTATATGGCACAGCATCCGTTTGAAATTGCCGATGATCACATTAGAGATGAGATCTTGGCACCTTTTCCAAGAACAGAAGCTATAGTTCAAAAAGAAATTTCAGACTATTATGCTATGATTACGGCTACAGATGTCCAAATAGGACGGATTTTAAAAGCACTAGAAGCTACCGGTAAAGCAGCTAATACCATTATAGTTTTAGCTGGAGATAACGGATTGGCTTTAGGGCAACATGGGTTATTAGGGAAGCAAAATGTTTACGAACATAGTGTAAGTGTTCCTTTAGTTTTTGTAGGTCCAAACATTCCTAAAAACAAAAAAACAGCAGCCTTGGCTTACTTACATGATGTTTTTCCAACACTTTGTGGATTAACAGGGCTAGATATTCCTGAATCTGTACAGACAGAAGATTTAACTCCTGTAATAGCGGGAGAAGCAGAAGAAGTTAGAACAAGTATGTTATATGCGTATAACTCTTGGCCAGGAGAAGATTATAAACCAAAGGTCAATAATCATGGAGGACACAGAGCAGTACGTAAGGGAGATTTTAAACTTATTGTAAGTTCTAAAAAAGACACCTATACCTATCAATTGTTTAATGTGAAAAATGATCCTTGGGAATTGGTAAATCTAATTGAAGATGAAAATTATAACAATATAAAGGAAGACTTACTACTTGAACTTAATATGTTAATTAAAAATGCAGGCGATTCTGCCGATTTATCTAAAAAAGAGTTTGGACTTTTTGATCATCCAGAGGACTTTAATTTTAAAAATAAAAACTAATGATTTTTAATGTTTCATTTAAAAACAACCTTCAGAAAACAGTAATTTACAAGCTGTTTTTTGTAGGTTTCCTATTGTTTTTAAATAGTCTTTCTGCTAATGCACAAGATAAAGAACCGACTTGGGATGAATTAGCGAATCAATACGAATGTCCAGAATGGTTTAGAGACGCTAAGTTTGGAATTTGGTTTCACTGGGGCCCACAAAGTGTGCCAGAACAAGGTGGTGGTTGGTATGCACGTCACATGTATATGCAAGATGTTGGGCGACAAAAATTCGGAAAAATGGCTTATCCATATCATTTACAAACCTACGGTCATCCGTCGGAATTTGGATTTAAAGATGTGATTAATGAGTGGAAAGCCGAGAATTTTGATGCACAAGCTTTAATCGATTTTTCAAAAGAAAATGGTGCAAAATACATTATGGCTTTAGCAAATCATCATGATCATTATGATTTGTTCGATTCCTCTTATCACCCTTGGAATTCAGTAAACGTAGGTCCTAAAAAAGATATTATAGGCGAGTTTGAAGCAGCGACGCGTAAAGCAGGTTTAAAATTTGGTGTTACAAGTCACGACGATCGGTTTTTAAATTGGTGGACTCCGGCTTTTGGAGCCGATAAAACAGGAGAAAAAGCTGGCATGCCTTACGATGGTCATTTAACTAAAGCCGACGGAAAAGGCTTATGGTGGGAAGGTTTAGATCCTAAAGATTTATATGGTCCTGCACCAGAAGATCGTACACCAGAAATTATTGAAGATATTAAGAAAAACTGGTTAAAGCGTCACATAGAGTTGGTTGATAAATACAAACCAGATGTATTATATAATGATGGATTTAACTTTACATATGGTGAATATGGTAAAGAGGTTGCCCGCGAATTATATACTAACAGTTTAAAGGAAAATGGATCTATTGATGCTGTAATGCTTTTAAAAAGAAAAGCTAAAGGAACCGTTAACGAAGTAGAATCTGGTGGAAGTAATACATTAAGAGCATACCCTTGGCAATCAGAAATTACTTTTACAGATTGGTTTTATAAAAAAGATCGTCATTTAACGCATAATGCACGTACCATTTTAGAAATGCTGATTGAAGCGGTCAGTAAAAATGGAAATTTATTATTGAGTATGGAATTAAATCATGACGGAACCATTCCTCACGAAATTAAAAAGAGTGTGAAAATTGTTGGAGATTGGCTTAAGGTTAATGGAGAAGCCATTTACGATACACGTCCGTGGACTGTGTATGGAGATGGAAAAAGTGTAAGAGGCGAGGCTACAGAAACAGTAGAAGGCGAATTAAGAAACGCAACAGATTCACAAAAACATGGCGAACATTTCAATCAGCGTACTACAGCAACTCCTGCTTTTTCTCATGACGAAGTGCGTTACACTACAAAAGGAGACGATTTTTATATAATTGTCATGAATCCGAAAGGAGGGGAGTTTCTTATACCGTCTTTTGCAAAAAAGAAAGAGTCTAATCCTGGTGTCTTAAAAGAATTAACACAAATATACGATGGGAGAACCCTATCGTTTAAACAAACAAATAAAGGACTACTTATTAATATGCCAGCAGTAAATGGCGATAGTTATCCTGTGGTTTTAAAAGCCAATTTTAAGTAAGAGATAATATGAAAAAATTAGTGTATTCAGTATTCATCTTTTTAACAATATCGTTATCGGTTGCAGCTCAAAGCAAAGCAAAAGTACATTATGTTAAGCTTGTTGAAGGAACAGACATTGCTCCTAATCCAATAGAACACATAGACGGAACATCTGAAGGTAAAGGGATTTCTGTACGTATTTATCCAGATATTTCATTTCAAACCATTACAGGAATAGGTGGTGCTTTCAACGAAATAGGAGGAGAAGCTTTAATGACGTTAAGCGAAGATCAGCAAAACGAGGTTATGAAAAATTTATTCGATGTTAGTGGTGCAAATTTTACAGTTTGTAGAACGGCAATCGGAGCAAGTGATTTCGGAATTGATGCTTACAGTTATAGCGAAGTACCAAACGATTTTAAAATGAAAAAATTTTCTATAGAACGAGAACGTAAAAGCGTTATTCCTTATATAAAAATGGCTTACAAATACAATCCAGATATGGAATTGTTCGCGTCACCTTGGAGTCCTCCAGGTTGGATGAAAGAATCTGGATTAATGGATAGAGGTGAAGAGTTTCCAGAAAAAAATGTACTGAAAGACGATCCTAAAATTTACAAAGCCTATGCGTTATATTTTTCAAAATATGTTGAAGCTTATAAAAAAGAAGGGATAACAGTAGATAAAATCGTGATTCAAAACGAACAAGATGTTTCAACTAAATATCCATCTTGTCATATGCCAGCAGAACAAATGGGCGATTTTGTAATTAACTATCTACGTCCGCAATTCGAAAAAGACAACACTTCAGCCGAAATTTGGGCAGGTTCTTTCCGTACGGCAAAACGTCTTGATGGCTTAGAATATGTAAGTAATACCAGTTGGAGAGAAGCTGTTGATGGTATTGGTGTACAATATATGAATGCCAGACAAGTAGAAAATATGCAAGCGATTTATCCGGATATAAAATTTTTACACACAGAAGGAAATTGCTATGGTGGTAAAAACAGTGTGGATCAAGCCTTTTCTAGATTTAATGAAGTGGCGGCATTTATTAATCATGGTGTGCCTAATTTTTGCTATTGGAACATGATTTTAAATGAAGATTCTGCAAGTGGTTGGGATTGGAAACAAAACAGCTTAATTAAAATTGATAGACAAAGTAAAACTGTAACTTATAATCCAGATTATGCAGCTATGGCACTTTTCGGACGTTTTATGAAACCAGGTATGAAGCGTGTAGCTTCGGCTTCTTGGTATGGAGATACCATTACACTTGCCGATGACAATAATGTATACCTATTTCTAAAGAACGATTCAGACGCTGTTAAGACGTTCGATATTTGGTTGAAAGATGATCATGCGCAAGTAGTCGATATTCCTGCAAATACCATTTCAGTAGTCGAAGTGAATTATAAAAATAATTAATAGTAGTTTTTAAAATGAAAACATCAAAAGTTGCCATACTCCTTTTTTTAGCTTTAGTTGGCCTAACAAGTAAAGCACAGGAAAATCTTCCGTATTTAGATCCATCATTATCTTTTGATGAACGTGTAGATGATTTAGTGTCTAGAATGACTCTAGAGGAAAAAGTAGGACAAATGATGAATGATGCGCCTGCAATTCCTAGACTTAACATTCCCGCACATGAATATTGGAACGAATGTTTACATGGTGTAGCCAGGGCAGGAAAAGCGACGGTATTTCCTCAGGCTATTGGTTTAGCAGCGACTTTTGACACCGATTTAATTTTTAATGATGCTGTAGTGATTTCAGACGAAGCGAGAGCAAAACATCATGAAGCTTTACGAAATGATTCTTTTGAAAGATATGAAGGACTGACGTATTGGACACCAAATGTGAATATTTTTCGTGATCCACGTTGGGGTCGCGGACAAGAAACATATGGTGAAGATCCGTATTTAACTTCTAGAATGGGTGTGAGTTTTGTAAAAGGAATGCAAGGTGACGATGATAAATATTTAAAACTTGTAGCAACCCCTAAGCATTTTGCTGTACATAGTGGACCAGAACCAGAACGTCATTTTTTTGATGCTACAAGTACTGAACGTGATTTATACGATACTTATTTACCCGCTTTTGAAGCTACGGTAGTCGAAGGAAAAGCCTATTCTGTAATGGCGGCTTATAACAGATATATGGGAGAGCCATGTTGTGCAAGTCATCTGTTGTTAGAAGAAATTCTACGTAAAGATTGGGGGTTTGAAGGCTATGTCGTGTCAGATTGTAATGCGATTAGAGATATTCACGATTATCATAATTATGTTGATTCTAAAGAAGAAGCTGCCGCAGTTGCCGTTTTAGCTGGAACCGATTTAAACTGTGGTACACGTTACGAATATTTAATTAATGGCGTGGCCATTGGTACTATTAAAGAATCAGAAATTGATATGTCTTTAAAACGCATATTAAAAGCGCGTTTTAAATTAGGAATGTTTGATCCTGCCGATATGGTACCATATTCTAACATACCTATGAATGTGGTAAGCTCAGATTCGCATAGAGCTTTAGCCTTAGAAACGGCACAAAAATCTATGGTATTATTAAAGAATGAAAATAAAACGTTACCACTTAAAAAAGATTTAAAATCTATTGCTATAGTTGGTCCAAACGCTAACGATTTAGAAGTGCTTTTAGGAAACTATAACGGATTTCCATCGCAATATTTTACACCTTTAGATGGTATAAAAAATAAAGTATCTAAGAAAACAAAGATTTATTATGAGGCTGGTACCGAATTAATTTCTAAAGCACCAACCATGTCTTTAATTCCAACAGAAGTTCTAAGTTTTGGAAAAGAACACGGTTTACAAGCAAAGTATTTTAATACTCACGATTTTACAGGTACACCAATAGCTACAAGGGTAGAAGATGTTATTAATTCTAATTGGAATTTAAATCCTGTTAATGGATTAAACGAAGCTAAATTTGGGGTAGAATATACAGGAACACTTCAGGTTGACGTGAGTGGTATGTACGATTTAGGACTTCAAAGCAGTAGAGGCTATACTTTAGCTATAGACGGTAAGGTGATTGTAGATAATACAAAAGATTTAAAACGCAGAGTTGTAAAAGAAACTATCGCTTTAGAAAAAGGAAAAGCGTATGCTGTTAAAATCCAGTATATGCATGAAGGTTATCCTGCCAAATTAAAATTTATGTGGGCATCACCAGATAAAACATCTTTTGAAAAAGCTATTGACTTGGCTAAAAAATCAGAAGTCGTTGTTTTTGTCGGAGGAATATCTCCAGGTGTAGAAGGCGAACAAATGCCTGTAAACGCTCAAGGTTTTGATGGCGGAGATAAAACCGATATCGAATTACCAGAAGTACAAAAAGAATTATTAAAAGCATTACATGCTACAGGAACACCAGTCGTATTAGTCTTATTAAACGGAAGTGCTTTAGCTGTAAATTGGGAAAATGATAATTTACCAGCGATATTAGAAGCGTGGTATCCTGGAGAACTAGGCGGGACGGCTATCGCAGATGTTTTGTTTGGAGATTATAATCCGTCAGGACGATTACCAGTGACGTTTTATACTTCGACTAAAGAATTATCTCCTTTTGTAAACTATAGTATGAAAGGGCGTACATACAGATATTATAATGGCAAAGCACTATATCCTTTTGGATATGGTTTAAGTTATACAGACTTTACTTATAATAACCTGAAGTTATCTGAAAACAAAATAAACACAACCGGGACTACAACAGTATCTGTTAAGGTGACTAATGTGGGCAAACGTGAAGGAGAAGAAGTTGTTCAATTATATGTTAAAGACGTAGAAAGTACTGTAAAACGACCTTTAAAAAGTTTAAGAGGTATTAAAAGAATAACTCTAAAACCTGGAAAATCTACAACTGTAACCTTTGAAATTACTGCAGAAGATTTAGAGTTTTTTGATACTAAACTTAGAAAGAAAGTGGTTGAGCCTGGACAATTTAAAATAGGAATAGGACCAGCTTCTAACAAGTTTGAAACTGTAACACTAAACGTGACAAAATAAATAATTTTAAAATGAAAAATGTATTTAAAATAGGAGCATTACTTTTTGTTGCTATGGCAACGTTAACTAATTGCAAAGATAAACCTAAGGTGACTACAGTTCCAAAAGCAGAGGAAAAAACAGAGCGACCTAATATTTTATTTATTATGTCTGATGATCATACGGCTCAAGCTTGGGGAATTTATGGTGGTATTTTAGAAGATTATGTACATACACCTAACATTTCACGTTTAGCAGATGAAGGGGCAGTTTTAGAAAATTGCTTAGTTTCAAATTCAATTTGTACACCTAGTAGAGCGACTATTTTAACTGGACAATACAGCCATAAAAACGGAGTTAAAATTCTAGATGCAGGGCTGTCTCCAGAATATAATAATATTGCTAAAGAAATGCAAAAAGGCGGATATCAAACGTCTATAATCGGGAAGTGGCACTTAAAACAAGAACCTGCTGGTTTCGATCATTATGCTGTGCTTCCAGGTCAAGGTGAATACCATAATCCTATTATAAAAACAGCCGATAATTGGAAAGATTATTACGAAGGAGGTAAGCAATACCAAGGTTATAGTACAGATATTATTGCAGATATGACTATCGATTGGATAGAAAATCGCGACACAGAGAAACCATTTTTAGCGATGTGTCATTTTAAAGCCACGCACGAACCTTACGATTATCCGGAACGCTTTGCAGATTTGTATAAAGATCAGGAAATTCCTGCACCGGAATCGTTTTACGATAGTAGTGCATCTACAACGGGGCGCTCGTTCTTAGGGCAATCTATGGATAATCTAAAACAACGTTATTTAGACGCAACTGCGCATCCAGAATTACGTAAAGATTTTATGAATTACCCAGGTTTACCGTTTTCTGTAGACGGTTTAACAAATGAAGAAGCGAGATACAAAACGTATCAGAAAATGATAAAAGATTTTATGCGTTCTGGAGCCGGTGTCGACGATAATATTGGAAAACTTTTAGAGTATTTAGAAACTTCAGGACTTGCAGAAAATACTGTCGTTATTTACACTGCAGATCAAGGGTATTTTCTTGGAGAACACGGTTGGTTTGATAAGCGTTTAATTTTTGAAGAATCCATTCATATGCCATTTGTTATTCGTTATCCTAAAGAAATAATTGCTGGCTCAAGAAATAAAGATCTTATTGAAAATGTAGATTTTTCAGCCTTATTCGCCGATTATGCAGGAATAGATTATCCAGAAGATATGCAAGGTCGTAGTTTTCGTGAAAATTTAAAAGGAAACACACCAAGCGATTGGAGAACGTATGGTTACTACAGGTATTGGGATCATTCTAAAGACAGACCTGGGCATTTCGGAATTAGAGGACAACGTTATAAATTGGCTTTTTTCTACGGAAATGGATTTGAAGGTGCTGCTCAAGATCAGTTCTGGGATTTTTACGATTTAGAAGCAGATCCGAAAGAATTACATAATGCTTACAACGATCCGAAATACAAAGACATTATCGCAGAGATGAAGGTCGAGATTTTAAACAAGAAGAAAGCCTTGGGAGATACCGATTTAGACAATCCGGAAATATTAGAAATTATTGAAAAACATTGGAACGATTAATAAAAACAATAAAGTGATTAACGCCTTAATATGATTATAAAATCCAATATACGCCTGTTTATCTTGTTCTTTTTAAGCCTTACGACTTTTAATAGTCTTGCTCAAAAAGAAAACAAACCCAATATCATTATCATTATGGCAGATGATATGGGGTATGGCGATTTATCATGTTATGGAAGTACGTTTATCATTACGCCCAACTTAGATCAAATGGCGGCAGAAGGAATTAAATTTACAGATTTCCATGCCAACGGTCCAGTT
The DNA here is from genome assembly GCF_001439665.1 of Formosa algae. Classification (GTDB taxonomy): domain Bacteria; phylum Bacteroidota; class Bacteroidia; order Flavobacteriales; family Flavobacteriaceae; genus Formosa; species Formosa algae. Next base: position 60,566 of record NZ_LMAK01000082.1, read on the forward strand.
TGTAGTCCGACAAGAGCAGCCTTATTAACCGGGAAATATCAACAACGCGTTGGTATCGATGGTGTAGTTACCGCAAAACACGATCGCGATAAAGGTTTAGCTCCAAGTGAACACACATTTGCAGAAGCTATAAAATCTGCGGGCTATGTTACCGGCATGTTTGGTAAATGGCATGTGGGGTATAAAACGGAATTTAATCCTATTAATCAAGGATTCGATGAATATATTGGTTATGTATCTGGTAATGTAGATTATCATTCTCATATTGATCAACAAGGTTATGAAGATTGGTGGAACGGAGATACAAAGCAAAATGAAAAGGGGTATTCTACAGATTTAATCACAAAACATTCAGTAGATTTTATAAAGCGCCATAAAGATGAACCGTTTTTGTTATACATTCCGCATGAAGCACCGCACGGTCCCTTTCAAGGTAGAACTTCAGAAGCCGAGCGTTATGTAGGCTGGAAAAAAGGAGCCAAACAAAAAAATAAAATGTCTGAAGACCAACTGAACACCATATATAAAGAAATGGTTGAAGTCATGGATGAAGGCGTTGGTGAAGTATTGGCTACTTTAAAAGCGTTAAACTTAGACAAAAATACTTTGGTATTCTTTTGTTCAGACAATGGTGCCTCTAGTAAAGTAGGTAGTAATGGCGATTTAAGAGGCTATAAATCTACGCTATGGGAAGGCGGACATCGCGTCTCTGCAATGGCTTGGTATCCAGATACGATTAAACCCAATCAAGTGAATAGTGAAACCATTTTAACGATGGATCTATTTCCAACCATTATAGATTTTGTGGGTGCTAAGCAACCCAAACATTTAGATGGAATAAGTTTAAAAGATAATTTACTTCAAGGTAAAGCTTTACCTGAAAGAGATGTGTTTTGGGGTTATGTTGGTAGAAAAGCCATTCGTCAAGGCGACTGGAAACTCATCTTGAATAAAAAAGAAGGCCAACCGTTATTATTTAACTTAAAAGAAGATATTTCAGAAACGCATAATGTAGCTGGAGCGCATCCAGAATTAGTCTCAACCATGCTTAAAAAATTAGAAGCTTGGGGAGAAGATGTTTATGTAACGTCAAATAAAAAATAAGTATGAAACCTATAATTTACATAACGCTTTTAGTCTTGTTACTGGGATTATACAGTTGTTCTCAAACCGTAAAGGTTGAAGAAACTGTAAAGCCGAATGTGATTTTAATCATTACAGACGATCAAGGTTTTGGCGATTTAGGGTACTACGGAAATCCAAATATAAAAACTCCAGTTTTAGATAGCTTGGCTCAACGTAGCGTTCGTTTTGACGAATTTATTGTAAATCCTGTATGTGCACCAACACGTTCTTCAATTATGACAGGTAAGTATTCAATGACTACTGGTGTACACGATACGTATCGTGGTGGTGCAATGATGGCAGGCTCTGAAATCACCATTGCAGAAATTCTAAAAGCTGCTGGTTACGATACTGGAATGATAGGCAAATGGCATTTAGGCGATAATTATCCTATGCGTCCACAAGATCAAGGTTTCGATTACACTTTAAATCATTTATCTGGAGGCATTGGTCAATATGGCGATTGGCCAAATACCTTAAAAAAAGACAGCAGTTATTTTAATCCTATACTTTGGGAAAACGGAAAGCAAGTGCAAACTCAAGGCTATTGTACCGATGTCTTCACCGAAGCGGCGATAGATTATGTAGAAGATCATAAAAACAATCCATTCTTTTTATACTTATCCTATAACGCACCTCACGGACCATTGCAATTGCCTCAGAAATATTACGATATGTATAAGGATGTCGATATTGATGCCGGCTTAATTAACCAAGGAAAACCATACCCAAATGTCACCGACCACAGTAGAGAAAACTCTAGAAAAGTTTATGGTATGGTCACGAATATAGACGATAACTTGAGATTGTTTTTCAAGAAATTGGACGATTTAGATTTAGAAGAAAATACTTTAGTCATTTTTATGACGGACAATGGGCCGCAACACCCAAGGTATATAGCTGGTATGCGCGGAAAAAAAGGATCTGTGTTACAGGGAGGTGTTAGAGTGCCAAGCTTTTGGTATTATCCAAAGACTTTTAAAGCCCCTAGAGATATTAAAACACCTGCTGCTCATTACGATATTTTACCAACTTTAGTTGCATTTACAGGTGCAGAAATGCCTGACAATTTAACGATAGAAGGACAAAGTTTACTGCCTTTGTTACAGGAAGAAAAAGAGACCTTACCACAGCGAGTTATTAATAGATACTGGGCAAGAACTGCTCCAATAAGATACCGAAATGTGTCGACTAGAAAGGGCAATATGAAATTGGTTGGTATTGGAAAAGATGAAAATGGAAAGGATGCTTTTCAGCTGTTCGATTTAAGTACAGATCCATACGAACAGCATGATCTCTCTGATACAAATCCTGCTTTGGTGTCAGAATTAAAAGCAGAGATGACATCCTGGTTAGACACTATGGAAACTTCTGAGCATATAGTAGAGGCTCCAAGACCTATTATTGGAACTGATTTTGAAAATCCAGTTATGCTTAATCAAAACGATGCACTTTTTATAAAAGAAGCAGGAGTTGAAAAAGAACTTATGTATTGGGATGTTATTATTAATGAAACTAAAACTTTTGATATCACGGTTCATTTTGATAGTCCTATAAAAACCACTGGCACTTTAGAGTTAGATTTAGGAGAAACAACTTTAAACTTACCTATTGAAGCTGATGGAAAAACACAATATAGTTTTAATACAATCACATTAGAAAAAGGAGCATTAACTATAGTACCAAAAGTGTACTTAAAAGAAGCAGGAACATTAAAATTTACATATCCATTTTATATAGAAATTAAAGGATAATATAACCCAAAAGGTTAATAAAATGAAAATAAAAAATCACATCGCTATTCAGAAGTTTTTAGTAATTACTCTATGTTTTACTTTAATGTTTTGTGCAAAACCTAAAGCAGACGTTGTAGAGCCTAAAGCTGAATTTAAGCTACAATACACAGAAGCTGCCGAAAAATGGACAGAAGCATTGCCTTTAGGAAATGGTAGTTTAGGTGCTATGGTTTATGGAGGAGTGACTCAAGAACATATTCAGTTTAATGAAGAAACCCTTTGGAGAGGTCAACCTCATAACTATGTTCATGAAGGTGCAAGTGCTTATTTAGATACCATTAGAACTTTGTTAGATACTGGCAAGCAACTGCAAGCTCAAAAAATAGCTCAAGAACATTTTATGAGCGATCCTATAAAACAAATCCATTATCAACCTTTTGGAGATGTGTTTATCGATTTTAAAAATCATGAAAATTTCAGTAATTATAAACGCGAATTAGATTTAAATACAGCCATTAATACAGTGTCATATACTGTAAATGATGTACAGTATACTCGTGAAGTATTTTCTAGTTTTCCCGATCAAATTATTGCTATAAACTTAACATCTAGTAAAGACAAAAACTTAGCGTTTGATTTGTGGTTAGACGCCATTCACGAAGACAAATCGGTGATTACCTCTAACGATTCTCAAACTTTAGTTGTAAAAGTTAAAGATGGTGTTTTAAGAGGGGTTTCAACTTTAAAAATTAAAACCAACGGAAAGATTACGAATGTAGATGGAAAACTTCAAGTTACTGAAGCATCTCAAGCAACGGTATATTTAACTGCAGCTACAAATTATATAAATTTTGAAGATGTTTCTGGGCAACCAGAACATAAAGTTCCTGAAACTTTAGCGAAAGTTGAAGATTCTAGTTTTGATGCTGTAAAAGCAAAGCATCTAGAAGATTATCAAGCCTTATATAATCGTTTTCAATTAAGTTTTGGTGACAATGGGAAATCTAAAAACCCAACAAATCAGCGTATTTCAGATTTCAGTATGACTCCAAACGATCCGCAATTGGTGGCATTGTATGTTGCATATGCACGCTACTTAACCATTGCTAGTAGTCGTCCGGGTACACTTCCAGCTACGCTTCAAGGTATATGGAACGATAAATTAACACCGCCATGGTTTAGTAGTTATACCACGAATATTAATTTAGAAATGAATTATTGGCCGGTAGAAATGTATAATCTTAGTGAATGTCACGAGCCCTTATTCGATTTTATTGAAGATATTTCAGTTACAGGCGCTAAAGTGGCTAAAGCACATTATGATGCAGAAGGTTGGATTGTACATCATAACGTAGATATTTGGAGAGGCGCAGCTCCCGTAAATGCATCGCACCATGGTATTTGGTTAGGCGGAGCAGCTTGGTTGTCTTCTCATATTTGGGAACATTATTTGTTTACTCAAGACAAAGAATTTCTAGAAGAGCGTTATCCTTTAATGCGAAATGCAGCACTCTTTTATAGTCAGTTTTTATATGAAGATCCAAACACCGGATTTTTAATTAGTTCCCCTTCAAATTCACCTGAAATTGGCGGATTAGTGGCTGGACCAACTATGGATCATCAATTAATTAGAGCATTATTCAAAAGCACAATTGCAGCATCTAAAATTTTAAATTCAGATTTAGAGTTTACATCGTCTTTAGAACCTTTAATGGCTAAAATTGCACCTAATCAAATTGGGAAACACGGACAATTACAAGAGTGGATGCAAGATATTGACGATCCAGAAAGTCATCACAGACATGTATCGCATCTTTGGGCTGTGCATCCGGGAAATGAAATTAATTATGAAGACACGCCAGAATTAATGCAAGCGGCAAAGCAATCCTTAGAATATAGAGGCGATAATGGGACAGGATGGAGTTTAGCATGGAAGATTAATTTTTGGTCTCGATTTAGAGATGGTGATCACGCCTATAAATTATTACACAAATTATTAAGTCCAGCAGAACGCGAAGATGGTAAAGTTGGCGGCGGATCTTATCCTAATCTTTTTGATGCCCATCCACCTTTTCAAATCGATGGAAATTTTGGAGGAGCGTCTGGTATTTTAGAAATGATTTTACAAAGTCAGTTAGATAAAATTGAATTATTACCAGCCTTACCAACGGCTTTACCAGAAGGAACTGTTAAAGGTATTGTGGCTAGAGGCGGCTTCGAATTATCATTTTCTTGGGAAGCAGGTAAACTTAAAGACGTATCAGTGTCATCCAAAAGTGGCATGCCTTGTGTTTTAAAGTATGGAGATAAATCTATTGAGTTTGAAACTGAAGCAGGTAAAACATACAATTTTGATGGTTTATTAAACAAAAAATCGTAATGCAGAAATTAACATTTATATTACTTTTTACAATAGTCTTTTTTAGTGCTAAAGCCACGTTATTGGCTCAAGCTAAGAATTCTAAACCAAATATTATTATTGTTTTTACAGACGATCAGGGGTATCAAGATGTTGGTGTATTTGGGGCACCATCAATTAACACACCAAACTTAGATAAGATGGCTGAAAACGGTATAAAATTCACCGATTTTTATTCAGCTTCATCTGTATGTTCTCCATCAAGAGCTGCTTTATTAACAGGTTCTTATCCAAACCGTGTTGGAGTGCCGCAGGTATTATGGTCAAATCTTTCAGGAGGTTTAAGTAACGAAGAAACGACCATTGCCAACATGTTAAAAAAACAAAACTATGCTACAGCTTGTATTGGTAAGTGGCATTTAGGCGATAAACAAGAATATTTACCAACATCGCAAGGTTTTGATATGTATTATGGCATTCCGTTTAGTAATGATATGTCGGTAAATCCAAAATCTAAAATTGCTAAAAATATTGTGTTTAGGGAAGGCATGACTTTAGATAGTCTGCGTGACAATAAATGGCGAGCAGGCAGAGTGCCATTATTACAACAAGATGAAGTTATAGAATATCCCGTAGACCAATCAAGAATAACACAGCGCTATACTGAGCAAGCTTTAAACTTTATTAAACAAAATAAAAATGAGCACTTCTTTTTGTATTTGGCACATTCTATGCCGCATATACCGCTTTATGCTTCAGCTAATTTTAAAGGAAAAAGTAAAAGAGGTTTGTATGGAGATGCTGTAGAGGAAATAGATTGGAGCGTTGGCGAAATTTTAAAAACTTTAATGGAAGAAGGTATTGATGAAAATACTTTAGTCATTTTTACATCAGATAACGGGCCTTGGACCTCAAGAGGTGTTAACGGTGGAAGCGCTTTACCTTTAAGAGGACAAAAAAATGAAACTTTTGAAGGCGGTTTTCGTGTTCCAATGATAGCGCAATGGAATGGTGAAATCAAACCAGCTTCAGTAAGCGATAAAGTTATTTCTACTATAGATGTTTTACCAACTGTTGCCTATTTAACAGGTGCAGATTTACCAGAGTATAAAATAGACGGGAAAAACGTTTGGCCAATACTTTCAGGTAAACAAAATAAAAAATCACCTCATAAAAAAGAAGGCTTCTTTTATTACAAAGATTTTAATCTAGAAGCAGTAAGACAAGGCGATTGGAAATTAAGAATAATAAAAGACGATGTCGCACTTTATAATTTAAAAGACGATATATCCGAACAAATTAATTTGGCTTCAACATATCCTAAGAAAGTTAAAAAACTTAAAAAATTGATGCTAGATTTTGATGAAGAATTACAAAAGAATAAAAGAAATCAAAAACATTTACGTAGCAAATAATGTCAATTAAAAACATCTTACAAATTACTTTAATGAGTATTGTTTTCTTTTCGTGTAATGAAAAAGAAGAGAAAAAGAGCATTACAAATACAACAAAACCAAACATCATTTACATTCTTGCTGATGATTTGGGATATGGAGATGTGTCTATATATAATGAAAACTCTAAAATACAAACCCCTAATATAGATAACTTGGCATCAGAAGGTGTCATGTATACAGATGCACATACCAGTTCTGCGGTATGTACACCAACACGATATAGTATTTTAACTGGGCGCTACAATTGGCGAACACGTTTAAAAAAAGGCGTGGTAAGCGGGTATTCAAAATCTTTAATTAAGCCTGAGCGTACTACAATTGCAGATGCACTTAAAGCTGAAGGTTACACCACAGCATTTATTGGTAAATGGCATATGGGCTGGGATTGGGACATTACAAAATCCGATTCTTTAGATCATGATAATCTTAAAGCACGACCAGAAGTAGACTTTTCTAAACCTATTAAAAACGGACCAAACACACATGGTTTTGATTACAGCTATGGGTTTTGTGGTTCTTTAGATATGCCGCCTTATGTTTGGGTAGAAAATGATATGCCAACAGCCATACCTACAAAAATAACTAAAGGAAAGACAAGACAAGGAACTTGGCGTGAAGGCTTAACAGCCGATAATTTTGTACATGAGCAAGCTTTACCAGACATTACAAAACACACCGTAAATTACATTAATACCAACGCAAGTAAAAAAGAACCGTTTTTTGTGTATATGCCACTTCCAGCACCACATACACCAATTCTTCCAACAGAAGCGTTTCAGGGGAAAAGTAATTTAGATAATCCGTATGCAGATTTTGTAATTATGGTCGATTGGGTTGTGGGAGAAGTCACCAAAGCACTCGAAGCAAATGGCATTTCAGAAAACACATTAATTGTATTTACTAGTGATAACGGATGTTCTCCAACAGCAAACTTTAAACAGTTAAAATCTAAAGGGCATAATCCCAGTTATGAGTACAGAGGCTTTAAATCTGATATTTTTGAAGGCGGACACCGTGTGCCTTATATCATGACATGGAAAAATAAAATTAAGCCATCAAAATCAGATCAATTGGTATGTACTACAGATTTTTTCGCGACCATTGCCGATCTTTTAAATATTGATATAGCAGATGATGTTGCTGAAGATAGTTTCAGTCATTTATCGTCAACCAATTTAGATAGCGATGCGCCAAAACGCGAAAGTATCATTCATCATTCTGTTCAAGGTGAATTTGCGTATCGAAAAGGCGATTGGAAAGTCAATTTTTGTCCAGGCTCTGGCGGATGGAGTTTTCCAAATCGGAACATAAAAAAATCGGTTTTCGAATCACTACCTCAAGTTCAGCTTTATAACATAAAAGATGATGTTGCCGAAACACAAAATGTACAAGCAAATCATCCTGAAATTATCAAAACCTATAAAGCAGAGGTATTACAAATTATAAATGAAGGAAGAAGTACTGCAGGCGCAAAACAAGAAAATGATGCTGTAGATGCTTGGCCACAATTAGAGAAATTAAAAGAAATAAAATTATAGTCAAAAACATAAGATGAAAAAAAGTAATAACATAAAACAAGTTCTCGTATTGGTCGTTTTAGGAGGTGTATTAAGCCTATCTTTGGGCTTTTCTACCAAAAAAGATCCACCGTATAAAAATCCAAAACTTCCAGTAGAAACGCGCGTACAAGATTTGTTAAGCCGCATGACATTAGAAGAGAAATTCTGGCAAATGTTCATGATTCCGGGCGATTTAAGTCTTGGAAAAGATAAATTGAAACATGGTATTTTCGGGTTTCAAATTTCATCTAAAGGTAAAAACGATAATGCTGCCGAGCAAATAATGGATTACGGTTCTACAGGTAGTGCTCAAGATATGGCAGAGGAGATTAATGCGCTTCAGAAATATTTCTTAGAAGAGACACGTTTAGGTATTCCAATTATTCCTTTTAATGAAGCTTTACATGGTTTGGCTAGAGATGGTGCAACGACGTATCCGCAAGCGATTGGATTAGCAGCGACTTGGGATACCAATTTAGTAGGCAATGTGGCAAGTGCAATTACAAAAGAAACAAAAACACGAGGTATTCGTCAAATTTTGTCACCTGTATTAAATATTGCTCGCGATGTACGTTGGGGACGTGTTGAAGAAACCTATGGTGAAGATCCGTATTTAACCACACAAATGGGCTTGTCTTTTATCAGTCAATTTGAAAAAGCAGGAGTCATTACAACACCAAAGCATTTTGTAGCTAATGTTGGTGCTGGTGGTCGCGATAGTTATCCTATTAGTTTTAACGAGCGTTTATTAGAAGAAATTTATTTTCCAGCATTTAAAGCAGTTTTTAAAGAAGGAGGCGCACGTTCTGTAATGACGGCTTATAACTCATTAGATGGTACACCTTGTACATCTAATGAATGGTTATTACGTACTAAACTTAAAGAAGAATGGGGCTTTGACGGATTTGTAATTTCAGATGCTGGAGCAACTGGAGGTGCAAATGTGTTACATTTTACAGCGGCAAATTATGCTGAAGCTACAGAAGATGCGGTTGAGGCCGGATTAGATGTTATGTTTCAAACCAACTATAATCATTACCCGTTATTCTGGGAAGCTTATGAAAAAGGGATGGTCGATATTAAAGCTATAGATGAAGCAGTAAGCAGAATTCTAAAAGCTAAGTTTGAATTGGGATTATTTGAAAATCCTTATGTAGATGCAAAACAAGCTGCCGTTTGGAACGGACACGAATCGCATAGAGCATTAGCAAGAGAAGCAGCTTCAGAATCTATGGTATTACTTAAGAACAGTAACAATGTGTTACCGGTCTCTCAAAACACTAAAAAAATTGCCTTAATAGGTCACGATGTTAAAACCGTAAGATTAGGAGGCTACAGCGGACCAGGAAATAATTTAGTTTCTATGTTTGATGGTGTTGCTAACAAAATAGGAGCAGCGCAAATTAATTATGCAGAAGGCGTATCTCTAAAAGAAGAAAATCATAGTGTTATTCCTACCAAATACTTATCGACTACAAAAGATGGAAAAGTTGTTGAAGGTTTACAAGGCGATTATTATGATAATATTACATTAAGTGGAACGCCAAAAGTTAAGCGCATAGATAAAAAAGTAGGCTTTGGGTGGACGTTATTTTCACCAGACGAAAGTTTAGCTTACGATTGGTATTCTGTACGTTGGTCAGGACAAATTAAAGCGCCTAAATCAGGAACATTTAATGTTGGAATAGAAGGGAACGATGGTTACCGCATGTATTTAGATGGTAAGTTGATAATTGATAACTGGAAAAAACAATCGTATAATACCATTTTAAAACCCTTTTCTTTTGAAGCAGATAAATCTTATGATGTGAAAATTGAGTTTTATGAATCTGCAGGAAATGCCAAATTTAAATTGGTTTGGGATGCAGAAATTAATCAAGAATGGGAGCAGCAAATTGAAGACGCAGTAAATCAGGCAAAACAAAGTGATGTCGCTGTAGTTTTTGCAGGTATACACGAAGGCGAATTTAGAGACCGTGCATTATTGGCTTTACCAGGACATCAAGAAGCCTTAATTAAGGCGGTTGCTGCAACAGGAAAACCAACAGTTGTAGTTTTAGTTGGAGGAAGCGCCATTACAATGGCCAATTGGATTAACGATGTAGATGGTATTATTATGGCGTGGTATGCTGGAGAAAATGGAGGAAACGGTTTTGCCGATATTCTTTTTGGAGATGAAAACCCAGCAGGACGTTTGCCAATAACATTCCCGGTAGACGAGGCTCAATGTCCGTTATACTATAACAACAAACCAACAGGTCGAGGAGATAACTATCATAATTTAACGGGACAACCTTTATTTCCATTTGGATACGGTTTAAGTTACACGTCTTTTGAGTATTCAAACATTACGTTTAGTAAAAATAATATTGCTTCAACAGAAGCTATACAAGTGACTTGTACTGTTAAAAATACAGGTGCTGTTGATGGAGATGAAGTGATTCAATTGTATATCAGAGATGAGTTGTCTTCAGTATCAAGACCTATAAAAGAATTAAAAGGGTTTCAGCGTGTATTTTTAAAAGCAGGAGCTTCAAAAATCATCACATTTACTTTAGAACCTGAAGCTTTATCTATGTTAGATAAAGATTTAAAACGTGTGGTAGAATCAGGAGATTTTAGAATCATGATTGGCGCATCGTCTAAAGACATAAGATTAAGAAAAATTTTAACCGTAAAATAATTTAATATGAGATATATAAAAGGACTTGTAGTATGCGCTTTAGTTGTGCTTTCAGCATGTAAAGAAGAAGAAAAAGCTTTAGCAGTCACTTGGAAAACAAGTACAGAAGATGCGGTTTGGACCAATAAAACATATTCTAAAAACACAGCAGATTCTAAACCTGATGCTACGGTTGTTGTAAATACAACAGCACAACAGCAAGAAATTACAGGTTTTGGAGGGTGCTTTAACGAATTGGGGTGGGATGCTTTGGCCATGGTAACTCCAGACGAAAAGCAACAAATTTTAAACGATTTATTTAATCCAGAAACAGGATGTAAATTCAGTCTATGCAGAATGCCAATTGGTGCGAACGATTATGCTGTAGACTGGTATAGCCATAATGAAACTGAAGGCGATTTTGCTATGGAAAACTTTTCTATAGATCGCGATAAAAAACGTTTAATTCCGTACATAAAAGAAGCTCAAAAAATTAATCCAGATGTAGCTGTTTGGGCATCGCCTTGGTGTCCGCCATCGTGGATGAAACACAGCAAACATTATGCGTGTAAAGCGAATCCAGAGTTTAACGATTTACCAGAAGAATGGAGTTCTACAGAAGAGCTAGTGTCACGTTTTATTACAGAACCAGAATACTATGAAGCTTACGCTTTATACTTCGCGAAATTTGTAAAAGCTTACGAGCAAGAAGGGATTGATATTAGTGCTGTACATGTGCAAAATGAATACAATTCGGCTCAAAATTTTCCATCATGTGTATGGAAGCCTCAAGATTTAGGAATCTTTATTGCAGATTATTTAGGGCCTAAATTTGAAGCAGAACATATCGATTCAGAAATTTGGTTAGGAACAGTAGAGCGTCCGCAATTAGAGCGCGTAACCGATGTTATTGAATACGGAAATGCAAAGAAATATATTGATGGTGTTGGATTTCAGTGGGCTGGAAAAGGTGCTATAGAAGCCGTTCATGCTACATATCCAGACATGGAACTTATGCAAACCGAAACCGAATGTGGAGACGGATCTAACGACTGGGCAGCGGCAGAATATACTTTTAATTTAATGAAACACTATTTTGAAAATGGTGCAAATTCATACATGTACTGGAATATGGTTTTAGACGAAACAGGTAAAAGCCAGTGGGGATGGAAACAAAATTCTATGATTTCTATAGACAGCCAAAGCAAAGCGATTACTTATAATCCAGAGTTTTATTTAATGAAACATCTAAGTGCTTTTGTAGCGCCTGGTTCTGTTAAAATTGATACGAATGGAGATGATGAGCATGCTATCGTGTTTTATAACGAAACAGAAAACACTGTAGTTATTTTAGCTTATAATGATGCTACAGAAACTAAAGACTTTCAGTTTAATATAAACAATGAACAAATTACAACGTCTTTAGGTGCTAAATCTTTTAACACATTAACTGTTACTTTATAGGTTGAAATATGAATAGAAGACAATTTGTAAAATATTTAGGTGCTACAACATTATATGCAACTGCAACATCTTGTGCGTCTATAAATGTGTTTGGTGATGCTTATAATGAAGAGGTGTCACGTGCAGCTTGGAAAAAACTAGCCAATTCAGGCGAAGCCTTTAAATATGTAAGTCCGAATAAAAAATTGCCTAATGTGTTTATCTATGGCGATTCTATTTCTATAGGCTACACACCAAAAGTACGTAAAGAATTAGAAGGACAAGCCAATGTGTTTAGGTTTCATAAAAATGGGCAATCTAGTGATAAGTTTATTCCTTTTATGGAAACTTTTAAAACAACCATGTTTCAGCCTTATTTAAAAGAAGGTTGGAATTTTGATTGGGATGTGATCCATTTTAATGTGGGATTACACGATTTAAAGTATTTGAAAGATGGGAAACTTGATAAAATAAATGGTAAACAAGTTAATAGTATAGACGCTTACAAAGCTAACCTACATAAGATTTGTCAGTATCTAATGAAAGAATATCCAAAGGCAAAATTAATTTTTGCAACAACAACAGCAGTGCCAAGCGAAGGTGCCGATGGACGATTTGCAGGCGACAGCGAAAAATACAATGTTGCTGCTTTATCTGTTTTGGAAAATTATCCATCAATACAAATAAACGATTTGTATGCTTTTACTAAACCACATGAAAGTGAGTGGTTTATAAAGCCACATAATGTGCATTACAATCAATTAGGAAAAAGCGCACAAGGACAGGAAGTTGCTAAACTAATTGCAGAAAATTTATAACTATGAGGTCAATAATTCTTACAATATTATTTTTTGTTTTAACGCTTAATGTTTGGGCACAAGACCAGAAAAATACGTTTATTCCACAACCGGAATCTGTCGTATTTCAAGATGGTGGCTTTAAATTAAATGCAAAAACTACAGTATTTATACCTAAAGCTTATGCAAAGGCATTACAACCAATACTTGTTGAAAAACTGGAGCAAGAAGTCGGCTTAACATTAGAGGTGAAAACAAGCCGTGTGAATGTTAATTCCAATTACGTTGCGTTTAAAAAAGTAAAGGACGCATCAATAGATGCTGAAGGTTATGTTTTAGAAGTAACGCCAACGAATATTCTTATAAAAGCAACAGATTATGCTGGTTTGTTTAATGGATTTCAAACCTTAAGGCAAGCAATTCCTTTAGGTGCTTCAACCGAAACAGCAATTCCGAGTATGTTGGTTCAGGATAATCCGAGGTTTCATTGGCGTGGGGTGTTGTTTGATGTGTCTCGTCATTTTCAAACTGTAGATTTTATCAAAAAACAACTTGATGTATTGTCAGCCTATAAAATCAATACATTTCATTGGCATTTAACAGACGATCAAGGCTGGAGAATTGAAATAAAAAAATATCCAAACCTGACTAAAAAAGGAGCTTGGCGTGCAGAAAGAGATAGTATACATTGGTGGAGCAGAAAACCTGCTACTGCCGAAGAACCTAAACCTATAGGAGGTTTTTATACACAAGAAGAGATTAAAGAAGTGATTGCTTATGCTAAAAATAGAAATATAGACGTTATTCCAGAAATCGATGTGCCTGGTCATAGTAAAGCTTTAGTGGCATCTTATCCTGAATTATTTTGTTATGATGGAGAAACTGATGCAAACTTTGAAGTTGCTGTTGGTGGTAAAGCACCAGATAATGCAGTTTGTGCAGGAAAAGAAACAACTTATGCTTTTTTAGAAGATGTTATTGAAGAAGTTGCCGATTTATTTCCATCTAAATACATCCATATTGGTGGCGATGAGTGTAACAAAAGCAATTGGAAAAAATGTCCGCATTGTCAATCTGTAATGGAAGAACATCAATTAGCAGATGAAGAAGAGTTACAAAGTTATTTTATACAACGTATGAATAAAATTGTGACTGCGCAAAAGAAAACCATGATTGGTTGGGATGAAATTTTAAGCGGAAAAGGCGCAAAAGGTGCAACTATTATGGCATGGCGTAGAGGGAAGCATACACCAGAATTACAAGCGCCAAGAGAAGGGTATCCAACAATTATGGCATCGTACTTGCATTCTTATATTAGCAGAGTACAAGGTCCGACGTTTATGGAGCCTGAAGGACCAAATTCGGTCTTGCCATTATCTGAGGTATATAATCACGAACCGATTCCATCAGAATTAACAGAAGAAGAGGCGAGTAGCGTATTAGGTAACGAAACTTGCTTATGGGCAGAATTTACGCCAACTGCTTCACATTTTGAATATATGTTGTATCCACGAACTTTAGCAAGCGCCGAAGTATCTTGGAGTCAGCCTAAAGTGAAAAGTTGGGAACGTTTTCAATATGCTTTACAAAACGCTCATTTTGAACGTTTAGAACGGGATAATATCAACGTGGCCAAAAGTATGTTTACGGTTTACCCAGCATTTGCGATAGATCAATTACATACTGAAGCTATTGTGTATTTAGAGACAGAAACTGTAGGATTCGATATTTATTATACTGTTGACGGCAGCGAGCCTACAGTTAATTCGAATAAATATGAATCACATTTTAAGACTAAACCTAAAAACCTTTTAAAAGCAGGATTATTTAACGAAGCTGGGGAGTTATTAGGAGAAATTACTGAAATAAGATTAAAATAGAAATATATGAAAATTTCAAAATTAACACTATTGCTAATGCTTTTTGTGAGTACGATGTCGGCTCAAAAAAAGCCGAATATCCTATATATTATCTGTGACGATTTGGGGTATGGAGATGTACAGGCTTTAAATCCTGAAAAAGGAAAAATTCTGACGCCTAAAATAGATGCTTTTGCTAAAGAAGCCATGACGTTTACAGATGCGCATTCAGCTTCTGCAGTTTGTACGCCTTCACGATATGCCATTTTAACGGGGCGTTACTCTTGGCGATCACGATTACAACATGGTGTGTTAGCGAGTGGAGATGAATTAGATCCATTAATTGCTGAAGATCTGACAACCGTTCCTAAAATGCTTAAAAAAGCAGGATATAAAACAGCAGCGATTGGGAAATGGCATCTTGGATTCAAATTTGTTGATGATGATGGAAATCCTGTTCAGGTTTACGATGGTAAAAAAGTTGTAGGACCAGCAATAGGATCTACAGTGCCAAACGGACCAGTATCACGTGGCTTCGATTCTTATATTGGTTTCCACCACTCTAGAGTGATGAAAACCGTGATTAAAGATGATAAGGTTGTAGATAAAATGCCGCCAATTAAAATGTTACAATTTTTAGGAGATAATGCTGAAGATTATATCGCTAATGCTTCTAAAACAGATGAACCGTTCTTTATGTATTTAGCGTTGAATTCGCCACATAGTCCAGTTGTTCCTTCAGAAGCTTGGCAAGGTAAAAGTGGTATGGGTGCTTATGCAGATTTTGTAATGGAAACCGATGATGTTGTAGGTCGTGTACTAGAAGCTCTAGAAAAAAATGGTATAGCAGATAATACTTTGGTGTTTTTTACAAGTGATAATGGATGTTCTGCACCCGTGGCAAAAGCAGGAAAATTAGAAAAAGAATTTGGACATTATCCTAGTGCAAATTTCAGAGGTTATAAATCTGATATTTGGGAAGGGGCACATCGTATTCCATTTATCGTAAAATGGCCAGGCCAAATAGAAGCAGGTTCAGAAAACGATAAACTGATTTGTCAAACCAGTTTAATGGCTACATGTGCAGAAATTGCTGGGTTAAGTTTAGGCGATGATGAAGGAGTAGATTCATATAGTATTTTACCATTGTTAGAGAATAAAAAAGCGAAAACAGATTATAACTTAGTGGTGCATCACTCTATTAATGGAAAATTCTCTATTCGTAATAAAAAATGGAAATTAGAACTTACTCCAGGTTCTGGCGGATGGTCTAGTCCGACAGATAGTAAAGCGATGAAAGAAAACTATCCAGACATTCAGTTGTATAATATGAAAACAGATGTGGAAGAAACGACTAATGTGTATGATAAACATCCAAAACTTGTTAAAAAAATGACAGCACAATTGAAAGAAATTGTTGAAAATGGAAGAACAACTTCAGGAACGTTACAAGAGAATGATGTTAAGGTAGATATGTTTAAAACAGGACAGACCAAAGCATCAGCTGCACATTAAAAAAGAGTTATAATTTATGACAATAATTAATAAACATAGTGCTGTATTTAGTGTGCTTTTATTCAGCGTTTTTATTGCTGTATCTTGTTCATCTTCTAAATCAAATACAGAAGAAGTCGTACAAGATGCGGTTGTAAAACAGGAACGTGAAGCCGTAGATTATATCGACCCAATAATTGGAGCCGTAACGTATGGTAAAAAATCTAAGGATGCGCACGGTTTTGGAAAAACATTTCCAGGTTCGGCAACTCCTTTTGGTTTGGTGCAATTAAGTCCAGATACATTTACAGGAGGCGATAATGGTCCAGGATATTCTTACGAGCATCCTACTATGGAAGGCTTCAGTTTTACACATATGAGTGGTATTGGTTGGTTTGGCGACTTAGGAAACTTTTTAGTTACACCAACAGTAGGGAAACTACAAACCAATCGAGGAGTACCAGATAATCCAGAAAGTGGGTACCGTTCGCGTTATTCTCACGATACTGAAATCACCCAAGCCGGATATTATGCCGTCACTTTAGATGATTATAAAGTAAGAACAGAACTGACTTCTGCACCAAGAGCAGGAATTATCAGATTTACTTTTCCTGAGAGCGATAGTTCTCGTATACAAATAGATTTATCGCGTAGAGTGGGCGGTACGTCTACAGAACAATACATTAAAGTAGTAAACGAAAACACCATTGAAGGTTGGATGAAATGTCCGCCAGAAGGTGGAGGTTGGGGTGCTGGTCAAGGAAATGCCGATTACGTGGTGTATTTCTATTGTCAGTTTAGTAAACCTCTAAAAGACTATGGTATTTGGAGCGCTAATATTCCAGATGTACCAAGAAAGATGCGTTTTATTAGAAGAGACAATTATCAAGATGCAGTTAAAAATGCCGATATTTTTGAAGGCAAAAATGAAATGCAAGGGAAACATCTTGGCTTTTATAATAATTTCGACACCAAAGAAGGAGAAGAAATTTTGGTAAAAAGTGGTATTTCTTTTGTGAGTATTGCTGGTGCTAAAGAAAATTTAGAGCATGATATTAATCATTGGGATTTCGATAAAACACGACAAGAAGCACGTGATTTATGGAGTGATGCCATATCTAATATATCGGTTTCAGGTGCTACAGATAAAGAAAAAACAATCTTTTACACATCACTTTATCACACGTTAATAGATCCGCGTGCATTTTCAGATGTTAATGGTAATTATATCGGAGCGGATAAAAAAGTACACCAAACAGACAATTTTACCTACCGCACTATATTTAGTGGTTGGGATGTGTTTAGGTCGCAATTTCCTTTGCAAACCATTATCAATCCAAGTTTGGTAAACGATGAGATTAATTCCTTATTACAAATGGCGGAGTTTAGTGGTAGAGAATACTTGCCACGTTGGGAAATGTTAAACTCGTATTCAGGAGTGATGTTAGGAAACCCAGCTGTTTCAGTGATTAATGATGCGTATCAGAAAGGTATCAGAAATTACGATGTAGAGAAAGCTTTTCAATACTCATTAAATACTGTAAATAATACGGGTAATGGCGAATTAGGCTATGCAAACAAACACATTTCAAAAACCTTAGAATATGCGTATTCAGATTGGGCATTATCAACTTTTGCAGAATCTTTAGGGAAACATGAAATTGCTGAGACGTATTTCAAAAAGAGTAAAAATTACAAAAACATTTGGAACGAGGAGGTTAATTGGTTTAGAGCGAAAGACAGTTCTGGAATATGGTTAGAGTGGAAAGGCAAAACGGTGCATGGACAAGGTTGTATAGAAAGTAATCCGTATCAGCAAGGCTGGTTTGTTCCGCATGATATAGATGGTTTAAAGGAATTAATGGGCGGAGAAGAAGCTTTTAAAAACGAATTAATTTCATTCTTTGATAATACGCCGGAAGATTTCCTTTGGAATAATTACTACAATCATCCAAACGAACCTGTACACCACGTGCCATTTATGTTAAATGAAGCTGGTGTGCCACATTTAACCCAAAAATATACTCGTAAAATATGTAGCAATGCATATGGAACAGATGCTTTTGGATTGTGCGGAAATGAGGATGTTGGACAAATGTCTGCATGGTATGTTTTGGCATCAATAGGTATTCATCCTGTAAATCCTGGCGATAATATTTATCAAATAACAAGTCCGGTGTTTAACGACATTGAAATAAAATTAGATAATGAATATTACACAGGGAAAACCTTCAAAATTTTAGCTCATAATAATTCTGAAGACAACCTTTACATTCAATCTTTAAAACTTAATGGCAAACCATTAGACCGCTATTGGATTACTCACGAAGAAATTACTCAAGGGGGAGTTTTAGAAATGGAAATGGGAGCAACACCGCAATTAAATTAAATCAACAACACGAAATAATAATTTATATACAATGAAAAAATCAGTTTTAGTCATCTTATTTAGTTTGGTCATAATGACGGTTAATGCGCAGAAGCATTACGATTACCCTATGCCAGAATACACACCAACAGCAGGTAACTTAGCTGCACGTGAGGATTTTCAGGATATGAAATTCGGTATGTTTATTCACTGGGGAGTCTATAGTATTTTAGCCGATGGCGAATGGGTCATGTTAATTAAGAAAATAAATGGAGACAACTATTCCAGATTAGCAGACTTTTTTAATCCACAGGAATTTAATGCTGAAGAATGGGTTAAAATAGCGAAAGATGCAGGGATGAAATACATTACAATTACCTCGCGTCATCATGATAGTTTTAGTATGTTCGATACAGATGCTAGTGATTTTAATATTGTTGATGCGACTCCATATGGTAAAGATCCATTGAAGGAATTGGCTGCAGCTTGTAAAAAAGAAGGTATTAAATTGAATTTTTACTATTCGTTATTAGATTGGAAACGCGACGATTATAAACAAGGTAAAAAAGGAGATGCTGAAGCTTGGGATAAATACGTAGATTTTATGAAAGCGCAGTTAACTGAATTATTAACGAATTACGGTGAGATTGGATGTATTTGGTTTGATGGACATTGGGATCAAAAAGAAGCAAATTGGCAATATGATGAGATTTATTCATTAATACACAAACTAAGTCCGAGTACGTTAATAGCAAATAATCATCACATTCAGCCAATAGCTGGAGACGATATTCAAACTTTCGAACGTGATTTACCAGGAGAAAATCATGGCGGTTACAGTGATGGTGTGCACGTAAGCCAATTACCATTGGAATCTTGTGCAACTATGGCAGGAAAATGGGGCTATAGTATTTATGATAAAAAGTTTAAAACTACAAAACAACTGATTCATTTTTTAGTGAAAGCAGCTGGAAAAAACGGGAATTTATTATTAAATGTTGGGCCTATGCCTAATGGTAAAATTCAACCAGAATTTGTTGATACTTTAGGAGAAATTGGTGAGTGGACAAGTAAATATGGAGAGAGTATTTACGGAACTAGAGGTAACGTAATTAAAGATCAAGAATGGGGAACTATTACCAAAAAAGATAATACGTTATATGTACATATTATAAACCAACCAAAAGAATCGTATTTGTTTATTCCAGAATTAGATGCTAAAATAGTATCTGCTACAAGTTTTGATGGTAAAACCAAATACAAATTTAAACAACACAAAGAAGGCGCTTTTATTTATATCGATACGGCGAATATAAACGACATCGATGAGGTTTTAAAACTAAAAATAAAATAAGCGATTACAATGAATTTTAAAAACGTTTCGGTATTATTTATAAGTTTATTTTCAAGTATAGTGCTATGCGCTCAAGACACCATTCCATTAGTAAATGGATTAGTTGTTGGAGCAACAAATCAGGCTAGACGTACTATTATTTACAAAGATCCTGTATTTAGCGATTTTATAACACAAGATGTTTACAGACCAAAAGAAGGTGATAGTATAGGTGTAAACAGACGCGAAGAAACCGAACGTTGGGAAAAGATTAAAGCCGATGGAAAGGGCGTGTTTAAAAGCCGAAAATTACGTGGGGGTTACTTATTTGTAACCTATAATTCACCTGAAAAAGCACTTAAAATCTTAGAGATTTCTGGGCATAACGAAGTCTATGTAAATGGCGTTCCTCGTGGTGGCGATGTATATAATAAGCATTTAACTTTTCATCCGATTCAACTTAAAGAAGGCGAAAATACATTTTTAGTAAAAGGTGGTCGTGGTCAGGTTAACATGCAACTGTTAGCGATAAAAAAACCTATCGCATTATTAGAACGCGATATGACTATTCCAGATTTTTTAACCACTGAAAACGATACTAAAATAGGATCTATACGTATCTTAAATTCAACCTTAAAAAATCTAAAAGGTCTAAAAATTGTAACAGAAACTAACGGTCATAGTATTGCGACCAAAGTTCCTGCTATAATTCCTATGGCTATGAGAAAAGTACCTTATTATGTAGAAGATAATTATACAGAAAAGGATACGGTTAGAGTAAAAGTGAAGTTATATAAAGGTAATACACTTTTAGATGAAGCTTCTGTGTTATATAAAGTTAAATCACCAGAGCAGTTTTATTCTAGAACATTTATTTCTGATATAGATGGTAGTGTGCAATATTTCTCTGTTAAAGAAGGCGACTTAAAAACAGAAGATAAACCGGCCATGTTTTTATCTGTGCATGGCGCAAGTGTAGAAGCAAGACGACAAGCAGCAGAATATAAAGCAAAAGATTGGGGGCATGTTATTGCACCCACAAATCGAAGAGATTTTGGTTTTAATTGGGAAGATTGGGGCCGTTGGGATGCCATGGAAGTTCAGAATATTGCCGAAGAGATGTACGGTACAGATCCTAAACGTACGTATTTAACGGGGCATTCAATGGGTGGCCACGGAACTTGGCATTTAGGTGCTACTTTTCCTGATAAGTGGGCAGCCATTGCACCTATTTCTGGTTGGTATTCGCTATTTTCTTATGCTGGTAAAGATAAGCTAGAAGAAGCCTCTGCTTTAGAGCATATGTTTACAAGAGCGAATCATGCCAGTCATACTTTAGAACTGTCAAGAAATTATTTACATCATGGTGTTTACATTCAACATGGCGATGCAGACGATGTGGTCTCTGTAGACCAAGCCCGTTTTATGCGTAAGCATTTAGCAGAGTTTCATACCGATTTTGCGTACTTAGAATATGAAGATAAAAAGCATTGGTTTGGAATCGATTTTCATACCATTTTCGATTATTTTAAATGGCATACCATTCCGGATAACGATGTGGTTAAAACATTCGAGTTTAGAACAGTTAATCCAGGTGTGTCTTCAGAAAGTCGTTATATCACCTTATATCAGCAGGAAAAATTATTTGAATTTTCAGGTGTAAAAGCGACTCAAAACGTTAGAACTGAAAAGCAAATTAAAAAGGATGAGGTTTTAAAAACACGTAATATTTCTATAGAAACCGAAAACTTAAAAACATTTAAAGTCGATTTAAAACATACGATTGCTTCAGACACCGTAAATATTAATATTGATGGTGTTAAGTTTCAGAATTTAGATGCGAAAAATAAAACTGAAGCTTGGTTTAAAAAAGACAATGAAACTTGGGTATTAACCGAAGCACCTACAGATGCGTTTGAGAAAAACCCAACACGTTATGGTAATTTTAAAGAAGCTTTTAAAGACAACATGATTTTTGTGTATGGTACTAAAGGAACCAAAGCAGAAAACGATTGGGCATTTAATAAGGCTCGCTTTGATGCCGAAACGTTTTACTACAGAGGTAACGGTTCAATAGATATTATTTCGGACAAAGATTTTTCATTGAAAAAATATAAAGATCGTTCGGTAATACTTTATGGTAATGCTTCAACAAACAGTGCTTGGAAGGTATTGCTTAATGATAGTCCAGTTCAAGTTAAACGTAACGAAATACAAATTGGAGATCAGTCGTTTAAAGGCGATCATTATGGTGCTTATTTAACTTACCCGAGAACCGATAGTGATACAGCTTCAATTGCTGTAATTACAGGAACAGGATTAAACGGATTTAAAGCCGCCATACCTAATAAATATTTTGGTTCTGGTACCGATACACCCGATGTTATGATTTTTAATAATACCATTTTTAAAGAAGGTATAAATGGTATTGAAGCGACTGGGTTTTACGGTAACGACTGGAGTTTAGAGCAAGGTGACATAGAATGGAAGACTAACTAAAACGATACCAAACTTTTGAAATCCAACATTATAAAAAAACTGTTACTACTCACTTTAGTTGTAGGCTTGTGTTCATGTAAAGAAAAAGTCGAAGAGACAGCCGAAGTAGTAAAAAAGGAGGAGCTTGAAAAACAACCAAATTTTGTATTTATTATGGTTGACGATTTAGGGAAAGAGTGGTTTCCTACCTACGGTGCAACAGAAATAACGACACCACGTATTGATGCTTTAGTAAATACAAGTATAAAATTTAATAATGTGTATTCTATGCCGCAATGTACACCAAGTCGTGTGGCATTAATTACAGGACAATATCCTTACAATAACGGTTGGGTAAACCATTACGACGTGCCACGTTGGGGACACGGCGCAAATTTTGATGCTGATAAAAATCCGAGTTTCGCCAAGTCTTTACAACAGCTAGGCTATAAAACGTGTATTGCAGGTAAATGGCAAATAAACGATTTTAGAATAGAACCTAATGCCATGAAAAAAGCGGGATTCGATGACTTTTGTATGTGGACGGGTTACGAATCTGGAAATGCCCCGAGTGATAATCGGTATTGGGATTCGTATATTTTTACAACAGAAGGAAGTAAAACCTATTCCGGGAAGTTTGGCCCAGATATTTTCTCCGATTTCGTCATTAAATTTATGACAGAAAATAAAGAGGTGCCATTTTGTGTGTATTATCCTATGGTATTAACTCATAGTCCGTTTGTGCGCACACCGCATGAACCAGAAGCCAAAACCAAATATGAAAAGCACTTGGCTATGGTGCGTTATACTGATTATATTGTTGGAAAAATTCTAGATCATTTAGAAAAATCTGGACTTTCAGATAATACCTATGTGGTTTTAACTACAGATAACGGTACATCGCCATCTATAATAGGAAAACGAAATGGTGCGTATATACGTGGTGGAAAAGCCTATTTAACCGAGAATGGAATTAATGCTCCGTTTATTGTAAGAACCCCAGATCAGAAACATTTTGAAACGAATGCTTTAGTCGATTTTACAGATGTTTTTCCAACATTGTTAGAGTTAGCAAGTGCAGATAAACCATCAGACTATGAATTAGATGGCTATTCATTCGCGAATGTAATTAGAGCAGAAGACAAAAATAGTGAACGGGATTATATCCTTTCTATGGGGGGATTATCTGGTCATGTCAATACAGAAGGCAGATTAGTCAACAATATTATATTTAGAGATCGGGTTTTACGTAATGAAAAATATAAAGTTTATGTCGATACGCTTCAGCAAATTCATCGCCTATTTGATATGGAAAACGATCCGTACGAAACTCAGAATTTAATAGATCATTCCGAAATGCAATCGGTTTTAAACGAATTTCAAATTAAAGTTGATGCATTGCCTAAATCAGATAGTAATCCAAAGTATTCAAAAACAAAAGGCTTACCAACAGATATAAAATTAGAGGTTATACGTAAAACTGCAGCGCGCACAAAAGGCCGTAAAACTAATATGATGGGGTTAGCCAATGAAGAACAGTTTCTAAAGTTAACAGCGCAAGAACATTAATCTACAAAAAAAAGATAATTGAAAATATATAATTACATATGGTGTTTGTTATGCTTATGTGGTATGAATATGTATGCACAACAGTTGCTATATATTTCTCCAAATGGGAACGATACAAACAAGGGAACAAAAGCAGAACCTTTAGCGACATTAACGGCTGCCAGAGATGCTATAAGAGAAATTAAAAAAAATCCATCTTTTACAACACAAACGTTTCACGTTATTATTGAAGACGGTATGTATTTTATGAAAGCGCCTCTTTTATTATTGCCAGAAGATAGCGGAACTGCAACAGATCCTATAATTTATAAGGCAGAAGAAGGTGCACATCCGGTATTTAGCGGTGGTAAACTAATTTCAGGGTTTTCTGTAAATGAAGATGGGATGTGGGAAAAGACCATTCCAGAAAGCGTATATTATAAATGGAAATTCGATCAACTTTATGTAAATAATTCACGTGCCACTCTAGCAAAAACACCAAATACAGGT
This sequence comes from Formosa algae, assembly GCF_001439665.1. Taxonomy (GTDB): domain Bacteria; phylum Bacteroidota; class Bacteroidia; order Flavobacteriales; family Flavobacteriaceae; genus Formosa; species Formosa algae. The sequence continues at coordinate 85,294 of NZ_LMAK01000082.1, forward strand.
TTTATAGTCCTAGACACAGTTACTCAAAATATTTGGAAACCAGGAACGTCAAGAGTTGCAGATCGGGCAGAACAAGACCTCTATTTACACACTGAAGATTTTAATGTGCTACATAAAATTGAGAAAAATGAAATTAAGGATGTGCGTTTTAAAGCCTTCCATAAATGGGATTATACGTTAAGACATATTGATGCTCTAGATGCAGATAGTCTAAAGATAACCACCTCAGGAAAAGGCATGAAACCATGGAATCCTTTAAAGAAAGGTGGACGTGTTGTTTTTGAAAATTACAAAGCGGCTTTAGATGTTGCAGGGGAATGGTTTTTAAATAATCAGGGCAAGCTATTTTACAAACCTAAACCAGAAGAAACTTTAGAACATACCCAAGTTATTGCTCCTGTTTTGGAGAATTTAATCACGATAGCCGGAGATGCCACACAAAATAATTATGTAGAACATGTTTATTTTGAAGGATTAAGTTTTAAACATTGTCATTACAAAATACCTTCAACAGGTTCAGAACCCAATCAAGCGGCAGCCATTCTTAATGCCGCAATCATGATAGAAGGCGCTAAAGATATTAAAATCACGAATTGTGAAGTGTCTCAGATTGGGCAGCATGCCATTTGGTTTGGAAAAGGCTCTAGTGAATCTGAAATCAATCACACATATATCCATAATATTGGAGGCGGTGGTGTGTATTTAGGCGACTTTAAAGCTTTAGAAGGCGAGCAGCATACACATCATATCACCATAAATAATAATATCATTCAGTCTGGCGGACAAGAGTTTCCTGCAGCTGTAGGAATTTGGGTCGGACACAGTTCCGATAATGACATTACACATAACGATATTGGAAACTTTTACTACACTGGAATTTCTGTAGGTTGGGTTTGGGGATACACCCCAAGTTTAGCCAAACGTAATAGAATTTCTTATAATCATATCCATCATATTGGTTGGGATTTGTTGAGTGATATGGCTGCAATTTATACTTTGGGGGCTTCAGAAGGTACGGTGGTCGAAAATAATTTGATTCATCACATACATTCGTATTCTTACGGTGGCTGGGGAATGTATGCAGATGAAGGGTCTTCTGGAATTATATTCAGAAACAATTTAGTTTACAATACCAAAACTGGTGGTTTTCAAGAAAATTACGGTAAAGAAAATATAGTAACCAACAACATATTGGCCTTTGCTAAAAAATATCAGATGCAATGCACAATTGCTGAAGATCACAAATCTTTTACATTCACCAACAATATTGTGGTGTTTAATGAAGGGATGGTTGCTAAAGGCGCTTGGGATGATGTTATTGCAGATATAGATTATAATATATACTGGAATACCGCTGGAACAGAGTACGATTTCAATAAGCACTCGTTTAAAGATTGGCGTAAAAAGGGATTTGATAAGCATAGCTTTTTAATCGATCCAGAGTTTAACAATCCATTAGAAGCTGATTTTAATTTTAAGAGTAAAAAAAGTTATAAAAAAATAAAGTTTAAACCTTTTAATTATTCTGAAGCAGGTGTATTCGGAGATAAGTCTTGGAAAGAGAAAGCGAAATTATCGCAATCAATTATTGAAGATTTTGATAAAGCCGTTGAAAAAAACGTTCAACTTAATCCAAGTAGAGGTTAAATTTTGAAAGCGAAATTTTGCCAATTTTAAAATATAGACAATAAAAACAAACAGAATATAATTCTATAAGGTATGAGAAAATATGTAGTACTAATGTTGTTAACGGTTATTTTTACCTCATGCTCGCAACAACCCAATCCGACTTTTAAACAAGAAGATGTTTCTATACTTCCTAAACCGTTAAGTTTAAATTTAAATGAAGGCTTTTTTAAAGTAGAATCGAATACAGCACTTATTCTAAAAGACGATAGCCAGAAAAAAGCGGCAAATTATTTAACGGGTTTGTTCGGTAAAGCTGCAGGTTTCAATTTAGCTATTCAGAATACTAGTGCAGATAATGCAATTGTATTTGAAACTGTAGCAGGACTAAAAGAAGGCGGATATAATTTAGAGGTTAATCCAACCATAATTACAATTCAAGCTTCAGAAGAAAGCGGATTTTTTAATGCCGTACAATCTATTCGTCAATTATTACCCGTTGCTATAGAAAGTCAAGAGACCGTTGCAGCAGATTGGTTTGTTCCTGCTGTAACTATAAAAGACGAACCGCGTTATGAATGGCGTGGTATGCATATGGATTTTAGTCGTCACTTTTTTAATATAGATGAGGTTAAAGCATTTTTAGATTATATGGCATTGTATAAACTGAATACGTATCATATGCACCTAACAGATGATCAGGGATGGCGTATAGAGATTAAAAAATATCCATTACTAACAGAAAAAGGAGCATGGAGAACACCAAATAATCAGGATACCATTTGCATGGACCGATCTGTAGAAAATAAGTTATATACTATAGATGAATCTAACTTTAAAGAAATTGATGGCGAACGTAAGTATGGTGGTTTCTTTACGCAAGATCAAATCAAAGAGATTGTCGCGTATGCAGATGCGAGATGTATTACTGTAATTCCAGAAATCGATATGCCTGGGCATTTTAAATCGGCTATAGATAACTATCCGTTTTTATCATGTAACGAAGAATCTGGTTGGGATACTGTATTTACATATCCAACGTGTTTAGGTAAGGAAACGACTTATGAGTTTATGAAAAATGTATTGGATGAGGTAGTCGAATTATTTCCTGCAGAATACGTTCATATTGGTGGAGACGAAGTTAATATTGCCTCTTGGGAAGTGTGTCCGCATTGCCAGAAAGCGATTAAAGATAATAACCTAAAAGACGAGCACGAATTGCAATCTTTTTTCAATAGAGATATAGAACAATTTTTAAAATCTAAAGGAAAACAATTCATGGGCTGGGACGAAATTGTAAAAGGCGGATTAACAAAAGATGCTAATGTAATGTGGTGGAGAAACTGGGTGCCAGATGCGCCAAAGACCGCTGCAGCAAATGGGAATGATATTGTAATTACGACTACAGCAGCTTATTATTTCGATTATTTAAACGATGGAAATCCTATAGAAAACGTTTACAATTATGAGCCCGTACCTGCAGATTTTACAGAAGAAGAAACCAAACATGTTTTAGGAATTCAAGGAAATTTATGGTCAGAGCATATTCCTAGTTTTAAGCGCTTACAATATCAGGCCTTTCCAAGATTTTTGGTGATTTCTGAAAATGCTTGGTCAGAACACGATAAAGATTTTGAAGATTTTAACAGTAGAGTAGAAGATCAATATGACAGGTTAGATGCTTTAGGGGTGTATTATTATATTCCTGCAGTGAGAGGTTTAGAGAAAGAAATCGTAATTGTAGATAGTACAGCTGTGAATTTAAATTTAGCTTACGATTTAGAAGGTGTAGATATTTATTATACTGAAGATGGTAGTGTACCCACACAAGAATCTATAAAATATGACGGACCGTTTATAGTAAATGATACAATTGAGATAAAAGCGCGTGCGTATAGAGGCGATATTTATAATGATCTAAAATCGACTAAAGTTATTCAGAAAGCATATGTAAATCCAGTAACGGTTTCTCTAGAAGAAAAAGGTTTAAAACAATGGGTTTTAGATGGTAAATTTAAGACAGTGGCAGATGTTAAAACTCCAACCACATCTAATTTTACAAAAGTAGATAGTATTGCCTTAGGAGATTTAAAAGATAGAAAACCATTTTCTGTAGTTTATAAAGGATTTTTTAATGCTGAAAAAGATGGTATTTATGAATTCGAAACCCGTTCAGATGGTGGCGATGTGCTTATGATTGGAGAAGATCTTGTTGTAGATAATAGCGGTTGGCATGGACCTAGAAAACGTTACGGAAAAATAGCTTTAAAACAAGGGTTTCATCCCATAACTATTACATATAGACCAAGCGATAAACCTAGAGTTATAGAGGTAAAGTACGGATTACAAGGCGAGGAATTATTACCTTTAGATAGCTCGGTTACCGGATTTTAATTTCAGATAAAAAAACGTTTTGTAATGCATACTCATAATCGGTTGTAGCATAGTAAAATCACACATGACTAGATATAACATGAAAAATGGTTTAAATATATTATCATTAAGAACGATTACATTAGTATGTATGGTGCTAATTACTCAATACATTACAGCTCAAAATCCTATTTTAAAAGATAGTGATACAGGATTTGTATATGCTGCAGATCCTGCTGCAGAAGTTTTTAATGATAAAGTGTATGTATATTGTTCTAGAGATGTAGAAAATGCGGTGTCTTATAGTACCATGCAAGATTATGTGATTTTAGAATCTGCCGATTTAGACAAGTGGATAAATCATGGTGTTGTGCTAAAACCTCGAGCATATAGTTGGGCAGACGGACAAATGAATGCGCCGGATGCAGCTTATAAAAATGGTTGGTATTATTTGTATTTTCCTTACAATAAAACAGATATTGGTGTTGCAAAAAGCAAGTCGCCAATTGGTCCATGGGAAGAAGCTGTAACCGATAAGATTACAACTATTTTTGATCCAACAGTTTTTGTAGATGATGATGGTCAAGCCTACATTTATGGGAACGACCATAAAGTAAATATCGGAGCACCCGGAGCTCATATTATGGGCGCAAAATTAAAAGACAATATGGTTGAACTTGATGGGCCTTGGATTCGTTTAAGTGAAGAAACCGTAAGTGAAGCTGTACACATTTTTAAAAGAAATGATATTTATTATTTTAGTGCGAGAGTAGGGCCGGTTACAAAATACTGGATGGCAGATTCTGCATTACCAAAGCATTATGCTACGCTTAAAGGCGAATTGGCTCCAAACGCACCAGATGCACCAAATCATACTTCAGTTATAGAATTTAAAAATGAATGGTATTTCTTATATCACCGTGGCGACGTTAATAACGGATCTTTTCATAAAAGGTCAGCTTGTTTTGAAAAAATGTCTTTTAGAGAAGATGGAACCATTGTACCTATAGAATATTCATTAGAACAATAATTATGTTGAAACTCCTAAAGTTAAGATTTAATAATATAATGATTGTCGTGCTCGTTACAAGCATGTCTTTATTTGCAGCTTGTAAATCTAATCCTTCAGCTAAAGACCATACACAATCTGCGCCATTAGGATTATCTGTAGAATATATTCGAAAACCTCAGGAAGTATTAATTATAGATCAAAAACCTGAATTTGCTTGGGAATTACCAAATACGATAACGGCACAATCTGCATATCAAATTTTAGTCGCATCAACTCAAGAATTTCTAGAGCAAGATCAAGGAGATGTTTGGGATTCGGGCAAAGTACTTAGTAATCAATCTATAGATATAGCATTTAAAGGCACTGCGCTTAAAGTAAGTAAAACGTATTTTTGGAAAGTAAAAATTTGGGACGAAAACCATAAGGAAAGTCCATATTCAGAATCGCAAAATTTTACAATTGGAGCAAATACAGGTACCATAACTAGTGCGAATAGCTTTAGAATAGACCGTATAAAACCTAAAGTATTGAAACAAACATCTAACAATGCTTATTTTTTAGATTTTGGTAAAGCGGCCTTTGCAACATTAGAATTTAATTATAACACACCGGAAGTCGATACACTTGTGTTTCATATTGGCGAGCAACTTACAGATTATAAAATAAACAGAACACCTAAAGGGACTATTCGGTATCAAAAGATTGTAGTTCCTGTACATCCAGAGCAACACACATATACAATATCTATAAAACCCGATAAAAGAAACACAAAGCCAGAAGCAATACATTTACCAGTATCGTTTCCGGTATTAATGCCTTTTAGATATGTAGAAATAGAGCACGTTAAGGGGGAAATACAGGCGGCAGATTTTAATCAGATTGCATATTTTGGATATTGGGAAGATAATGAGAGTTATTTTAAAAGTTCAGATACCATCTTAAATCAAGTTTGGGAGTTGTGTAAATACTCTATCAAAGCAACCACATTTGCAGGCGTGTATGTCGATGGCGATCGCGAACGTATTCCTTATGAGGCCGATGCTTACCTAAATCAATTAAGTCATTACACTACAGATAGAGAATATGCTATGGCCAGACAAACCATAGAGTATTTTATGGAACAACCAACATGGCCCACAGAATGGCAATTACATGTGGCGCTTATGTTTCATGCCGATTATATGTATACTGGAAATACAGAACTTATCGAGACGTATTACGATAAATTAAAATATAAAACGCTAATGGAGCTTCGCAGAGCAGATGGATTAATAAGTTCTTCTAAAGCAACTCCAGAATTCATGAAAAAATTAGGATTTAAAAATCCGAAAACAAAGTTGAAAGATATTGTAGATTGGCCCCCTGCACAAAAAGATACAGGATGGAAATTAGCCACTGTAGAAGGCGAACGCGATGGTTTTGTGTTTACACCTATTAATACAGTCATAAATTGTTTGTATTATAAAAATTTAGAAATCATGGCCGATTTTGCCAAAATTCTAAATAAAACAAACGAAGTAATAGATTACGAACAACTAGCCAAGCAGGTTAAAGCATCTATCAACACTAAATTATTTAATCAAGATTTAGGTATATATACAGATGGAGAAGATACAACCCATGCTTCATTACACTCTAATATGATGGCGTTGGCATTTAATATTGTTCCTGAAAATGATATTAAAACAGTAGTAGATTTTATTAAAACAAGAGGTATGGCTTGTAGTGTGTATGGTGCGCAATATTTACTTGAAGCTTTATATAATGCTAATGAAAGTGATTATGCCTTAGAACTCATGACGGCTACACACGACAGAAGTTGGTATAATATGATAGACATCGGGTCGACAATAACGCTAGAAGCTTGGGATATGAAATATAAACCCAATGCCGATTGGAACCACGCTTGGGGAGCAGCTCCTGCTAATATTATTCCAAGATATCTTTGGGGAATACAGCCAAAAACACCAGGATATGCTGTTGCAAAAATTCAACCTCAATTAGACAATTTAAATTCTAGCTCTATTGTTGTGCCTACGTTAAGAGGTCAAATTAAGGGCGATTATATTTTAAAAGATGATAAAACTAAACAATTTACTATTGATATTCCAGCAAATATGAAGGCAGAATTTATGGTAAAAAGAACATCTACAATAAAAGTGAATAATAAAATAATTCATGGTAATTTAGATCATATTGCATTAGAAGCAGGGAATTATATCATAGAAATATTTAATTAAAAAAACATGAAAAAAATTTATTGTTTATTTTTTATTTACTCTCTTTTTTGCTCTGTAAAAACAATGGCAATGAAGGAGTTTTTTATTTCGCCTAATGGTAGTGATACCAATTCAGGAACAAAATTGAGACCATTTGCTAGTTTTAATAGAGCAAATGAAGAATTAAAAAAAATAGCAGGTAGAGAGCCAGTTACAATATGGTTTTATGAAGGTGTTTATCATTTAAAAGAAGCGATTCTATTTAATTCTGAAGTTTCAGGAACAGCAGAAAATCCTATCATTATTTCTAGTTTACCAGGAGCTATAGTAAAACTTAAAGGGTCTAAAACATTAAACAATCTTAAATGGAATTTGTTTGATAAAGGTATTTATGCTACAAAAGTTCCAAAAAATATTGATTTTGATCAGCTTTTCGTAAACGGAAATCGTAAAATACGCTCTAGATATCCAAATTACGATTATGAAAATCCTTTAAGAGGAGGAAAAGGTTATTTAGAAGTATTAGATGGTACCGATAAAAGATATGATACTTGGTTTACATTAAAAAAAGAAGACTTTCCAGATAAGAAATGGCAAAATCCAAGTACAGGAATTGTACATGCATTTCAAAGTCATAATTGGGGAAACATGCAATACCGTATTTCTGGGATTAATATTGAAGAACAGAAAATCCTTTTGGGCGAAGGAGGTTGGCAATTACAGCGTTCTTTAGGAATAGGAGGAAAAGGAAAAAATTTATCATTGTTTTTTATAGACAATATTTTTGAAGAGTTAGATACACCTGGAGAGTGGTTTTTAGATGTTGAAAAAAACATGTTGTATTACTATCCAGAAGAAGGAATTGATGTACATAATGCAACGTTTGAAGTTCCTGTTTTAAAAGATTTAATTCAAATAAAAGGAGATGCAGAAAAGCCTGTAAAGCATATTACAATAAATGGATTAGAATTTTCTCATTCAAAATCAACATTTATGGAGTTGTATGAACCTCTAGCACGTGGAGATTGGGCTATACATCGTGGTGGAGCAATTTTTTTGCAAGGAACAGAAAACTGTACCATTACTAATAATAATTTTGAATATTTAGGAGGTAATGGGGTGTTTTTAAGTGGCTATAATCGTAACAATATTGTAAGTAATAGTCGTTTTGTACATGTTGGAGAAAGTGCTGTTGCTTTTGTAGGTCTACCTTCGGCTGTGCGTTTTTATCAAACTTGGGATGATAGAGATATTGATGGAAAAAATTGGGATGATATGCGTAAAAACATGGATTTGGAGCCTGGACCAAAATCATTAGATTATCCTAAAAACTGTATTGTAGAAAATAATATAATGCACGATTTTGGTGATTATGGAAAGCAAGTTGCTGGTGTTTATATTTCTATGAGTCATAAAATTACAGTAGCTCACAATACAATTTATAATTGTCCAAGAGCAGGTATTTGTATCAATGATGGTACTTGGGGAGGCCATGTAATAGAGTTTAATGATATCTGGGAAACGGTTAGAGAAACAGGAGAACATGGGCCATTTAATTCTTGGGGACGAGAAAGGCAATGGAGAGGTTCTAGAGGTAGTGATGAACATTTTATAAAAAAACTAACCAAGCTTGATGCGATAGATAATGTTATTGTTAGAAATAATCGTATTGCTAACTACCGTAAATCTATTAGTGCAGGAAACTGGACAATAGATTTAGATGATGGCTCTAGCTATTATGAAATCTATAATAATCTTAGTTTAGGATCAACTATTAAATTAAGAGATGGAATGTCTCGTAAAGTTTTTAATAATATAACGGTAAGTGCAGTTCCATTAGGATTTCATGTTTGGCCAAAAGATTCTGAAGATGAAATTTATAATAATATTTTTGTAATCTCTGGTGCGCTACCCGGTAAAAAAGAACCTACAAAGATTTTTCTTAGAGATGTTGGATTACCAACCGAAACGAAGTGGAGTAAACATTATGATCATAATTTATATTGGAATATTAATTATCCAAGTAATTCTGAAGTGATAAAAGGTGTTGGTCTTAAAGATTGGCAAAATAAAGGCTATGATGAACATGCTGTTTCGGCAGATCCTATGTTTGTAAATGTCGAAGAAGCGAATTATCAAGTAAAAGAAAATTCACCCGCTTTAAAATTAGGTTTTAAGAATTTTCCGATGGATAGTTTTGGACACGAAATGACCCGAATTATACCTTTTGGAGGAGATTTTTCAGATGAAATAAGTGTTACATTAAAAAAAGATGTAAGAGCAAATAAAAAAGCTAAAATATACTATACGTTGGATGGTACTGAACCAAATCAAAATTCCATGTTATACGAGCATCCTATTCAGATAAAAAAATCAAGTACTATAAAAGCAATAACGATAAATCCAAATGGTATTTCTTTAGGATTTACAAATGAAGTTAAATTTAATAAAGTAAACAAAGTTGTTTACCCTAGTTGGTATGATACCTTAATAAAAGGAGAGTATAAAGTAGAAGGAAAACTACCATCAAGTAAAAAAGCACTAGAATTAGAAATTGAAGGTGCTGTGATGATTAATATAGCTGATGATCCAGATTTAATAGATGCAACAGGAGGTTATAATTATGGATGTTATATAAAAGAAATAGATTCAGAAAAAGGGAAGATGTGGTTAGATGCTAGTTTGGATAGAGATTGGGTTATTCAAAAGATTAATGGAAATATCGTAAAAGACATTAAAACACTGCAGAAATTCATGAGAAAACATAAAGGAGAACAGGTTACATTAATTGGGGTTAGAGATTATAGAGAAAAAGAATTTAAAATCAATTTTAAAAAGAATTAAAATAATAAAACATGAATCATTTAAGTTTTAAAAAGCATATAATCTCAGTAGTCGTGTTGCTGTTTAGCGTTTCAGCACTACACGTAGGTGCTCAAAACACAACAGAGAATCCGTTAATTTTAGATATGGTCCATCATAATCCTGGAGAAACACCATATGTATCTAAATATAACGATCCTGCAGTTATTAAAGAAATGGGGTATAATGGAAAAGTTTATTTTCTTTTTGAATCTCCAGCATTGGCCATTAATTGGGAATCTGTTGATAAAGATATTTTACCCAAAGGAACTGAAGATCGTAAGTGGGTAGACGCAAAAGCCGCACAAATTAAACAGATGCATGCGGCATGTAAAGCTCAAGATATGGCCATTTATGCCATGTCAGACTTGGTGTTATTTCCGAAACGATTAATAGAAAAATATAATATTGAAACCACTTTTGGAAATCCAAATGATGCCATAACGGAAAAATTAATTCGTGCACAGATAAATGAAATGTTCGATCAGTTTCCAGATCTTGATGGCTTAGTGGTCCGTATTGGAGAAACGTATTTGCATGATGCGCCTTATCATTTAGGAGCTATTGAAGATAAAAACGATCCTGAAAAAACGATAATTCCTTTAATCAATATTTTAAAAGAAGAGATTTGTGAAAAACGAGACAAACAACTTATTTTTCGTACTTGGGGTGCTTTCGATACCAATCTAGATAATTATATGGCAGTAAGCAATGCTGTAGAACCACATGAGAATTTAATTATAAGTATAAAACACTGTGAAGGTGATTTTCATAGATCTAATGCATTCAGTAAAGTAATAGGGCAAGGGCGTCATCGTCAAATTATAGAGGTGCAATCTGCAAGGGAATATGAAGGTAAAGGAGCATATCCAAATTATATAGCCAATGGTGTTATAGAAGGATTTGAAGAACATGCAAGAATGCCCGAAGCACGCATTAATAGTATTCAAGAGTTTGTAGATGCTAAACCAGAATTATATGCTGGAATGTGGACATGGTCTCGTGGAGGAGGCTGGGATGGGCCGTATATTAAAGATGAATTGTGGTGCGATTTAAATTCTTGGGTTATCGCACAATGGGGGCAACATACAGATAAAAGTGAAGCCTTTATTTTTAATAGATACGCTACAGAACGCCTACATTTAGAAGGCGATAATATTGCAAAATTTAGACAACTATGTTTGCTATCTGCAGAGGCTGTAGTAAGAGGTAGAAATAGTACCTATAGAGATATGAATCCGTGGTGGACAAGAGATCAAGGTATTGCTTGGCCAATGGTTGTAAAAGGAGATATAGAACAAGAGCGAAATCTAGCTCAGAAAGATGAATCTATTGCCAAGTGGGAAGAGATTGTAAAATTAGCGAAATCTATAGATTGGAAAAATGAGGCTACTAAAAATCACGCTATCGGATCTGCCGAATATGGTTTAAAGCTGTATAAAATTTACAGAACTTTAGTGTATATGAAATATGCAGACGATCGCGGAAACACTAAGGATGTAAAAAAATGGATTAAAGCCTATGATAAAGCATGGGAAGATTATAATAAACTTGCAGAAAAATATAGCAGCATAGCCACATTATACACTCAAGATTATAAAAGACACATTGCAAATAATGCAAATCTTAAAGTCGATACGTTAAGAGAAAGTACGAATTAAATCAGCCTTTATAATATATCACAACTCATGTTATTTAGTTTAAATAACCAACCAATTACTATAATGATAAAACCAACCAAAATTTTAATGTTTGCCATACTTTTGTTAGGTGTGTGTGTGTCTGTGTCTGCTCAAGGACAAATTCAGACAGAAATTTCTATAAAGACGTTGTTACATGATATGGTAGATCGCGATAAAATAGCGCGTTTTCCATCAACTAATTTCCGATTAAAACAACACAGTAGTTACAATAGAAATTCTGTTGAGGTTGAAGCCCCTAAAATGGAACCTACAGGTTGGTTTGATAATAAAGATAATAACACTAGTGATAAGGATGCTAATTTTATTCGTATTGAAAAAAATAGCAAAGGCGAACAAGAGTGGGTGTTAATGGACCACCAAGCTCCTGGGGCATTGGTTAGAACATGGATGCCGTTTAGATCTAAAAACACTCCAGATACAGATATTATAATTCGCATTTATATAGATGGTGCTACAGAGCCAACGATAGAAGGTAATATGTTGCAACTTTTTAATGGTTCAGGATTAATCCCATTTCCATTTGCACATAAATCTATCCGATCTGCAGTCTCTTTTTTTCCGATACCTTATGCTAAAAGTTGTAAAATCACCACAAGAGCACCTGCATTCTTTTATCAATTTACGTTTAGAGAATATAATGCAGCTACTAAAATAAAATCGTTTACCATGTCTGATTTTAACAGTGCGAAAAAGAAAATTCAGCAGGTTGGGGAAGCATTGTTACATCCTAAAAGTTCGATGTCTACATCACATTTTGATTTCAAAAAAGTTCTGGTTCCAAACGAAGCACACGGTATGGCGTTACCATCTGGAAATGCAGCAATTAGAGAATTATCTGTAGCATTAGATAATTATAACGATCCTGAAATTACAAGAAAAGTAGTTTTAAAAATAGAATTTGATGGTAAAGAGACCGTTTGGTGTCCAATAGGTGATTTTTTTGGTTCTGGAATAGGATTAAATCCAGTAAGCGGTTGGAATACGAGTGTGTCTGAATTAGGTTTTATGACGTCACGCTGGGTGATGCCATATCAAGAGTCTGCAAAAATTTCTATTTTAAATTTAAGTGATGCTCCAGTTTCAGTAAACGTTAATGCGTCGGTAGGAACATGGAAATGGGAGGACGATTCGATGTACTTTAATGCAGCATGGAGAGGAGAATATCCAGTAGCGACGCGTCCATATTCAGATTGGAACTATATTACTTTAAAAGGAAAAGGGGTTTATGTAGGCGATGCGCTTACAGTTATGAATCCAACAAAAGTTTGGTGGGGAGAAGGCGATGAAAAAATTTGGGTAGATAACGAAGCTTTTCCTTCAATTTTTGGAACTGGAACAGAAGATTATTACGCCTATTCTTGGGGAGGAGTCAGTACAGATTTTTACGAGCATCCTTTTCATGCACAACCCATGTCTAATAAGTACAATAAATTAAACAGAAAAACAGAAGAAGGCGAACGTAATACTATGGGATATAGTACAGAAACCCGTACGCGTGCCTTAGATGTGATGCCATTTGAAACTGCTCTAAAACTAGATATGGAAGTTTGGTCTTGGGAAGATTGCGATATGGGATACGGTGTAGGTGTGTATTGGTACAGTACTTTAGAAACCACTTCTAACGCGAATAAAAATATTAAAGAAGTACAAAACGTACCGCCTTTACCTACAGATTTTTAATAATAGTTAGCAATATTCTAAACCTTCAGATTAGGATTCTTAAATAAAAAACGGATATTGTTATCCTTAAACTATTCTTAACAATTCTTTAATATAACTTCTCAATATCTTATACATTAAAAAAGAGTTAAATTCTAGATTATTTAAATAATCTACATAATATCATGTGTTTTTTTAGGAAAACATATGATAGTGTGTGTTAAAACGGTTTCAAAATGTTTATTTTATAATGTTTGTGTTAAATAAAAATTAATTAAACAATTCAGTATTGGTCGAAGTTCAGTAGTTATTGGTCGAATTAATTAACAAACAATTATAAAAATATTTAAGTTTAGTTAACTTTTTAAAGTCAGCCATAAACACGGCTTAATAAAGAGTATTTTATTAAAACATGCCTTGCTAAAAAAGGGTGTGATTAAAATATTGAAAATCAATTATTTGAAATAAATTTTAAACTTTTAAATGATTTTAAAATAACTAATAATAATTAACCTAATGTCTAATATTAAACCAAAATGAAGCTTATGAAAAATAAGATAAACAGTAATTTTTTCTGCTTAAGAAAGAGGCTGTTAATAACAATTTTAAATTCTTTTGCTTTTTTGTGTTTTACAAGTGCTTTTAGCTTGTATGGTAACACAATAAAAATCGAGAATAAGATAAATTCTAGTTTACAGCAACTTGAAATAAAAGGAGTTGTTACAGATGTTAATGGCGTACCCTTATTGGGAGCAAATATTCTTGAAAAAGGTACAGCTAATGGAGTTCAAACAGATTTCGATGGTAAGTTTACAATTACACATATTACTCCAAAACCTATACTAGTTGTATCCTATATGGGGTATATTTCTAAAGAGGTATCAGTAGCAGGAGAAACTGATATTACTATAGTTTTGGAAGAGGACGTGTCTCAGTTAGACGAAGTGGTCGTTGTAGGGTATGGAGAGCAGAAAAAAGTAAATCTTACTGCAGCTGTTTCTCAAGTAGGTACAGAAGTTTTTGAAAACAGACCTACGGCAAGTGCTACGCGTTCTTTACAAGGTACAGTGCCAGGTTTACAAATTTCAAATTCAGCTTCAGGTGGAGAACCAGGGGCAGATACGAATATTAATATTCGTGGGTTTGTAACAAGTGGAGGTACTGGAACAATTGGAGAAGCATCTCCTTTAGTCCTTGTAGATGGTATTGAAATGAGTTTAACAGATATTGATCCTGAAGATATTAAAACGGTTTCAGTACTTAAAGATGCTGCTGCTGCATCTATATATGGATCACAAGCTGCTGCTGGAGCTATTATCGTAACAACTAAAAGTGGTAAAAATTTAAATGGTGATGTAAAAGTTAGCTTTAGTAACAGTTATTCTGTAACGCAACCTTCTATATGGCCAGAAAGTGCTAGTCCTATAGAGTTTGCTTACACTATGAATGATGCACGTTTAAATAATAATCAGACTCCGTATTACGACGATGAAGGTTTGGCCAACATTATTGCTAACATGGCTAACCCAGGAAGTGCACCATCAATTTCTTCTAATGCTTCAGGAAACGATTGGGATTATGGTACAATTGGTATTGAAGGTACTGGTGCTACAAATTGGGACGATGTTATTATGAAAAAATGGGCACAGAGAATAAAGAGTAATTTTAGTATTTCTGGTGGTAATGCTAAAACTAATTTTTACATTTCTGCAGGTGCTTATGATGAGGACGGACTTTTAGCAGTAGGAGACGAATCTTACCAAAGATATAATTTAGATGCTAAAATTGCTAGTCAAGTTACAGATTGGTTAAGAATAGAGTTACTAACCAAATACAGAAAGAGTTATACAGATTTTCCAACAGAAGTAAGTACTAATAGTACGTTCTGGAATAAATCTAGGGTTTTGGATTTAGTTACAAAACTTAAACCAACTTTACCGCAATATGATCCTATTTATGGTTTAGAATTATTACAACACACGTATTATCCATTTTGGGATAAACAACGTGTTAAGACCGAAAACGATCAAGTAATTGTAATTCCAAAATTTATAATAGAACCGTTAGAAGGTCTTCAACTTAATTTCAATTTAAATTATAAAAGAAATAATAATTTTCAAGAGATCTCTATCTTAGCGAGTCAGAAAGTTGTGCCTAATGGGTTAGTAGATCATGTTTCTCAAGAGTCTACGTCTTACGATCCTACAGTAATATTCAACACGTATTTCTCTCCTAATATTTACGCGAATTATGATAAATCTATAAACAATCATAATTTTAATGCAACAGTAGGTTTCCAAAGTGAAATTTACGACTATTATTCACTAGGTGCTTCTACAGATTATTTAATTTCTAATAATATAGTGTCTTTAAATGCATCTTTGGATGATGATCAAGATGTTAGTGAATCTATTTCACACTGGTCTACAGTTGGAGTGTTCAGTAGATTTAGATATAATTATAAAGAAAAATATTTGGTAGAATTTAGTTACCGTAAGGATGGGTCTTCAAGATTTGAGCCAGAAAATAGATGGGCAGGATTTCCTAGTTTTTCTGCAGGATATAATCTTGCAAAAGAAGATTTTTGGCCGATTGATGCCATTAACACCTTTAAGTTAAGAGGATCTTATGGTACGTTAGGTAATCAAAACGTAGATAACTATTTATATCTTACCACGATATCTTTAAATACAGCAGGAACGTCTTATTTATTTGATGGAGATCGTTTAACTTATGCTCAAACACCTGATTTAGAAAGTGAAAGCTTAACTTGGGAAACTGTAAAAACTACAGATTTAGGATTTGATCTTAGTGCATTTAATAATAAATTGGGTGTAGGCTTCTCTTGGTATAGAACAGATATTGAAGATATGGCTGCACAAGGTGCTGATTTACCTGCACAATTAGGAACGTCTGCTCCATTAACAAATATTGGTACATCTAGAGTTGAAGGATGGGAAGTTGAAGCGACATGGAAACAAAAACTTGGAGACTTTGGCTACAGTATTAGAGCTGTATTAAGTGATTACGAAAGAACTATTGTAGATTACCCTAACGAAACTAAAGCATTAACTAATTATTTTGCAGGTCAAAACTTAGGAGATATCTGGGGATTTGAAACTGAAGGATTATTCCAAACAGATGAAGATGCTACGGCTGTAACAGAAGTTATAGATTATTCATTCATTACAGGATGGTCACGTGTTGCTGGAGATATTCAGTACAAAGATGTAAACGGAGATAATGTTATAGATAGAGGTAATTATGTTCTTGGAGATACTGGAGATTATAAAGTTTTAGGAAATTCTACGCCACGCTACCAATACTCGGTTAATTTGGCAATGACATATAAAAACTGGGATTTTAACGCTTTAATACAAGGTGTAGGAAAACGTGATTTATCATTCGCAACGCAACAACGTTTTCTAGGTCCATCTCAAGGTCCGTTCCATGCTTTTGTTTGGAAAGGTCACTTAGATTATTTCAGACCAGAAGATACGGCTAGTCCACTAGGGCCAAATACAGATGCGTATTTCGCAACACCGTATCAAACCGGAGGTGGTAGAAACAATAAAAACTACAGTTATAATACAGATAGATTCATGCAAAATGCAGCTTACACAAGATTAAAAAGTTTACAAATTGGATACACTATACCAAGTGATGTAACACGTAAGTTTCATGTAGATAAATTAAGACTTTATTTTACAGGAGAAAACCTATTTACTATTACTGATTTAATGTTCTTTGATCCTGAAACAAATACAACTGGATTAACAGGTAGTGCACAGTCTTACCCGTTATCAAGAATACTTTCTACAGGAATAAATGTTTCATTCTAAATTAAAAAAACAAATAATTATGAAAAATATATTAAAATTATTTTTTCTAAGTGGTATTCTAGCATTAACATCTTGTGATGATTTTTTAGATAAAACACCCTTAGATGAAGTTTCTGAAGATGCTTTTTATAGCACACCTTCAGATCTACAAGCCGCAGTAAATGGCTGGTATAACGATTTGCCTGGTTGGTCTGCCACTTCTATTGGTTATAATATCTTACCAGATATGTACTCTGATGTTGGAACTGCAGAAGAGCCTAGTAATAGATTAAGTGGTTTAAGTTATACTGTACCAACTAGTGCAACTGCTTCAGTTTGGAGTTTCGATGAAGTTAGAGAGACCAATTGGCTTTTAGATCATGTAGATCAAGCTTCAGGAGACCAAACGTTAATAGATCAGTACACCGGAGAAACATATTTCTTTAGAGCCTATTTTTATTTTGAATTATTAAAGAGATATGGAGATGTGCCAATTTTCCCTGTGTATTTTGATAATCTTGATGATGAATATGTGTATGCAGCAAGAGATCCAAGAAATGAAGTTGCAGATTTTATTATTTCAGATTTAGATACAGCTATTTCTTTAATGCAATCTTTTACAGAAGTTGCAACATCACGTGTTAGTAAAGAAGCAGCACAACTACTTAAAGCAAGAGTTGCTTTGTATGAAGGAACTTGGGAACATTACCATAGTGGTACCGATTTTGGAGTATCTGGTTTAGATGGTTCTACATTTTTACAAACAGCTGCAGATGCTGCTGAAGATTTAATGGATTCAGGTGTGTTTTCTTTATATAGCGATTATAAAACATTATTTAACCAAACAGGATATGCTGGTAATAGTGAAGTGATGCTTTGGAGAGATTATAACTCAATAGACTTAGGTATAAATAATGTTTTACAACAGACCTGGCCTAACAGAAGTGGTTTTACAAAATTTGCTATAGATAGTTATTTATGTATAGATGGTAATCCAACTGCGGTGAGTTCTTTATATCAAGGAAATGAAAATTTTGCAACGCTTGAAATGAATAGAGATCCTAGGTTAGCAGCAACTATAATGGCTCCTGGCGATTTAATAGAAATTAAAGATGATGGTACTGAAGAATATTGGGAGTATCCAGATTTCGGTTCAACAAATTCTGGATTAACGGGATATGAATCTGAAAAGTATAGAAACGTAGTTTATGATGAAAATTATGATGATTTTACAGAGGATACTTCTAGAATCATTATGAGATATGCTGAAGCCTTATTAATCTTTGCAGAAGCTAAAGCAGAATTAGGAACTATTACTCAAGGAGATTTAGATAAGTCTATAAATTTATTACGTGCTCGTGTAGATATGCCAGATTTAAATTTAGCAGGTATCGTAACAGATCCAAATTGGCCTAATTACGGTTATACGTTAACAGATATATTATACGAAGTGCGTAGAGAACGTTCTGTAGAATTAATGGCTGAAGGTTTTAGAGCAGATGATTTATATAGATGGAGAGCACATGCTTTATTTGATGGTGATCAGCCAAGAGGCGCATACTACTATGATGGTATTGTAAGCACCACTTTAGATGAGTCTGATGTTACTCTAGATTCAGACGGCTTTATATTACCATTTGCTAGTACTGGTAATTATAATTTTGATGAAAGTAAAGCGTATTTAAATCCGCTACCCACAGACGAATTACAATTAAATCCTAATCTAACCCAAAACCCAGGTTGGTAATAATTAAATTATAAAAAAAATCACTAGGATGTTATAAAAAACACCAAGTGATTTTTTTTTACTCTAATCCAATCCTTTAAAGAAATAATACTCCCTAATTAACTTATAATATTTACTTATGACGCGTGTAGTAGATCCCCCTATTAAATCATCTTCAAATGCGATTGCAATAGCCATAATTGCAGGTCT